>CAZEPW010000024.1:0-46791 GCA_964514215.1 uncultured Thioalkalispiraceae bacterium
GGCCACTTTCTCTTGCTACGCAATTCACCTTGTCCTCACATTTGTGCTCGCATAGTATTTTCGAACAGCAATAAATATTTTTCTTATCCCGAGTTCAGGTTAATTACATTATTTAAAATACGTATTTTAGATTACTTGATGTACTGGCTGAATCAATTAGGCAGTGTTAAAAAGAGGGTTTGGGTAAATATTATCAATTAAGGAGTAAGAGGAATTTAATCACTAGGGATTAGTCGTTATTTTTGGTATTCGTTTTTTGAGTTATACAAAGCTTAATTTCATCCGTTAATATATCTTGGATTTCTTCATCGAGCTGAACAATCAACTGGATTAAACGGTTATGGACTCGTTTTTCCACTCTATTTTGTAAGTCGTTCATTATTTTTGAATTTATTTCTAGAGTATCAAGTCCTGCGATTTTAGAAAAGTCAGTGTCTTTAACGAATGATTTACTGGAGGTATTTTGTTTAACCGTCTTACTCTCGTTTTCAGCACTCGCAAGATTGCTTAACACTTCATTAGTATAACTTGCACTTGCTATTGCGGGAGTTAAATCCGTTTTGGTTTCGGCTATTTGAGATTTTTTTAAGGTTGTCTCTTTTATAACCACTTGATCCTTAACTGGCTTTGTTGTTAAATTCGTTGGGCTATCTGTTTTTATATCAACTTGAGAATCCTCAATAAACAAAATACTATTTTGAGACTTCGGTATCTCTAATGCTGGATCATCTATCGAAATATTTTCAACTGTCTTTTGATTATTTTTAATTGCGTTAGAGCCTAATTCAAAAGAAATAATATCTGCATTAGATTTATTGATATCCGCATCTGCTTCATCGTCGAACGAAAGGTGGATATCATTAACCTCTAAAATGGAATCCAATTTTATTTCGGAAGAACTGTCCATATTAAAAAGTGATGATTCATCATCTTCAGGTTCAACCACTTCATCTAACATAGGCACGATTAAATCATGATCATATAAATCATTTAACGGGCCATTATCAATTGGCTTATTGCTATCTAAATTATGTTTAACGACAGGAGTGCTTTTGGATTTAAAAATATTTTGGTCTGGTAACTCTTTGACAATAATTTCTTCAAGAGTACCGGGTATCTCAAAATCAAGAGAAACTTCAAATGCATCAGAAGTTTTAGTTGATGTTGCAACCTCTATTTTTGTGTTTTTAATATTTGCTGTTTTTTCGATTGGTTGTTTTTTTGATTTTTTTTCTAATCTATTTTCAAGGCTATCACTGCTCATGCTATTGTCAGCTCGTGCAATATTTTCGCGTGCCGCACTAATTTTTGAGTCACCTTGCTTTAATAATGATTTAATAGATTCTAACGATTTCATCAGAGATTTTTGCGGATCAAGGCCATCAAAATTATGTTGTTTGTTGGAACCCCTTTTATTCATCTCGACTAGCCTCTTATATTGTGAGATTCAATTTTATAACCACGATCTTTATAGTGAGTGTATCTCACCCGAGCATCATCGGTCGTATTAGTATCATTTTTATTAATTATTTCAACAACCCGGTTATAGTGACTAAATGTATTTGGAACCGTGCCATCAAAATTGATTAAAACATCGTGCTGTTTACTTTTTGTTGTTATTGCTTGTTTTGTGCTTAATTGTTCGGTTTGAGCGATTAAGATTGAACAATTCTTTGCAATAGCGGAGTCTATTCGAGCGTGTGCGATAAAGCTTTCGGGCTTGAATGACCAAAGTAAATCATCAATTAACTCAGCATGTTGAGTAGAGTGAGATTGTATAAAAATGCTATACCCTTGTTGTTGAATTTTTTCAATCAGGCGGCATGCAAAATTTTCACGAGCTTGGGGTATAGAGCTATCTAAAATATAAAAATCGATACGTGTCATATTGTACTTTACTAAGCAACAAATTACTCAACATAATGAAAAAAATAATTTTTGTAAAACAACTAATATGTTTGCAACAGTATCATATGATACAGTGCTTTTGCGCGTTCTAACACAGTTTAAATCATATTCTTAGCTGTTAAGGTATATATTTGATATTTAAAGATAATTTGTTAGATATATGATGATAAAGCCACCTTTTATACTAAAAAGTGACTTTATTAATCAAATGTTTAGAGTTGGTCTAATAAATATTGGGTTAATAACGGCACTGGACGTCCTGTTGCGCCTTTATTTTTACCACTGGTCCATGCAACGCCGGCTATATCCAGATGGGCCCAGTTATATTTTTTAGTAAAACGCGATAAAAAGCAGGCGGCTGTAATTGTACCGGCTTCTTTACCACCGAGATTAGCGATATCAGCAAAATTACTTTTGAGTTGATCTTGGTATTCATCCCACAGTGGTAGTTCCCAGGCACGATCTCCGGTGTATTGTCCGGCAGACAGTAAATCATTAATTAATGGCGAATGATTGCCAATTAATCCTGCTGCTTGGCTGCCAAGCGCTACAACACAGGCTCCAGTTAATGTCGCAACATCAATGACAACATTTGGATTGAATTTTTCACTATAGGTTAATGCATCACATAGAATTAAGCGTCCCTCAGCATCCGTATTTAAAACCTCGATGGTTAGCCCTGCCATGCTGGTGACGACATCCCCTGGTTTATTGGCATCACCATCAGGCATGTTTTCACAGCTAGGAACGATGGCAACAACATTAATATCTGGTTGTAATTCACCAATTGCTGCTAGTGTTCCAATGACACTGGCGGCACCACACATGTCAAATTTCATTTCATCCATGGCAGGGGAAGGTTTAATTGAAATTCCTCCTGAATCAAAAGTGATACCTTTTCCGACGAGGACGTAGGGTTTTGAATCATTGCCCGGAAAAGAGTATTCGATAGTGATTAGCTTAGGTGCTTGGCGGCTACCTTTGGCAACAGACAGGAATGATCCCATACCCAATTTTTCAATGTCATCCTGCTCCAATACGGTTACCGTCATATTTTGATACAGCGTAGAAATTTTTACAGCTTGTTTTGCTAAATAGCTTGGAGTGCAAATATTACCCGGTAAATTTCCAAGTTCTCTGGCTAATCGACTGCCTTCGGCAATAGCGTTACCTTCACGCACGGCACGTTCACCACGATTAAGCTCGCGACGATTGGGGACGTTTAAAATTAACTTTCTGATGGGGCGACGTTCGGTATCTTTTTGACTTTTTAATTTATCAAAGCTGTACAGTGTGTGGTGAATGCATTCTACTGCTTGGCGGACTTTCCAATGGGTGTCTTTGCCTTTGATATTCAGATCAGTTAAATAACTGACCGCATCCATTGCCCCGGTATCATTGAGAGTATTTACTGAAGCGATAATTATTTGACGATATTGTGTATAACTAATATTTCGTTCTTTACCGCAACCGACCAGCAATATCCGATCGCACAGTACATTTTCAATATTATGTAATAATAATACTTGCCCTAAATTACCCTCTAGGTCGCCTCGACGTAAAATGCTAGTAATATAGCCATTGGTCGCTTCATCCATTCTCTCGGCAGCGGGCGATAATTTTCGACGTTCAAATATACCAACAACAACACAAGCTGATCGTTGTTTTTCTGGGGTGCCGCTTTTTACACTGATTTCCATTCGAGATCCTTAAAAAAATATAAAATAATTGTAAATATAGGAAATAATATACTAAAATCAATAGGTTAATTGTATATAATATAGCATTATACACGCTTGTTATAAATTCAATTATTAAGAATATATTAGGATTATAGAATACTTAATAATAAGCAGAAGTATTCAAATATCTGATTAATATCTTATCTTTATTAAAATGAAGTAAAATAGATGTTAGTTTTTATTACTATTAACCAAGTTTACTTTAAACATCATATATAATCAGCATTTATCAACATAAAAATGGAAAACAGTCATTGATTATTGATCGGTATATTATCAAAGAAATTGTGTTGACCTTCATTGGTGTTACCTTTGTTTTGTTACTGATTTTTTTAAGTGCACTATTACTGCGTTTATTTGATGATGCTGCGCGCGGCTTATTTCAAGTTAATACCATAATGCTGTTGATGGGGTTTAAGAGTATTGGTAATCTGGTTTTTATTTTGCCTCTGGCGATGTATTTATCAATTTTATTAGCATTAAGCCGTTTGTATAAAGACAATGAAATGGCGGCACTTGCAGCTAGCGGGGTTAGCGAGCTTAAAGTTTTACGCTCGGTTATTATATTATCAGTTTTATTTGCAATATTTGTAGGGTTCTTAACGTTATTTTTAGCGCCTTGGTCACACCACCAAACAGACATCATAACTGCAAATTCAAAAGTATCTTCTGAGGTTAAAGGCATAAATCCCGGACGGTTTCGCGATATTGCTGGTGGTGAGGGCACTTTGTATGTACAGCATGTTAGTGATAAAAAAACAAAATTAAGAAATATCTTCGTACAAGCACGAAACGTTGAAGGTAATATTATCGTCACGGCAGATTCAGGTTATAAGTATATCGACGAAAAAACCGGGGATGATTTTATCGAGTTAGCAAACGGGTATCGCTACCAAGGTAATCCTGGTGATAGTAATTACTCCATAGTGCATTTTGCAAAACACGGTATACGAATTCGTCAAAAGCCACCCACCAGCATTAATTATCATAAATTATCCATTGATACAAAAACTTTATATGAATCAAATAAGTTAGAGGATAAAATCGAGCTACATTCGCGAATTTCGTTTATGTTTTTATGTTTGGTTTTGTCAATTCTGGCGGTGCCGCTTAGTCGAACATCACCGCGGCAAGGGCAATATGCAAAATTAACCGTAGCAATTTTAATTTATATATCTTATGCCAACCTATTGAATATCAACCGAGCGTGGTTAGAGAAAGGTAAAATACCAATTGAAGCGAGTTTTTGGTGGTTGCATATTGTGATGTTTAGTATTGCTATGATATTTATTTTGAAGCAATCTGGCATACGTTATATTTTTCGAAAGAGAATTAAAATTTAAATGGTTATTTTAGATAAATATATACGAAAGGTTGTGGTTGGCAATATTGCAATTGTTATTCTGGTATTAACATCGCTTTTTGCTGTTATTAATTTTAGTGGTGAATTTAGCAAAATTGGACAAGGTAATTATACTATTTGGTTAGCCGTTCAATACACCTTATTAACATTACCGACTCAGGCATATGAGTTTATTCCTGTTGCAACATTACTCGGTGTCATGATTGGTATGGGGTCTTTGGCTAATAGAAGCGAATTAATCGTGATTCGTGCCTCGGGTGTAACACTCAATCGAGTTACAATAGCGGTATTAAAGTCAGCCTTTATTGTTATTTTAATTGGTTTTCTAATTGGTGAGTTTGTCGCTCCTAATTCGAAACAATATGGACAACAACTGTGGTTAAAAGCTTTAAATCGCAATGCAAGTTTAAATACCAATTCCGGTTTATGGATGCGTGATGCTGATAAATATGTTCATGTGCAAAGTGTTAGTACCTCAGGCAAACTTTCAGGTATTGAAATTTTTACTTTTGATGAAAATAATGCCATGCAGTTAGCAACTTCTGCCGAATCGGCTACCTATAGCACTGAAGAAGGTTGGATATTAAATAATGTAAAAAAAAGTTTTATTGGAAACAATAAAATTCGAGTGCAGTTTTTAGATGTTTTACAATTGGATAATTTATTGCCGCCAGACGTTATTAAAATTGTTAGTATTGAACCTGCAATGTTATCCGTTTGGAAACTATATCAATATATAAAGTATTTAAAGTCAAATGGTCTTGATAGTTCTCAATATGAATTATCATTTTGGAACAAAGTTGTCATACCACTTTCAATTTTTGCTATGGTGATGTTAGCTTTGCCGTTTGTGTTTGGTATGGGGCGGGGAACCAGCACCGGCAAACGAATTGTTATTGGCTTTTTATTAGGTATTGCATTTTTTATTGGGAATAGATTAATTGGCCAAGCCGGAATAGCGAATAATATACACCCGATATTTAGTGCTTTTACTCCTTCTATTTTAATTATATCGGTATCCTCCTGGTTTTTGCATAAAAACCGTTAATTAAAAATTTATTATTTATGCTTGGGTAACGCGTTGGCTTTATAACCCCAAATATCAACATCAACACCCGATTCGACAAAATGCTCGGCTCTTTTTGACAAGTAGCGTTGAAAGCTGGGTTGTTTTTTGTAACTTTCACTTAATACATAATGAAATATTCCCTGAGTATGAAATGTTTTAAAGAATGCTTCAGAACGAATTATTTCTTTACCCTCAGAATTAAATACAATGATAGTTGGTGCGTATTTCACATCAAATTGTTGTGCTAGTTGTTTAGCTGTGGTTTTAACACCTTTGCCATTAATGAGCGGGGTGTCAGCCCACATGTCTAGCTGAATAACGGAGAATTTTGAAACTATATTTTGAGTTGATTTTTCTGAAAAAACTTTTTTATGCAGCACCGAACAATTTGGACAATCTTGTTGCTCGAATAAAAGTGCATAGGGTTTTTTATCTGGGTTGTTAATTAGTTTGGATATATCATAGGGTGGTTTTTCAAAATAGTTTTCTGAAATTAATGGCCCAATACTATTATCATTAGTTTTTACCCGATGCTTAGCCACATATTGTCGATATGATATTTTATTTTCAGATTTATCGGCAACCCAATCGATAGCAATTTTAAAACGGTCGGGTGGAAGATAACCATTGAGTCTTAAAATTACTTTGCCTTGCTCATTAAAAAATAAAATTGTTGGTGTAAACTGTACTTTGAGTGCCTGAGCAAAAGTTTTTTCAGTGAACGTTTGTTTGCCGATATTGACAATGTCTCGATCGCCCCACATATTCATTGATATAACGTCAAAGTTTTTTCTTACTTTCTGCTCTATATCTTTCTGGGCTAAGTTTCGTTCAACCAAGGCATTACAATAAGGACAGCCGGGTTGATGAAATATTAACATCAAGCGTTTGTTTTGAGCTGCGGCATCAGCAACATCTTCATTGAGATTAAGAAAGCCTTGTTTGAACCAGCTAGGATATTCGGTTGGCTTTGCTCCATCATAGGCAGCTTTTTGCTCTGCAAACAATAACGTGTTATTCGCTAAGAAAACAAAAATAATTGTTAGATAGTTGAGTTTATTTTTAAGCACTTGAGTATCCTCTAAAAAAACATTATTTAACCATAATTAATTTGGATTAGTATCTATTAGTTTAGTTCCATTTATGCCTTTATAAATCTAAGAGGGATAAATTTAGTGGAAAAATCGAATAGCAATATAATAATTAATCTATATGAGTTATGTTAGATTCGGTGAATTTGTCTCGCCATAAAAAATATTGGTTGTCTAATAATAACCAAATTAAACCAATAATTAATAATACCCCGTTAGGTAAAGCAAAAAACCAACTGATGGGGGGACCAATGTCTGGTGCCTCGGGAAGCATTAATTTAACGGCTCCAAGTAAAATTGCAAGCCAGGCTGGTAGGCCAGTAATAAAGCGTAATAACGCTTGCCATAAATTAATGGCGGATCCATCGGATCGTTGCAATCGAATTTTCCATGCTCGCATTCCGAGGGTTTGTCCACCATGAGTCCAAAACCAAGCGAAAAATGCGTAACAAACAAAAAATAAATAAGTTGTAAACAGTGGGTTACCGGCAGATATCGATTCTCCACCTGAAAGTGCGGTAGCAAGTCCGGTCGCAACAAAAAGCACTGCAATTAATAATAATCCGTCATAAGTCATTGCGGCGATACGACGAAATAGTAGAAAACTTGATGATTTATTCTGTGAGTTCATATGTACTTAACTTAATAGTAAAAACAGTTATCATAATGAATTATGAATTTATAATAAAGTTTTTGAGCACGATATTAAATAATTTAATAAAGTACAAAAAAGTTTCTCGAACCCTTGCAATTTATATCGACTATAGTTATTAATAAAGCTTAAATTATAAGATTTGGAATTTAACTATGTCAGTTTATTCAGCTATAGCACGTTTGCCCGGAGTATTAGCTGCCGGTGAATATTCATATCGCGGTGATCGATATTCCTATGACGGTGAAATGACCGACGAAATGGCAAAAATGGCTTCGATCATGTGCCGTTCAACCTCTCTTGCAGTCCATATGCAAGTTAATATGATGAAATCCTTAGGAACAGATTGCGGCTGCTCGCCTTCACGTGGTTGGATAGTGAATGGCACTGATTTTACCGTGTGTGTTATCGGTAATAATTTTTGTTTTTTAAATAATGGTGAATCATCTTTGAATCAAGTGATGTCGATGTTGCTTGAACATGTTGATGATAAAAATGATGAAAAAATTTAATGAAATTAGTGATTAGCAGTTGTCGGAGAAAATAATGGTAGATCTAGGAAAGTTAATGACTTTAAAAGGTGCTATTGGCGCATTTACAATGACTGAAGGTGGTGAGCTGATAGACCATAAAGTTTTAGAAGGGGGGGAACTTAATGAAGTTATTTTGGATTTATTATGCCATGTGTGTGTTGCGAATATGGCAATAGCGACAATGCAAGCTCGAGGTTGGGAGAAAATGACTGATATGAAAGGATTTTACCCTGTTAATGGTTTTTCACTTGTTGGCTTTGAATGGACGGCAATTGTGAATGGTAAATTTGGAGTCGTTATCTCAAACAAAGATACCGATTATGAAGCCGCTTACACATTACTAAATAGTTAGGATTTATTATGATAAGAAATTTATTAGCCATTGATGGTGTCATGGTAATTTGCTCTTTTCGTGATGATGGTGCTTTTGTTGAAGGCCATGGAACCATGGACGAAACTCAAATGATTGGTTTAACCAGTTTTGCACACGATTATAAAAGAATTATTCAAGGTAATTCCGATCAGCTCTCTATGTTTACGCAAATGTCGGGTTGGACACCACCGGGAGCATGGATTGTTCGGGGGCCCGAAATGTCAGTCTGCAGTGTTGGTAATCTTGTTTGTGTTATCGATAATAGTGAGGCATCGTTAAATGAATTAATGAAAGAGCTTACTGATATCGCTCATCATTAACCGCCTTCCAAGAAATTTGTTATATCGTTCACATTAAACTCCCAAGCGCATCAATTAAGTTCAGTTTGCTGAAAAACTAGAGTTACTCTAAATTTATAATTTATAGTATTTAACAATTTTTTGATTGTGCTTATTTTAAAAATACGATAGTCATTAATTGTCCTGAGGTTGGCATATAAGGATAGTGGCTATTTCGGTAATGTTAATAAATCCTTGTCGCATTTACAGCTGAAATTTAAAGTTAAAGTATCAATATTATGAGTTTGAGCTACTATTTTTTCTTATACAGATCTGAAGTTAACTAGTGTAAAATCCCGGCTTTTTATATTTAAATTTTTTGTAATGTTAAATTGTATAAATAAAATACAAAATACCATTTAATAAATTTAAAAAAATCTCGAAAATAGATTGAGATTAAAAAAGTACTAGCTATGCTTACGACATAATTTAAAAAGACGCTTATCTCATACAGGTAGATACTTAATGGCTTTAATAAATACAGTACAAAAAATAGTTTTACTCTTTAGTGTTGCATTGCTTGTCTCATGCAGTTCAGGCTCAGAAGTTGCCAAAAAAATACAAAAAGATATTATTGAGCTTAATGAGTCAACCGTTAATATATCAAGTTCTGATTTACGCTTTAGACGTTATAAACTAATGGCAAAAAATGGTAATTCAGAAGCCATGGTTGAGCTCGCAAATTCCTATTTATATGAAGAAAATATTCGCCCTTTTGACGAGAAAAAAGCCATGAAGTGGCTTTCTAAATCAGCTGAAATTGGTAACCCTCATGCATCCTCTGAACTTGCCGAAATTTATTCAGAAGGCTTATATGATGGTGAAGGTAATGTTCGAGTTAATAGTGATATTGAAACCAGCATGATGTGGGCATACATTGCAAACGAGCAAAATAAACATTTAACGAATAATACTATTATTGTTCCAAGCTATGATGAACAAAAAAATCCCAAAGTGAAGCAAATTGCAAAACAACGTGCTGAACAATGGCTAACCGCAAATAACACCTAGTAATATTGGCAGTATTTGCTCAAATTAAAAAAAACTAAAGTCAACAACTGAAATGTAAATATTATGTCATATTAGTATGGCGAGTCCGGCACGCTTCCAGTATTATTCATATTTAATTTAGCTTGGTGGATTAAGCAATATGTTAAGCCTGCGTGGTTGTTCTGCACTCTCTTCATTTCGAATTCAAAAACTTCTTAATAAATTACAACTAATTGCGCCTGAAATTTCTGATATTCAGGCTTTCTTTGTTCATTTTGTTAATGAAGAAAATACGTTAAATACGCAACAAACCTCAAGTTTATTATCGTTGCTGGATTCATCAAATGATTTAACAGAATTTCTTGGTTCACAAGTCGGATATCAAGTTATTATTGTTCCACGTCCGGGAACGATATCGCCTTGGTCGAGTAAAGCGACTGATATTGCTCATAATTGTGGTTTTGATTCAATACAGCGAATAGAAAGGGGCATAATATATCATATTGAGGGTTGCCGTCATTCCAAAAAAGCCGACATTAGCGCTTGTCTGTATGACCGCATGACCGAAAGTGTTATTCCAGAAATTGCTAGCGCAAGCCTCTTATTTGCTGAGTCTCAGCCGGCTGAGTTAGTAACTGTTGATATCTTGGCTGGCAAACATGTGGCTTTGCATGAGGCCAATTTAACATTGGGTTTGGCCTTAGCCAATGATGAAATTGATTACCTTGTTAAAAGTTTCACCAAGCTCAAACGTAATCCAACTGATATCGAATTAATGATGTTTGCTCAGGCAAACTCTGAACATTGCCGGCATAAAATATTTAATGCCGACTGGTTAATTGATGGTGAAAAACAGGATTATTCTTTATTTAACATGATTCGAAATACTCACAAAGTATCTTCAGAAAATATACTATCGGCTTATCATGATAACTCTGCTGTGATGGCGGGTAGTCTCGCTGAACGGTTTACACCGAGCAGTCATTCAAAACACTATCATTATCAAAGCGAAGCCGTGCATATTTTAATGAAAGTTGAGACACATAATCACCCCACTGCGATTTCACCGTTTGCCGGAGCAGCCACTGGTTCAGGGGGTGAAATTCGAGATGAGGGCGCGACAGGGCGAGGTTCCAAACCCAAGGCAGGTCTGTGTGGTTTTTCAGTGTCTAATTTAAAAATTCCCGGTGCAAGTCAGATATGGGAAACCGATTATGGTAAACCAACGCGCATCGCATCATCGCTTGATATTATGCTCGAAGGGCCAATTGGTGCAGCGGCATTTAATAATGAATTTGGCCGACCGAATATCTGTGGTTATTTTCGAACCTATGAAGAACAAGCTTGTGGTGTTAATGGTGATGAAATTAGGGGCTATCATAAACCCATCATGTTAGCCGGTGGTTTAGGGAATATTAGAGAGCCCAATATCGAAAAAAATCAGATACCCGCTGGTGCGCAATTACTGGTGATTGGTGGGCCTGCAATGTTAATTGGTTTAGGTGGTGGTGCGGCGTCGAGTATGCAAACAGGCCAAAGCCATGAAGATTTGGATTTTGCTTCTGTGCAGCGAGGTAATCCTGAGATGGAACGGCGCGCTCAAGAAGTGATTGATCATTGTTGTCATATGAATGATCAAAACCCAATAATTAGTATTCACGATGTGGGTGCCGGTGGTTTGTCGAATGCCATGCCCGAATTAGTGAATGATTGTGAACGTGGTGCAATATTTGATTTACGTGCAATACCGAATGACGAGCCGGGAATGTCACCGTTGGATATTTGGTGCAATGAATCACAAGAGCGTTATGTTTTGGCTATTTCAAAAGCGAATTTAGCCGGTTTTATCGCGATATGTGAGCGAGAACGTTGTCCTTATGCTGTTATTGGTGAAGCGACGAAGAAAAAACAACTGGTGTTAAATGACAACCATTTCGATAATACCCCCATTGATATTCCAATGGATGTTTTATTGGGCAAACCGCCTAAGATGCTACGTGATGTTAAGCGTGTCAGTATTAAACCAAAAGCATTTAATCATCAAATTATTAATGTAAAAGAAGCTTTATACCGAATATTAAAGCTACCAACAGTGGCTGATAAATCTTTTTTAATTACTATTGGCGATCGTTCAGTTACCGGAATGGTCACTCGGGATCAAATGGTTGGCCCTTGGCAAGTGCCGGTTGCCGATGTTGCGGTTACTTCAAGTGGCTTTCGTGGTTACACGGGTGAAGCGATGGCACTCGGTGAGCGTACACCGGTAGCATTAATTGATCACAGTAGTTCGGCGAGATTAGCCGTTGCCGAAGCGATAACTAATATTTGTGCATCGAATATTGAAACACTTAGTGATATAACATTATCTGCCAACTGGATGTCACCTGCGGGCCATCCGGGTGAAGACAGTGGTTTATATGATGCGGTTAAAGCTGTCGGTTTGGAATTATGCCCGGATTTAAAAATCACCATTCCGGTTGGTAAAGATTCCATGTCGATGAAAACAGTTTGGCAGGAAAATAATGAATCCAAAAGTGTGACATCGCCAATGTCGTTAATTATAACGGCTTTCTCACGAGTCCGTGATGTCCGAAAAACCTTAACACCGGAGTTACGACGTGATAAGGGTGCAAGCAGCTTGTTATTAATTGACTTGGGCAATGGAAAAAATAGATTAGGTGCATCGTGTTTAGCGCAAGTGTATAAACAAATTGGTGATACACCTGCAGACTTGGATTCGCCAACATTATTAAAGTCCTATTTTGATGCAATACAACAATTAAATAACAATGACTTATTATTGGCCTATCACGATCGTTCTGATGGTGGTGTGTTAACAACTTTACTTGAAATGGCCTTCGCAGGACATGTTGGTCTTGATATCGATATTAGTTATCAACCTGATGATGTTGTTGCATTATTGTTTAATGAAGAACTGGGTGGTGTTATTCAAGTGTGTGATACCGCGCTTGATGAAGTCACGAGCGTTTTAAATAAATTTAATCTAAGTTTTGATGTCATTGCGACTTTAAATGATTCATTAAACGTTAGCATCAAATCCAATAACACCCTGATATTACACCAGTCATTAATTCAACTTAGACAAGCATGGTCTGATACCAGTTATCAAATGCAAGCTATTAGAGATAATGCCGATTGTGCTGCTCAGGAAAATGCGCTATTAAAAAATGCTGATGATAAAGGATTACATGTCAATTTAAGTTTTGATCATAATATTGATCTCTCTGCGCCGTATCTTAATTTTGGACATCAACCGCGTGTAGCGATATTAAGAGAACAGGGTGTTAACGGACACATTGAAATGGCTTCAGCGTTTGATCGAGTGGGTTTTGAAAGTGTTGATGTACACATGAGTGATGTTATGTCGGGAGTCGTCAATTTTAATGACTTTACCGGATTAGTTGCTTGTGGTGGGTTTTCTTATGGTGATGTACTCGGTGCAGGTGGTGGTTGGGCTAAATCAATTTTATTTCATGACGAATTAAAAGAACAGTTTCAGAATTTTTTTCATCGAGCCGATAGTTTTACGCTAGGTGTTTGCAATGGTTGTCAGATGTTGTCTAATTTAAAAGAATTAATTCCCGGCGCACAGCATTGGCCGCAGTTTGTTAAAAATACTTCTGAACAATTTGAAGCCAGATTTTCATTAGTAAAAATAAAAGAGTCTAAATCGATATTTCTTAAAGGAATGCAAAATTCAATTCTTCCCATTACTGTCGCTCATGGTGAAGGTTATGCTCAGTTTGTTTCGACCGATGCCATGCAGGTTGCCGAGCAAAATAATTCTGTGTGCCTACAATTTGTTGATAATAATGACACCGTTACCGAACACTATCCGTTAAACCCCAATGGTTCGCCAAATGGAATTACCGGGCTAACCAGTGATGATGGCCGAGTTACTATAATGATGCCACACCCTGAACGGGTTTATCGTACCGTTCAAAATTCATGGCATCCAGATGATTGGTCTGAAGATGCTCCGTGGTTACGACTGTTTCAAAATGCCAGAGTTTGGGTAGATTAATATGGATAATATCCCCGCGCTTGTAATAAAAGATTTGACTAAAATGTATAGAGCTAAAGTTCATGCATTGCAAGGTATTAATCTTGAAGTTGCCCAAGGTGATTTTTTTGCATTACTTGGCCCCAATGGTGCTGGTAAATCTACCGCGATAGGGATTATCAGTTCCTTAGTTAATAAAACCAGTGGCACGGTTTCGATACTGGGGTTTGATATCGATAGCCATAGAGAAGCCGCTAAAAGTAACATTGGTTTGGTACCTCAAGAGTTTAACTTTAATCAATTTGAAGTCGTTGAAGAAATTTTAATAAATCAAGCGGGCTATTATGGAATATCACGTAATGAAGCGACAAAAAGTGCCGAGTTTTATTTAAAAAAATTAGTTTTATGGGATAAACGAAAATCAATGGCTCGAGATTTATCGGGTGGTATGAAACGCCGATTAATGATTGCCCGGGCGTTGGTGCATAATCCCAGGTTATTAATTTTAGATGAACCAACAGCTGGTGTCGATTTAGAAATTCGGCGTTCAATGTGGGATTTTCTTAGAGAGCTAAATGAGCAGGGCACTACTATTATTCTTACCACGCATTATCTCGAAGAAGCTGAACAGCTATGTAAAAATATTGCAATCATAGATCAAGGTAAAATAATTGAAAACACGGCAATGAAAGATTTATTGGCGACATTAAACATAGAAACCTTTGTTTTAAATTTAACTGTTCAATTAAAGACTGCACCAGAAATTCAAGGTTTTAATACTCGGCTTATCGACGAAACAACCTTAGAAGTTGATGTTTCAAAAAAACAAACTTTAAATGATTTATTTTCAAAACTGACGTCACAAAGTATTAATATTAGTAGTTTGCGAAGTAAATCAAATCGTCTTGAAGAACTTTTTATTAATTTAGTGAAATCATAATAATGCAACTCAAAGATCAATATATTGCACTGCAAACAATCGTTAAAAAAGAATTACTACGATTTTTGCGAATTTGGATACAAACCGTGTTGCCTGCTGGAATTACCATGGCGTTGTATTTTATTATTTTTGGTAAATTGATTGGTAGCCAAATTGGCAATATCGGCGGTTTTAGTTATATGGAATATATTGTGCCGGGAATTATATTAATGTCGGTTATTAATAATTCGTATTCGAATGTTGTGTCTTCATTTTTTAGCGCCAAATTTCAACGTCACATAGAAGAAATGCAAGTTTCTCCAATGCCAAATTATATTATTTTGCTCGGTTTTATTTTTGGAGGCGTTGCCCGAGGTTTGATCGTTGGTGCCGTGGTGACAGTGATTTCGTTGATGTTTATTGATTTAAAAATTCATTCAATAACGGTTGCTATCGTTGTTGTGTTTTTTACTGCAGTGTTATTTTCGATTGCAGGACTGATCAACGCTGTTTATGCTAAATCGTTTGATGATATTTCAATTATTCCAACTTTTGTTTTAACGCCGTTGATTTATTTAGGCGGAGTATTTTATTCCGTTGACATGCTGTCTGATTTTTGGCAATCCATTTCCTTATTTAATCCTCTGCTGTACATGGTTAATGCTTTTCGTTATAGCTTTCTTGGTGTTTCAGATATTAATTTGGTCACCGCGTTTACCATTATTGTTTTGTTTGTTGTTATATTATTTTCGATAGCTTTATATCTTTTAAATAAAGGTATTGGCATTAGAAATTAGCGATACTTTTCCATTTAACGATGTTTTTTAATTAAATAAGATTTACAGCTGTAATAGTTTTTAGTCACGTCTGTGTAGCGATAGCCGCTTTTCAGATGAACTAATAGTTACTTGCATGATAAATCTTGATGTTAAACCAGGCATAATTCAAGTAGGGTTTGGTTATAACTCTTGTATTAAAACAAAGGGTGCAACAACCACACAGAAAAAACTGGCGTTATTTTTATGCCATAATGTTGCTTGGGAATCACTTGGTTCGGATAGATTATTATTGGATAGCTTCTCTGATATAACGTCGGTGTTATTTTGTGCGATATCAACTGCAACATCAATCAAATTTAATTTATTTGATATAACGCGTATGGCACCTCTGGCGAAATGAGGTTCAAGTTCCTGCCATTTTAATTCACCGCTTTCAGTCTTTAGGCTGTTTTTTAATTCTTTAGTATTCATTGTAATGTGATATTTCCAAATAAAAATTAATGTGAGTTTAAATATTAGCTAATTGTAATATTCCCAGCGTTAAATTTATATTTTTTTAATCGTTATTATCGATATTTTATAATGTATCGAATCTGTTTTAAATTAGATGAAATCCAGTACGAATCGATTTAGTTTTCCAAATTATCGACAGCAAAATATATACCACACTTCAAAATTGTAAATTAAATATTTCTATCTAGCTGAATTTTATGTCATTATTTTTTTAGTACTTTGTAAGTAAACGTAGTGCTTAATTTTAGAACTAGTTTATTGCAGGTAAAACAACTATAGTTTACAGTGTCTAGTAACATACATAGATTGAATTGTACAAAACAATGGAGATAAAATGGCAAGCTTGGTATTTAAGAGCCTATTTAATCGGACAACAACACCTAAAGATCGTCGCACACGCTCAAGATCCTCGAGTAAAGTTTCTGAAACCATTCTAATCGTTGACGATTCACGAACGGTTGTGCACATGTTGAAAACTGCTTTAACTCAAGCAGGTTATAAAACGTTGGCTGCAGCAGATGGTGAACGCGGAATCCAATTAGCGCGATCACATCGACCGGATTTAATTTTGATGGACGTCATTATGCCAGGTATTAATGGCTTTCAGGCAACTCGAATTTTACGCAAAGATGCTCTTACTCGCGATATTCCAATTATTATTATTAGTGGCTCAGAACAAGCTACGGAACAAGTTTGGGTTATGCGCTTGGGTGCAAATGGGTTTATCCCTAAACCGATTGAACGAGGCTCATTATTTGTTAAAGTTGAACAAGTTTTAAAAGAACGTGAACTTGCAAAACTAAATGAATTAGCCGGTAGAGGAAATAAACTTTCAGATCCGTTATACGATTAACATTTATAACCGTTGTTTCTGATATTTTCTTTAATTAAACAACAACTTTAATTATTCAACTTTTGATGTAATGTTGTCTAATATACGTTGTGATAAAATTCGTTTTAAAAATCCAAACAAATACGTTGGAAAAGTAACATAGTAACGAATTTTGGGTTTTGGGTGTTCTAATGCATGTATTACCTTAGTTAATACTGCTTGTGGCTCAAGTGTGAAAATGCTAGCATTTCCCGGTTTTTCTAACCTCGCTAGTAACGATTGATATTTCTTTTGGTGAGCACTAGCACTAACATCAACATGTCGTTTAAATGATGCTAAGGCATTTATTCTAAAATTACTTTTAATGGGGCCCGGTTCAATGAGGCTAATATGGATATTGCTTCCGCGTAATTCTTGGCGCAGGGTATCTGTTAATCCCTCAACTGCATATTTACTGGCATTGTAGGCACCGCGATAGGGCAAGCTAACAAGCCCTAGCACCGAACTATTCTGAATTATTCGACCGTATCCTTGCTTGCGCATAATAGGTAAAATAATATTCGTTAGTTCATGCCAGCCAAATAAATTGGTTTCAAATTGCTCTCGTAATACATCACGTGAAATATCTTCAAGTGCACCTGCTTGGCCATAAGCACCGTTATTAAAAAGCGCATCGAGTTTACCTTTGGTGCAATTAAGTGTTTCTTTAACGGCATTTTGAATCGATAAGCTATCCCGAAGATCCAAATGAAAAGCATCAAAACCATTCAATTGTAGACGTGTTACATCTTCCTTTCGTCTTGCTGTTGCAATGACTTGATAACCTCGAGCTTTAAGGCCATTGGCGACACACAGACCAATACCACTAGAGCAGCCGGTAATTAATATTGATTTTTGTTGTTCTGAATTCATTGATTTAAGCTTAATTTCATCATTGATTAGTGTATTGTCGACAATACGGAATGACATCTGAAGTTGATCTGTTAATAAATATTAATAGATGTAACGGATTGATTTATATGTTAATTTTATGGATTATAGCAATAGTCCAGCTATTAGCAATGCTATTTATTAGTTGCTTCAGTATTATTGTTTAACTAGATAAGTATTTACTCATATTAAACTCGATTTCAATCCATTATAATAGGTTATTGAATTAGTTTAAAATTAATTATTCCAGACATTTGTACTGGTCTTATTATTTGGAGTTAGAATAAATGCCAATTTATGAATATCAATGTGAGTCTTGTGGCCACGAGATGGAAGCATTGCAAAAAATGAGTGACGATGCTTTGGTGGAATGTCCTGAATGTCATGCCCAGTCCCTCAAAAAGTTGATTTCCGCAGCAGGTTTTCGTTTAGCTGGCAGTGGTTGGTATGAAACAGATTTTAAAAGTGGCCAAAAGAAGAATGTTAGTGAATCATCAAAAAGTTCTGAAAAAAACTCAAGTTCAACTAAAACAAATGGCAAAAGTAGTGAAAAAACATCAAAATCAATATCTTAATAACAATTAAAAGCTTAAATAAATAATTATGTTGTCATTTTTTCGTCGTTCAATAATCGCTGGTTTATTAGTATGGGTTCCATTAGGTGTGACGGTTTTCGTTATTAGCTTTTTGGTTGGTTTAATGGATAAAACCTTGGTTCTAATTCCAAAACAATATCAGCCGGATTCCCTGATTGGGTTTCATATTCCGGGCTTGGGGGTTGTATTATCAATCTTAGTGGTATTTGTGACGGGAGTCATCATTGCTAATTTATTTGGTAAACAACTTGTCGCTATTGCCGAGTCAATGTTATCTCGCATTCCGTTAGTTCGTTCAATTTATGCCGGTGTTAAACAATTAATGGAAACCGTATTTGTTTCTGGCGGGCAATCTTTTCGAAAAGTGTTGCTAATTGAATATCCCCGCAAAGGTTTATGGACTTTGGCATTTCAAACGGGTACAGAAAAGGGCGAAGCCCAAATTAAAACCGGGCAAGATGTTATCAATGTTTATGTTCCAACGACACCAAACCCAACATCCGGATTTTTTATTATGGTTGCCAAAAGTGACGTTCAGGAACTTGATATGAGCGTTGATGATGGTTTAAAGATGTTGATTTCAATGGGAGCGGTGGTTCCTGATAGTCAGGCTGTGGCTGTTAAAAATAAATAATATTAAGTTTAAAAGCGTTAAAAACACGCTAAATTGCATTATTTTATTGTCGTTGCCAGTTGCACTTATGGGTTTCAATCCGTAACATTCCGGCCTTTATTACACAAAATATTTATTAAATTAGATTTGAACACAGGAACTAGGTATGCGAAGTCATTATTGCGGTGAAATTACAGAAACTCAATTAGATCAAACGGTTACAATTTGTGGTTGGGTGCATAGACGACGTGATCATGGTGGGGTTATTTTTATCGACCTGCGCGACCGAGAGGGTATTGTTCAGGTTGTATACGATCCTGATATTAAGGATATTTTTGCATTAGCTGAAGAAGTTCGAAATGAATTTGTGTTGCAGGTTAAAGGCTTGGTTCGAAGCCGACCCGATGGTACTCAGAACTCCAGTATGACGACTGGGATGATTGAAATTTTGGGAAAAGAACTGACTATTTTAAATCGATCTGAAACACCACCATTTGTGCTTGATGATGATTCGGTATCCGAAGAGCATCGGTTGCGGTATCGATATTTGGATTTGCGTCGACCTGAAATGTTACAGCATTTGAAATTACGCTCGAAAGTAACTCAATGCATGCGTCGTTATTTAGAAGATGAGGGTTTCTTAGATGTTGAAACTCCAATGTTAACTAAAGCGACACCTGAAGGTGCGCGTGACTATTTGGTGCCGAGCCGTACCCACGATGGTGCCTTTTTCGCACTACCACAGTCACCACAATTATTTAAACAATTGTTAATGATTGGTGGTTTGGATAAATATTATCAAATTGTGCGTTGTTTTCGCGATGAAGATTTACGCGCCGATCGTCAACCGGAGTTTACTCAGGTTGATATTGAAACAACTTTTTTAGATCAAGATGCGATCATGGCATTAATGGAAGGTTTAATTACGAATCTGTTCCAAACTGTTTTAGCGATAGAGCTACCAAGCCCGTTTCCTAAAATGACCTATCAAGAGGCGATGTCGCGTTTTGGTTCTGATAAGCCTGATTTACGAATACCACTAGAATTAATTGATATCGCCGATGTGCTGGTCGAGGTTGATTTTAAGGTGTTTAGTGGACCTGCGAACGATCCAAACGGTCGGGTTGCAATGTTACATTTACCGCAAGGCAATAAACTCAGCCGCAAGGAAATAGATAACTATACTAAATTTGTTAGTATCTACGGTGCAAAAGGTTTAGCTTATATTAAAGTAAACGAAGCATCAAAAGGACGGGAAGGCTTGCAGTCACCAATTTTAAAGTTTTTACCCGATGCAGCGATTGATGCAATTTTAGCGCGAAGCAATGCTCAAGATGGCGATTTAATCTTTTTTGGAGCCGATAAAACCTCAATTGTTAACGAAGCATTAGGTGCTTTGCGCGTGAAATTGGGAGAAGATCAAAACTTAATGTCTGAAACTTGGCAGCCTTTATGGGTGGTTGATTTTCCAATGTTTGAATACGATGAAAAAGAAAATCGATATGTTGCTCTACACCATCCCTTTACCGCACCAAGCACAACCGATGTTGCTGAGCTAAAAGCTAATCCAAAAACCATGTTGTCACAAGCTTATGATATGGTGTTGAATGGTTCAGAAGTTGGCGGTGGTTCTATTCGTATTTATCAATCGGAAGTTCAAGCAGCCGTTTTTGAGTTACTTGGAATTGACGATGAAGAAGCTCAGGATAAATTTGGATTCTTATTAGATGCTTTAAAATTTGGCTGTCCGCCGCATGGTGGAATGGCGTTTGGTTTAGATAGGTTGGTGATGTTAATGGCGGGTGCTAAATCGATTCGTGAGGTTATGGCGTTTCCAAAAACACAATCTGCAAGTTGCCTAATGACTCAAGCGCCTTCAGCAGTGAGTGCTGCGCAATTAAAAGAGCTGCATATTAAGTTAAGGAAAAAACCAATAAAATCAGACGATTAGAAATAATATAAAAATCTCATGGTTTAATCCGTGAATAAAACATGGGGTTGTTAACATATATAGTGAAAATGCCGCTATTATTCTTGTAAAACAAGATAATATAACTGTATAAAAAGTATACGATCCTTGAAAACAATAATAATTCAATTTACAATTTATTTTTTGCTCTATATCCAATCTCGTTTGTCGAGTTTACATAAGGATATATAGCCGTTATGCGATATTTCAAAAAAGATTGGTTTATTGCGTTATTCGTTTCGTTGTTTTTTTTATTATCCGCAAATAGTAATTTTATGAATGATGTTGAATGGACTGCTTATGATTTAGGCATTCGTTTTTCATCGACTCGACCGGCTAATCAAGATGTTGTCATTGTCGCGATTGATGATGCTTCAATTCAACAGCTCGGTAGCTGGCCTTGGCCGCGAGACATGCTCGCGAAAGTGACTCGTCAAATTACTAAATTTAAACCAAACGTCATTGGATTTGGGCTACAGCTTGATGCTCGTGAAAGTACTCGTGGTTTGCAATATATCCAAAAACTTCGCAATGTATTTAATAAGAACTGGGGAAGCACCGGTAAAAGTATCAAGCGAATTTTAGATCAAGCGCAGTCTGGGCTTGATACTGACAAGAAATTTATTGCGAGTTTAAAAAAAGCCGGGCCGGTGGTGTTAGCCATACCTTACTTAACCGAACAACCCAGTGAAAATTCATCAAAGAATAATCTCGGAAAATTTACTAAGCGGTTAATGTTAAAAAGTGTGGGTGGCCAGTTAAATCCTAAAGAGAAATTTTTGGATCGGTTTCGTCCAGACTTAATTCAGACTGTTGACATTATGTATCCGCCATTAAGTGGTTTTGTTAGACAGTCAAATGCTGTTGGTCATATGAATCTATTTCAATCTAATGATTCGAATGCACGAATGCAACCATTAGTTTTAAGTTATGACCAACAATATGTCCCTTCTTTTTCATTGATGTTAGCCGTGCAAACCAATCATATGAAAATAAGTTCAATTCATATTGAGTTAGGTGATTCTTTGTATCTTGGAAAATCGGCAATAACTTCCGATCCACAATTACGATTGTATCCGTATTTTTACAGTAGTCGAAATGACAAACCGGTATTTAAAATTATTTCGATAAAAGATGTTTATAATAATAATATTCGTTCAAGAGACTTACGTAATAAAACCGTTTTAATTGGCTTAACTGCTAGCCAGTATGCTGTTCCTATGGATACTCCGCTGGGAAAACTTTCTCCGATTTTAGTCACTGCAAATACTGTATCGAGTATTTTAAATGGCGATTTGTATGATCGACCGGGTTGGGGGAAATGGTTTCAATTAGTCGTGCTTGCGATTGTCGCTTTATATTTAATGCTCGCCTTGCCGCGGTTTCGAGTGGGCACCGGGCTTGCGATTAGTATTTTATTTTTAATTGCATTATTTAATCTACACTTTATATTAATGGTGTCTAAATCGATTTGGATTCCGTTAATGTTGCCATCGTTAGCGCTTATCGTTGGTCATATAACATTAATGATTAAACATGTTTTAGAATCGGGTGTTGGTCAGGTAAAAAATGAGTTATCAGAAGCGAATCAATTATTAGCTCAGTCATTTCAAGCGCAAGGGCAATTTGATCAAGCTTTTGAGCGTTATAGAAAGTGTGTTGTGATCAATGATGTATTATTGGATCAAATGTATAATCTTGGTTTAGATTATGAGCGTAAACGGCAATTTAATAAAGCCGAGGCAGTGTTTCATTATATTATTAGTTATAACGCTAAGTTTAGAGATGTTCGGGATCGTGTAGAGCGCAATAAACAAGCGTCAGCTACATCGGTATTAACACAGGGAACATCAGCAACGGGAAATAGCACATTAGTGTTAAATACGACGGGGATTCAAAAACCCATGCTGGGTCGTTATTTAGTTGATAAGGAAATTGGTCGCGGTGCGATGGGACTTGTTTATCTTGGTGCTGATCCTAAGATAGGTCGAACCGTCGCGATTAAAACCATGGCGCTCGGAGCCGAGTTTGAAGGTGCGCAATTAAAAGATGTTAAAGATAGGTTCTTTCGAGAAGCTGAGACAGCGGGGCGATTGAATCATCCTAATATTGTGACGATTTATGATGTTGGCGAAGATCAAGAATTAGCCTATATCGCAATGGATTTCTTAAAAGGCGATAATTTACTGGCTTATTGCCAAGCCGAAACGTTGCTTCCGGTTATCGAAGTGATTGATATCGTGATAATGGTCGCAGAAGCTTTAGAATACGCCAGTAGCGAAAATGTGGTACATCGGGACATTAAACCGGCAAATATTATTTATGATAAAGAGGCCAATGTTATTAAGGTCACCGACTTTGGTGTGGCGTGTTTAACCGATGTGAGCAAGACTAAGACGGGGACAATTTTAGGCAGCCCATCTTATATGTCACCAGAACAACTTGCTGGTAAAAAAGTTGACGGTCGTTCCGATTTATTTTCTTTGACCGTCACAATGTATCAAATGCTAGCAGGTGAACTACCCTTTATAGGTGAGTCATTAGCCAGTTTGATGTACAAAATAGCAAATGAGAAGCATCCTGATGTTCGAATGTTTCGACCTGATTTACCCCAATGCATTAGTAAAATAATTAATAAAGGTTTACAAAAAGATGCTGAAAAAAGATTTCAAAGCGGCATAAAAATGGTAAATTCTCTAAAGCGTTGTAGAGATAAATTAAATGATTAAGATAAGCTGACATGACAAACTATAATATAAAAATACATGGCCAAAGTGATGTTGGGCTATCACGAGATCATAATGAAGATGATTTCATGTGTGAAGAGGATATGAATCTGGCAGTGTTAGCTGATGGTATGGGCGGCCATAATGCTGGCGAAGTCGCAAGCAAAATTGCCGTGCAACAGGTTTGTAGTGCGTTAAAGGCAGTACTCCGGCCTGAATTCGAACTTAGTAATGATATACAATATAAAGATATCGTTCGCGATGCTGTAGAATTAGCCAATACTGAAATCCATGAGCATTCATTAGAGCATCCTGAGTGTGCCGGGATGGGAACTACCTTAGTATCTAGTTTGGTTAGAGATGATAAAATCATGCTCGCTAACGTTGGTGATTCAAGAATATACCGTTTACGTGATAAAAAGCTGAAACAACTCACTAGTGATCATTCTTTAGTACAAGAGTTAGTCGAAAACGGTTATTTAAGTGCTGAAGAAGCCAGCATTTCGGTTAGTAAAAATTTGATTACCCGCGCTTTGGGCATTGGTGCTGAGGTTGAGGTTGATGTCTTTGAGCATGAAATTCAAGAAGATGATCTTTATTTACTTTGCTCTGATGGATTATCGGATTTAGTTGAAGATGATGCCATCGAAGCGTCATTGGTTGAGCATGATAAAAACCTTCATGATTCATCTAAAGCATTGATTAGCTTAGCAAATACGAATGGTGGTAATGATAATATAACCGTTATTTTAGTATCGATTTCGGCAGGTTGTTAAATAAGTTATACTTAACAATACAATATTTAAAATAACCGCAATATATCAAGAAATTTGAGTTAACAGCATCTAGTTTTTAGACAATTTGACGATAAAAATGTATAGCAGTTAAGGTCACGCGAAAAATACATGGCAAAAATTATATTGACACATGATGGCACCGTCATTAAAGAATACCTCTTAAATAAAGAGAGAATGACGATTGGTCGTAAGCCCCATAATGATATTCAATTAGACGATAATACTGTGAGTGGCGAACATGCAGCATTTTTAGCATTACAAAATATTTACGTAGAAGACTTAGGCAGCACCAACGGTACCTTGTTAAATGGTGAACGTGTCAAAAAACGCATGTTAAATCATAATGATATTATTAAAATAGGGCGGCATGAATTTCGTTTTGTTGATAGTGTGGTGCAAGATTTTGAAAGTACTATCATTATTCCAAGTGCAAAAGCCCCCGAGCCAATATTAGTACAAGAAAAATATCGTGATGCTTTTGTTGAAGTTATCGAAGGCGCTAAAAGTGGTGATACAATTAGTTTAAATAAAGCGTATACCACTTTAGGTTCACCGGGGGTTTCGGTTGTTGTTATTGCTCGTCGAGGTCAGTCGTATTACATCATGCCGATGGGCGGTACGGCAGCAAAACAAGAACCTCCTAGATTAAATAACATGCCGATTTCATCTCAAAGTCAGTCACTTGCTGCTGATGATGTGATTGAAGTTGCTGGTAGTAAATTAAAATTTAATTATAAATAAAATAACAAAAATACAGTTATGTCAAAATTAGTCCTTAGTGTTAAAAGTGTGGTTCTTGAAACGTATTCTTTGGATTTGGATGTGATGGTTATTGGCCGTAAATCCAGTTGTGATATTACTTTGGACGATGATGCAGTCAGTGGCGAACATCTTTTGATTACAATGGTAAAAAGTGATTATCTTGAAAATTACAAAGATGCTTATATAGAAGATCTCGGTAGTACTAATGGTACAAAAGTTAATGATAAAGTCTTAAAAGAAAAACTTCACTTAAAACACCAAGATCGAATTAAAGTTGGTCGCCATGTATTCACCTTCGATACTGAACTTGGCCGTGATGAGTTGGAACGAACTGCAATTTATCTGCCGGATACTGAATAATCTAAAATATCAGTTAAATTTCCCGATTTCGATGTTTCTCTATTCTTAAAAATATCATGAAGTGGTAAAATTGGTTTAAATCCTAACGATAGAATTATAGGGAGCCAGACTATGGCCGGACACAGTAAATGGGCCAATATACAACATCGTAAAAAAGCTCAAGATGCAAAACGCGGCAAGCTATTCACCAAACTAATTCGCGAAATCACCGTTGCTGCACGAATGGGCGGTAGTGATACGAATTCCAATCCTCGTTTGCGTTCAGCCATTGATGCCGCTCTTTCAGGTAATATGACGCGAGATACCATCGAACGCGCAGTGAAACGTGGTGCCGGTGAACAAGATGGTGATAATTACGATGAACTCCGTTATGAAGGTTATGGTCCAAAAGGTGTTGCGGTATTGGTTGATTGTTTAACGGATAATAAAAATCGAACCGTGTCCGATGTGCGTCATGCTTTTACTAAAAGTGGTGGTAATCTTGGCACTGATGGTTCAGTTGCATACTTATTTACCAAGCTTGGTGTGATGAATTATTCA
Source organism: uncultured Thioalkalispiraceae bacterium (assembly GCA_964514215.1). Classification (GTDB taxonomy): domain Bacteria; phylum Pseudomonadota; class Gammaproteobacteria; order UBA6429; family Thiohalophilaceae; genus CAYQUC01. The sequence continues at coordinate 26,420 of CAZEPW010000024.1, forward strand.
AAAGACAGTGATGAAGAAAAAATAATGGACACGGCTCTTGATGCGGGTGCTGATGATATCGTTACTTTAGATGATGGTAGTATCGAAGTTCTAACCTCTGGGGAAAGCTTTCTTATGGTGAAAGAAGCTTTAACGAATGCAAATTTACCGCCGGAGCATGCAGAAGTTACCATGAGACCATCAACCAGTGTTGAGTTAGATTTAGAGGATGCTCAAAAAGTGATGCGCTTGGTTGATTTATTAGAAGATTTGGATGACGTTCAAAATGTTTATACCAATGCAGATTTTTCAGATGAGGTTATGTCTCAGTTATAGAACATACTATAAAATATTACAATTTATTTGATACTATCAAATTATGATAAGAATAATGGGCATCGACCCCGGCTCACGGTTTACTGGATTTGGAATTATTGATCTTGACGGTAACCGTTTAAGCTACCAAGCCAGTGGCCATATTAAAGTGTCAGGTGATGGTATCCCTGAAAAGCTTGGAATCATTTTTAGCAATTTGTCGGAATTATTACAACAATACTCTCCCGATGAAACCGCTATTGAAAAAGTTTTTATGCACCGTAATCCTGATTCGGCATTAAAATTAGGTCAAGCACGCGGCGCTGCTATAACAGCGGTCATTAATCATCGTTGCAGTGTTGCTGAGTATTCGCCAACTCAAATTAAACAATCAGTGGTTGGTAAGGGCAACGCGTCTAAAGATCAAGTCCAACATATGGTTAAGTCAATCTTAAACCTCAACACAATATTACAAGAAGATGCGGCAGATGCTTTAGCTATAGCAATTTGCCATAGTCATCATCGAAAATTACTTAATGGCTCAAATGCTGCGCAAGGCGTAACAGGAATCCGCGGTGGAAGGTTAAAAACATGATAGGACGTTTAAACGGTATTCTTTTAGAAAAACAAGCACCGCATTTGTTAATTGACGTTAACGGTGTTGCTTATGAGGTTGACGCGCCGATGTCGACAATTTATCAATTACCAAATGTAGGCGAAACCGTGCAAATTTTTACCCACTTGGTGGTGCGTGAAGATGCTCAATTGCTATACGGCTTTTTTACCAATTTAGAACGACAGTTTTTTCGAACCTTGATTAAAGTGAATGGTGTTGGAGCCAAGCTTGCGATAACCATTTTATCCGGCATCAGCGCCGATGAGTTTGCTGAAACTGTGCAACAAGCCGATGCCGTTGGATTAACGAAATTACCGGGCATTGGTAAAAAGACCGCTGAACGATTAATCATTGAAATGCGCGATAGGCTAAAAGAGTGGTATCAAGCCGATAGTCGTTCGAGTGATGCGACCGTTAATCTGCTCACCCCAAAAGATGCTAAAAAAGAGGCTGAATCCGCCTTGGTGGCTTTGGGATATAAACCTCAAGAAGCAAACCGTATGATCGCTCGAGTAGTAACAACCGATCTGGATAGTGAAGATATTATTAAAAGTGCATTAAAGGCAAGTATTAAATAACCGGTTTCAAGTAAATAAATAAAACTTTTAAAACTTAGTTATACTATTATAAAACGCAATCCTTATCAGAAAGTAAGTTATGATTGAACATGACCGCATTATAACCACCGAAAAGACCGAACACGAAGAGGTTATTGATCGCGCGATTCGACCAAAATCCTTACACGATTACATTGGTCAAACGGTTGTTTGCGAGCAAATGGAAATTTTCATTCAAGCTGCAAAAGCCAGATCGGAAGCACTGGATCATGTCTTAATATTTGGCCCTCCGGGCTTAGGTAAGACCACCTTATCGCATATTATTGCCAATGAGCTTGGGGTTAATATGAAACACACTTCTGGCCCGGTGTTAGAGCGAGCAGGCGATCTTGCTGCTTTGCTGACTAATCTCGAAGAACATGATGTATTATTTGTGGATGAAATTCATCGATTAAGTCCGGTTGTTGAAGAAATTTTGTATCCTGCTCTTGAAGATTATCAGCTCGATATAATGATTGGTGAAGGCCCGGCTGCACGTTCAATCAAAATAGATTTACCGCCATTCACGCTCGTTGGTGCGACTACTCGCGCGGGTTTATTAACATCGCCATTACGTGACCGGTTTGGAATTGTTCAACGGCTAGAGTATTACACCAGTGAAGAGTTAACCCTAGTGGTACAACGTTCGGCATCGATTTTAAATCTTGATATCGAAGCTGAAGCTGCCAGCGAAATTGCCCGTCGCTCGCGAGGTACACCACGGATTGCAAATCGCTTGCTACGCCGAGTGCGGGATTATGCCCAAGTTAAGAACGATGGCCGAATAACGGCTGATATTACCCAAAAAGCACTACAAATGTTGAGTGTTGATAGTTTGGGATTTGATATTATGGATCGAAAGCTATTATTGTGTGTTATTGAAAAATTCAGTGGTGGCCCGGTCGGGTTAGACAGTATTGCTGCCGCAATTGGCGAACAGCGAAATACCATCGAAGATGTTATTGAACCGTATCTAATTCAACAAGGGTTTATAATGCGTACACCTCGAGGCCGGGTTGCGACGGCTCATGCTTATAGCCATTTTGGCTTGACAGCAACTGTACAAGAAAGCAACAATTTGAACGAATCGTTAGATATTTTCAGAAACCAACCGTAAAATACCCGCTATTAATTTCCGTAAAGTGAATAATACTTGTACTATATCAATATGAAATTGATGGAAATAGTCGGTGCTTGAATTTAAATGGCCTATTCGTATTTATTATGAAGATACCGATTCAGGTGGTGTTGTTTATCACTCAAGTTATTTAAACTTCATGGAGCGTGCTCGAACTGAATATTTAAGAAGTTTGAATATTGAACAAAATGATTTGATTCAGCAGCAGGGAGTTATATTTGTTGTACGTAAAATTGAAATCGATTATTTGCGTGTCGCAGGGTTTAATGATTTGTTAACGGTGGTAACGAAGCCAGTAACAATCGCGGGGGCAAGTATTGTGTTTTCACAGTTTATTACACAAGCTGATGATGCTGAGCTTGTAATTTGTAAAGCGAATGTTAAAGTGGCGAGTTTACGAGTAGACAGCTTTAAACCCTGTGCTTTACCCGAAAAACTAAAAGTAAAATTGATAAGTTAAACTTAACTATAACAAATAGAGATGAAGGTGTCGTTTGGAAGCTAATACTGATATTTTAAAAATGGTTGTTGATGCAAGTTTTATCGTGCAACTCGTGATGTTCGTGTTGCTCATAACATCGTTGTTATCGTGGACTGTTATCTTTATTAAATGGTCTGTTATTAAACAAGCTAAAAAATCAGCTAGCCAGTTTGAACGACGATTTTGGTCGGGTGTTGAACTTGGTGAACTTTATAAAAAAATTGCCAGCAAACGCAGCAATGCTACTGGTATGGAAACCATATTTGAATCTGGATTTAAAGAATATGCACGGCTAAAAAGTAAATCGGATATTGATCCCATGGCAGTGTTAGATGGTGCTCAACGTGGAATGCGAGTTGCAGCGAGTAAGGTGATCGAAAAACTTGAAAATCATTTATCATTTTTAGCAACTGTTGGCTCAACGAGTCCTTATATTGGTTTATTTGGGACAGTTTGGGGTATTATGAATTCTTTTATTAGTATTGGTGGGCAAGAGCAGGTAACAATCGCTCAAGTTGCTCCGGGTATTGCTGAGGCATTAATTGCTACTGCAATGGGCTTATTTGCAGCGATACCGGCTGTTGTTTCCTATAACCGCTATAGTAATGATGTTGAGCGCCTTATCGGTAAATACGATACCTTTATGGAAGAGTTTTCATCAATTTTACAGCGTCAAGTTCACACATAAGATATGAATTTAAATGAGTCAATATTCTCCTTTAGGTAACCGAACTCGAAAGCGACCGATGTCTGAAATCAATGTTGTGCCTTATATTGATGTGATGTTGGTATTGCTCGTTATTTTTATGATAACTGCGCCATTATTAACACAAGGTGTTTCAGTGAAACTTCCGGAAGCTGCGGCAAAGAGCATGCATGAACCAAAAAGCACACCGGTTATAATAACAGTTGATGCCGATGGTTATTTATACATGAACATTGGCGATAAAACGGATAAGCCGGTAAAAGAAAGTGTTTTAAAAGCCAGAGTTGCAGCAGTATTAAAACTAAAGCCAAAAACAGATGTCTATGTTCGAGGGGATACTAATACTGATTATGGTAAGGTTATTAATGCAATGGTGTTATTACAACAAGCTGGAGTTAAGGATGTAGGTTTGGTGACTAAGTCCCCAAAACGTCAGCGTAGATAACATTATGATAGAAATTTTAAAAGAACATCCTCGAGCCGTTATAGCTGCTGCAATATTTCATATAATTGTGGTTATTGTTGTCGGTGTCAGTGTCGATTGGACATCATTAACAAAACCAACGGGTGAGAAAACACCGGTTAAAATTGTTAATGCGGTTGCTGTTGATCAAAAATTATTGGATAAAGAATTAAAAAAAATAAAGCAGGCTGAAGTTTCTCGAGTAAAAAAACAAAAAGATGCTGAACGTAAGAAAAAACAAGCGATTTTAGACCGTAAACGTGAAGAGAAAAAATTAAAGGCACTAAAAGAAAAGAGTAAAAAAGAAAAAGCCAAACAACTGACATTAAAGAAAAAACGAAAAGCCGAATTAAAAGCTGAAAAACAAAAGAAATTAAAAGCGAAAAAACTGCAGCAAAAAAAGGCCGCCGAGCAGCGTAAAAAAGCCGCTAAACTTGCGGAACAAAAAAGAAGAAAAGAGCAGTTTGAAAATGAATTAAAAAATAAGCTGGCTAAAGAAGAAGAAGAGCGACAAGCTGTTATTGCAGCGGCAAATGCCGCTAAACGGCAAAGTGAAATTGGACGTTATCTGGATAAGATAAAAGCAAAAGTTGAAAGCCAGTGGATATCAACACGTAAAGAGCCTGGTAAAATCGTAGCGTTACTTGTTAAAGTGATACCCGGTGGCGGTGTAATAAGTGTCACGATTAAAAAATCAAGTAATGATGCAATATTTGACCGTGATGCAATAAATGCCGTACGCAATGCTGATCCATTGCCAATACCGCCACCAGATTCAGATTTAATAAATGAGTTTCGTGAATTTAATCTTAAAATAGGAATACCAAAATAAATGTTTAAGCGAATATTTTTAAGCTTGTTGTTAGCGATGACTATAATGTTACCAAGCATAAGCATCAGTTATGCGACATTAACAATCGAAATTACCGAAGGTGTTGAAGGAGCATTTCCTATTGCTGTAGTGCCTTTTGGATGGCAGGGCAAAACCACCGTACCGGTCGATATTGCTGAAATTATAGCAAACGATTTACATCGAAGTGGTCAATTTTCTCCAATCGATAAAAAATTATTTTTGGCGCAACCGCATACCAGCAGTGACGTTAATTGGGATAATTGGCGAATATTAAAATCAAATAATTTGGTTATTGGCTCAATTGAAGCGTTACCGTTAAAGCCTAAGCAAGAGCAACAGTATAAAATTGCATTTTATCTGCTCGATGCGATTAAAGGCACACAATTAAAAGGTTTAAGCTTAGAAACCAATGCCGGTAAATCACAACTGCGAACGATTGCTCATATAATAAGCGATATTATTTATGAAAAGCTAACAGGAATAAAAGGTGCATTTAACACTGATATTGCTTATGTCAAAGTGGTTACCAATAAAGGCAAGCGTACTTTTTTACTCGCGATTTCAGACTCGGACGGTGAAAATGAGCAGGTTATTTATCACTCAGAACAACCGATACTGTCCCCTAACTGGTCACCTGATGGTAAACGTTTAGCCTATGTTTCGTTTGCAACCGGTAAGGCTGCCATTGTGATTCAATCTCCGGGCAATAGTGAAGATATTATTCACATCCGCTCTAAAACTGGGGCGAACAGTGCGCCCTCTTGGTCGCCTGATGGCAGCCGCTTAGCACTCACAGTGCATAAAAACGGCAATTCAGAAATATTTACCTATAATTTGGCGACTCGACAATTTACCCAAATCACTCGAAATTATGCCATTGATACTGAACCAACCTGGATGCCGGATGGTTCCGCAATTGTATTTACTTCTGATCGGGGGGGGAGCCCACAAATATACAGTATTGGTGTTAATAAATACGGTGTTAGTGGTCGCCCACAACGCCTGACATTTGACGGTAGCTATAATTCGCGCCCGATTGTGTCGAATGACGGCAGATATATTGCTTTTGTGCATAGAATAGAAGGAAATTTTCGTATTGCTACGATAGAATTGGGCTCGAATTCGATGCGAGTACTAACGGAATCAAGTTTAGATGAATCGCCTAGTTTTGCACCGAACAGTACCATGGTACTTTATGCTACTATTTACAAAAATCGGGGAGTACTTGCTGCGGTTTCGGTTGATGGAAGGGCACAACAACGATTAAGCTTGAGTTACGGTGATGTTAAAGAGCCTGTTTGGTCACCCTTTCGAAAGCAGTAAATAAAATATTTAGAAATAGCTATAAATTAATAAAATCTAATACAATAATACAAAAAATAGGAGAAAATCCGTGAATCAAATTTTAAAATTAATTTTAATGGGGACTGTTGCTGTTACTCTAATTTCGTGTTCTTCCGATCCTAAAAAGGAAGATCCAATCGCAACGGAACCAACATCTGAACCGGATACACGTTCTGACGTTGGTGGTGCAACAGATATTAGTACACACCCACTTGACGAAAAAACGGGATTATTATCACGTCGAGTCATTTACTTTGAATTTAATAAAGCAAATATCAGCGATGAAGATCGAGAATTTATCTCTGCTCATGCCCGTTATCTATCAGAAAACAGCGGTACAAACGTTGTATTAGAAGGCCACGCGGATGAACGTGGTACTCGTGAATACAATATTTCCCTAGGTGAGCGACGTGCTAAAGCAGTAATGCAGTTGTTAGTATTGCAAGGTGCATCTAAATCTCAAATCGAAGTGATCAGTTTTGGTGAAGAACGTCCAGTTGCTTTAGGTCATGATGAAAGTTCATGGAGTCAAAATCGTCGTGTTGAATTAGTGTACGAAGGTCATTAATTCAGGAACTAGTTAATGTTGAAAAAAATCACGATTAATTCTCTGTGTTATTTTTTTAGTGGATTATTGGTGCTGGTTACTATCAGCACCAATGCTTCTGCTGCACCGAGAAAGCCGGTATACAGTAGCTCCAGTGGTGGTAGCTCATCATCAGAGTCTAATTATCAGGCAAACACAGATACAGTAGAAAATCGTTTAGCACGTTTAGAGCGTTTGTTAGAAAGTCAGAGTTTGGTTGATTTATTAATTCGTATGGATAATATTCAATCGGAAATACAAAGCCTTCGTGGTGATGTTGAACTTATTAATCATTCGATTGATGATTTAAAAAAACGCCAACGTGATTTATATATTGATGTGGATCGTCGTTTAGTGCAAGTGGAGCGAGCTAAAGGTTCAGCTGCAAGCTCAACTTCGAGATTGGCAGGAGCTCCGACAACAACGTTTGTTGCGCCTAAGACTGTCACAACAAGTTCTGTGACAAATTTAGCTGCTCCTATGTCAGGTTCTTCTCAAGCGGAACAAAAGCTGTATCAAAAAGCGTTTAATTTACTGCGCGAGTTACGCTATGACAAATCAATTACAGCTTTTAATCAGTTTATATCAACTTATCCAAAAGGGCGTTATGCTCATATAGCACAATATTGGGTTGGTGAAGCAAATTATACCCAAGGAAACTTTAAAGCAGCAATTAAAGCTTATCAGGATTTGATCTCAAATTATCCGAAAAGTCCTAAAGTTGCTGATGCCATGTTAAAAATTGGTTATAGTTATTATGAGTTAAAAGATGTTTCGCAAGCTAAGTTAAATTTAACTCAATTGATTAAGTTGTATCCTGATACAACCGAAGCAAGCCAAGCTAAGAATAAGCTGCAAAAAATTAAATTAAATCATTCAAAACGTTAATAGAAAAATTAGAAATAGTAATAATACTATTTCTATTACGTCCTCATAATCTTCTAATTAAGTACTCACATTATGTTACCTGAAGATGTTCAAACTAACCGGTTAAAAATTACGGAAATATTTTATTCTCTTCAAGGAGAATCGAATACAGTAGGAATACCAACAATTTTTATTCGCTTAACGGGTTGTCCACTTCGTTGTTTGTATTGTGATACGGAATATGCTTTCCACGGTGGTGAATGGCGAACATTTGATTCAATATTAAATGAAATAAAAAAATATCCTACCAAGTACATTACCGTTACTGGTGGTGAACCGTTAGCTCAAAAAAAATGTGTTAACCTTTTAAAATTATTATGTGACGCTAATTATTGGGTATCACTTGAAACCAGTGGCGCCATTGATGTCAGTAATATTGATTCCAAAGTAGTTAAAGTGTTAGATGCAAAAACCCCAGGTTCTGGCGAGTGTGAAAAAAATCTTTATTCAAACTATTCTTATTTAGGTGCTAACGATCAAATTAAATTTGTTATTTGCGATCGCGTAGATTATGACTGGGCTAAAAACCTAATTTTGAAATATAAATTAACCGAGCAGTGTGAAATACTTTTTTCAGTTTCTCAGCAACAATTAGTGGCAAAAAAACTTGCGGACTGGATTTTAGCTGATGGCTTAGCGGTGCGTTTTCAAGTTCAGTTACATAAAATATTATGGGGGAATGAACATGGCCGATAATGCTGTGGTGTTATTATCCGGTGGCTTGGATTCTGCAACAGCCTTAGCAATCGCCACAGATGCTGGACATCGGTGCTTTGCCATTAGTTTTGACTATGGACAAAGACATCTCTGTGAACTTGAGGCAGCTAAACGTGTTGCTAGCGCACAAAAAGTTGAGGAGCATAGAATATTTAAGTTAAATTTAAATGAATTTGGCGGCTCGGCATTAACGGATAATTCAATTGAAGTACCAAAAAACCAACAAACTTCCTCTGAAAAGTTAAATGACATTCCGATAACCTATGTACCTGCTCGAAATACAATTTTTCTATCCATTGCATTAGGTTGGGCCGAAGTTTTACAAGCAAATCATATTTATGTTGGTGTTAATGCTGTTGATTATTCGGGATACCCTGATTGTCGTCCCGAGTATATAGAAGCTTTTTCTAAAATGGCAAATCTTGCAACCAAAGCTGGCGTTGAAGGTAAGCAAATAATCATTGAGACACCGCTAATATCATTAAGCAAAGCTGAAATAATTAAGCTGGGGACGGAGTTAGCCGTTAATTACCATGATACGATTTCATGTTATGACCCCACAAAAATTGGGGCTGCTTGTGCCGTCTGTGAGTCTTGTCGACTGCGCATTGAAGGCTTCAAAAACGCTGGAATTCCAGATTCGACTATCTATAAATAACTGGTTTTATAGGTTTTTGTATTTCATGCCTTACTAATTTCTATTTTTCTGTATAATACCGTATACGAACTGTAGCCCTGATTGACTGTTGGTTGATTATGCACAGCGTTTTTTGACTTTAACGAATACTTTGAGGGTTTACCATGATATATGAGAGTTTTGCCGATGCTCAGTGGACGCTTTTAATCATCGCATTTGTGCTTTCAGCATTTATGGGATTAATAGTAACGAAAACCAATTTTTGTACCATGGGTGCCGTTTCTGATTGGATTAATATTGGTGATATGGGACGTATGAGAGCTTGGTTTTTGGCATCTACAGTTGCAATATTGGGTGTTATTATTTTTGAATCAAGCGGTGGATTTCAACTTGAGTCTACCTTACCGCCATATCGAGGCTCTGAATTTCAGTGGGGCCGTTACTTGTTAGGCGGCATCTTGTTTGGTATTGGTATGACCATCGCGAGTGGCTGTGGCAATAAAACCCTAATTCGTATTGGTGGCGGTAATATCAAATCCATCTTTGTGTTCTTGGTGATTGCAACCATTGCTTATTTTATGGTTGATCCCTACAAAGAAATATTACCGGCAAACTGGTATGCGCAATATTTTCAACCTTGGTTGGGTAAAGCCTCTATTTCATTGTCGACTGAACAAGATCTCGGTAGTGTTATAGGCTCATGGTTTGGTGTGGCTGGTACAACAATGCGCTTAGTTGTTGGATTACTTATCGCATCAGTGATGTTGTTTATTATTTTTCGCTCGGCTGAATTTAGAAAAAGCTTTGATAATATATTAGCCGGTATCGTTGTTGGAGCAGTGGTTGTTGCTGCTTGGTATGTTACGTCTAATATAGCCGTGAATACTGAAGATGGCACTCAAAGCTTAACGGCGTTCTACAGTGAATGGGATATGGTGATGGATTCCGATGAAGGTAAACCTAAAAACGGCAGTACAAACCTTCAGGCGACTTCTTTTACGTTTATTAGCCCAATCGGTCAGGCATTTGGTTATGCGCAATCTGGCTTTAAAAGCAGCTTTTTAACCTTTGGTATTATGTCTGTGTTTGGCGTTATATTTGGAGCATTTATTTGGAGCATTTTTACCAAGGCGTTTCGAATTGAGTGGTTTGCTTCAAAGAAAGACTTTGTGATGCACATGATCGGAGCCGTTCTAATGGGTTTTGGCGGTGTCTTAGGCCTTGGTTGTACAATTGGACAAGCGGTGACTGGAGTGTCAACACTTGCGCTAGGATCCTTTCTCACATTCGGAGGAATTATCTTAGGCAGCGCCATGACGATGAAGATGCAATATTATAAAATGGTTTATGAAGATGAGGCTACTTTAATGAAAACCTTCATTACAGCATTGGCTGATTTAAAACTCGTTCCAAATAGTTTTAGAAAATTGGACGCAATTTAAAAATAATTTGTAAAATTGAACTTCTTGGGCTTGTTATTCCCAAGAAGTTCGGTACAATTGCGCGCTTTGCAGTATCAATGAAAGATCGTATGGGCCGTTAGCTCAGCCGGTAGAGCAGTTGGCTTTTAACCAATTGGTCGTGCGTTCGAATCGCACACGGCCCACCATTTTCTTTTGATAAATAAAGCAAAATTAAATTAACCCGTCCTTCTAATCACGAATCATTTCAAGTTTTACAATTAATCTTAATTTGTTCTCAGTATATTTAGTCTGCTGTAATTTTCTGAAATTATTTCTTAAGCTTAAAAATTACTACAAATTGATAATTGTTTTATAATTCAAGTTGGGGTTTATAACCGTGCCTTTATGAGCTTAAATTATAGAATTATAAATTGAAGTTATTATTGTGTTTCGATAAATATCGGACTTAAAAGGTGAAATAGATTAGAATAGAGCCAAACTAACGTAATTTTAGTTCGAGATTCCCTTTTCTAGTTTTTTAACTATAATCGCTCCAAATAACTAAAATCTGAAAAAGTTAAATAGTAATCTTATGAGGATATGTAATGCTTCAATGGCAAAAACTACTTCCATTTCTTCGATGGATCCCTGAATTAAAAAAATCAGGTGTATTACAGGCCGATATTATTGCGGGTGTAACCGTCGCTTTAATTCTCATACCTCAATCGATGGCTTATGCCCAACTCGCAAATTTACCTGCTTATTATGGCCTTTATGCTTCATTCTTACCGGTGCTTATTGCAGCCCTGTTTGGTTCGTCAAATCAATTAATGACAGGCCCAGTAGCCGTCGTGTCGCTATTAACAGCTTCATCTCTTGGTTCGTTGGCTGTCGCGGGTTCTGAACAATTTATCGCTTATGCGATATTGTTATCTTTTCTGGTTGGGACATTTCAATTAATGCTAGGTGTCTTTAGACTTGGCGTGGTATTAAATTTTTTATCACATCCTGTCATTGTTGGTTTTACAAATGCTGCGGCTTTAATTATCGCATTTTCACAATTTTATAAATTATTCGGTGTCAACAAACCAGAGACGGGTGTGTTTATTACTGATGTATTTCATGTTTTGAGCCAAGTAGGTAATACCCATTTGCCCAGTATCGCTATGGCGATAAGCTCCATTGGAATTATGGTCGCAGTTAAGAAGTTTTGGCCGAAGGTTCCAGGGGTATTATTTGCAGTAGTCATAACAACCGTTGCTAGTTATTTGCTTAACTTTGAGCAGTCCGGTGGCGTTGTCGTGGGTGGCATTCCTGCTGGCTTGCCTTCGATTCAATTTCCGGTCTTTGATTTTGAGGTGCTCCACGAATTAATAATCAGCGCCATTGTGATTTCACTTATTGGTTTTATGGAAGCAATATCAATAGCTAAAGCTATGGCTGCTCGTACCAAGCAACGTATTGATGTTAACCAAGAGCTGATAGGGCAGGGACTAGCAAATCTTGCCGGTAGTATGAGCCTTTCTTATCCTACTAGTGGTTCATTTTCACGTTCCGCAGTGAATCTTAATTCCGGTGCGATAACGGGCTTTTCATCGGTGGTGACTGCTGCGGTAGTTTTGATAACCTTATTATTTTTAACACCGCTACTTTATCATTTGCCTGCTGCTGTTTTAGCTTCGGTTATCATGATGGCTGTGATGGGCTTGGTAAACTTTAAAGCAATTAATCACGCCTGGCGAGCTCATAAACATGATGGCTTTGCCGCTGGCGTAACTTTCGTCGGCACTTTGGGGTTTGCACCGCATTTGGAATGGGGAATTGTTATTGGCGCTTCTCTTGCGCTTGGTTTATATTTGTTTCGCACTATGCGGCCTCGCGTTGCGATTTTGGGTCGATATAAAGACGGTACTTTACGTGATATTGCAATTCATCCAGAGCTCGCAACGGATAAGCGTTTAGTAGCAGTGCGATTTGATGGTTCTTTATATTTTGCTAATGTCTCTTATTTTGAAGATGCTATTTTAGCTGCTGAGGCAGATAACCCGAATGCAAAGTTTATTTTAGTTGTTGGCGATGCTATTAACCAACTCGATGCCTCGGGTGAAGATGTGCTTAGGCATTTAGTCGAACGCATGAAAGAAACCGGTGTTACTTTAATTTTTAGCGGTTTAAAACGCCAAGTGATTTTAGTGTTGAAACACACTGGAGCTTGGGAGGTGATTGGTGATGAAAATATTTTTGCTACTGAAGATATGGCATTAAAAAGTATCTATCACCGATTGTCAGACGGCAATGACGATGATGAACCTCGTCCTTTAGCACCATTGCCGACACCAATTTAGTTTTGTAATCGAAGCCAGATAAGGAACAGCAGGCTATTTTTTGGCCCTCAGGCTGGAGAAAAAATGAAATTTTTAATTATATTGTTTGTCTCTTTAATCGCCTTTCCTTGTTATGCGGGAGACTATAAAGACTTTGACTGGGGAATGTCGGTAAAAAATGCTATAAAAACGGTCACTTATTACGATTATAAGTATAAAAATATCGACAAATCCACAGTACGCCCTTGGATTGATAAACAGAATAGATCGCATCGTACTATCAGTAAATATATCAGTATTTTAAATATGCGGTTTACAATGAGATTACATTTTTTTTCGGATTCACTAACATACGTAGAACTATCCAGAAGTTATGTAGCTTTTAGTGGAAATTATAATCAGGAGGGTGAATTCGATAAGATTAAAGACGGTTTAATTAAAAAGTACGGTAAAGGAAAAGATGGTTTTTGGCACTCAAAAAATACTTATATAGAGTTTAACAAAGAACTCGTATCATCAGCTACAGGTGATTTGAATTACAAACGTCATGCTTGGACAAACATAAGATATTACAGTAAACAATATCTGCATAAACTCCAAGAACACAATAATTTGATTAAAGAGAAAAGAGCGACAGCAAGAAATAAACAAGAAAAGAAAAAAGCAATGCAAATAGAAAACGATTTATAAATAGTAAATATAAATCATGTACATTTTTAGTTTTGTTTTAAATCTGATTAATTTCAACACAAAAAAACCAGCTATCTCTAGCTGGTTTTTTTATACTACTCTAGTTTGTGCCTTATTACTGACGTACACCAGGAGCATTAATTTTAATGCCATTACTCATATAAGTATGGAAATACTCAAGAGCAGTGTATTCAGCAGATTGTGCTTTAAATGGCTTTGCACGTACTTGCTTATTACAACCGCCATAACGACGTTGAATTGTACCTAAACCACCTAATGCACCTTTACCTTTAAATTCCCATTTCTTACGATACACAGGGAAGTGAGATACGTGTCCTAAAGCAGGGCTAAGTAAGTTACTACGAGCCATCATACCGGAGTTATAAACATGGCAATCAGCACAAGAGAAATTTAATTGACCACGTTTAGCATAGAAGCTGGTTTTGCCGCGGTTATAAATAGCAATGGCACGTGAATCATTTGGAATGATAACATTAAACTTTTTACCGCGTGATGTATAAGACATATAAGCAATAATTGCAGCTAATTTACCTTTTTTCCACTTTAATTTTTTCTCGCCATTTTTGACTCGACATTGATTAATTTCAGCAGCAAGGGTTTTAACTTTACCGGTACGCTTATTAAAATAGGGATAGTTTTGACGAATGCCAATGCCACCATTTTTAAAACAGCTGGAATAAGTTTTGCCATTTTTAAATGGTTTCTCAAACAATTCTTTACCGATATCGAGGGCAGGTTCGTATGGTGGAAATTCTTCCATCGCTTCCCATTCTTGACGACGATTTTTATCAATTGCGTAAACACCATTAGAGAACTCTTGTAATGAAACCCCTGGGAATTTCTTAAAGAAATAAGCTCTAAACTCTTTTAAATCACTTGCCGGAGATGCTTGAGCAAGTATTGGAACTGCACTGATGGCGCAAGCAGCAGCTGCCCAGCCAATCATGAGTAATTTTTTCATTGTTATACTCCCGTAACCTTATTTGATTTTGGCCGTGATTGAATCACTTTTGCCTTTATTGTCAACCCAACTGATTTTAATCGAATCACCTTTTTTACCACCAGTAAACTGGAAAGAAAGGTAAGGATTTTTAGAAACCGCTGGTCCCCATTGTGCAGTCATTACAGTCGCGCCATTGTGTTCGCAATTAACTTCTTGAATGTATTCTGCAGGAAATTTTTTGCCAGTCTTTTTATTTTTACGAAGACCAGTTTCCATAGGGTGAGTTATTAATGCCTTAACGGTGGTGGTATCACCCTTCGCGTTGGCGCGTATACGTATTGTTTTAGCCATTTATATATCCTCGCTTAATTAGGGGTTAACCGCCGCAACCGCCGATGGTTACTTTGATATTTTTACGTGCTGCGTGGCTTTTACCACCTGCTTTTACGATAGCGACAACATCAGAAGTTTTACCCATTTTGATGCGGGTTGAAATAAAACCTTTGGTGTTGCTGGTCATCACAAAGTTAGCTGCTAATGGATTACCATTTTTCATTGCTACAATACTAATTGATTCGATACCAGTAATCGAAGTGGTGACTGTTATTGGTACTACAGCACCATTTTCAGCAATATCAGGAGCTTTGATTTTAATATCAGCTGAAGGTGTGGTTTGTGCATTGCCCAATAATGAGTTTAAAGCATCTTCTACTGTTTTGGCTTCAAATGCAGACTTTGGCCAAGCGGCTAAAACTGTTCGAGGACTTAACATACCAGCACTCGCTACAATTGCTAATGTGCTTGTGGCAAGCGTTCCTTTTAAAAAGGTTCTACGTTGCATGATCGGTGTTCTCCTATTTTTAATAGTTATAGTGAATATACCCATTCAACGATGGCATTTATTTCATCTTTGCTTAGCACTTCATGCTTTCCAAAAGGAGGCATAACAGTGGCAGGATTTGCTTTCGTTGCATCGGCTATTTGATCACGCAATTTCGCTTTATCAGGGAATCGAGCTTTCATTGCGACAAGTGGTGGACCAATATTACCGGGTGCTATAGCACCTTCGTATTGATGGCATGTGAAACAGTTACCTTTTTTACGGTTTTCAGCGATTTTTTTGCCTTTAGCGATTAAACTCGCATCAGCAAAAGCAAGTTGGGGTAATGTAACACTTGATGTTGCAAGTATTATCGCTACAGCACTTGTTGCAGCTATGAAAAAAGCGGGTTTCCGCATGATTTCCTCCTCAAGATTTTAATTATTAAAATCGTTTATTTTATTATAATATCGTTTAAAGACTGGTATTTAAATTAAAATACTAATGTTAAACGGTTAAGTACAATTGTTTTTTTTAAAACACAGCTAGAGCTTTGGCTAAAAAAGCGACCAATACTCTAAGTTCCTAGAATACATGATGTGGACAAGATGGCAAGCATTGATCTCAATATGTTATCGCTGTTTTAAATTAGTAAATTAATGTTTTCTAAAATAGCTTTTGGTATTTTTTTGATCGAGTAAATATTTAAAATAGGCTTGGTAATTCATGTTAATAGTAAATACTCACCTAGATTAATTAGAAGTAGCTTGTTCTAATTGTATTTGCTCTTGTTCTAGTTGTTTTAAACGGGATTCAAGGCGAGAGCTTGTGTAAAAATCAATTTTTTTGTCTTTTAAGGCAATGTTAATTTGCTCAATGGCACTGTGGGTTAGTCCCATGTCATAATAAAATTGAGCCAAAGCTTCGTGAGCACCAATAAAATTGTTTAAGCTGTTTTCAGCGGCAGAAAGTAATTTATAAAACCGAGGATTTGGCGCAGGCGAGCGCAAAAAAGTTTGTAGGGTTTCTTTAGCACGCTTGGCTTGTTTCGACTCTAATAATAATTCAACATAATATTCAGTTAGTATTGGGTTTAACGGGTAAACCTCTAGTGCTTTTTGTAATTGCGCTAAAGCCAATTCCGTTTTGCCTGATTTAAATTTTAGTTGCGCCTGTAATAATTTAAAAGCGATACTGTTGGGGTTTGATTTATAGAGTAAATCAACGATTTGAGTGGCTTTGATAAAGTTTTCTTTTTTTATTAATATTAAGGCATAACCATACATTTCTGCTTTGCGGTTTAAATAACTACCGGTTTTTAAATTTTGTTGGAAAGCTTTTAATGTGTCATTCAAGCTTGAGCTGGTTAATACGCGCAGCTTCGATCGAGCCAGATGATATTGTAATTCAGGAATGTGTCGTTTAATTTGTTGCACATCACCAGCCCTGTTTCTGGCATCGGCTAATCGGGTTGAGCTAACCGGGTGAGTCAATAAAAACTCAGGAATTTGCGGACCGTATAAACGTGCAGAGTCAGCGAGCACTTGAAAGGTTTCTGCCATACTTTGTGGGTTAAAACCGGCATCGGTTAATAAACTTATACCAACACGATCTGATTCCATTTCATTTGAACGTGTAAAATTAATTTGTGTTTGAGTGGTACCGGCTATTGCTGTAGCAATTGCAGCTTCGCCGACCTCTGGATTACTACCGCCAAGTATAATTGCGGCAATAACTGCCGCTAATATTTGCGTGTTTGAGTATTGGTTGGCTTCATAGGAACGCACATGATGGCGTTGCGTGACGTGTGCTATTTCATGGGCTAGCACCGCGGCTAATTCACTTTCATTACGCATCGCTAAAAATAAACCATAATGAACTCCAATATAACCTCCGGGTAGGGCAAAAGCATTGATTGAAGGATCGTTAATAATAAAGAAATGAAACGAGGTTTTTTTGTCGACACTGGCAGCCACTAATTTGTGGCCAAGACGATTGATATAATCCACCAAGACTGGATCTTCAATAAGCCCACCAGCACGGCGAATATTACGTAACACAGCTTCGCCGGTAAGTTCTTCTTCTTTTAGAGTTACTAAGGCAGCTCCACTGTCGCCAATATCGGGTAAATTTATTTGCTGTGCAAATGTCAGATTAAATAAATTACTTATATAGATAAGGGTCAATGTTAGAATTAATTTAATTTTCATTAAGTTGGTTTAAAAGCTCCTAATTTTCACGATCGGTATATATGGGTAGTATCAATTACTTTATTGTGACTATCAAACTCTAGATCAAGTTCATTTTAAGAAATAATTTCAAAGTGATATATAGCGGAAAACCTCAAAATTACTGTAAATTCCACAAACTATCTACAGTAATCAAGTCGTTACAATTTCTAAAGAAAGTGCGTTGTTTGATAATTTAACGGATTTTACCAATTCCAAAATGTTAACGTGATTGTTGAAAATTTAAGTTTGTTGTTAAGTATATGTTAACGTTAAAGATAAATTGCAAAATAAATTACTTTTACTACTTGATAATCTATCGTTTAATGCTATATTAATGTTTGTTAATATACTAAGTTTCTAATGAATATTTTGTTATTTGTAACATATTAAATGATTTGAATTCTGAGAATCTAACAAGAGGTGTTTAAATGCAATTAGTTAAAGAAATAGAAATTAATGAATTAAAAACAATGTTGGATCAGGTAGAGCCGACAGTCAAGCTTATTGACGTTCGCAATACCGCTGAAGTTGCTCGTGGTAAAATCCCTGGCTCAGAAAATATGCCACTGCATACAGTGCCATTACATCAAGAAGAAATCAAAGAGCACGACACAGTAATTTTATACTGTCATAGCGGTGCTCGTTCGGCTCAAGCTTGTAGTTATTTAAGTAATTTAGGACATGAAAACGTGTATAATTTACGGGGTGGAATATTAGCCTGGGTAAATAATGGAAATAGCGTTGGTTAAAAAATAATCTTGCTAAGACATTGATCTAATTCGATTAATTCAATATCCCAAATATAGAAATTATTAATTCTATGCTATTATTTACTTATAGTGTTAAATGAGGTTGCGATACCGAACCAAATAGAATAAGGTTTGCATATCAAATATAAGCGTAAGGTTGAATACTAATACAGTCCTTTAATTTATAATATTGTTAAATTTCAGTTTTGTGTCACATTCGATCTAATTTTTAAACTAAAGAAAGTTAAGGAGACATTTGTAATGGCTAACTTTGATCAAGAACTTGATGCATCAGGTCTAAACTGCCCGCTGCCAATTTTACGTGCTAAGAAATCATTAGCTTCATTAGAAGGCGGTCAAGTACTACACATAATCGCTACTGACCCAGGTTCTGTTAAAGACTTTGAAGCCTTTGCAAAGCAAACTGGTAACGAGCTAATGGAATCTAAAGAAGACGGCGGTAAATTTTACTTCCTAATCAAAAAAGCGTAACACTAATGTTTATACCAGTAATAAGCATGAGGGAGCTAATCAGATACAAAAGAGGAGCGACCAATGTCTGAGAAAAAACTAGCAATAATTGCAACAAAAGGCACACTTGATTGGGGATATCCTCCATTCATCTTAGCCTCAACAGCCGCAGCACTTGGCTATGACGTAGAAATCTTTTTTACCTTCTATGGTTTACAGTTGGTTAATAAGAAAATGAACCTAAGCGTTAGCCCTCTAGGTAATCCAGGAATGCCCATGCCTTTAGGTATGGATAAATGGTTCCCCGTTATTGGAACAGCAATCCCTGGAATGCAAAGCATGATGACATCAATGATGAAATCAAAAATGAAATCAAAAGGTGTTGCAAGTTTAGAAGAACTTCGAGATCTCTGTATTGAAGCTGAAGTCCGAATGATTGCCTGTCAAATGACAGTTGATTTATTTGAATTTGATTCAAAAGATTTTATTGAAGGAATAGAGTTAGGCGGAGCAGCAAGCTTTTTTGAGTTTGCCGGTGAGTCTGATATCTCTTTATTCATCTAAAGTATTTCGATACAAATATAAAAACCTCGATGTTAAAACAGCATTGAGGTTTTTTTATGTCAGTAATATTTAAAGAGTAATTTCACCAAACCAGAAATCAATATTTTTATCTAAAAACTCATCATAGCGCATATAATGAGAGCCATCGCAGGAAAAATTAAGCCCAACCATTGCATTGACAATATTCAGTGAACCCGAACGCAAGTAAATATTATTATCTGCAAAACGAAGTGCTTTGAAAATATCAAATATTAATTTAATTTTTTCGATAGGAACTTGAGCGCGTTTAAAGTAGGGGCGTTTCGGGTAAGCTAAAAAAATATTAGTTGACGTTAATTCATTGATCGTGAGCAAATGATAAATAAAAGGATCATCCTGATGCCAGACAGTTGCGCGGTTACTGGAAAAATGAAACTTACCATGAAACACACCATACTCAGTCATCAGTTCGTTCATTGTTTCAAATGCCTCATCAATATTATCATCCATAATACTATTAACGCGTTGTTGATAAAATAATCCTCGTCGAATAGCCGGATCACCTTTCATTTGATGCCAGTTATCAGGTTCCTTATATAGATGTTCAGTATGCGGTAGTTCACGCATATCAAAATCAGCGCCAAGAAACCCGATTAAGTCACCTTGCTCATTGCGAATCACTTGAATTGCTGTAAGGCTAGGGCGGTGTTGTCGACGGCTAATATAAGCCTCGGATAATTTAAAATCAGTATGACCAACAATATTAACTAAGTAAGGTCGGCCACGACGGTCACGGCCTAAATTGATGGCATCACTACC
>CAZEPW010000025.1:0-20869 GCA_964514215.1 uncultured Thioalkalispiraceae bacterium
TGAAATACAATTCTGTCATACTCTGTTTCTCGATAAATTATCGATAAAACTAATGTAAGATTTTTTTATATTAGGTAAGACAAGGTGTTCGATTGTTAGAACTTGTAAAATTTTTCCCTTGTTACAAAGTCTAACTTTTTTCAGGAAATTTTTATTACTACAATGCGCAGTAATAAAAATTTCTTTTTTTTGCGTGAGTTTACGTTTTGGTTATTTATTAGTATCAGGTTTATTTGAGTCGGATTTATCGATGTCCGCTTCATCCGCTATTGCTTGATCCAGTTCAGCTTCCATTTCGGCATCGGATAATTCTTCGGAGTCTTCATTTTCTTCTTCCTCAGCCTCTTCTTTCTCACGACGGATTCGACGTTTTACGACCATTCGTGAAGCAATAACACCAAGCTCAAACAACATCCACATTGGTACGGCTAACATAATTTGCGATATCACATCAGGTGGCGTTAAAAACATACCCAATACAAATGCGCCAACGATTATGTAAGCGCGTTTTTTGATTAGATTATCTGGTGTGGTGATGCCAGCGGCAACTAGCAACACAGTGGCGACAGGCACTTCAAATGCGGCACCAAATGCAAAAAATAACATTAAAACAAAATCAAGATATTTCGAAATGTCGGTCATCACCTCGACACCTTCGGGCGCTATTGCGGTGATAAAACCAAAGATCAAGGGAAAAACAACATAGTAGGCAAATGCCATTCCGCTATAAAACAGGATGATGCTTGACACTAATAATGGAAATGCTAATTCTTTTTCATGTTTGTATAAGCCCGGGGCAATGAAGCTCCACAGTTGATACAAAATATACGGCATAACAAGAAATATCGATAATACTAATGATAATTTCATGGGTGTTAAAAAAGGTGAGATAACATCCGTCGCTATCATGGTGCTATCTTTTGACATATGCGCGGTTAGCGGCTCGGCCAGATAGGTATAGATGTCATTAGCAAAATAAAACAATACCAAAAAAATCATTAGTACTAATAATACTACTCGTAGCAAGCGATCTCGCAATTCTATTAAATGCGAAACAAAGGGGACTTCAGAGTGTTTTCTTTTTTCGGTAGCCACGTTTTATCTATTTTACTTTAGTATTTTTTGTTTTTGTTTTTGTTTTTTCTAATGGTTCACTATCTATAGTGTTATCGCTAGTAACTTTATCATTAGTGGCTATTACTTCAGGTGTTTCTGTCGCTGTCGCTGCAACTGTTTCAGTTTGATTCTCTGACGCTACTTCAGTCGTTTCATAATCACTGTTATAGTCATCAACAAAGTCATCTTCTACTTCATTATGATAAGCGTCATCCAATTCATCATAAACATCATCTGGAATTGCCTTTACTTGGTGGTTTGAATTTTGTTTATCGTGATCCGACTCTAGCGTTTCACCAAAGTCTGGAGATTTTATTGAATTAATTGAATTTTGAAATTCACTTCGAGTATCTTTTATTATTTCAGTAATGTCATGCAAGCCTTGATTACTTTTAGACATGGCATTTTTGAACTCTTCCATTTTTAATTCAGAATCAATTTCAGTTTTAACTGAATTTATAAAACCCCGAACTTTTCCAACCCACAAGCCAGCCGTTCTTGCTAGACCGGGTAATTTATCCGGGCCAATAACAAGCAAGGCAACAATCCCTATGATAGCAAATTCTGAAAAACTAAAATCCATGATGACAACCGAAGTAGGTTAAACAATATTGTTTTACTATTTCATATTTTAAAAAATATGAGAACACATTAACAAATTTATTGTTTTTCCTTTTCCTCAACTTTCGTTACTTCACCATCAATAATATTTGCTTCTTTCTGTTCGATAGACTCGGTAGATTCTGGATCCTCTTTTTTAGGATCATCATCTTTAACCGCTTTTTTGAAATTTCTAAATGCACCACCAATATCCGAACCAATGTTACGGAATTTTTTTGTGCCAAAAAGTAAAATCACTATTAATAAAATAATAACTAACGAACCAGGTCCGATACCACCAAAACCCATAATAAACTCCTAAGTGTTAATTTTTAAAATAATTAAAATCCAGCTAAAGACGAGCCACCCAATAAGTGGATGTGTAAATGGAAGACCACTTGTCCACCGCCTTTGCCTGTATTGATAATGGTCCTAAAACCAGTATCCAATCCTTGTTGCTTTGCCAAAACTGGCAACATTCTTAAACTGTGCGCCATCACAGCATCATGCTGTGGCTGCATCTCATTTAGGCTTTCAAAATGCTCTTTTGGTACTACTAATAAGTGTACCTCGGCTTTTGGGTTAATATCTTTGAAAACCACAATCTGATCGTCTTGGTAAATCATATCCGATGGTATCGAACCCGAGATTATTTTACAAAATAAACAATCATCAACCATTAACTAGTCCTTCCGATTTGCCTTTTCTTCTAAGCCCGACAGACCAAATCGTCTAGCCAATTCATCGAGCACCAAATCGGGATGTAAATCTTGCTGCGCTAATAGTACCAAAGTATGAAACCAAAGATCTGCTACCTCGTAGACGATTTTGTTCGAATTTCCATCTTTTGCAGCCATTACTGTCTCGGTTGCTTCTTCTCCGATTTTTTTTAAAATCGCATCCAGACCTTTAGTATACAGCCCTGCCACATAGGAATCTTGAGAATCTGCAGTTTTGCGCTGCTCTAATATTTCAGCCAGTTTTTGTAACACATTATCCATTGTTATTTATACATGTCGTTAGGATCTTTTAATACAGCATCCACTTCAAGCCATTGATTATCTTTAAGTTGCTGGTAAAAACAATGGTGTCTACCAGTATGACAGGCAATGCCACCCTTTTGTTCAACCTCGAGCAAAATAACGTCATTATCGCAATCAAGCCGAATATCGAGCACCACTTGCTGATTACCGGATTCTTCGCCTTTATGCCACAGTTTTTGTCGTGATCGTGAATAATACACCGCGTGACCGGTTTCCACTGTTAATTTAAGGGATTCTCGGTTCATCCACGCCAACATTAACACTGTACCAGTAACCGTTTCTTGGGCAATGGTAGCGACTAGCCCATCAGCAGTCCATTGCACTTGCTCTAACCAGTTAGTTGTTGTTTGGTTCATAAACGCATTTCAATGCCATCACGCGCCATTTGACGTTTAGCTTCTTCGATGCTGTGTTCGCCAAAATGAAAAATGCTGGCTGCCAATACAGCATCGGCATGACCTTTAATAACACCCTCACTTAAATGCGCTAAAGTACCAACACCACCAGAGGCGATAACCGGCACTCGTACTGCATCACTAATGGCGCGGGTTAATTCCAAATCAAAGCCGATTTTAGTGCCATCTCGATCCATGCTGGTTAGTAAAATCTCACCGGCTCCGTAGCGCACCATTTTAATAGCCCACTCAACGGCATCAATGCCAGTCGGCTTACGACCACCGTGGGTAAATATTTCCCAGCGATTGGCTTCGCCATCGGCACTCACCTTTTTGGCATCAATCGCGACCACGATACACTGCGAGCCAAATTTTTCAGCCGCCTGTTGCACAAACTCCGGGTTAAAAACAGCAGCAGTATTAATTGCCACCTTATCGGCACCGGCATTCAACATCGTGCGTACATCATCGACCTTACGAATACCACCACCAACCGTTAAAGGAATAAAAACTTCTCCAGCAACTTGTTCAACGACATGCACCATGGTGTCACGGTTATCGGAACTGGCGGTAATATCCAAAAAAGTAATTTCATCGGCACCTTGTTGATCATACTTGCGTGCGATTTCAACCGGATCACCGGCATCACGAATATCAACAAATTGCACGCCTTTCACTACGCGACCATTATCAACATCTAAACAGGGAATAATGCGTTTGGCTAACATCAACGATTAACCTTGGCTTATCAAGCTATCAGACAATTCCTGACCTTGAGCAAAATCCAGCGTACCTTCATAAATCGCCCGGCCAGTGATGGCGCCGGAAATGCCATCGTCTGCCACGGCACAAAGCGCCCGAATATCATCAAGATTGGTAATACCGCCCGATGCAATAACCGGGATGGTAATCGACTGCGCTAATTTTTGAGTCGATTCAACATTAACGCCGGTCATCATGCCATCACGACCAATGTCGGTATAGACAATAGCTTCAACGCCATTTTGTTCAAATATTTTGGCCATATCAATCACATCGTGTTTTGATAACTTGGACCAACCATCAATAGCCACCTTGCCATCTTTAGCATCTAAACCAACTATAATATGCCCCGGAAATTCCAAGCAAATGTCTTTGACAAAATGCGGCTCATTCACGGCTTTAGTGCCGATAATAACGTATTTCACACCCGCTTCTAAATAGGCTTCGATAGTGTCTGCCGAACGAATGCCGCCACCAATTTGAATCGGCAAATCAGGATAGGCTGCTGCAATGTCGTGTACCACTGTCGCATTAACCGGCTCACCGGCAAACGCGCCATTGAGATCAACAATGTGTAAGCGCCGAGCACCAGCGGCCACCCAACGGCCAGCCACTTCGACCGGATTATCTGAAAAAATGGTTTCATCATCCATTTTACCTTGGCGTAAACGCACACACTTACCGTCTTTTAAATCAATAGCAGGTATTAATAACATAACGACTTCCAAAATTTCCTGGTTATCTTGAACTTTAACATTAAATTAGTATCACTC
Source organism: uncultured Thioalkalispiraceae bacterium (assembly GCA_964514215.1). Classification (GTDB taxonomy): domain Bacteria; phylum Pseudomonadota; class Gammaproteobacteria; order UBA6429; family Thiohalophilaceae; genus CAYQUC01. The sequence goes on from CAZEPW010000025.1 coordinate 4,690, forward strand.
ATTACAACACTTTATATTCTTAAATAACAGCACTAGCTTTATCGATAGTGAATAATCACTAACTACAACCAGTTTAAAAAGTTTTTATACAATTGCAGGCCACTGTGCTGGCTTTTTTCTGGATGAAACTGCACCGCAAAAATATTATCGCGAGCAATAGCACTGGTAAACATCACCGGATATTCCGAGGTGCCGGCGACCACATCCGAGTTTGCTGGCTCAACATAATAACTGTGTACAAAATAAAAACGACTGTTTTGCGCCACACCCTGCCACATCGGATGCTCAACACATTGGCTAACCTGATTCCAACCCATGTGTGGAATTTTTAGCTTACTGCTATCCGCCAGCTCGGGAATATTTTTTTCAAATTCCAATACTCGGCCTTTAAATAAACCCAAGCATTCAACCCCGTCATTTTCTTCACTGCTATCCAACATCGCCTGCATGCCAACACAAACACCAAACAGGGGTTTGCTGTTAGCCACTTCGTGAATGACATCAACCAAACCTAGGCGCAACATCTCACCCATGCAGTCGCGCATCGCGCCCACACCGGGCAATACTACTCGATCGGATTTTAAAATAGTCTCGGGATCGCCACTGACAATAATTTTTTCAGTCGTCGCGACGTGTTCTAAGGCTTTTGCAACAGAATGGAGATTACCCATACCATAATCAATGACGGTTACCGTTTTCATAAGTGAATTGCGAATTAAGAACGACTAATTAACGCTACAAGGTTCCCTTAGTAGATGGCATTTGACCGGCCATGCGCGGATCAACTTCCAGTGCCATACGAACGGCTCGACCAAACGCTTTAAATACCGTTTCAGCAATATGATGGGCGTTTTTACCACGGATACTATCGATGTGTAATGTCACCAAGGCATGGTTGACAAAACCTTGAAAAAATTCTTTGACTAAATCCACGTCAAAATCACCAATACGTGCTCGCGGAAAATCAACATGAAATTCAAGATCGGGTCGGCCTGAAAAATCAATCACCACCCGTGACAAAGCCTCATCCAATGGCACATACGCATGGCCATAACGACGAATGCCTTTTTTATCACCAAGTGCTTTAGCCACCGCCATACCTAAGGTGATACCGATATCTTCCACCGTGTGGTGCGCATCAATCTCTAAATCGCCTTTGGCAATAATGTCTAAATCAATCAGGCCATGGCGTGCGATTTGATCCATCATGTGATCTAAAAATGGCACACCAGTGGCAAACTTGCCGTTACCCGAACCGTCCAAATCCAAGCTAACCTGAATTTGCGTTTCTAATGTATCGCGCTTTACTTGAGCCGTGCGTGAGTCTTGCTTAGACGACATTTGTCTCTCCGAATAGCGGTTATTTAACGTGATTAACCATCATTATATCAGGTGGGCAGGAACAGGGGAATAATAGTTACACGCTATATTATCCATGAAATGGCGGTATTTAACAGTAAATTCAATGAATTAAACGCCACATTGGATAAGCCAGTGTGAATTCCTTGTCAATTTAAAACTCACGCAGGCTGATCTAAATCAAACCTCATTATGAATCCATCAGTATGATGGTAGTAGTAAATAACGTTAGAGGAGTATCCAATGAACATTTTCTTAGACGTGCTGGCCGTTGCCGCAATAGCCGCTTTTATTCTTGTCTTTGTTTCAACACCATTATATTTAATGCTTAAATACACAGTAAAACAAGACCACCGGAATGACCACATCCCCCATTAATAAAATAAACTGATAATGTCGGTTGAGGAAATTCAGCACAAGGTAGTTTAAACAGCAAATTTGTTTAAACTTTTTGTGTTGGCATTCCTAACATTACCCCAACCGACATACAACACAAAAATCCAACCGTAGCTTGGGGGGAACGCTTTTTCAAAGCCAACAGCAAAACTCGTTTAACCTTTTTATATTGAGGTTCCTCATGTCCCCAAACCAACATTAAATGCATTTAACAACATAAACTATTTTAAGCATTTGGTATTTTTAATGAGCAATATTAGCGACTAAATAATTCAGCGTTTATGTTTTGTAGTAGAATCAGCTTTTAAACTGATTGACTAACATGCTATCGCGGACTAAATGATATCCCTAATTAAACAGTTCAATTATTTTCGTCGGCGCAACCGCGAACGTTTAAAACGAAATATGATTTGGTTATTTCGAATTTTTGCCGTGTTGATATTATTAGATGCGGTATATCTATTTACATTATGGCCAGACTGGTCAGACTACAGCACCGGTAAAGTTAAAAAAACCGAATTCATTAATCAATATCTCGCGAGTAAAAAACAAAAACCAACATTACCAGCGCTAAAGTGGAATCCGATCCCCATCACTTGGATTCCAAAACACTTACAACGTGCCGTTTTAGTTGCAGAAGATGCACGCTTCTATGAACATCAGGGAATTGATGTTGAAGCATTTAAAGAAGCGATGGACTACAACTTAGAACACATGAAATTTAAATACGGTGGTAGCACCATTTCACAGCAAACCATTAAAAACATGTTTCTTAGCTCGTCACGAAATCCCCTTCGAAAATGGCATGAGCTCATTTTAACTTTTGGCATGGAAATGAGTTTAAACAAAAAAAGAATTTTAGAGATTTATCTAAACGTCGCCGAATTTGGACGAGGAGTCTACGGCATCGAAGCCGCGGCACAGCACTATTGGGGAATTTCCGCAGTCGCGTTATCACGTTATCAAGCTTCGCAATTAGCAGCAACACTGCCCAGCCCGATAAAACACAACCCACGAACCCAAACAAAACGTTTTAATAAAAGGGTGCGGCGGATTTTGAGATTATTATAAGTATAATAGAATAATTAACATCTTAGGGGTTCCTCTCGTCACCCCAACCGACAAAACCACATTAAAAAATTCTGTCTAATTTTTTATCAATTATTGATAATCCGCATAAGATTTTTCTTCGACTAACTCCGAATTAAGCTTAATGTTTATCTTACGTTTAAATTCAGCACGCTTATCATTCGTAATATAAACCGCACGGGCTAATTCAATAAAATCTTTATCAAATTCTTTTTTCAATTCTTTATCGCGAATATCATCTTCAATATCCCAGAGTTTTTCATTGATACTTTTTAATTCGTATATCTCAAATTTAATATCAATATTTACTTCTTCACTTTTTTCCCAGATACTTTGTAATAATTCCATCTCATGGTGTATATTTTGTAGCTTTGCGGCATCAGCGATACGCTCACTTTTAATTTGCAAAATTGTGATTTTATCCAGCAATTCACCAAATGAAATATCAACTTTAAGTGCCATGATTAAGTCCCGTTCTGTGTTAGTGTAAAGAAATCCAGTATAGTGAATGATACCTAAGCACTTCAACAAAAACGAGAGGCAAATGTAGATTGCAACAATTAAAACGAATATTAGTTGCCCGAATGGGACGTGTGGGTGACATGGTGATGATTACACCGGCCTTACAAGCAATTTTAGACAAATTCCCACAGGCAAAAATAACACTATTAACCAATGCCGATGGCAAACGCGCATTAAAGGGCTTTAGCGAGCGCATTGATAACGTTTTACTGTATGACAGAAAAACGCTTTTTCCGTGGTTAACCCACCGGCGTATTAAACAAGCCATTGCAGAGGATCACTATGATCGCGTTTATTGTTTTGAATCTAAACCCAGTTTTTTAACCTTATTTAGCGCGCTCAAACCAGTGTTGCATTCATTAACAGCCACCACCGATAAACGCATTCATTATGCGCAATATTGTCTGGATTTAGTCAATCCGCAAGCTAACACTAAAATGGCCTATCACTTGCACTTACCAATAACCGAATCCGCAAGCGCTGATTCTCGATTATTATTAAAAAAATTAAACATTAAAGACGATGATTTTATTGTTGGTTTGCATCCTTCGTTTAGCGGCTTAGCAAAATCATTTGGCCGAGCAACAAAACACGCACACCATAAAACATGGCCAATTGCATCATGGAGTGCTTTAGCAACCCAAATTCAACACTATGCTGCGACACAAAATTTAAAGATTAAAGTCATGATGGATTTAATTCCGGATGAAGAATCGATTGGGATGAATATAAACCAACACAGTAACGGCGCAGCATTATACCAATGCCCACCATTAAACTTTGAACGTTACAAAGCCACCTTGGCTCGATACGATTTATTGATCACTCCCGACTCCGGGCCAATGCACATCGCTGCCGCAGTTAATACCAAGGTGGTGGCATTATTTAGTCGACACCAACCGAGTGATTGCCAACCCTTTGTTGCCGATGAACAATTTACGGTATTACGCGCTGAAGAGATGAGCGAACCCGAAAAAGGTTTAGTGACCATTACACCGGATACGGTTTTTAAAACCTGCTTGAAGTATTTACCCAAATAGTCATTTAATTTTTTGAACAAAGATATCAGGGTTGATTGGCTTTCAACATTGAAGCTTTAAACTACTGTTGGAGTTTGAAAAACATTCCCCCCAATCTACACGGGTTTTGGTTTTGAAGCGGGGCGTGAGCCTTTATAAGGTCTTTTTTTAGAATTCGAATTATTTTTTTTATGATGCTTTTGGGGGGGTGGACGTGAAATTTTGGCTTGAGGTTCGGGCTTAATCAATAAATCTGCCGAGATAGCTTCAACGGGTATTTTATGGCCGATATACTCTTCGATATCGGGCAAAGAAAATACATATTCTTCACAAGCAAAACTAATCGCATCACCAATTGCACCGGCACGTGCGGTACGCCCGATTCGGTGGACATAATCTTCGGAGTCTTGCGGTAAATCAAAATTAACCACGTGACTAACATCGGGAATGTGTAAACCACGAGCGGCAACATCGGTTGCGATTAATATTGGTAATTTTCCGGCAGTAAAATCTTCTAAAATACGCAGACGTTTTTTTTGATGCACATCACCGGACAACACGGCGCTATCCCACCCATTGCCTTTTAACCAAGCTTGCACATTTTCTGCGGTGCGCTTGGTATTAATAAAAATTAATGTACGAGAGGCATTCATACTTTTCAAAATACCCAGTAATAATGGGACTTTTTCTTCTTTCGATGGATAATAAACGCTTTCAGTAATGCCTGTGGCCGTTTTAGTCTCAGATTCAACAACCACTTGTTGTGGATTGTTCATGTGCTCATAAGCCAGTTCGTTTACTCGGTGCGACAGTGTCGCTGAAAACATCAGGTTTAAACGTTTATCAGGCGGTGGCATACGTCTTAGTAAATAGCGAATATCTTTAATAAAACCCAGATCAAACATCCGATCCGCCTCGTCCATCACCATCACCTGCACAGCTTTTAAATCAAACACACCTTGTTTGAAATAATCAATAATTCGTCCCGGTGTACCAATTAAAATATCAGTGCCATCTAAGATTGCTTGTTTTTGCTGTTCGTAGCCGGTGCCGCCGTAGGCCAGCGTCAGTTTGAAGCTCAAAGGGCCGCTTAATTGAACGGCCTCTTTGTGGATTTGAATCGCTAACTCTCGGGTAGGCGCTATCATGATCGCCCGAGGCTGTGTTTTGTTTGATTGAGATTGCTCAGAAATTGGATGAGTCAGTAAATATTGAAAGCAGGCAACGAGAAATGCGGCTGTTTTACCGGTTCCAGTTTGTGCTTGTCCAGTAATATTCTGCCCTTTTAACGCATAGGGCAAAGATTTTTCCTGAATTGGTGTACAATAAAGATAACCGGCCTGTTTTAATCCATCAAGAATGACAGGTTCTAACCCAAAGTCAGCAAATTTTGATTCTGTTAAGTGTTGTTGTGACATTATCAAACAGCATACCAGCTTTTGTAACTTAGCACTTGAAAACTAATGCCAGATAGGCACAAAATAGCGAATATAGTAAATAGTTTGTAAAATGTAAGGACAAGCCATCGTTTTTACGATATTTTATTAAATAGCGATGACAAAATTATAAAGTAATGGGAGAACAATCTTGAGCGATAAAATCGTGTTTGTAACTGACGACACTTTTGATGAAGAAATAGTGAAATCTGAAAATCCTGTCCTAGTTGATTATTGGGCAGATTGGTGTGGTCCGTGTAAGATGATAGCGCCAATTTTAGATGAAATTGCTAAGGAGTATGCTGGCAAGCTAAAAATTGCAAAGCTCAATATTGATGAGAATCCACTGACACCACCTAAATTTGGTATTCGTGGTATCCCAACGTTAATGTTATTCAAAGGCGGTAATGTCGAAGCGACTAAAGTCGGCGCAGTCTCTAAATCGCAACTCACCGCGTTTATTGACAGTAATCTATAAACTTGTGGCAGATCATCGCCTCAATAATGCACGTCTGGTCTCAAAATAGAAAACATTCTAGTTCAGGACTGGACGTGCGTTGATTTTAGTGTTATTTTTACTACATAAATTACAAATATCTTTATCCCTTATAAAGAATTCGGCTTAAAATTTCGCCTAATAATAGGCATCCTCACAAAACTTAACTCAAACTTTATAAACAGACATTATAATTTCAGGAAATAATTCCAAACAAATAGCGCATAAGTGCGTTTATTAAAGTCCACTTAATTCAACCTAAACAAAATCAGAGCAATCATGAATCTCACAGAACTTAAACAAACTCCCGTACCATCATTAATTCAAACAGCACAAGAAATGGGTGTTGAAAACACCGCCCGCGCCAAAAAGCAAGACATCATATTCTCAATCCTAAAGGCACACTCCAAAAAAGGTGAGGATATTTACGGCAGTGGCGTGCTTGAAATTTTACAGGATGGTTTTGGTTTCTTACGTTCAGCGGATAGCTCTTATTTAGCCGGCTCAGATGATATCTATGTTTCTCCTAGCCAAATTCGTCGCTTTAACTTACGTACTGGCGATACGGTAGCCGGAAAAATTAGACCTCCCAAAGACGGCGAACGGTATTTTGCATTATTAAAAGTCAATGAAATTAACTTTGACTCTCCTGAAAATGCCAAACACAAAATATTATTTGAAAATCTAACGCCACTACACCCAAACGAGCGCATCTTGCTCGAACAAGGTAATGGCAGCAGTGAAGATTTAACCGCACGCGTGATTGATTTAGCATCACCGCTTGGCAAAGGCCAACGAGGTCTAATCGTATCACCACCCAAAGCCGGTAAAACCATGATGTTGCACGATATCGCGCATTCCATCACACACAGTAGTCCTGACGTGCATATGATTGTATTATTAATCGATGAACGTCCAGAAGAAGTGACTGAAATGGAACGCTCGGTACGGGGTGAGGTTATTGCCAGTACTTTCGATGAACCTGCCAGCCGTCATGTCCAAGTTGCTGAAATGGTTATAGAAAAAGCCAAGCGTTTAGTTGAACACAAAAAAGACGTGGTGATTTTACTCGATTCGATTACCCGTTTAGCACGAGCCTATAACACCGTTATCCCCTCATCCGGTAAAGTCTTAACCGGTGGTGTTGATGCCAACGCCTTGCACCGTCCGAAACGTTTTTTTGGTGCTGCACGTAATGTTGAAGACGGCGGCAGCCTAACCATTATCGCCACCGCATTAGTCGAAACCGGCTCACGTATGGATGATGTTATTTATGAAGAATTTAAAGGTACCGGTAACTGGGAAGTCCATTTGGATCGCCGAATCGCAGAAAAACGCATCTACCCGGCCATTAACATTAACCGCTCGGGAACCCGTCGCGAAGAATTATTAACCAAATCCGATGAATTACAAAAAATGTGGATTTTACGTAAAGTCGTGCATGAAATGGACGAACTTGCAGCGATTGAATTTTTAGTGGATAAACTAAAAACCACCAAAACCAATAATGAGTTCTTTGATTCAATGAAACGCTAAACAGCTTTCACAAAAATACCAAGCAATTTACATATTGCTTGGTATTTTTTTGGTTTCAAATTCACGATACAGCGCGCACTATCCTCTCAAAATCACCAAATCTGCCATTTTATCAAACTGATGCAGTTCACAAAACAGAAAATAAATTATCAAATTCACTCGATATCAGCGGGATAATCGAATTTTGAATATTTTGCTGTTTTTTCTTTTACTTTCATAACCTTAGCTAGACAATCTAGTGTTGTACATTAATTGAGCGATATAAGCTAAGTCAATGATTTATTGACATTTTTTTTGATTTACCGGATGATGATTTTAACACGAAAGATTAACATTTTAACGACGCTTTAACGGCAGATAAAAATAATACTTTATATTTTTATCAAAACTGCGTTTTCTTCACATCGATGAAAATGCCCGACGAAACACTACGCCGGCATCAAGCTCGCTGTGTACTAAACGAGGTGATATTAAATGGACAATTATAAAGAACAAATGACAGAAATCGATCCTGAATTTGATTTCGACACAATGATGAACCTAGCAAAAAATAACCCTGAAGAATTTGAGGCGTTACGCAAGACCATCATCAATAACTTCATCAAAAGTCTTCCTGAAGAAAATCAACATCGAATGGAATGCCTGCAATGGCGTATCGACCGAACCCGCGAACAATCTAAAACGCCACTTGCAGCCTGCATGGCCCTAACTGAAATGATGTGGGACTCATTTGAGCAACTCAATGCATTGTTTTTAGAAATGAAAGGCTCAGACAGCCCAGTAAAAATTAACGTCTCACTACAAACTGCTGACATCTTACCTTTTAAAACAGCCTAAGTTTAAAGTTAGCTGTAACACACCATTATGGTTCTCATAATGGTGTGTTTTATCCCATTTCGATCACAGCTTGGTTAATTTCATGCATTTTTTTGCAGTAAAATCTCTAAATTAGTTTAAACTGATAAATAAGGTAGCTTACCAACGTTATTCCGTAGAAAAGTTAGGTAAACATGATTAAACATCAGAATACCATCGATTTTGATAAATGGGCAGAGCTCGCTCAAATCGATCCACACGCCTTCGAAGAATTACGAACGCAAGTTTTATCAAATGCACTCAATAAAATTGATAAGCAACGCCGACATAAATTTGAATGCATGCAATGGCGTATCGATCAAATTCGACAAACAAGTAAAACACCGCTTTCGTGCTGCATTAAAATATCACAACTTATGTGGTCTAGTTTTGATAAACTGGTTCTGCAATATTATGATGAGGCTACACAAAAAAATACAACAGCAATAACAAAAAAAAGCGCTACGATATTGCACTTCAAGCCACCCACTAAAACTTAAATTACTGCGTCGCGAGCTTAATGATTGCCTGTTCTCGAGTATAAAACCGTTGTTGAAATAAAAAACCAGATACAACACTCGCTTTAACGGCTACAGGTTTATTATTAATATTTCGTTTAGTTATTAATTCATCGGGCAAGCCGTCATATAAATGCACTGCTGCACATTTGCCATTACTATAACAAGAGCGATAAACCTGTCCCGAGTTTGAATCTAAAAACGCAGGCAAAAAACCATGCTCAACATTATTACCACTTAGGCCCGTGGTATTTTGATATTCAATATTTTCATAAAATAATCGAGTCGCTTTATTCGAAAAGACTAAATTAGAAGTTTCAAAATCCATTTTAAAAACACCCCTTTAATTGATTTACTTAACAAACTATTACACACTACAATTTGTTAATATGTCATCTTTATCTTATTTTAACGTCAGTTATTTCTTACATAAATGGTTAATTCCATTAAAAAAATAATGGGAGACTAAATATCACCGTCATCGTTTTTAATTAATGTAGTCCCATAGAATGGCTTATTTCTAGCTATCCGAAACAAGTTACTAGTGTAATTTTTTGCATTAAACATCAATAGAATCGTAAGTAACAAATTTTGTATGATGTTCTTTAGAGCGATACATAGCCAAATCGGCTTGTTTAAAGGCACTCGCAAGGCTTATTGGCTTATCATCCAAAATAACAATACCAATACTTACTCCCACTTCTAAAATTGCATTTTTATATTCAATAGGTTCATTAATTATTGAATATAGCTTGTTCGCAATTATCGACACTTTTTGCTCTGCAACAATTCGCTCATTGCCAAGATGATGAATTAAAACCACAAACTCATCACCACCAATGCGCCCAACAATATCATCTCCGCGCATCAATTCACTCAGCCTTTTTGATATGTCTATTAAAATTGCATCACCTGCATCATGACCATGAACATCATTAATCACTTTAAATTTATTCAAATCAAGTAATATTAAGGCTCCATGCAATTGGTAACGTGTGCACTCCGATATCAATGTACGTAGATTTTGTTCTATTAATCGACGGTTAGCCAGTGACGTTAGAGGATCATAATGTGCAAGTTGATTCGCCTTCGATATAGCCTGATCGCGTTCATCAACAAAAGGTTTTACCACGCCAAAATAAATCAACGGAGAAGCCAACACAACCAATGAAACGACATTGATTATCGACAGAAATGCCAGATGAGCAAATAATAATTTATCACCTTCCATATCATGCGGAATATTTCCCAATATCAACGTAATAAATAATTCAACAAGCGCAATAATGATTGCAATTCTGTAGATTATTCGGCTAACTGTTAATATTTTCATTAATACTGACAATACATTTTTAAGCAGGTATCGTTGATTATAGTTAAAAATAGCTTTTAAAACACTTTCTCAGGTAAGATTCAATCTCAAGCAAGCGTATCCAAAAATACAATACACGTTTATTATTAATAATCTAATTTATTATAAAACACCGCCATGAATAATGAACTACACCTAGTTATAGACGACAAAATAAAATTTAAATATGATCGGACAAAACCGCTAGCCGGTTTACAACGCCGATTTCTTGAAAAAATGGATTTCGATATGGATCATGGAATTACAGTTGATGGTCAAAAAATTTCTGCACCCGATAGAATGCAACGCGTGCAGTATGTCGCCAATCACATTGTTAATTCTTTTCTCAATAATAAACAACAAGCCTTTGTTGCCGGCTGTGCTTATCTCGCAAAAACAGCGCCAGACTTACAACAAATCACTCTTGAATCCCACCATTCGCATCAATCGATAAGTTTACTCTTTGATAATGCTACTACTAAAAAATTAACTTAAACGCAAATGATATGAATCCTTTAAAACTATGCCGTGCGATTAGCATTGCAATACAACAACAGCTTTATGACAAAATTAAACAACACGGTTTCAGCGGTGAAACCATGGACGATCCAACGGATTTAAAATCAACCCATAACATCGATAAAATCGCCGCAGCAATTGCTTTAGAGACCTTGTCCAACTATAACTGCAATATTTTTATTGAATCAATTAACAGCAGCATTAAAAACGATGCCGATTTCTCGGTGTATATTGACCCTGTCGATGGTTCATTAAATTGGGAACGCGGTGTCGGTGATCCTTGTGTGGTAATTGCACTGTCATCAAAACCTAAAATACATTATTTAAACGATCTAAATTTTGCCTTTGTTTATGGCCTTCGTAGCCACGATATTTATTATTCGGATTTACAGCAATCGTATTTTGTCAGTAGCATAACAAACGAAACTGTCGCCATTCAGTGTGCCGGCAAACACCGGCTTTGTGATGCAACAGCCTATTTAAGAACAGGTTATGGTGGTGCTAAATCACAATTAGATTACAGCTTGGCATTGTTCACTAAAGTACGTGATATTCGAGCTTTTGATAATGCAGCAATCGAAATGTGTGAAATTGCCCGTAATGCTGCCGATGTCATGGTTGAAGCTCGAAATATTTCCGATTTTTTTAATTTATTAGCGTATCCGATTTTAAAAACAGCTGGCGGCTCTTTAACCGATTTATCCGGTATCGATTTGGCAGGGCAAAAGCTTGAGTTTGAAGCAAACTATAATTATATTGCCTGCAATAATAGCCCATTACTGGAGGAAGTACTGGACACCTTAAAAAACAAATGATCATAAACCATAAGATAATATCACATTTTTATCACTTTTAAATTTAACACTGTATTTACACTGCTTGCTACGATACTCTTAGAAATAGAATAACAATAACATAATATATCAATACTTTTACCAAGCTATTTTTGAATCATTATCTTCTTGATGGGGCTCAGTTGATGATTAACGTTAAGACACAAACAGGCTTTCTTTATTTTCTAGCAGGGCTAGTCTTTCTTGCTGCCTGCTCATCCGATAACAATTCTCCCGAGCTGGCATCTTACGATAAGGCACTGCCCATTCATGTCGGCTTATTTTCAAAATCTAACAACAGCGCATTGCTACCCGATGGTTGGCAAGAATTATCCTTACCCGGGGTTGAGCAACACAATCAATATTCATTAGTTAATGACAGCAATAAACGTGTTGTTAAAGCGGTTAGTAAAAATTCCGCTTCCGGAATGATAAAAAAAGTGAATATTGATCCAAAACAATTTCCAATATTAAAGTGGCATTGGAAAATTGACAATATTCTAAAAAAAGCCAATATTAAATCCAAGGCCGGTGACGATTATTCTGCACGGATTTTTGTTACCTTTGACTATGACATCGAGAAATTATCATCAAATGAACGCTTTAAAGCCAAAATGTATTCACTATTACACGGTGAATTACCACCATTAGCAACCATTAACTATATTTGGGATAACCGTGCCGCGGTGAATTCCATTCAATCAAGCGCTTATACCGACAGAGTAAAAATGATCGTCATTCAAAGCGGCAGTACTAATATAAAACAATGGTTAAGCGAGCAACGTAATGTTTACGAAGACTTTAAATCCGCCTTTGGCGAAGAACCTCCGCATGTCAGCAGCATTGCCATTATGACCGATACCGATAATACCGGTGAGCAGGCCACCGCCTATTTTGGTGACATCTCATTTTATCCCGCAATTAAGCCCCAACAGTAAATATTGTCGTTAATTTAAAAAAATAAGCATATAAAACAATAGGTTAAATTGTTTTTATAAAAACTTGCTGTCTCTTGTTGTTTCTCGTAAACTAGCCGACCTTGCTTACCACGGTGCCTCGAGTGTCCAACACGTCGCAGGTGGCTCTGGTCAATAAACACAATGAGGATTTATCATGAAAGCCGAAATACACCCAGATTACGCAGAAATTAATGTTATTTGCAGTTGCGGTAACGAATTTAAAACAAAATCAACCGTTGGAAAAGACTTAAATTTGGACGTATGTTCAAAATGTCATCCTTTCTATACTGGTAAACAAAAATTATTGGATACTGCTGGTCGAGTTGATAAATTCCGTCAAAAATACGGTATGCCTGGAAAATAGCCCTGTTCACCGTAATTTTATCAAAAAGGCACTCAATATGAGTGCCTTTTTTGTTACCGCGAGACTATTTCCAACACCGAGATTTAACGCATACGTGGCAACATTACAATAGGTTTTTTATAAGCATTCATAATAGGCTTTTTCAAATTCGGCATCAATTAATTAATATTTGTTTCAAGCATATTGGATTACTACCAGAAACAATCACAACGACTTCATCAATACTCGAAAAATTTCTTATTCGTTTGTAACATTTTTATTTTTTTGAAAAATCGATAATTACCGTTAGTCCGGAATAACGGTTAGTTTAGAGTTTGGCTTTTTAAAAATAACCGTTATTGTTATCCATAGCGGAGCTTAACTAATAATAATTTCTAAACGAATTCAGTAATTTTGCTACACTAGTGGCATAGTTTAGCAATTGCTTATAAAACAATTTAAATATGAAGATTAAATCATCAGACAATCACCCTATGCGTAAAAAAGCCCTCGAATATCATTCACAACCCATTCCAGGAAAAATTGCGACAGCAATGACCAAATCGGTTAGTTCCCAAGAAGATTTAAGTCTGGCCTATACACCGGGTGTTGCTGAGCCAGTCCGGGCGATTGCAGAAAACCCAGAATTAGCATACCGCTATACAGGAAAAGGAAATCTAGTCGCTGTAATCAGTGACGGTACTGCAGTGTTAGGACTTGGTAACGTTGGCGCTTTAGCTGGAAAACCGGTCATGGAAGGTAAAGCGGTTTTATTTAAAAAATTCGCCAATATTGATGTTTTTGATATTGAAGTCGATAATTGCTCTGTTGCTGAATTTGTAGACACTGTTGCCAACATCGCAATTACTTTTGGCGGTATCAATTTAGAAGATATCGCAGCACCACGTTGCTTTGAAATTGAAGCCGCATTAAAAAAACGGGTTAATATCCCAGTATTTCATGACGATCAACATGGTACGGCGATTATTATTTGCGCCGGTCTAATAAATGCGTTAGAAATACAAGGTAAATCACTGCAAACTGCCAAGATTGTTTGTTTGGGCGCAGGGGCTGCTGCCATCGCATCAATGAATTTATTACAACACCTTGGTGCACCATTAACCAATATCACCATGCTCGACCGGCGCGGCGTTATCCATCAGCAACGTGATGACTTAAACCAATACAAACAAAAATTTGCAGCTGACACCAATGCACGAACATTGGAAGATGCTTTAAGCTACGCCGATGCCTTGATTGGTGTTTCCGGTGCGAATTTGGTTAATGCAGAACAAATAACACTCATGCCCAGTAAACCCGTTATATTTGCACTCTCCAATCCCGATCCTGAAATTCATCCCGAGTTGGCATTAACTGCCCGTCCCGATCTCATTATGGCAACAGGACGCAGTGATTTTCCAAACCAAGTTAATAATGTACTCGGCTTTCCATTTATATTTAGAGGCGCATTGGATGTTCGTGCTTCTGATATTAATACTGAAATGCTAATTGCCGCTGTGCATGCTCTAGCCGAATTAGCACATGAGCCGGTGCCACAACACGTGCTTGATATTTACCAATTAAGCGAATTAAAATTTGGCCCAAATTATATTTTACCAAAACCGTTTGATAAACGTTTACTTGACGTTGTCCCCGCAGCAGTCGCTAAAGCCGCTCTAGCCTCCGGCGTTGCACAGCAATAAATATCCACAAATAGACACCCCATTTATTTCACTAGCAGCGCCAAATTAAGAATCATTATAAGAATCATTTTACATAAAACTGCTTATTCACATTTTCAATTTGAAAGTTCTGATTATATATTTTACACTTATATATAGTGGTTATTAACAAATACCCATTTACAAAAAAAATAATAATACAAAATTAACAACGTAATTTATTTATACAACAAAAGTGCATGGAGTTCACGGATGAGATTATCGTTCATAGTAAGTCTATTGTTCATTGCCGTAATATCTACTGGTTTTGCCCAATCAAATATAAAAGACAGCAACCCTAACCATAATTCAAAATTTCATACCGAGTTTGAAAAAGGTTTTTCTGCGTATAATAAAAAAAATTATACACTCGCAATGAAAACTTGGTGGAAGCTTGCTAAAAAAAATCATATCGTCTCACAATATAATTTAGGACTAATGTATTACAAAGGCCAGGGAGTTGTGGCAAATAAACGCAAAGCATTTTCATGGTTTTATCGCGCAGCAAAACAAAAACACGCTGGCGCAGCATTGATGATTTCAAAGATATACGCAACCGGTATCAATTCAAAAAAACAACCGATGAAAAGCTATAAATGGTTACACCGAGCCGGTGACTATGGCAATTTGAAAGTGCAATTACAATTAGCCAAAATGTATGAACAAGGAAATAACACACCGCAAAATTACCGTAAAGCGTTTAAGTGGTATTCAAAAGCCGCACATCAAGGCGATAATGTTGCGCAATACAAAATTGCAACCCTGTATAAAAACGGTAAAGGCACAAATAAAAATAACAAGCTTGCATTTAAATGGTTTTTAAAATCTGCTGAAAATAATAATGCCAATTCACAATATGCTGTCGCGCTATTATACAAAAATGGGCTTGGTGTAAAAAAGAATGACAATAAAACGGTATATTGGTATAAAAAGGCTGCCCAACAAGGTGATGCGTTTGCCCAAAATAATTTAGGCATGATGTATCAGCTCGGTAAAGGCGTTAATAAAAATTATATAAAAGCAATTGGCTGGTACAAAAAATCGATTAACCAAGGTAATGTCTATGCCATGAATAATTTAGGTTTGATTTATGAAAAAGGGCTCGGAGATACCAAGGTTAATATTTCTAAAGCGCTCGCACTGTTTAAAAATGCCGGAATCCCTCAAGCGATGGCACGTTATGAACGTTTGAAATCGACAGTCACCAATTAATCCTAACGTCACCCCA
>CAZEPW010000025.1:20969-45059 GCA_964514215.1 uncultured Thioalkalispiraceae bacterium
TCCTAACGTCACCCCAACCTACAGATTTAAATTAACTAATAATTTTTCTACTTCTACCGTATTCGCGCGTGGCATTGCTTTGCCATCTATCGGACTTAATGGTGATTGTTTTTTACCTTGGTTCACAAACACCGTTAATAAAAATCGAACATCACCGGCATAAAAATTAAAGGTAGGTTGTAACTGGTGCAGGTCGTGACCATAACGTACTTTTTGTTCGCCAATCTCAAATGGAATATGCTGATTCACTAAAAACACGGTCACATCTTCACTGGTGTCGGCGAATAAATGTAAGTGTACTGGTGAGTGCTCATCCGAGGTTCCGGCCAAAACGGAACCAACAAGTTTGGGCGAAAAAGAAGAAAATAATTTCATTGCTTTTAAAGCGGCTTGTCGTAAGTTGAGCACGATTTGGGGCTGCTCATCACTACAAAATAGTCGCTGATATTCAATTAATGCCTGCTCAATTTCAATGTTGGTTGGTAATTGTGTTTTATCTAAAATACCAAGCCGTTCGACCGCTTTATTTTTTGCGGCAAAAAAATCACGGTTACCCGATTTTGCTAAAATTTTTGCCGCTTGTTGAGCGATTAATAATCGCTGTCGATTATCTTTGTGTTTTCGTTTGGTCATTTTAAATGGTCATCCACTAATTTAAAATGTTTAAAATATTTCTTCCGTAATATTCGATGGTTGGCTGGTATTGGAATCCGTCGACTTTTGATTTTGTTGGTTATAACTATCAGTCCTTGGTGCATGAGATTCCCGAAAAAATTCAAATAACGTTTTTTCACTATTGATTGTAGACGGTAAACCTGTTTTTGCATCAATTCGTATCGACACTAACCCAGGCGGTTGCTCTAATTTAGTTTCAGCTTTGCCTCGTAATGACTCTCGCATGTAGTCAATCCACATTGGCAATGCCGCGCGTGCGCCGGTTTCCCGATTGCCTAATGGTTTTGGATTATCAAAACCAACCCATGAAATGGTGACGACATTACCATTAAAACCTGAAAACCAAGCATCTTGTTGATCATTAGTTGTCCCTGTTTTGCCGGATAAATCTTTACGCCCAATAACACGTGCACGCCGACCCGTACCAAACCGAACCACATCGCGTAACATGGTATTCATTAAAAATGATACTTGCGGTGAAATAATGCGTTTCGCAAGAACCACTCGATAGGGGCCTTCATTAATATCTTCGGCGCTTAACTCCGAATAATCAAAATCAGTCGCGGTAAGAGCGGCTGCGGTTGTTGATTCGGTCTCGCTGGTAAGCGCATCCGTTGAACTTGAATCAGCTGACTGTTGATTCAAATCAGAAATCACTATAGCGTCACTAGTATTAGTTTGCGCAATGGTTGAATCGTCGCTATTTAAATCTGCCTCACTTTCAATGGCAGCATCTTCATCTTGAGTATTATTTTCGATTAACAGCTCATCACTTAATGATGTCACTGTAGTAACATCTTGAGTTTCTAATGTTTCTTGTTCCAGATTTTCACATTCGATACAAACAGTATCGGGTGACGATCGAGAGACTAACTCTCGATCGGGACCAATAATATAATCGATAAAATAGGGTTTAACACGAAAACCACCATTGGCAAAACTGGCATAGGCTTGTGCTAATTCCAGTGGAGTTGTTGTACCACTACCTAAAGCGAGTGACAAATCACGCGGTAGCGCTTCTTTTGAAAAACCAAATCGTTTTAAGTAACGCGCAGAATAACCAATACCGATATCACGTAATAACCGAATAGATACTAAGTTTCGTGATTTTATTAACGCCTGCCGGAGTCGTGTCGGGCCGTAAAATCGACCGCTATAATTTTCGGGGCGCCAAGTATCTTCTAGACCCGGTGCTTCAAAAACTACCGGAGCATCATTAATGACTGTCGCAGCGGTAAAACCTTTATCAAGTGCGGCGGTATAAATAAAAGGTTTAAAGCTTGAGCCGGGTTGTCGTTTGGCTTGCACCACTCGGTTAAATTTACTTTGATAATAATTAAAACCACCAACTAATGATTCGATGGCACCATCACCTGGTGCTAAGGAAACCATCGCACCAGCAACGGTTGGTTTTTTTGCTAACCATGAACAACCGCTTTTTGCCGGATAGGTATAAATAATATCGCCTTCTTTTAAAATATCCGAGGCAACTTTTATTGCTGGCCCGCGGGTATCATCATCGATAAAACGACGAGCCCATTCAAGCTGTTCCCAAGACATGTAGGCGATATTACCATTTTTAGTACGCGCATAAATTTCTTGCTCATAAACCGCAACCACGACCGCTGGTTGCATATTGCCTACCGATGAATAATCTGCCAATACATCATCCCACATATCAAATATATCCCGGTCATCATTACTTTCAACTGCAGTTGAGTTTTCATCAACCGCCGTTATATAACGTGAGATATCTTCCGAGTGAGCCTCTATTCCACGATAGCCATGCCGTCGATCGTAGGCTAATAAAGCACGCCGTAATGCGCTATTGGCAGCTTGTTGTAAGCGCCCGTCAATCGTGGTGTAAACCGAATAACCATCAACATAGGTTTCTGGCCCAAAACGTTCGACCATTTCATTACGCACCATTTCAGCAACATAACGTGCTTGTACATCGATTGACTGGCCGTGAACTTCAGAATTATCAACTTCTGCGACGGCTTCTTGGTATTGAGGTTCGGTAATAAAATCCAAATCATAAAACATTCGGCGTAATATATGATTACGACGTTGCGTTGCACGTTCGGGATTCGCAATCGGATTATAACGCGAAGGCGCTTTAGGTAAGCCCGCCAACATTGCTATTTGAGCCAGATTTAATTCTTTTAGTGGCTGCCCATAATACACTTGAGATGCTGCCGCATAGCCGTAGGCACGTTTACCCAGATAGATTTTATTTAAATAAAGCGCCAAAATCTCTTTCTTGTTCAGCTCCTTTTCAATTTTTAATGCCAGAAATATCTCATTTAATTTACGGGTATAGGTTTTCTCTCGTGTTAGAAAGAAATTACGTGCAACTTGCATGGTTATCGTGCTGCCACCTTGGGATCGTTCGCCCGTTGTCAAAACTTTGAACACTGCACGCAAAATACCTTTGTAATCGACCCCCGGATGTATAAAGAAACGATCGTCCTCTGCCGCTAATATAGATTGTATCAGTAGTGTTGGAAATTCATCGTATTGCAGTGGTTGTCTTTTGACCTCACCAAACTCGGCAATTAAGTCGCCTTGCTTGGTATAGACCCTCAGCGGCACTTGCAGCCGAATATCTTTGAGGGTGTCAACCGACGGTAGTTTGGGGGTAATCACCAAATACAGGACAAATAGGGAAATAACTCCTAAAATAGAGAGGCTTAATCCAGTTAGGAAGCTATACAGTAGTGTTTTTTTAATTATAGGTTTCATTCTTGCGTTATTGTCACTCAACGAAATTTTGGATGGTGTGTCAAACGACACAGTATAAGGCTTCAAATCAGGTAACACTACACAGACGTTGTAATTAATTATCAGTTGACCTATAGTTATTGTGATTAGTTAATGTACATAGGCAACAAAACACTGTAACTTACGCTTTAGAAACGAAAAAGAAAGAAAAAATTATGGGATTTGGAGAATTATTTAAGGCTAAAAAACAACCAGTAATCGGGTTGGATATTAGCTCAACTGCGGTAAAATTACTCGAATTGAGCCAAACAGGTGCTCGGTATCGTGTAGAAAGCTACGCCGTTGAGCCATTACCGCACAATTCAGTCATCGAAAAGAACATTTCTGATGTCGAAGCGGTTGGTGAAGCAATCAAACGCGCTGTAAAACGCTCGGGTTCACGCAATAAATTTGCGGCAGCCGCGGTAGCCGGTTCAGCGGTTATTACGAAAGTTATCTCGATGTCATCGGATCTCAGTGAAGATGAAATGGAGCAACAAATACAAATCGAAGCCGATCAATACATCCCTTACCCCCTGGAAGAGGTCAATCTTGATTTTGAAGTTGTCGGGCCATCCGATAATGATCCCGAACGGGTTGATGTGTTATTAGCTGCGTCGCGTAGCGAAAATGTTGATGTGCGCATGGCCGCCATTGAAATTGCCGGCTTAAAACCACGCATTATTGATGTTGAAGCTTATGCCATGGAAAATGCTTTTAGCCTGCAATTATCACAATTACCGGATAATGGCGTTGATCAAACCATTGCCGTACTGGATGTCGGTGCCACCATGACGACATTAAATGTGATTCACGACCAGACAACTATTTATACTCGCGAACAAGTCTTTGGCGGCAAACAACTCACCGAAGAAATTCAGCGTCGCTATGGCTTATCCTACGAAGAAGCGGGTATGGCTAAACGTCAAGGTGGCTTACCGGATAACTACATTCCGGAAGTGCTTGAACCTTTTAAAGAAGCCATGGCGCAGCAAGTGAGTCGTTCCTTGCAATTTTTCTTTTCGTCCAGTTCACACAATACCGTGGATCAAATCGTATTGGCTGGCGGTAGCGCGATGTTGCCCGGCGTTGATGAAATGATCGCCAACAAACTCAGTGTCAGCACTTCGGTTGCTAATCCATTTGTTGATATGACCATAGCTTCGCGTGTTAAAGCGCAAAGTTTAAGTAATGATGCACCAGCATTGATGATTGCCTGTGGACTTGCCATGAGGAGCTTTGACTAATGCCTCAAATTAATCTGTTACCTTGGCGCCAAGAGCTACGAAAAGAGCAACAACGGCAATTTTTAACCATTATGATTATGTCATTAGCGCTCATGGTGCTAATCATTTTAGCAACACATTTACAAATTAACCGCATGATCAGCACTCAAGAATCGCGTAATAATTTATTAAGTAGCGTCATAAAAGATGTCGACACCCAATTAAGTGAAATTAAAAACCTCGAATCTGAAAAACAACGGCTATTAGACCGAATGAAAATCATTCAACAATTACAACGAGATAGACCGGAAGTTGTTCGATTATTTGATGATTTAGCCCGAACAGTGCCCAATGGCATCTACTTACAGCAAGTGAAGCAACAAACAAAAGGCCTTTCTATTGAAGGCTTAGCGCAGTCAAATGCCCGCGTATCCTCTTTTATGCGTAACTTGGAAGGCTCTAAATCCATGGCCAACCCCAGCTTGAGTGTTATTAAGTCGGGCAAATCCAAAAACACAAATGAACGAAACTTTAAATTGTTTGTAGCACATATCACTGAAGATGCCGCCACAAAAGATGCAAAAAATCAGAAGAAACGATAATAACACGACGATAAAACCATGAAAGATATTAACCTGAGTGAAATAGATTTAGATATAAATAATATTGGTAGTTGGCCAATGCCGGTAAAAATTATTTTAATCGCCATTGTCAGTATTGGGGTATTAGTCGGTGGCTATTTTCTGGATTTACAATCACAAAATGAATTGTTAGACCGTTCACGCGTTAAAGAAACAACGCTCAAAAAAGAATTTGAGAAAAAACAGGCCAAAGCGGCAAATCTCGAGGCCTATAAAAAACAAATGGTCGAAATGAAAGAATCATTTGGTACCATGTTGCGTCAATTACCCAGTAAAACCGAAGTTGAAAACTTAGTTGACGAAATTACCCAAACGGGTTTAACCAGTGGTGTCGAATTTAAATTATTCAAACCCGAAACAGAACGTTTTATTGAGTTTTATGCTGAAAAGCCTATCAGTATTGAGATTGTTGGTAGCTACCATCAATTTGGAGAATTTATCAGTGGAGTTGCTGCCCTGCCCCGAATTGTGACAATGCATAACATCACTATCAAATCATCCAAGACGGGTGAATTGAGCTTAACAGCAATAGCAAAAACATATCGTTATCTTGATGAGGTTGAACTCCAAGCTCAGGCCAAGAAAAAACGTAAAAAGAAACGGTAGATCATCGCAATGACAAACACTAAACACATAACACACAGCAAAATAGGCCAAAAAATTGCCACGCTCATTAGCGTTGCATTAGTCCCAGTGTTATTATCCGCCTGTAGTGGTGATGAACATGAAGATTTAAATGCCTATGTGGATCGCATAAAAGCACAACATAAGGGTCGAGTAAAACCACTGCCGGAGGTAAAACCGTATGATACTTTTACCTACTCAGCACATGACCTTCGTGATCCATTTCAAACATTTCAGGCACTTGCAGAAGCAACGGCATCTGAAGACACTGCTGATAGCCCCATTAGCGGACGCAAAAGAGAAGCATTGGAACAATTCCCGCTCGATACCTTAACCTTTGTTGGGCATTTAGAGAAAAATGGAGTACGTTGGGGGTTAATAGAAGCACCGGATGCGACCGTTTACCGAATTCAAGTCGGTAACTATGTAGGGAAAAACTTTGGAATAATAGAATCTATAACTGACACCGATGTCGTTATAAAAGAAAAAATCACCAATGGTAATAGCGGTTGGCTTGACCGTGATGCCGCACTGACTATCAGTGATTAGCATTAGTGAGGCAAAAAAAGTGAACGGAGAAGTAAAGCTATGAAACAATATAATTATTTAACGCAATTAATTGCATCGACAAAAAAACAGTTAAAAAAATCGCGCAGTCGTCAGATTTTAATTGCTCAATCCTTATTAGCATTGTTCGCTACATCAACACTCGCTAATGCCAATACACTAACGGATATTAGTTATTCGACACTGCCCGGTGATCAAGTTCAGATACAACTGACTCTGAGTGATGGTGCATTTGAACCCGGTAGTTTCACCGTCGACAATCCTGCACGAATTGCCCTTGATTTGCCTAATACCTCAAGCAGTATAAAACAGAAAAAACAACAAATCGGTATCGGCATCGCACGATACGTCACCGCTGTTGAGGCGGGTGATAGAACCCGAGTTGTTATTAATTTAACCAAACTAGTACCCTATCAAACCTTAGTGGACGGTAACCATATTTACCTAACCTTAAATACGGATAGTGCCGCACTAGCCGCACCAGTTAATGCCAAAAAATCGGGTGCTGGCAATAAAGCAAACCTTGGCTTAAGCAGCTCTGAAAACATCAGTAATGTTGATTTTCGTCGTGGAGCCAAAGGTGAAGGCCGAATTATTATTACGTTAAACAACCCTAATATCCCTATCGACATGCAAAAAAGAGGCGATAGAGTAGTACTCAGTATTCCTCAAGGTAAATTACCCGCCGATATGGAGCGTCGCATGGACGTGCTCGACTTTGCTACACCAGTAGATACGGTTGATGCCTTTAATTCAGGCGGTGGTGTAAAAATCGTGGTACAAGCACACGGTAAATTTGATCACATTGCCTACCAAACCGACAATAATTTTATCGTTGATATTAAACCGATAATTATCACCGAAGAAAAGAAATTACGTAAGAAGTTTGAATATACGGGTGAAAGACTTTCATTAAACTTTCAAAATATTGATGTTCGTGCAGTATTACAATTAATTGCTGATTTTACCGGTTTAAACTTAGTTACCTCCGATACCGTCACCGGTAACCTGACTTTACGTTTAAAAAATGTTCCTTGGGATCAAGCCTTAGATATCATTTTAAAAACCAAAGGTTTAGATAAACGTAAAAGTGGTAACGTGATGTTAATTGCACCTGCAGAAGAAATTGCAGCACGTGAAAAATTAGAACTTGAAGCCAATAAACAAATTGAAGAATTAGCACCACTCGAAAATGCCTCCATTCAAATTAATTATGCGAAAGCATTATCATTCAAAGAATTATTTGAATCCGATAAAGACAAACAGGCATGGTTATCTAGCCGGGGCAGTGTTGCATTAGATCCACGTACCAATATCTTACTGGTACGCGACACCGCAAAACACATTGAAGCCATTGAAGCCTTAGTTGAAGAATTGGATATCGCGGTAAGACAAGTGCTTATCGAAGCTCGAATCGTACTCGCACAAGATGATTTTAGTAAAGAGCTAGGAGTTCGGTTTGGTGTTAGTTCTGAAACCACTCAAGGTATTCGACAAGGTTTTACTTCGGGCACACTTGCAGGGACCGACCAACTAATTAATGGCCAACCTCTCGTCAGTACGGATCGACTTAATGTGGATTTACCAACGAGTAACCTCTCAAAAGCAGGCAGCATTGGTCTTGCGATTGCAAAACTCCCGTTTGGAACATTACTGGAACTGGAACTCAGTGCTGCGCAAGCTGAAGGTCGCTCAGAAGTGATATCAAGTCCTAAAGTTATCACCTCCGACCAACACAAAGCGATCATTGAATCAGGGCAAGAAATTCCTTATGAGCAAGCATCTTCTAGTGGTGCGACAACCATCGCATTTAAAAAGGCAGTGCTTAGCTTAGAAGTGACACCACAAATCACACCCGATGATCGTGTTATCATGGATTTAGCCGTCAACAAAGATGAAGCCGATTTCTCCCGTTCCATTAGGGGTGTGCCACCGATCAATACGCAAAATGTCAAAACCCAAGTATTGGTTAATAATGGTGAAACAATTGTTCTTGGTGGTGTTTATCAAATTAGTAAAATCGAAAGCGTTAGACGCGTACCATTTTTCGGTGATTTACCACTTTTAGGGGTATTATTCAGAAATACCTTTGAAGAAAATAAGAAATCCGAACTTCTAATATTTGTGACTCCTAAGATTTTAAAAGATAATCTAACATTAAATTAATAACTTAGAAGAATATTAAAAACTAAGCTAAAATAAATGGCGTTAATAGTAGACACTTACTATTAACGCCATTTTTGTTTAAACTATCCTAAAGTTTAATCATAAAAAACGATGCAAAAACCACAATCCATATTTCTAGTCGGGCCCATGGGTGCCGGCAAAACCACCGTTGGCAGGCAATTAGCCAAATGCCTCAAGATGGATTTTGCCGATAGCGATAGTGAAATCGAAAAACGTACTGGTGTCGATATCCCGCTAATTTTCGAACTTGAAGGCGAATCGGGTTTCCGCAAGCGAGAAACCGCAATGATTGAGTCATTAACCAACAAAGACACCATCGTACTCGCGACCGGTGGCGGTGCGGTATTGTCCGAACAAAATCGCGGCTATTTAGTGAGTCGAGGAACCGTTATTTACCTTAATACCAGTATTGAGCAAATAATGGAGCGCACTCACCGAGACAGTAAACGACCATTATTACAAACGGACAATCCCCGAGAAAAACTCGAACAACTTGCCTCAGTGCGAGACCCGCTCTACGAATCAATCGCTGACATTACCATTTCAACCGAAAGCCAGAAAATTCGTGATGTCATTAAAGAGATATGCTCAAAATTAGATAAAAGTTGCGAGTCAGAACTTTAACTTCTAAATTAATTGCCGTATGGTATCAGCATAATTCGCTTAAACCACTTTAACAAAATAATACAATCATGATGAAAACCTTAAACGTCGATCTGGCTGACCGTAGCTACCCAATTTATATTGGTCAAAATCTACTATCACAAAGTGCATTGCTCACTAAACATATCCATGGCAAGCAAGTCATGATCGTTAGCAATGAAACCGTTGCCCCGCTATACCTGAAACAAACACTAGCGCTATTACCGGATTTTGAGTGCCAATCGGTAATTTTACCTGACGGCGAGCAATATAAAACACTTGAAATATTGAATTTAATTTATGACAAATTACTCGAAAATCGCTTCGATAGACAATGCACTCTTATCGCACTAGGCGGTGGTGTTATCGGTGATATGACCGGATACGCCGCAGCAAGTTACCAACGCGGTGTTAACTTCATCCAAATACCAACCACGTTATTAGCGCAAGTCGATTCATCGGTTGGTGGCAAAACCGGGGTTAATCATGCGCTTGGCAAAAATATGATTGGCGCATTTTATCAACCTCAATGTGTATTAATCGATACCGATACGTTAACGACACTTGACGATCGACAATTAAGCGCCGGTATTGCCGAAGTCATCAAATACGGTTTAGTTCGAGACGCTGAATTTTTTAACTGGCTAAAACAAAACACCCCAAAACTATTGCAACGAGACTCACAAGCATTAACTTATGCAATTGATGTCTCCTGCAAAACCAAAGCAAACGTTGTCAGTGAAGACGAGCACGAATCAGGCGTTCGCGCGATTCTTAATTTAGGCCACACTTTCGGCCACGCCATCGAAACCGGAATGGGTTATGGCAACTGGTTACACGGTGAAGCCGTTGCTGCTGGCATGGTAATGGCTGCTGATTTATCGTGTCGCATGAAATTAATCAATGCCAGCGAACTCGAACAAATTAAAAATTTAATTTCAGCAGCAAATTTACCGATACTTGCTCCTAATGAAATTAGTGTCGAGAAGTTTTTAGCGTTAATGGCGGTTGACAAAAAAGTCATTGCCGGTCAATTACGTCTAGTTTTACTAAAGTCACTCAATTATGCCATAGTAACAAATGATTTTGATCACAACTTATTGCTCGAAACATTGCAGCAAGTTCGTTCTAACTCCGCGATAGAATCCACTCAACCCAGTGCCAATTAAACCATGAAATCATTAGCCCCTTATGCTTGCAGCAATCACACCTGTAAAGGCCGCCAATTTCACGAGCCCTGCCCTGAGTATCGTAGTGAATACCAACGTGATCGCGATAGAATAATACATTCAAGTGCATTTCGTCGCTTAGAATATAAAACCCAGGTTTTTGTCAACCACGAAGGTGATATGTTTCGCACACGATTAACCCACTCCATCGAAGTTGCGCAGATTAGCCGTACCATCGCCCGTATATTAAATCTAAATGAAGAGCTAGCCGAAACCATTGCGCTGGCACACGATGTTGGACACACACCATTTGGCCATGCTGGACAAGATGCTCTCAATGCCTGCATGGCAAACTATGATGGCTTTGAGCATAACCTGCAATCATTACGAGTGGTTGATGTATTAGAACAGCGCTACGCCGAGTTTGATGGCTTAAACTTAACCTTTGAATCCCGTGAAGGAATAATCAAGCACTGTGCAATCAAAAAAGCTGCATCAATTGGTGATGTCGGAGAACGTTTTTTAAATCATACCCAAGCATCGTTGGAAGCGCAGCTAGTTGATTTGGCCGATCAAATCGCTTATAACAATCATGATGTTGATGATGGCTTACGTGCCGGTTTGATATCAATAAAACAATTACGCAAGGTAATGCTATTTAATGATCAATATAGCCAAGTAATAAAACAATATCCGGAATTACCAGAACGGCGATTAATTTATGAAGTCACCCGCCGCTTAATCAATAATCAAGTAGTGGACTTAGTTGAAACCACAAAACAAAACCTCATCGAACTAAATATTAAAACACTTGACGATGTCAGAAAGCAAAAACAAGCGATTGTGCAATTTAGTGAACAAATGTCAGTTGAAATTCTGTCACTAAAACAATTCCTGCGTAAAGAACTGTACCAACATTATCGCGTTCACCGCATGTCGAATAAAGCCAAAAAAATTATCAGTAATTTATTTGATGCTTTTATGAATGATATCAAACTACTGCCACCCGAACACCAGCAAACAGTGCACCACTATCAAGAACAGTTTGGCGAAAAAGGACAAGCACGAGTGGTATCTGATTATGTTGCCGGAATGACTGATCGATTTGCGATAACCGAGTATGGCCGTATATTTAATCCCAGCGAATTAACCTAACCTCATGGTTAAAACAGCATTGGCTGTTGGGGTTCGAAAAAATCTCACCCCAACCTACGGTTTTTTTCAGCTTTAAATATTCACCGTAGGTTGGGGTGACGGCAGGAACCCCAAATTCAGTTTAATTACTCATTTGCAAAAACTTAATAACATCACGAGATTGCTGCCCTGTTAATCCTGCACGTATCCGCATATGGTTGGTTGTTGTAATCCACTGATCGTCTCGTAACTCTTTCGGATCACGAACATTATGGCATCGAACACAATTGTTAACCCAAGCGGTTGCGCCTCGTGCGAAATCACCTTCCTTACTAGCATCTTCACTTGCAAGCCCAACATTTAAAAAACTAAGCCCAGATATTAACAACAATGCTACATTAATTTTTTGTGTATTAAATAATTTTGTATTCATAAGTTACTCCTTAGAAACCATATGCAAGTTGAACAAGTTGACGATCAGATGCTATTAACCCGCTATTAGGATTATCATTAAATTCATAACTTATTTTACCAATTAGATTTGATGCAAATAAATAGTTTGCACTAAGTGCTGTTTGCGTTACATCAGTGCTATCAGCAGGTGTGTCATAACGGCTATACCGTATCACCGCTTCCCAACTGCTTTCTGAAAAACGATAAGCGGTTTGTAGATACCATGCTTTCCAAGTACCAGCTTCGGTTGCCACACTTAATGACTGTGCACCAATCTTTTGTTGAATGTATTCACCACGCACATCAAAATTCGCAGGTCGCCAAGTAAAATCTGCACCAGCAACATCATAAGTACGACTGGCATCATAACTATAACTACCGGCAACACCAGATCGAATAGCAGTTTTACCTGTGGCTAATGACACACCAAACTCAAATTTTTCTAATGGAAAAAACATACCAAAACGTCCACCAACGGTTTTTTTGCCATCGCCATCGACACCTAAGCCTGGTGTTTCAATCATATCAATTTCGGAACCATCGGCTTCAAGAGTTGGACCATTAGCAAGGTATGTTGAATAATTTAAACTGTTACCAGAAGCAAGTAAATAACCGCCCCGAGCCATCAAACCAACATCGGCATTCGGTGCAGCTTGATCATGCCCAAAACCAACCGGCGCTGAGGCAACTTTATTAATCCATGAAGGATGAAGGTTTTGACGAAACTGTCCCAGCGGACTTAAAAATTTACCCATCACTAAAGCCATATAATCATTTACAAACCAATCAATAGTTAAATAATCAACCCCAGCTTCCGACTTGCCGGCTTCATCAATATCAAAATCTAACTCGGCTTCAAGCATAAACTTATCGCCAAACTGATAATGAAATATCGGTGAAAACGAACCAATATTAAATGATCCAGTCTGATTCTGACTTTGGGCATAACCAACATCAGCAAAACCAGCGAGATGCACCAAGGTTTTAGGCGCCTTCCATTCTTCCCACTCACGTGCTTTATCACTTAAAAAACTGACATCCTTTTGTAATTTCTTCTTAGGCGCTTTATAAGCTTCCCATTCTTGCGCTTTTTTATTCAAAGCGTCCACTTCTAAGCGCAATGCTTCAAGCTCGGTTTGCGCCATCGCGTTGCCACTGAGCAGCAAACCCGAACAAAGCGTTAATAATGCCAGTTTGTTTTTCATATTTACAATCCTTACAGTCGAAATAATAATTTGATATTCGTTTGATAAAACACTACCGATCGATCAAACAATAAGGTTGTTGTATGGTTTAAAAGCACCTGAGCCAACAACCAACACAATAGATTATAATATAACTAAATTCTAATGCATTTGATCAAAATCAAATACTGTCACAATAGTGTGATATACAACACAGAATTCAATCACTTTTAATACTAGGAACTAGAATTATTTCAATTTTTTTCGAAAGAATAGCTATAAAAATCAAACCATTAAGAAAATACATAAAAAAAGCCAAACCACGTTAGCAACTAAACATAGCATTTCAATTTTTAAGAAATATAATGGGAGATACCCCAAAACGCAGTGAAATTAACTGAAACTTAACAAGCAATCGTGTGGCACGACAGCTTGGCCTTTGGTTAATTTTTAATACTAATAATTACATTAAAACAAGGACATGTCCCGTGTTGAAAAAACAATATAAACCAATTACATTTTTTACAGCATTACTGAGTTCAATGCTATTTAGCCCGATAATCCAAGCATCAGACTCATTAGCCGTTGATGAAATTGAAGGCGACTTTTCAATAATGATCTTAGGCTCAGGTGGACCAGCAGCACTAGCGGTACCAGCAGGTGGTTCTGGGCGGGCTAGTTCGAGTTATCTTATTTTTGTTGATGGCCAACCTAAAGTTCTAATGGATGCTGGTGGTGGTGCTTATAAAAACCTGGCAGAAAGCGGTGTTGATATTAAAGATTTAGACATCATCTTATTGACCCACCTGCATCTTGATCATACTGGTGATTTACCGTCAATTATTAAAACCATGTATTTTCAAAACAGCATCTATAATATTCTAAATCAAACTTTTCCACCTGGACGAACCAAACCATTCAAAGTATTTGGTCCTGCAACCAATGGCATGCCATTTCCTGCTCCATTTGGTGCCGATCCATCAACCACACAATATTCATCAACATCAACTTACATCGATGGGCAATACGATTTAAATACCGGACAAGAGCGCTATTTAAATATTTTTGCACGGGCAACCAGTGCCGGAACATTAAATTATGAAACCAATGATGTATCACCAACATGGCAAAAATATGAACCTAAAATTATCTTAAATGAAAATGGTTTAGTTATTACCGCCGTTGGAGTAAATCACGGGCCAGTTCCCAATGTCGCTTATCGAATCGAATATAAAGGCAAAAGCATTGTTTATTCAGGAGACACTAGCTCACGCAAAGTTGATCTCAGTGGCAAACCTTTAGCCAATGGCGGCAATATGGTCACTATTTCTGAAAATGCCGATATACTAATATACGATGCTGGACTTGGTGTGGATCGCCCAATTAGCAAAGAATATGAATTTTTCTACCGTCTACACACAACACCATCACGTATTGGTGACGTTGCAGCTGCAGCAAACGTTAAAAAATTAATACTGTCACATATCACCATGCAATCTGAAAATGAAATTCCCAGCATGGAGCAATTAATACGAGACCAAGGTTTCACCGGACAAATAAAAACCGCTACTGACCTTAAAGTCTATAACCTTGATGATTAAATAATAATAGGTCTTGTAATTTGCAAACTAGAGCAACCTCTAGTTGCAAATTATAAGATCAATCCAGTCCCTCAAAATCTTCATGCAAGTAACTCATAAAGCTCTTAATTAACCTGAGCTGCGCATAAGGATTTAACTTTTTATTGGATATAATTTATCCAGATAAAGTCAGGATCAGCAGTGGAAATGTGACACGCATATACTTATCTAATTCGGATTTAGATGCTAATATGTCTAAAAAAACAACTTTTGGTATCGAACTCTAATGAGGCATAAATGCACAATTTAATTAAAATAGTTACATATACCCTATTCTTAATGAGCAACAGCTTTGTCCATGCAGAGAAGATTGTGACAACACCTTATGGTGAATCTCAAGTTGAATTTAAAGTGCAACAAGTTGAAAACACCCCGATATATTATGTCATTGGACAATCCGGCATTCCCGGAGCAGAAAATGAAGGCCATACCTCAAATGCAGGCTTTGTCATCACTAAAAAAGGCGTGGTGGTTTACGATACATTAGGCACCCCTATTTTAGGTTATTTGCTTTATTCTGCGATAAAAAAAATAACCGATAAACCCATCACCCACATTATCTCAGGGCACTATCATGCCGATCACTTTTATGGCTTACAAGCATTTAAAGAGCACAGTAAAGCAACTGTTTGGGCTCACAAATCGGCTTATGTCTATCTTAATAACCCGGCAGCAAAGCGACGTTTAGCACAGCGCCAAGAATCACTTTTTCCTTGGGTAAACGAAAAAACCTATATCGTTAATCCTGATAAAACATTCCCTAACAATAAAACGCTCGACATGGGTGACGTTCAAATAGAGTTAATCCATGCAGGCACGGCCCACGCCCCTGATGATATTATTATGTTGGTTAAAAATTATGGCGTGGTATTTTCTGGCGATTTAATTTTTGCCGGACGCTTACCGTTTTTAGGTGGCGAAGATGTCAATACTAAAAACTGGCTAAAAGGTTTAAGTTATTTACAACAAATAAAACCAACACCAAAATTTATAATCCCAGGGCACGGTGCACCGGATACCGATCCAACGCGCTCAATAGCATTCACCAAAGATTATTTGTCTTTTTTAAGAAAAATTATGGGCGATGCAGCCGATCAATTAGATGGTTTTGCTGAAACCTATAAAAATACCGATTGGTCAAAATACAATAAAGTAAAAACATTCACTGCAGCAAACCGCGGAAATGCCTACCGGGTTTTTTTAGAAATGGAAGCAGAATTATTTGAATGATTTTTAATTAAACTTTACCATTACGGATTAAAAATTTGAAATGATTTTTTGATTAAAGTTTTTTTACCGTGCTTAAGTTCCATATAGTAATTCCCTGGCACTAATCCTTTGCCGGGGATTTCAATTAAATATATTTGTTCACCTGTTGCACCATCTACTTTTATGGTCTTATGTTGCAACTTAGTAATTGCAGTATGATCTAATAAATTAACCAATAAATAACTCGACCCCGTTGGAAAATTTTTAAACCTAACGCCAAAATAAATAAGCTTACCAGATTGAATTCGTATATCAGCCATTTTAACCATTGAACTCATTAAGACATCACTAAAAACAATATCAGTGATAGTCGGATTTTTAGAATCTATCGCCTCAGCTAGTTTTGTCTGAGTTTTCTTTAAGTGGCCACTATCAGGATAATATTGTTCAAGTAACTGTAATATTAATTTCGCATTTGAAATATTATTGGACTTGATCGCCTGAGTGGCCTGAGTTACTAATTTTAATTCAATTTGCTTTAATGCCTTAGCCGCCGGTTTATTATTTACTTCGAGTTCAAAAATTGAATTATAAATTTTAAAGGCACTATTATTTGCCGGTGTCACAAAATTACCTTTATCCATTTGAATTTTTGCTAAAGCCAACTGTTTATCAATATGTTGTTGCTGCTTAAATAATTTTTTTAATTGTTTATGGGATGATTTTAAAAATGCATCATTTTTACTAATCACTAAACCAGACTCTGCTGATATAATCGCACTTTCATAGTTTTTAGCGGCTTGCTGGCTTTTAATGTGCTGCACGAATATATCTAACATTTGTTGTTGCATGGCCTTAGCCTTAATATTATCGGGCTCAACGGCGAACACCGCCATCAGCTCTTCATTCGCATTCGCTAACGCTGGTTTAATATAGTGCTTTTTATTAATATATTCTTCAGCTAACCTTAAATGCGTTTTAATCGACTCTTTTTTTAAAAAAATATTTTCAAATTTTTGATATTTTTGTTTGTGTGTAATACTAGGGAAGTTTGTCTTTAAGATTACAAGCAATAACCTACCCCGAGTTGCATCATTGTTTTTAACACTGTTATTAAGCTGAGATAAAAACCAACTACGTAACGCTTGCACACCTTGACGTGCTATTTTATTATTCTTATTTTCACTAAAAATAGTTTTATAATATAGAATAAGTGTATTGGCATTATCAGGATTTGAATCAAGTTCATTATGGAGTTGTTGTCGTTCAACATCCGTTAAACTAATAGCAGTTGCGACACTATTTTCATCAGCTAATGTCTTAGCTTTAAAATCATCAAGATTAAAAAATGTTTCTACTGTTACAATTTTTTTAATTGTTGGTATTTTTTTTATTGGCTGATTAACATTTTTAGTAACGGCCTTTTTTAAACCAATCTGTTGCTTAATTTCTGCTGGTAAATAGTCGTGTAATAACGGCATAGCATATTTTTCCCAATGAGGTTTTAATGCCTGTTTATTAAAATAAATTCCCGCCACTAAACTAATTAACAACACAAGATACAAAAACCGTCTACGTCGTTTTGTTGATTTATATTCATCGGTCGTTGTAACATCTATTTTTGAAGCAATACCTTTATTTTGATATTGGGTTTTACTTCTTATTTTTAAACCCGGTTTAATATTTTCTTTTAACTTCGCAGTATTTTTATTTGACGCTAACACCGACTGTTTTATATCGGGCTCAATCACCGTTGCTGAATCATAGTCAACATTGTTATTGCCAATCACCGCCGATTTTGCGTCAATATAATCTAACTCGGATAATGGTATTTTATCCAATGCAACAATTAACTCTGCAGCAGTTTGATAGCGATGCTCCGGATCTTTAGACATCGCTTTGTTCACGATAACTTGGAATGATTCCAAACCTTGAGGTAATGACGGAATAGCTTCGGAAATATGTTTTATACCAATATCAACAAATGACGTACCATCATATGGCACCGTACCGGTTAAGGCTTGATACAACACCACTCCAAGGCTATAAATATCCGAACGTGAATCAACCTTAATGCCTTTCGTTTGTTCCGGGCTCATATAATACGGAGTACCAATGGCCTTACCGGTTAACGTTAAGCCTCGAGCACTGTCGTCGCCCCGCGCTATACCAAAATCCATCAATATCGCCCGACCATCTTCGTGCAACATAATATTTTCAGGTTTTATATCTCGATGCACATAACCTTTTTTACCGGCATAATCCAATGCCGCAGCAATTTGGCGTAACACCCCAATTTTTTGCCTGCGTGATAGATCATCCCGGGCATCACGCAAACTCTTGCCCGAGATATACTCCATCGACATATAATGATGTGATTTGTGTACCCCGGCATCAAACACGGTAATGATATTGGGATGCGTTAAATTACTGATAATTTGTGCTTCACGTAAAAAACGATCAGTAAATGTCTCATCGGTATGATTTGGTGCTAACACTTTAAGTGCCACCGTTCGGCCAATGCTTTGTTGAGTTGCTTTATAAACAATTGCCATACCTCCACGTCCAAGAATATCGACAATTTTATATCCAGGTATCGCAACCACCGAGGCTACTTGCATGTTATTGGATGTGAGCTTTTCATTTGCCATATAAAACCGGCACCTATCCCCATTTCAAACTATTATTGAATGATTCGTTAAGCAAAACAGTAGCATAGCTATTTCTAACTACCATTAAGGTTATCGACCAGAAGAACATGATTATTAACAGGAAAAGTTAGATATCGGAGCTAAAATAAAGTTTAATATCAAAAAAAATACGCTTTTAAAATCTTAAGTTATTGGATTTTATATTAAATTATCACTATATATCATTGGCTTATGTGGCGTATACTTGAAATAACACTAAACTTAACATGAGAATTGCAGTGAAATTTGTATCGCGAGATTATTAAACTATTATTTAGGAAGAAAAAATTGCCTAAAAATCGGAACTTAGAATGCGTTTGTACTTACAAATTCCTGCTTTGGAGGACAAACCTCCCCGATTTTTTCAGTTAATAATACAACCCGATCTGATTGGAGGATGGTCATTGATTCGTGAATCAGGCTATCAAGGCAGATCAGGACGAGTGACTCGAACACATCATGAGTCCTATGAAGAAGCAGTAGAATTAATGACTACCTGGCGAGATAAGCAGATTAATCGTGGCTTTAAAGTCGTATATATGAAAGGTATGGATTTACCGCAATGAAACACTTTTCGAATCAACCATTAGAGCAGCTGGAACCAAATTACTTAGCCCAATACGGTTTAAGTATTGCGCCCTTCGCTCAAGAAATTGATGATCAATTTATTTTCCTCGATGCAGATCGTGTGCAACGCTTAAACATGCTGCACCACCTCACACAATATAGTGATTTATTATTAATCGTGACCGGTGAAGCAGGAATCGGAAAAACCTGCTTATTATCGCGCTTTGAAAAAATGGCTGACGACGATTGGCGCATTTGCAATATAGACGCAAACGCATTAATGGCTAGTGATCAATTATTACGGCAAATATTTAGCGGTTTTGACTTTGAAAGCCAGCACTCCGCATCCGGCGATATCCAACAACTATTTTTAGAAAACGTATCTGAACTCAAACATACGGGTGTTATCCCCATCTTAGTGATTGATGATGCACACGAATTACCAATCGAGACGCTTGAAACCCTATTTGAACTTGCTGACACTAAATTGCACGATCAACGGTTATTACGCATTATTTTATTTTCAGATCCCAGTATTGACGTTACTTTAAAATCTTCAAAAATAAGTCATCTACGTGAACGGGTAACTCATACTATGGAGTTAGCACCGTTTACAGAAGAGCAAACTGAACAATATATTTATCACCGACTCACGGTTGCAGGTTTGCAGGGCAATAACCCCATCGATCAAAAAATCTTACGGCGAATATACCGAGGTTCAGATGGCTACCCGGATCAAATTAATAAGCTAACCCATATCGCACTACAAGACGGTGTTGATGATGTAAATAATGATGCGCTGTTTAGTGAGCTAAACTACCACTTCCCAACTCGAAAATATTTAATATTTGGATCAATTGCGGCAATTGTTATTGGCGTTATTTTAACTATCCAAAGCAGCATTAATGATTTGTTCGATGATAGTGAACAAATTGTATTAAACCTACCGATTGAAAATCGGGTTGTTAATTCTAAGAACAATACAACTCCGGAAATAATAGTCGAAAAAGAAATTATATCTCAGCAAAGCAAACCAGAAACAATAACGCCCAAAAAAATCGAAACTGTATCAGTGATCAAAAAAGCACAAGAAACAACACCGATAATAACAAAAAAATTACCCAATAATGATATAACTCAAAAAAATGATCTTGAAGAACGAATAATTTTACTCGATAAAGAATTAAAATCCAGCGCTGAAACGAACAAGAATAACACTAACACCGTGGACGATATGGATACCACCGTAGTAAGCTCAAAACCGATGATTAGCCCAGCACTGGTGAAACAAACAAGCAAGACAGAAAAACCAGCTAACAAACCGGTCATTATTGCGCCAAGTCTAGCTGAAATTAATCCACAAACTATTTACGCCAGTAACAAACCTCAGAAAATTTCACTAATCGGCGTTGGTTTTGGTGAGCGAAGTTATGTCACCGTTAATTGGTCTGATAACAGTAAACGTCTATCATCGCAACAAATTAAAATTGTTAATGACAAACTAATTGAAGTATTGCTAACAACAGGATTAAAACCTGAAAAATGGTCAGTAACAATTACCCACCCTAAAAACGGCAAATCAAATAGTAAATCGTTTATGGTGGCTCAAACAGATTTACAAAAACAAAATGCTCGGTTAACTAAAATTAATAATGAGCAATGGATTCTATCGCAAAATAAAAATTTGTTTACGCTGCAATTGCTCGGTGCGAAGAATAGGACCGACATTACTAATTTTGCAAATCAAAAGAAATTGACTGGACAATACGCCATGTTCTCATCTATTCGTAATGGTGAAGTTTGGTATCACTTAATATACGGCTCTTATAAAAATAAATTAGAAGCATTAAATTCAATCAAGGCTATTCCAAAAAAAATTGGCATAGGCAAACCTTGGATACGCCCCATGCTTGATGTGCAAAATGCAGTAAAACGATATAAAGAAAGTAAAGCCGTTACTAAAATAAAATCCGTGGTTAGCAACGTCAGTCCAATTCAATCTGCCGCTTCCGTTCCAAAATCTATTAAAGAACAATCAAGTTGGTTATGGGGACAAAGCCCAACTCACTATACTTTACAATTATTGGGCACCCGAACAGAAAGCAATGTTAAAAAATTCGTGTTGTTACACAAACTACAAGGCAAGGCAATTTACTTTAATGTAAAACGACAAGGTAAGGATTGGTATTCATTAGTGTATGGTGTCTATCCTGATAAAAACAGTGCAATTAAAGCCCGCACCACTTTATCGAAACGATTACAACAAGCCAAACCATGGCCAAGAAATTTTGCCAGCATTCATGCAGAGTTAGATAAAAATCCATAAGCCAAATAAAACAATTAAATTTATTTCGTTCAATAATCAAAATAAAACTGCATTGTTCTTCGTAATATAAATAGTAATACTTAACATCAAAAATAAAAAAATTTCATTTGTCAAATAATTCTCTTATCTTAAATTATAAATCTTCATTTTTTGTATAGTCAGTTGTTGACTCCGATTTTAGATAAATTATAATATTCTGATATTTTATGTTCCTGTCTTTTCAATTATGAAATAACAACGAATATAAATAATTGTTGGATAAATTCTAAAAACTAAGGAGCTGTTATGAAAAAATTAATTTTGACTACATTCGCATTAATCGCATTAAGTACTTCAAACCTAGCATTTGCTGGTGATGACATCACTAAAATGATTGGTAAATGGAAATGGGAAAAATTTGTAATTGTTGTTGAAAAGTGTGACACAACTGAAATTTGTGCCAAAGTTGTTGCAGGCCCAAAAAATGTTGGCATGAGCATTATCAAATCTAAATTAAAAGCGAGTGGTGGTGCTTTTGTAGGTAAAGTTGCTCATCCTCAAACTGGTGACACTTATAACGCAAAATTAAGCATGGCTAATGCTGATACATGGAAATTAGACGGTTGTACTGATGCTAATGTGTGTGCAAGTGGTGAATTCATTCGCGTTAAATAATTGGTTGAAGCTCGGTTTTTTATAGACCAAGTCTAAAAATCAAATAAAAAAACCTGAACTAATCATCTTAGTCCAGGTTTTTTTATGCACTACTTTTTTAAGATGCGGTATCTTGTTTTGATTTCCCTAGCACTTTTAATATTATTGCAGCAATTAAAAATCCTAAACCAATTTGCCAAAAGCTTACTAAGTTAAATTCAAACTTACTTGAATCACCAAAGTTCACTGTTGGTGACATACTTAAATACACGCCTGCGCCTTGAGCCGCTAAGAAAAATACTGCGGCAATAAAAGTAACTCGAACAGACCACACAATGCCTTTATTACCATTCGATTTAAATGCTAATTGCCCGACTACTAATAAAATTCCAATTACTACAATAGCAACACTAAACCACATAAACGGCTTCATATACGGCATCATTGCCAACATCATATTTATCATAGAATCCTTCATACAATTACCTTCTCCACTGATCAATAAAAGTGGCCATTGTAACGTATCCGTAATCCAAGGCCAATGAACTAAGACAAACTATTAATATACTTTTAATCATTTAAAATATGATTTTAAAACTTAAAATGTCGACACAACTTTATAAAAAATGTAAATCAAAATTAATTTAAACAAATGTAATTACCACTTAACATTTATTTTAAAATAATAATTATGCCACTAATACGCGAAGCCCTTACTTACTTTTTAGAATCAGTTTAAATTAAATCGCATCGCCAATTGCAGCAATCAAAGAATTAATTGCTGCGTTTGCACCACTTTGAGCAAGCTCTTTTGATTTAACCTGGCATGCCAACATGGCAGCCTCTAGAGCAATTTTTTCATCTTCCAATTGCGAGTTTACATCCTCATCATTTATTTGATTGCTTAATCGAGCTTTCGCAATTTGCAATAATGCCTGCTTTTCTTCGGCAAGTGCTTTTTTAATGCATTCTTGAACTTCAGGTGATTTATCTAATATAACACCCGACGCTGCTGCGTTCATATCATTGAGTGATTTTTCAATATCAAATTCCATTTCAATTGCTCCTTAATTTTATTTTGATGATTCAGCATTTAATGCCGACACGAATAGACGAACAAATCTATTTTTATCTAATTTTGCATTACCATTGCTGTAGTTATTTTCTAACTGATGTTTGGCTTTGTATTTAACCCATAAACCTAAGATCGATTTTGATATTTTAATAGACTCATCATTTAATGATTTTGATTTATTTTTGATATAAAGCGATCGTAGCTCGGTTTCGATCTCAATATATTGCTCTGAATAAGTTTGGAAATTTCTTTTCGATTGTTCTTTTTTTAAAAGCTTAACATAGAAGCTATCAATATTTTTACCTACTTTTAATGTTTCATTATAAATTTTAGTATCTTTATCGGCTAATATTTTAACCCCCGTACAGCCTGTAAAATTAAATAATAATAGGCTTAACACAAAAAATTTAGCCATTGAATGACTTAATATATACTTCATAATTCCTCCTTAATTTAAATGATAATATCCGTAAAAGTATTATTTCTTTTTTGAATTTAATTATAACCTTAATTGTATTTTGGTATTAAGTTAAATATTTATCTGCATATTAATTTTTTTAGGCTGTTAAATATTAATTAACTTTATACGGCATTCCGGTTACTGCAGTACTATTTTAAGCGGGTGCTCATCGCTTCGAGTAAAAAATAAATATCAACGGTAATTTGAATTCGAGATCCCCGATAA
>CAZEPW010000026.1:0-40438 GCA_964514215.1 uncultured Thioalkalispiraceae bacterium
TAGTTAACAATTGCGTGTAACCGTTTTTTTTATAAACGCCAATATTTGTTTCGTTTTAACGGGTTTATGCAATAAATCATAACCACTGGCTTTTGCTTCTCGTAGTCGTTCTGGCGCAGTATCTCCAGTTATAATCAAAGCCGGTATATCAAAACCAAGCACTGTACGAATAGCATTGATAGCGCCAACTCCTGTTTTGTCTTCACGTAATCTATAATCCGTTATAATCACTTGAGGTGTAAATTTTTTTTCTTTAATTTTCTTTATGGCTTCTTTTTCTGACGTCGCGGCTAATACATTACAGCCCCACTCGGTTAACGCTTCTGACATTGCTTCTAAAATTTGTATTTCATCTTCGATACAAACCACCGAAATGCCTTCAACCGATATATTTTTTTCTATTTGGAATTCTACATTACTTTGCAATACTTTATTAACATCCCCAATCGGAATTATAATTGTAAATTTTGAACCTTTACCTAACTTTGATTCAATTTCAATTTTGTGACTTAATAAACCGGATAATCTTTTCACTATTGCTAAACCTAAGCCAAAGCCTTTAACTCGATCTCGCTCTGGATTTCCTATTTGATGAAACTCATGAAATATTTTTTCTTGTTTATCTTGGGCAATTCCTATTCCCGTATCTTTAATTGTCACTCTCAATTCACTTTTATTCGTTTTTAATAGCAATATAGTGACTTCGCCTTGCTCTGTGTATCGAATAGCATTACTAATCAAATTTCTTATAATTAACGCCACTAATGAAGCATCACTATAAATTACAATATTAGTTGGAGTGTAATTCAAGATTAAGCCTTTTTCATTAGCTTGAGCGCTAAACTCTAAAACTAATCTATTTAAAATATTATGCAAATAAAAATGTTTTAAGTTTTTTTCAACTACACCGGCATCAAGCTTGGATACATCAAGTAATATATTTAATAGATCACGCAACACATCGAGTGACAATGTTACTTTACTAAATAATTTTTTTTGAGTATCGTTTTCAAGTTTATTTTCTAATAAATTAGTAAATATCTCCATGGCATGCAGGGGTTGTCGTAAATCATGGCTCGCAGCAGCAAG
Organism: uncultured Thioalkalispiraceae bacterium; assembly: GCA_964514215.1. Lineage (GTDB taxonomy): Bacteria > Pseudomonadota > Gammaproteobacteria > UBA6429 > Thiohalophilaceae > CAYQUC01. Next base: position 1,090 of record CAZEPW010000026.1, read on the forward strand.
AAATTTTGATTTGGATAAATTTGCCTCTTCTGCTAATTCCTTTTGCTTTAAAAATTGTTGCGACAAATCTGAAATTTCAAATTGCAGCTCAATCGTTTCGAGAACCGATCTAAATATATTTTGTGAATAGCTGATAACTGATCCTAAATAAAGCAATAATAATATTGCTATACCGATATTTTGTATATCACCTTCCATAAAAAAACGTAACGCAGCTAATGATAAAACCGGAATAGCTAATAAATAGGAACTCATAACCCAATAAGCATTCATCACCATTGCACCAGCAGAATAACCAAGAATGACGGTTATTAAAAATGCCTGTATCCCGACAGAATCTGGTGAAAAAAACAAAAAAACGGCTATACCATTGAGCAACCCCATAGCCAATGAATTTAAAGCGTAGTAATTTCCCCACTGTTGGGGATTACTTAGCAAGCAGCGTTTTTTCTTGTAATTACGATAGAGCAGATAATCGATTAAGCAAAAAAGGATATTAAACGCGGTCCAAATTGATAACACTACATGATTTGCTGACGACCACAATACCACATATATAAACACTGGCATTGTAGATTGAGCCAACATAGTCGTTGGTAGGTTTTGATAAAGATAATCAACGGCTTTATCATAAACTCTTTTATCAAGCGGAACATTTTTTTTGGTCTGGATATGTTCTTTCACTGGATATCATCCTAAAATCAACAAATACTTAATTTGTTTATCAAACACCTATAAGACGATATATGAATTTTTTTAGTTTAATTTACTCACAGTAATATCATCGACGAATATAGTACCTGTCGCAGCAGTATTATAATTGAGTAAATCCACAGCAATACCACCACTAATATTTTGTAAACCAGAAATAGACGATGTAATAAAATTTATATTCCAAGCAGCAGGTTCAGTGTTTGAAGCTAACCACACTTTAGCGCGCAGTTTTGTATTAGTCTCTTGTATAATTTGAAATCGAATTCGATAAGCCGTGTTATTTAAAACAGACGCTAGTGGATTTTCGACACTTTGTATTAATGTTTCAACACCATTTAATTCATACCACAAACCAAACTCACCTATGGTATTACCCTGCCAAAAAACACTGTAACCCTGACCATTAGTCGCTAACTCAGTAAGATAACCGCCATTTTGACGTGCATAAAAACCAACACCCTGATTGACAAAGTCTTCAAACTCAACAGTAAACACCACATCAACATCTTGTAAGTTTACCGAGCTATTAATGACTCGTGTCAAAGCAGTTACAGTGGAGACACCATCATAAAGATTACTTTGAAGCCGACCTCGATTATTTTGAATATCAACAGATACCGTAGCAGCACTGCTGACAGTAGTCCAAGAACTCGGCCATGCAGTATTATCCGCGGCAGTAAATACTTCAGTAAAACTTGTCGGATTGCCTAACACCGGGATAGTATCATTAGGACCATCGCCGCAGGCTATAACACCAAAAAATATCATTCCTAATATTAATTTGTTATAAATTTTCATATCGCTGTTAATCCTATTCAAATGAACTCATTAGAATATACACCTCAAAACGGTGTTGTTAAATTAGTTTATCAAAAAGCATCCGATTTTCTTTAATTATAACTGTATTTACTATTTTGTATCATGAGATAATAAGCAAATTAAAGTTTAAATTAGAGTTCAAAATGAAAAAATCGGGTCACCTACAAAAATTACGCAGTAATCTAACCTCCCCTATTCAGTATTTTTTGCCACTAGATGATGATGAAGTGCCATTAAACGATCTGATTGGTAAAAAAATTACGTTGGATTTTAATGGTGAAATTCATTGCCAACACTGTGGCAAGGCAACTAAAAAAAGTTACTCGCAAGGATATTGTTTTGTCTGTATGCGTGCCCTACCGCAATGTGATATGTGCATTATGAAACCTGAAACCTGCCACTTTCATTTAGGCACTTGCCGAGATTCAATATGGGGCGAAACACATTGTTTTAAAGATCATACAGTCTATTTGGCTAATACTTCGGGAGTAAAAGTGGGTATTACACGCGATACACCAACACGCTGGATTGATCAAGGTGCGACACAAGCACTGCCAATATTTCGCGTTAAAAACCGATTATTATCAGGATTAATTGAAACAACATTTAAACAGCACATCGCTGATAAAACCGATTGGCGAAAAATGTTAAAAGGCAATGCTGAACCAATAGCACTAAACGAACGACGTGATGAACTTTTAAAATTAACAAACAACGCAGTCACTGCAATTATCTCAGAACATGGTGAAGACTCGGTTGAAAAACTCGATGAGCAAATTGTTAACTTGAATTTTCCGGTTGGTAGTTTTCCTGAAAAAGTAAAATCGTTTAATTTTGATAAAACGCCAAATATTTCAGGAATTCTGGTTGGGATTAAAGGCCAATACCTAATCCTGGACACCGGCGTACTCAATATTCGTAAATTTACCAGTTATTTAATTAGCTTCACCTATTAAACTTAAATGTACATCACATTTTTGCCAAATAATTTAATTAATGGATACATCTAGCTATTTAGAATGAGTATAGAATAGTATACAGATGGCGATTCCGTTATAATAATATGAGATTAAGTACAACTGTACTGCTTGTTAGTGTTAACTGTTATCTAAAATGTTTCAGATAAAACAAAACAATTAAACTGTACTGGTAGAAATAAAAACAACTGTGTATTCCCTTAACTGTTTTTGCTCTGTATTATAAGACACATAACAGTATGAAATAAATTTTAAATATAGATTTCATTTAATCAGGATGATTAGGAAGTTTATATAAAACCGAGTTACTTGCAAGAGTATACACCCATGGCCAGGGACGGCCTCCCTCTTACTCTTGTTATCCGATATGGTTAATAATTAGCCATATTCATTCTACGATAGTCACACTAAACACTTATTCTTTTAACAAAAGAATTATTCGTATTTTTGAAGATCAACAGATCTATTCTGATAGAAAATCTTGTACACTAGTATGAAACTGATGGAAAAAATTCAACCAGGGTGACAAGGGAACTATGTCAAAATCTGAATTCTTATACGACGCAATAGCACAAGAACTAACACAGGCAATTGATCAAGGAACGTATAGCGTCGGCACTCGCATGCCTTCTTTACGCCAATTATGTGAGCAATATCACGTTAGCATGACTACCGCGCAGCAAGTTTATTCGGTGTTGGAAGATGCCAGTTTAATTGCTACCCGACCTCGCTCTGGCTACTATGTTCGCTCCCGCATTCGGGAATTTGATACTCAACCTGCCGCTAGTCAACCTATAGATACCCCGCGAGATGCACCTTATAGCCAAGACTCGATATCACTGTATGAAGATTTTTATGCTGAAAATATTTATCAGTTTGGCGCAATAGGCTCACCGGCTGAAGAATTAATACCTGACAGAACAATTGCGCGGCATGTCACTAAGGCGCTAAAAGAATTTCCAAGCCAATCGTGTCAGTATGCAACACCAATGGGTGATCTCGAATTACGCCAACAAATAGTCAGTCGCATGTATGATGCCGGCTGTCGGGTTAATGCAGAAAATATCATCATCACCCAAGGCTGCCAAGGTGCCTTGGCCTTAGCATTACAAGCCATCACTACCAAAGGTGATACCGTCGCTGTTGAATCGCCAATTTATCCTGGCGTTGGCCAACTTTTATGCCAACTGGAATTAAAAGTCTTAGAAATACCCACCCACCCACGTGATGGTGCTGATTTAGGCGCACTGACACGTTTAATTAAGCGTCAAACAAACAATGTTAAAGCCTGCTTACTAATTCCAAACTGTCAAAATCCTCTTGGCGGCATTATGCCCGAAGAAAACAAACGGCACTTAATTAAGATTTTGTCTAATGCGGGTATCCCATTAATTGAGGACGATGCCATGGGTGATTTAATTTATAAACGCCCCCGCCCAAAAGCCGCTAAGTCCTATGACGATGAGGGTAACGTTTTATATTGTTCGTCTTTTTCAAAAGTACTGGGGCCCGGCCATCGAATTGGTTGGATTGAGCCGGGTAGATATTATGAAAAAGTAATACGCAACAAAGCCGTTAGCACCTTGATGAACCCATCGTATATTCAACATGCATTTAAAGAATTCTTAAAGGGTGGTAGTTATATCCGAACGGTAAATAAAGCCACCACGGTATATTTAGCAAGAATGACCCAGTTACGCCGATGGGTTTATGAATATTTTCCGAAAGGGATTCGTTATACCAATCCTCAGGGGGGGTATTTTTTATGGATAGAATTACCTAAATCGGTAGATGCAAAAATGCTGACCACAATGGCATTAAAGAAAAAAATTGGCATTGGTTTAGGTTCGTGGTTTTCCCCCAATGAACTTTACACTAACCACATCCGACTATGTTGTACCGATTCTAAAATGGAAAGAATGCGTATCGCAACCCAAGCACTCGGTATGATGGCACATGAAATTATGCAAAAAGGCGATCCTAAATAACCTTGGGATAGCTTAGGCCTCATTCAGTATTATTTTTTTTGGTTAATCGGCCGTTACTTATTTAACACTATTTGATTTCTTCTTTTTAGACTTTTTACTCGTGTAGTAAACGCCTGGAAACCACGACTTATGTAATTTTAAAGTTGCTTCCAAATCATCATGTTCATCATCTGCAAACTTAAACATATGCGTACCAATTGCAATAAAATCATCACTACTCAATTTGTAGAGTGATATAGCCGAATCATTAACAATTGTTTTATTCGTGCTATCTAAATCTTTAATGTAATAATCCACCACACCATCATCATTTAGGCCTTCCACAGCTTCAATAACCGCATGATGATTGCTGATCAAATCATCTTCAATAGCGATATCATTATCATTACTGCGCCCTATCGTAAATTGTTGTTTATTAATATGCAATTTAAGGCCTGCCACGCCTTCTTTATACTGAACTAAACAAGCCATATGAAATATCCATTGATGAACATTAAATTAGTAATTCTATCATAAATTCTGATAAATCGATTTATTGCGGCAATTTATTACCCAAAAAAGCCATTATTTTTTTAATAACCACATATAAAATTATAGTTTTAACATTATTTGCCGACAATTATAAATGGAATGACTAAACAAAAAGTGTGGTTTTTGTGACAAATGAAATTGCTTGATTTCAGTAGCTTTAAAGCGAGATACTTATTTATATTAGTAATATTAGTGCTTGTTATCATTTTAACCATTGCTATTTCGGAAGATAGAATACAATCGACAGCAAAAATATTAACCAATAGCATTAGCCAACGAATTGAAATCTCCAAAATTGTAGAAACTTTACATATCGATCTAGCAAAAGCAAACCGTGCTATTGATTTATACATGATATCACCAAACAAAGATTCTCGCGATATCATGAATAAATCATTTTCAAATATACGTTTAAACTTATCTAAATTAAAACAACACCACTGGATAACCGCTAATTTACTACCGCACTCTATAATCGAATTTGATAAATTAATTCAAAATCTGGAGAACGAGGCATCACAATTACTGTATATACGAACCAATGCAAATAAAATGTATCCTTCGCTCGTAATTTCAAACCAAACGATGTTAAATTCAAACAGAAATTTAATAACCCTGCTAACAAGTGCCATCCAAGAAAAGGTTAATGATCATAATATAGGAACAACACAATATTTATTACTGATATCAATTAGAGATCAATGGCGACGTTTAATTAACGACTACCGGGTTTATTTAATTAATAGACTAGGCTCCTTACATGAAAAAAACTTACTCAATTTAACCAGTAATATTGAAATAAATTATAACAAAATACAAACGTTAACAAAAAAATTAACAACAGATAATGACAATACACAAATCGGATTAAATACTGAAATTCTTATTGATAACATTTCAAGTTTGACAAAAAAATGGTACAAAGGTTATAAAAAAGTATATAAAATTAATACTAGTTCTAACTGGCGCAAGGATATCCCAATATTAAGCAATCAAATTTATCCAATGTTTAAGCAAGCTAACTATGATTTAGAATATATCAGCCGAAAACTACATGAGAACTCTAAATCTGATTTGGATATCCAAAAAAAATCAATGGCTAGTATCTCGTATTATTTATTAACACTAGCATTATTTGTTATTGGTTATATAACACTAACAACTTTATTTTTGTATAAAAATTTATTACACCCAATTGAACTATTATCAAAAAACTTAAAGCTTGAAGCTCAAGGAAAACCAACAGAAAAAATAAAAAATATAAACACCAGCGAAATAAAACGAATCATGAATTCTTTTAATGAAATGCAATATCAAGTTCACTCTAGACAAGTCGCGCTAGAACACCTCGCAATGCATGATTCTCTCACCGGTTTACCCAATCGTTCGCTATTAATGGATAGACTAAATCACGCTATTCTTAACTCTAAACGCAACGACACATCAATATCATTACTACTACTCGACTTGGATAGGTTTAAAGAAATAAATGATAGCTTGGGACATGCCGCTGGCGATATATTATTATGCACTGTTGCTGAGCGAATAAAAAACTGTTTGCGCGATAGTGATACTGTTGCCCGATTAGGAGGTGACGAATTTGCAATAGTACTACCCAATATTTCAGCTTCAGCCGTCAAACAAATAACGAAAAAATTGATTTCAACATTAGACAATGTTTACCATATAGAAGAACATAATTTATATGTCGGTATGAGTATCGGAATAGCCAATTTTCCAAACCACGGTGATGATTCAAGTTCATTAATGCAACACGCTGATATTGCAATGTATCAATCTAAGCGAACCAACACCAATATAACAACATATGATCCTGAAAAAGATATTCAAAATATTGAAAAACTATCTTTACTAACCGATTTAAAAACGGCATTAATTAATAATGAAATGTTGTTGCACTACCTGCCAATATCGTCATTAGCAACGATGAAAATAATTGGATTCGAAGCGCTAATTCGTTGGCAACATCCAATCTACGGCATCATACTACCGAGTAACTTCATTAACATTGCAGAACAAACCGGTATCATTAAAAACATATCCCGTTGGGTAATTAAACAAGCGGTAGCGCAATGTAAGATATGGCAAAACTTAGGTGAAGATGTTTATGTCACGATAAATCTATCCGTATGGGATCTCCAAGATCCATCACTCGAAGCTTACATTAAAAGCATATTATCGGAATACCATCTACCCGCACACAAACTCGTGTTAGAAATTACTGAAAGTGCAATGATGGCTGATTCAGAACGAGCAAAAGAAGTTTTAATTAAATTACATGATATGGGGCTGGACATCACAGTTGATGACTATGGCACAGGATTTTCATCAATGGCCTATTTAAAGCAATTACCGGTTGATACTCTAAAAATTGATAAATCTTTTGTTAAAAATATGGACACCGACGAAAATAATGAAACTATTGTTCGCTCCTCAATAGAATTAGCGCACAATTTGGGGTTATTAGTATTAGCTGAAGGCGTAGAATCCAATCGAATAAAAGATTTATTATTTGATCTAAAGTGCGATAAAATTCAAGGTTATTTAATTAACAAAGCTATCACGAAGGAATCCGCAACCAAATTATTAAAACAAGAAAAAGATAATGTCAGTTATTTAAAACCCAATAAATAAATATTACATATTAATTTCAAATTAAAATATTCACAAAATGCTTTTGTAGGTTGGGGTTCGAAAAACATTCATCCCAAGCTACGTTTTAAATTTAAAGTATTTGTGAATTGGATTGATGCCAGAACCACCGACGCACTATTAAAAATAATATTCCAACTCGAGCTGTATGTAATCATCATTACGAAATGCATTAATCAAATCACTTGCTGCGGCTTCTTTAAACAAACGAGCTTCAAGATTTAACTTAAAATGATCCGTTAAACGACGGCTGGCTTCTAAACTAACCGAAGGATTAACATTATCAACATCGGATATAAAACCAATTAATAAATCGGTACTCTGTGTATCATTAAAGGCAAATCGAGCCCCTAATAAAACATCATCTTCAAAAGGCGTTGTTGCAGCAGCACCGCGATCATCATATAAATACTCCATGATTAAACCAAGATCAGTATCACTTTCGAATATGCCATAAAAAGTATATTCAAAACCAGCCGTTGCCGCGTTAAATGTCACACCTTGGCCTGAGCGATGAATCCATTCTAATTTTAATAACCAACTGTCTAGTGTTGCTTGTAAATCTAGTCCGGTTTGCGTTATTAGATCATAAAAAGGAATCAATACCGCTTGATTCTGACTATTTAGTCCAAAAATAAATCGAGGATCGCGACTCGTGCCTTGAAAAACACTGAGTCCAACATCAAGCTCACCGAGACTTTGAAAATACCGCAAGGCATAATCAACATGCTTATCACGATCTTTTGATTCATAAGCTGCTTGGCTGGTATCAACACTTGGAGTGAATCGTAACCGACCTTTTGTGCCAGGATAACTTTGTTCTCTAAAAGTGGGTAATATAAAAAAATCTAAATTCCCCCATTCTTGAATTAAACTTAAATTAATTAGAGTTTGTCCTAATTTTTCCTCTCTATCAAAGCTTTCAACAAGATCGGTTTGATTAATAATATCAACTAAATGTTGTGACTCGGTAACGCCCCAATAGACTTTACCAATTCCTACTTTTAACTCCCAATTATTTGCCACTTTTTGCCATAAAAATTCCCGTACATCACTATGACTACGTTGCTCATCACCTTCATCCCACCGAGTAAATACCTTCACTAACAAACTTTGGTTATCTTGAAATTCGTGATAAAACTCCGGTTCAGCCGATATTGAGACATTATTTCCATGTTGTCTGCTGTCGGATGGCGTTTCGGTAAATAAACGATATTCCGATGTTATTTTTCCTGACCACTCTGCTGCTGCTAATGGAGAGATAAAACAAGCAAGTAAGCTGGCATAAAAAATCTTGCGGTTAAAATAATTGTTCATTACTAATTTCATCAACTTAACTATTACGGGTAATTATTATCTTGCGCGTTTAAGACTGTTTCGATCAAAATCACGTGAGCTTAAACCAGTATTAAATTCATATTTTTTCCAATTTAAAACTGTGCTTTTACCCGTTTGATGATTGACTACTTTCATTTGACCTGGTCGCCAATATTTATTTAAATATTGCTTATAATCATGATAGGTTAATGTCTTTAGCAATGAATTTTTTAAATCGTAAAAATCAATTTTAACCGGTTGATACATAGCAACATCCACCCAAGTCACCATTTTGGTGTAACCCGTGTGTTTATATTGAGGATAACGTTCAATCACAAAGGCATCACGATCATTTATTTTTTCATTTTTAATATATTTATAAGTATATTTATCCACTTCATTTGATGAAATATCTTCATATGCAAACTCACTGCCCATAAATGGGCCCGATTTATTTGATGATGAAATTCGTTTTACACGTTTTAATGCCGGTAAAAACAACCATTGATCATCAGATTTTAAAGAATGCGACCATGTTAAAAATGCCGTGCCTTTAACATCACGAGGATTATCAAACACCACTAGTGTTTTATCACCGTCACCTTCAACTTCTAAATTTTTACCGTGCGTTCGTCGGGTTGTTTCTTGCCCATGACGATTACGAAGTATCATCACAGACTTGGTTTTGACATCCTTCCAACCACTATCGCGTTTATCTGCCTCAATGGCGATTGCTTTGCCTTTTTCTTCTGCCGTTTCGGCCATGACATTAGCATTGATAAGTAACGTTGTTGGTAATAATGTTAACGTTATTAATTTGAGTAGGTTTAAATTTTTCATTTTTGAGCTCCCTCTATTTTCATTAATAATGGTGGTAAAAATAATAAGTCGGCAAGCAATGCAAAAACAATCACCATGGATGTTAATAGCCCCATACTTGAATTCAACTCAAAATTCGATAATGACAATACCATAAAACCAAATACTAATATAACTGATGTTGTAATTAATGCCATACCTACCGTTTTAAATGCATAACGAACGGCATCAGGTGACGACAAACCTTTTTCACGTCGTGCGCGTAAATATTTACTCAAAAAATGCACGGTATCATCCACCACGATACCAAGTGTCATGGTTGTTACCACCGATAGCGCTAAACCAACTTCGCCAACTAATAAGCCCCATAAACCAAAGCCCATTGCCGCCGGCACTAAATTTGGAATCATGCTGATTAACCCAATTTTAACCGAACGTAATGCAAAAATTAATATCAAGGAAATCAATACTAACGCAATCGTTGTACCTAGTAACATACTACGAATATTTCGGCTGCCGATATTTGCAAACATTACCGTTGGGCCACTCGCATTAGCCACTTTTATTGCTGGCGCATTTTTCTTTAACCAATCATCAGCAGCTTTAGTAAGAGTAATAATATCATTACTTGACATGGTTTTTAATGTCACTGTAAAACGCGTTGCCGATTTATCGATATTAATTTGATTGTTTAAATCTAAGCCCCGCGGTAACGACATTTCATATAATAATAAATATTGTGCTGCGAGATCATGTTCAGCAGGTAGTTTATACATAGCCTCGTCATCACCGTGTAAATTTTTATTTAAACGTTTCATCACATCCGTAATGGTATTCACATGTACGGTATTGGGATTTTGTCTATACCATTTTTCAAAAGCTTCCATTTGCTGTAAAAATTCAGGATCACTAATGCCATTAGGCGCACCCGACTCAAGCGAGTAATCGGCTAAGTAAATACCGGTTAGATGTTCGGTGGTGTAATCAGTATCAGCACGAAACTGAATGCTTTCATCAAAATAGTTAACAAACACATCGTTTAATTCATTTTTAGGTAAAAATGAAACGGTAACAGCAATTAACACTAACATGCCTATAAATAATTGGCGACGATGCTTAACGACATAATCACCAAATTTAGCCATCACCAACATATCTTTATTTCCAGTTTGCTTTGAACGAATAGGAAAAAATGAGATAACAGCGGGTAAAAATGTTAACGATAAAATTAGGGACATTAATACGCCCATTGCAACCAAATTACCTAAATGTTGAAATGGTGGCACTTCAGAAAAATTCATGGTTAAGAAACCAATTGCAGTAGTCACACTGGCCAAAAATATTGGTTGGATATTAACGCGCAAACTTTCAATAATGGCATTTTCTTTGGTACTACCACTGTGTATCTCGTGCATCATGGTTACTAAGATATGCACACAGTTTGCTATGGCTACGGTTAAAATAATAATTGGAGCCGTTGTTGTTGGCGGTGACATTAACATGCCCATGTGTCCAAAAATTCCTAACGAGGTCATAATTGATAACACAATAACCATTAGCGTGGTAATGGTGCCGGGGAAAAAATAAAATAAAGCTAAAAATAGAATGACAAACAACACCACGCTCGCCATTGCTGGCACTGCGCCAGAAGCAGTTAGGCCAATGGCCCCAAATAAGTAAGCAGCTAATCCAAAAAATTTAGCCGTACCGCCATGATAATCTCGAATTAACAGTGCTAACATAATAATCATTATTAAATAACTTATCGGCACTAAAGAGGTAATATCATCCATCGCTGCTTCGGCAAAAGCATTATTCATCATGATCATACCGGTGAGGCGCACTTCCAGATGCGGATATTGTTTTCTAATTTCATCGGCCATCGCCCGGGCTGCAGCCACAACCTCAGGAGTTTCTGTGGTCTCATTTTTACCCGGTAACTGAATTGTCACGGTGACTGAGGTAACGTCACCCGTTGCAGATATTAAACGTTGTTTCAGTAACGGCTCTTTAAGCGCTATCGTTTTAACTTTTTGTAAATCGGCCTGTGTGTATAAGTGTGAATCTTCGACAAGGTCGCGAACGATTAAATCATCTCCTTGTGCCTCGGTATATTGAAAATTTGAGATTGAATCAACTCGCAAGGAATACGGTAGTTGCCAAGCGCGTTTTGTTAAATCTTCAACTGCCGTTAAGGTTTTTTGCGTGAAAACATTGCCATCTTTTGGTGACAATACAAACATCACGTTGTCATTTTTTGCATATGTCGCCTCTAACGCTTCAAATGCTAATAACTGGGGATTATCAGGACTAAAAAATACCCGATAGTTAGTACTCATTGATAAATTTTTTCCACCCGATGCCGCAATCGCAACCACGATTAAAACCAACGGAATAATCAACAGTCGAAACTTTAATACCCATTTGCCAAAATTTGCTTCAAAATTATTCATACAGTATTCCTCTCGATTACCTAATTTACCGTTGTTACACATGACTTAATATTTAATGATAAATATTTTATACAATATTCAGTCACTTAATATAAAATCTGCCAAGACTAAATCACTAACGCAATTTACATCTTATAATCAGTTTTGGTTCGGTTGTTTATGGAGCCCTTGTAATATCAAATCAACAACTTCATTGGCCATTGCTACAAACTCATCTATGGGGTGTAGTGCCATAAACAGGGGCACATTAAATTTAACTAATGCGTTCTGCACAGCACGTGCTGTGACAACCAGATCAGTAATATCAAACTCACCCGATTGATTACCCTGAGCTAATATTTCTGCAATTAAGCTATGTTGAGCCTGCATTTTTTTATGCACGAGGTCTTGCCGCTCAGAGGCAATAAATTCAACTAACTCATTGATTTTTGGTTGTTCCAAAAACATTTGGTGGGTTGATTTTAAGCCTTCAATAACAAAGGCTCTAAGCATTTGCGCAGCGCTTGAATAAGGCTGTCGTACCACTTCGCGCATTAAATCTTGCTGTTCAGTCATACATCGACCGGCACACGCTGCAGCAATATCTTGTTTGTTTTTGAAATAACGGTATAAATTAGCGGCTGACATATCGCTGTCTTTGGCTATTTCAGCCATCGTGGTTTTACCATAACCATAGCGTTGAAAACGTTCTACGGCGGCATCCAATATTAAGCCACGAAGATCTTCGATGATTTTTAGGTCGTTAGAATCCATGGCGTATTTTTAGCAAACTTAGCATGAATATTCAAGGAAATATTCAGTATTCAGACAAAAACCGTAACTAACCCTGATTTGCATACGGAAAAAAGAAATTTAAACTTATAAATTTTGAGGTTTAAATGCTATAGATCCCGGCTGCCAAATTCATTACAACTAGTGGAATAGCGGTTATCCCTATATCGATTTGAGATAAATTAGATTATTGACTGCACATTAGAATCCGGTTGAGCTTGATACATGCAAACTTGATTTCGGCCAGCATCCTTAGCTTGATATAATGCTTTATCTGCTTGCTCTACTATTTGCTTGGTGGTGACAATAGAATAAGGATTTTCAGCAACACTAATTCCCAAGCTTAATGTTACAAATGCCTCATTACCCGATGAATGTGGAATTTTTAAATCAAGAACGGCATTTCGTATCTCATTTGCAATAATTTTTGCACCATCAATTTGAGTATTAACCAATAAAATCACAAACTCTTCACCACCATAACGCGCGACAAAATCGGTTGGTCTTTTTAAAACATTTTTTATCGCTTGTGCAACTTTATAGAGTGTTTCATCACCATAAGTATGACCAAAAGTATCATTGTATAATTTAAAGTGATCAATATCAGCCATGATAACGGCTAAAGGTTCTTCATTACGCCTGCCACGACTAATTTCTTGTAAGATGCGTTCATCAAAGCTTCGTCGGCTTGAAATACCGGTAACAGCATCGGTTACAGCAACCTTTTTTAATTCTATATTTGTCGACAGTAAGTTATCTTTTGAATCCCTTAATTTTTGCTCTATTACCGAACGTTTTTTCTCTTCGGAAAATATAATTCTTAATGCAACAAATAGTAAAATACAAAATAAAGCAGTCACTAATATTATTTGATAATAAACTTTTGTATTATAATCGCTAAATAGTGTTTCAGAACGGACGTCAATTAACATCCAATTAGTATTATCAATTACTTGAGATTGCATGATACGGTTTATTTCATTTGGAATAAGCTTATTGATATTTCGGTTTAATATTTTTTGAGATCCGGCGGCGGTCATATACACTTCATGAGGGGCAACACTTGTTATAAATAATTCATGTAAGTGAGGTTGAGCAAACTTTAATAAGTTAATTATATCATCAACTTTAAAACTCATAATAAATAAACCTCCCGATTTATCGTCCCCCCAATTTGAAATTACATCATAATGAAAATCAACTGCATCAGTGTGCATTATTATTTCAACTTTAGATCGATCCGTTATTGCTTTGCTCTTTTCATAACAAATCAATCCGGTAGCATCACTAAAACCTTCAACGATGACTTTTTTATTTTGATTGGTAATAACAAAACCAACATAAGCTGGAAAATAGTTTTCAATTTGGTCGGTTAATTTATCTCGGATAAAAAGGCTAGTCGAATTTTCAGAATACAATCGAATATAATCAACTTGATCACTGATTAATAATTTTACTTGGCGTACTCGTTCAATCAATAATTGTGCGACACCATTAGAGGTAACTTTAACCGCGCGTTCGGCGATGGCTGTTTGATATTCATTAAAATCTTTTATGCGAAAAAAACCACTGGTCACCATTAAAATAATGACCAAAAAACCAATCACGATTAAGTAATATTTGGAATAACTCTTTACTGATTCGATTTCGGATTGCACGCAACGTCCCGATAACTATTAATATATATAGAGTATCGGAAGCATTTGACTATAGCTTTAGCGCAGCCTGCGTTACCCTGTCATTTAATGAATTTATGTCGAATATTTAAGTAGCGCGCAATACCGGCTAAACCAACTATTTAGGCTTTATTTTTACGCGCACGAGGATGAGCCCGCTCATAGACCGAAGCTAGTTGCTGAAAATCAATATGTGTATATATTTGGCTACTGGAGACATCCTCATGCCCAAGAAACCCTTGAACCGCATGAATATCACTACCACCTTCAAGCATGCGGCCAGCTAATGAGTGCTTAATCATATGAGGCTGGACATTAAGCTCAACGTCTTGTGCTTTAGCCCATTGTTTAAGTCGTAGCTGAACGCTACGTTGAGAAATGCGCCGTCCTTGACGGTTTAAAAATAATGCTTGAGTTGGTTCTTTTACGAAATCAACTCGAAAACTTAACCACTCAGAAAGTGCGACAATAGTCTGTTTGCCAACGGTTACAACCCTAATTTTCTTACCTTTACCGGTAACCCGAACTTGAGACTCGGCTATGTCAAGATCAACTAAATTAATTGACACTAATTCTATTAACCGTAAACCGGAGGAATAAAATAACTCAAACATGGCTTCGTCACGAATATTTAAGCTGGTATCACATTCATGAGTTAATAATTGCTTAGCCATAAAATAACTAGGCAATTTTGTTATCGGTTTTGGTGCCCGAATTTGTTTGGCTGGATTAATGACCGCTTTTTTTTGTTGTATTAAGTATTCATAAAACATGCGCATCGCAGATAAGGCACGCTGCAGGCTTCTGCCTGTTATACCACTACGAAACCGTGAGGCGATGTATGCTTGGACCTGTTTTTCATTTACCTCAGTCCAACACGTTAAGCTATTTTTTTCGAGATACAATTTGAAACTTTCAATATCGCGACGATAACTAATCAACGTATTTTTGGAAAGTTGACGCTGGATACGTAACGTAAAGATAAAATCGTTAATATTTTTTTGCACTGAAACAACCTCATAATAGTCCGCTCAAATATCAAAACGAAAAGGAAACAAACAAGGTTCCATCTATTTTAAGTTTGATTAAAGAATAAACAACTATTACGAGGTATTTGTGAACTTATCGATATTGCTGAAGTAATATTGATACTATTTTGCCTAAATGTGACAAAAATAATGTGCCCATTTCAGCATGGAAGTGATTTCGATCGTTGCTTGCAATAGCAAGCATGCCATAACAAATATGAGAATCATTATTATCAATTAACGGAATAAGAGCCGCAGAAGATACGTCTTCAGCCTGAGTTTCAAATAAAGAGTCAAGTTGTCCTTTTTTCAAATTACCACATACAGGTTGACGGCCTTTAATCACTTTTTCAAATGCACCTAAAACCGGTTCGCTCCAATCAACAAATTCATCTCGAGTTTGAATGATATTTTCAGCTTTGGTATTTTTAAATTGTGATTGAAATAATCGCAATACAACTGAATCCGCTTTAAAATCTTTAGCTAATTGACTCGATATGATATCTAAAAACTCAATAATATTCGATGCACCAAGCAAGGCAATAATAAACGAATTAACTTTATCACTTAATTTTTCATTGTTTTTAGAATTTTGAATTAATAAATGAAGCTGTTTCTTTAATTCATCTTTTTGTTGCCTAAGTATTGCAACTTGTCGTTCCACAAGAGAAATAGCCGCACCACGTTCATGGGGTAACTGCATATTTGCCAATAACTCAGGTTCGCGACTAAAAAACTCTGGATTTTTTTGTAAATATTTAACAATACTTTTTTCAAACTCACGTTCGTCTAAAGATTTTTTATTTGCCTGTGTCATAATTCTATTTGCCCTTCATAAACCGTCGTAGCAGTGCCAGTCATCATAACTGCTTGATCGGGTTCTTGCCATGCAATTTTTAAATTACCACCCATTAATGCAACGTTGACCTCATTATCCAACAAGCCACTTTGAATACCTAAAACAACCGCGGCGCACGCCCCAGTGCCACAGGCTTGTGTTTCTCCAACGCCACGTTCAAACACACGCAACCGAATATTAGTTCGATCAACGATTTGCATAAAGCCAACATTCACTCGATTTGGAAACTCAGCTGCAACTTCAATTTTAGGACCTAAAGTCGTTACTGCAGCAGTATCGACATCATCCACCAGCAACACTGCATGCGGATTGCCAATAGCGACAACTCTGATCTCATGTGCTTCATTGTCTATTAGTATAGTATAGTGATCTTTTATCGCATCTGAAATGAATGGTATTTTTTCAGGAGTAAATACCGGCACTCCCATATTAACCATTACTAAGCCAGCATTCATATCATCAAGCAAGCTAAGCTCAATTAAACCTGAAGATGTTTCAACGGTAAATTGTTTTTTATCTGACAAACCATGCTCTTTGATATATTGTGCAAAACAGCGCGCACCATTACCACACTGCTCAACTTCACCACCATCGGCATTAAATATTCGATAATTAAAATCCACACCATCACGACTAGCAGCTTCAACAAATAACAGCTGATCACAACCAATACCGTGATTTCGATTTGCAATAAATTGAATTTGACTCGTACTAAGTTGCACCGCTTGATTTATTTTATCGATAACGACAAAATCATTACCTAATCCGTGCATTTTAGTGAACTTAACAAGCATAATAAGTCTAATTTGAATGTGTAATTGTTAATAACATGTTGTTATTATGATTCATTGCTACTGAACTATGCAACTATACATTGAACGTCATGGTAAATTTATATCAAGGTAATTTAAATGAATAAAGCGTTATTTTTAATTGTTATTTCTATTGTCTCTCAAATATTGGTTATTTCAAGAGCCAATGCAACCACTTTGCGCTTATCAAACACCGAACAAACCCTTGAATTTGCTGATGGCATTGAATTTACTTACCAACATTTTGCGGCTAAAAAACCCACCAAAACAACATCCAACACCAATACTGTCGCTTTGTGGATTTTACCAAGTTATCCCCATCAAGAACGTTTTTACAATTTTTCTCAGCGACTAAGTAACAATGGCGTTGAGGTATGGATGGTCAATATCTTAGATAATTTATTCATGCCCAAAGGCGTTAGCTCTATTCGTAAACTAAGCGGTAAATATGTCGCTGAATTAATAAAAAACATACACCACAAAACCAACAAAAACGTCATCTTGATTGCAGAATCGTACAGCGCCATACCGGTATTACGCGGCGCACACCAATGGCAAAGAAGCCAACCAAGCAAGCGTTATTTAACTGGTGCCATATTATTTTCTCCAAATTTGTTTGAAGCAATTCCATCACTTGGCATGAAACCCAAATTTGTCGATGTTGCTAGCTACACCACAATCCCCATTTTAATATTTCAAAGCGAAAAAAGTAATACTCGAGGACAATTGCAACACCTCTTAACAACCCTTGAGGATAATAATGCTTCAGTATTCACTTCAATGTTAAACAATACCATTGCCATATTTTACCGTGAAGACAAAACGCCGGAAACATTACGTTATCTTAAAACATTACCTAAAAAAATAGTCTCGAGCTTAGCGCTATTAGAATCCAGCCCCTTACCATTATTCAGTAAAACAATTAAATTCAAAATAAAAAAATCCATACCACTCAATAGTGAATTAAAAAAATATCAAGCAAAAAACCAACCGCTAAACATAAATTTAAAAACAGTCTTTGGTAAACAATTTAATAAATCAAATTATAAAAATAAAATAACCATTATTAATTTTTGGGCTACCTGGTGTAAACCTTGCTTAGAAGAAATTCCTTCATTAAATCGTCTACAAAAAATAATGAAAGATAAACCATTTGAAATAATATCGATAAACTATGCAGAAAAACCTGAAAAAATTTTAGCCTTTATGAAAAAAGTTAAAATAGATTTTCCGGTGTTAATCGATGAATCAGGTGAACAAGCCGTAAAATGGCATGTTTATGCCTTTCCATCAACCTTTGTTATTGCACCCGATGGAAAGTTTCACTATGGCGTCAATGCCAGTATTTTTTGGGATACACCTGAGGTTATAAAAGTGCTAAACGAGTTATATATTAAAACCAAATAAAACAAACGTAGCTTGAGGTGAGTGTTTTTCGAACCCCAACAGCAGCTATTATTTACGACTCGATATTAGGTCTAGCGATTAAACTAACATAATCTCGATAGATACAGCGATTCATCACGGTAAATATTCCTGCTGCCGCTGCTCGTTGTGCGGCGACATGATTAACCACGCCATCTTGTAACCATAATGCCGGTATCTTTAACGCAATACATTGATCCACAATGTCATCAACATATTCCGATGCCCGAAATACATCAAGCAGATCAATTGTTACACCAGCGGTGTTAATCAACGACTCTAAATCCGGATAGGCAGTCTCACCTAAAACCTCACTAATCGCTGGACGTATCGGAATGATGGTGTAAGAAAAATCCTGCAAAGACTTCGCCACTTGGTAACTCGGGCGGTTTTCTTTTGCCGATAACCCCAAGATCCCAATAATGTTAATTTTTTGCAATAATTGCTTAATGCTAGTGCTATCTGGATTTGTGTAAGTCATGATTAAACACCTGTGCCTTGCTCTAATTATAAACAGTCTACATTATTTAAATGACACATAACATATTGAAATTTATAGAAATAAAATTAATGTTATGAGCTACTATTGTCTTAACAATTAGGTTTGATGTAACATAAAACACTTATTAAACGGATGTATGAATTTGTGCTCAGTTTTACCTTCCCCCATGCTGCACAGTGGACTATCCTAATTAAAATTGATATCACCTAATGTCAATTCTCACCAAAAATGGAGGGTGTAGTGTATGCGTATTTTACCATTACTAACTATTATAATAACGTTTTCTTTTAGCTCATCGAGTTATGCCAACGAAGAAGACGATCTTGCCGAAATGCAAAGGCAGATGAACGCTGAAGTGATGAACAAACCTTTTTTAGCTGAACAACCTGAAAAAGTCGATGCTTATATCAAAGAAGCGATGAAAAAAAATATTAAACCAAAAGTATACAAAGGTAATCATTGGCGACGTGGTTATACCTGTCGAGATATGCTGCGCTGGTCGTGGACCGAATATCGTAATTGTCGATACTACTATAGTTACCATGGTAGCTATTACCCCTATTATTAAAATAACCATCAAATATACCAAGAGGAATAATAATGTTTACATATAAAAACATCATACGCTTAGTTTCAATTAGCGTCATTGTCACCGTACTATCCGGGTGTTCTGCATTATCCACATCGATAGCCAAGCGTAATTTAGATGTTCAAGCTAAAACCAGTACTGCAATCTTTGTCGATGCCGTTGAACGTGAGCACCGTACAATTTATGTTGAAATTCGAAGTGGTGTTATGGAATTTGATCGTCGTAAATTTAAAAAGTTTGTAAAAGCACAAATTGCTGAAAACGATGGTGGTTATAAAGTTGTTGATAGTCCTAAACGTGCACAGTTTCATTTAAACATTTATGTATTAAACCTCGAAAAAGCCAGCCCAACCGCAGCAGAAGCGGCTCTGAGACAAGGTTATATTGGTGGTGGAGTTGTTGCTGGCGCAGTTGTTGGTGGTGTCGCAACTGGTTCAGCTAGAGGCGCCGTCGCTGGTGGCATCATTGGTGGCGTAGGCACTACCATTGCAAATGCATTTGTACAAGATGTTACTTACATGCTCGTCGCTGATGTTCAAATCAAAGAAAAAGCACGTAAAGGTGTTATCGTTCGTAAAGATTCTCAAGTGAGCAGCAAAGTTTCTGATGCAGGCACGAGTACACAGCGCTATTCAGAAGCGACTAACCGCAAAGAATACCGAACTCGAATTGTAACAACGGCTAATAAAGCAAACTTGAAGCTTGAAGAAGCGCAAGAGCTTATGTTTAAAAAGACAGCTTATGCTATGGCTGGATTTTTCTAAAATAAAATAAGCAACAATTAATTATAAAAAAATTAATATTAAAAGGGTGCATTAGCACCCTTTTTTTATTCTAGTGATATAATACAGCTTGTAAATTAATGTCACATAAGTAAAAATGAAATTAGGAATAATTAATAAAGCAAATAAATTAATGAACAAAAAAATATTTGTTAAACCTATTAATACTATAACATGTTCGATAGTTATATTTTTCGTTATATCACTAATCCCTATTACCACTTTAGCATCAGATTGGTCATCAGAACGAGAATTTACTTCAACATCTGAGTTTACCTTGGATGCGCTAGCGACGATTATGGCTGCTAATAATATAACCGAAGTAATTCATTTTACTGAAAATAAGAATCTGCGTTTTTTAAACAAACCACTAATTTTATCTGGACGGTTTTATTTTCGGTCATCAAATTTTTTACAAAAAAATATTGATCAGCCTTTTATTAAAGTCTATACATTAAAGCACAATACCATCACACACACTGATAAAAAATTAGAAAGTGAAATATTAACACTGAAAGATCATCCGCTTATCTATGCTTCAATGCAGGCATTTTATACTACCATGTCGGGTAAATTTAATAGATTAAAATCGACCACTAAGATCGAACTAAGTGGCATCAGTACTCGATGGCAGTTAGTGCTAACACCAACATCAAAATATACATTAAAGTACATCAAAAATGTAATACTCACAGGTAACCACACATTCATCGAACGTGTAGTGACCAATGAAGCAAATGGTGATAGTTCCATCATTTGGATGACTAAATAAGCGAATTTATCATTCCAAAAAACCAACTCAAGAGTCGTTTGATTGATCCAATAGTGTTACAATTTTTTATCTTGCTCGATTTTTAAATTAACTATGCATTAAAGGGATATAAAGTAATCCATGAATATTGTTAGTATCATTGCAACTGAATTAAACGTAAACCTTAACCAAGTTGAGGCCGCAGTTCAATTACTCAATGAAGGCTCAACCGTTCCTTTTATTTCCCGCTATCGAAAAGAAGCCACCGGTGGCCTTGATGATACTCAGCTAAGACAACTGGAAGAACGACTCCATTACTTAACCGAACTTCAAGAACGACGTGAATCCATTTTAAAAACCATTGAAGAACAAGGCAAACTAACCGATGAGCTTAAAAAAGAAATTTTAAAAGCAGAAACTAAAATTCGTTTAGAAGATCTTTATGCACCTTACAAGAAAAAACGTCGAACCAAAGCACAAATTGCACGCGAGGCAGGCATCGAACCATTGCTCGATAGCCTGTTAAACGATCGAAACCAAGACCCAAACAAAACTGCAAAAAACTACCTCAATGCCGATGCAGGTTTCGCTGATAGCACTGCGGTATTAGATGGTGCCCGTCAAATATTCATGGAACGCGTTAGTGAACAAGCTGATTTAATCGGTGTATTACGCGATTTGTTATGGGATAAGGCCAAATTTGTTTCCGCAGTAATCAAAGGTAAAGAACAAGAAGGTGAAAAGTTTACTGATTATTTTGACTATCAGGAACTATTAAAAGAAATTCCATCACACCGAGCCTTAGCCATTTTTCGGGGCAGAACAGAAGGCGTGCTACGATTAAGTTTTTTTCTGGAAAGACAGGACGATCTTGAATCGTTTTCTGATATGGGTGTTTGTGATCATTTGATAGCATCTCATATGGATATTAAAAATAACGATAATGCTGCAGATAGCTGGTTATTAGAATGCGTACGTTGGTCTTGGAAAGTAAAAGTACTCACTCAAATCGAAACAGAATTAACCATGCGTCTACGTGAAAGTGCTGAAGATGAAGCCATTAATGTTTTTGGCAAAAACTTAAATGATTTACTATTAGCCGCCCCCGCTGGCAGACGTTGTACCATCGGGCTTGATCCGGGATTGCGAACCGGTGTTAAAGTTGTCGTCGTGAATGATACCGGTAAACTATTGGATCAATGCGTTATTTATCCGCACCAACCTAAAA
Organism: uncultured Thioalkalispiraceae bacterium; assembly: GCA_964514215.1. Classification (GTDB taxonomy): domain Bacteria; phylum Pseudomonadota; class Gammaproteobacteria; order UBA6429; family Thiohalophilaceae; genus CAYQUC01. The sequence continues at coordinate 23,804 of CAZEPW010000026.1, forward strand.
ACCGTTGGGATGAATCATTAGCAACATTAGCCAAGCTAGCAAAAAAACATAATGCCGATCTAATGAGTATTGGCAATGGCACCGCATCTCGTGAAACCGATAAATTAGCGAAAGAGTTAATAGCGAAACACCCTGAGCTAACACTATCGAGTATTGTCGTGAGTGAAGCCGGTGCTTCTATTTATTCGGCATCCGAATTAGCCGCAAAAGAATTCCCCGATCTTGATGTATCCTACCGGGGCTCAGTATCCATTGCGCGCCGCCTACAAGATCCTTTAGCCGAATTAGTAAAAATTGAAGCCAAAGCAATTGGCGTTGGACAATACCAACACGATGTCAATCAAACCAAACTATCTCGAAAATTAGATGCGATTGTCGAAGATTGTGTTAACGCAGTTGGAGTGGAAATTAATACCGCATCAGTTCCCCTGCTAACAAAAGTCTCGGGTTTATCCGAATCAATCGCAGCCAATATCGTCACTTATCGAGAACAACATGGTGCGTTCACTGATCGCACTCAGTTATTATCCGTGCCCCGTCTCGGCCCCAAAGCTTTTGAGCAAGCCGCAGGTTTTATGCGCATTCAAAATGGCAGCAACCCGTTAGACGCATCAGCGGTGCATCCAGAATCTTATCCGGTGGTTGAAAAAATTAGTAGTAATACTAACACTGCAATTACAGATTTAATCGGCAATAGTAAATTACTAAACGGCCTTGCTGCGAATGATTACACTGACGACAAATATGGTGAACCAACAGTACGTGATATCATTTCCGAGCTTGATAAACCCGGCCGAGATCCACGTCCTGAATTTAAAACTGCAACATTTAAAGAAGGTGTTGAACAAGTTAAAGATTTAAAACCAGCGATGATACTCGAAGGTGTTGTCACCAACGTCACCAATTTTGGAGCTTTCATCGATATTGGCGTGCACCAAGATGGATTGGTACACATATCCAATATATCAAATAAATTTATCAAAGATCCCCGCGAAATTATTAAAACCGGTGATATTGTCAAAGTTAAGGTGTTAGAAGTAGATAGTAAAAGAAAGCGCATTGGTTTAACCATGAACCTCACGGATGAAGTGAGTGCTAATAAACCTGCAGCAAAAAAACCTAATGATAATAAAACGAATAATAGTAAGAAAACCAATCACAACAAAAGCCGCCAACAAACGAAACCCACCAATAACGCCATGGCAGCCGCCTTTGCTAAATTAAAATAACCGAGCTATTTTAAAATAAAAATTATGGTAATAAAGATTCTGAAGCAAACAAATCTTTAATCGATTCACGTTCACGTATCACGTGAGCCTGATCGCCATCAACCATGATTTCAACCGTTCGGGGTCTGCTATTATAATTTGAGCTCATGGTAAAACCATAAGCACCAGACGAACGAACGGCTAGCATGTCGCCCTCGATTATTGCTAACTCGCGTTCTTTACCTAAGAAATCCCCCGTCTCACATACCGGGCCAACAATATCGTATAACTCAGGTTCAACTTGCTTGGTTAGTTTAACGGGAATAATATCTTGCCACGCAGAATATAATGACGGGCGAATTAAGTCATTCATTGCAGCATCAACAATGGCAAAGTTTTTATAATCAGATTTTTTTAAATATTCTACTGTAGTGACTAAAATACCGGCATTACCGGCTATTGCTCGGCCAGGTTCAATTAAAATTTTTAATTTTCGAGTTCCTAATCGTTCCGATAACGCTTTAGCATATTCATTTGGAAGTGGTGGTTGCTCATCTTTATAACAAATACCAAGACCACCACCTAAATCCAAATGATGAATCTCAATGCCGCCTTTTGCTAATTTATCCACTAAAATTAAAACACGATCCAAAGCATCGAGGAAAGGCGCAGTGTCGGTTAGTTGTGAACCAATATGGCAATCAATTCCAACAATATTAATGGATTTTAATTCAGCCGCCGTTTTATACACTGCTTGAGCTGCTGTAATTTCAATTCCAAATTTATTATCTTTTAAACCCGTTGAAATATAGGGATGTGTGCCTGCATCCACATCGGGATTAACTCTGATCGAAATGTTTGCCACTTTGCCCAGTTGCGATGCGACTACATTTAATCGATGAAGTTCGGATTCCGACTCGATATTAAAACAATAGATACCAACAGTTAATGCGCGATACATTTCTGTTGCGGTTTTACCAACTCCCGAAAATACGATTTTTTCTGGATCGCCACCGGCAGCAAGCACGCGCTCTAATTCACCAACCGAAACAATATCAAAACCAGAACCCAATTTTGCCAATACATTTAATATTGCAATATTTGAATTTGCTTTAACCGCATAACAAACCAAATGCTGATGATTTGATAATGCATCATTAAAAGCATTCCAATGACGTTCAAATGTTGCTCGTGAATAGATATAACAAGGCGAGCCGTAGGTTTGTATAATTTTGTCAACTGTCACATCTTCGACATACAGTTCATTGTTGCGATATTTAAAATAATCCATCGAAATACTTCTTTTATTGTTTGATTGTAATACGGGTTAATTGATGCTGCGTTAATCTGGGTAATCGCTCGGTAAATTTTGTTTAGATTGCTCTGACTCTTTTGGTTTTTCAGTTTTTACTTGCGATTCTGGCTCAGTTGGTAAATACAAACCACCTTTTTTACCACAAGCGCTCAACGTAGCAACACTTAGCACCACAAATAACAGCGCTACAAAAATATTTCGGGATAAAAAAATTAAAGTAAAATTGAGCATTTATTTAGACCCGTATTTGCCTTTTGTGGTTGTAGTTGAACAGAAATAAATCAAATTATACGGCAGTTTCCAAACACAGCACAACCAAGTCTTGATGCTATTGTTGTGTTTGCGAAATGTTCTTAACCCGATTACGATAGTCATTACAGCATTACTAACAACTCCTATAATACTATTTGAATGATACTAGAATTAATCACTATAATAATAGCCATACTCGGTATACTGTTGTTTTTATTAGCAATAAAACGGCTCTGGCGTCGAAAGCTTATCACCGCTAGCTTGCAGGGTTTATCGGGCTTGCTACTGCTGAGTTTAGCGGCATTATCAACTTCGATTGCATTAAATTTATACACTTACCGGCAATTAACGTTTGAACAGGAAATTGCAAAATTTCAGCTCAGTGAAATACAACCGAAACACTTCCGAGCCTTTATCACTTATCCTGATAACAGTACTCAAACCTATGATTTGCGCGGTGACCAATGGCAATTGGATGCTAGAATCTTAAAATGGTCTGGAATAGCGACATTAATTGGAATGAAAACGCATTATCGTTTAGAACGGTTATCGGGGCGATATCGGGATATAAGTCAAGAGCGCAAATCCCCTCGAACGGTTTATTCCATGCCCAACCCAACATTTTTAACGAATTGGTCACCCGACATTTGGAGTTTTGTAAAACAACATCAAGAATGGTTTCCATGGGTCGATGCAGTCTATGGCAGTGCGACTTATTTGCCGATGAGTAATGATGCACGTTACACCATCAATGTCAGTAACTCGGGATTAATCGCAAGGGCGATCAATAAAGAGGCTCTAAATGCTGTGAAAAATTGGAAATAATTTATATTAGCAACATAAGCATACAAATAAATAACAAAATACATGAGTATTAAATCCAATATATTTATATGGTTTTTCGTTGCTACGGTTTTACCATTAACAGCACTCGCTTTAAGTGCAATCTATTATAGTGAATACAATTATGAAAAAACCGTTAGCCATGACATCAATAATAGTATTAATCGTCTAGCCACTGATTTATTACACTACCACGAACATAATCGCGAACTGGTATTAGGCTTGGCAAATTCACCGGCGGTAAAAGAAATGTTACCAGTATTATATTCTGCCAGACGCAATAAAGTTCACCCCGATATTAATGTTCGTCGTTCACGATTAAACCGGTTCTTTGAAGGTTTTCAAACCATTTTACCGGGCGTTTTTTATCTACGAATTTTAGACAGCAAAGGAAATTCGCTGATAAAGGTTAGTAACGTAAAACGTAGTGCAGCTATTTATGATAATTTATCCGGTATTCCGTTTGTAGAGAGTGGTGTGCAATCAAAATCATTTAAAAAATTACTAAGCTCCATGCCCGCGAATGAAGTCAGTATGTTAAGTTTGCCGCATAATAGAAAAAACTCAGATGAAATGACCGTGTTACCATTATTGGATTATATCGTACCGTTATATAATCGAAAGCGACAAGTTGGCGCACTAGCTGTGACACTTTTTGGAACCCAGCTTGATAGCTTATTAGATCATGCTCCGCGGCTTTATAAAGGTCAATTAGTTTTATTTGAAAATAACCCGGATAAAGAATTTCGAAATGGCATGTTGTTATACGATGATTTAAATAACATTCGTTTTGCACAACAGCAGCGTGAAAAAAAATTACTGAAAGATGTTTATAGTGATCAGATTCACTCCAAACTAATAGCCAAACCCGATGGCAAAATCACACTGCGTGATAAATCAATATTGTATTTTACTGAATTATTTCCCTACCCCAATCAACTAACAAGCTGGGTATTGGCTACCAAAGTGCAGCACAATACCATTACCGAACCGTTTAAAAATATTAAATACGGTATTTGGATATTTGTGGGTGTGGCATTGTTTATCAGTATCGTATTGGCAAATATTGCCGCGCATAAAGTTTCTAATCCGGTTAAAACCTTAGCTAAAAACTTAACCGCCTTTGCGGATGGTAATTCAGATTACCGTGCCCCAACCAACTATGATTTTGATGAAATTAACTCTTTATCCATCGCTTATAATTATTTAGCCGATAATCTCGATTCGGCACAACAAGATCGAGACAAAGCACAAAGCATGGTGCTACGCAGTGCCAAACTTGCCAGTATTGGGCAAATGGCTGCGGGTATTGGCCATGAAATTAATAATCCGTTAAACAATATATTATCTTATTCTAAATTATTGTTACGCGACAATTCCAGTAATGATAGTTTAAAAAAAGATATCAATTCATTACGTGATGAGGCATTACGCGCATCGAATATTATAAAAGGCATTTTAAATTTTGCACGACAAGTCCCACCCCGTTATGAAAGTTTTCAGGTGACACCCTTTATTCAGGAATCACTTGCCTTAGTACAACAAACCTCAAAAAATAAAAATATATCAATTCGAATACTTGATGAAAATAATATCATTGCACAAGGTGATCGCAGCCAATTACAACAAGTTCTTATTAATTTATTAATAAATGCCATTCAAGCGAGCGAGCAAAATGGCCAAATAGTCGTAGGGGTAAAAGACAGTGATAACTGTTTAATTATTTCAATACGTGACGAAGGTTCGGGAATTAAACCTGAAGCACTTGATAAAATATTTGATCCGTTTTTTAGTACAAAATCTGAAGGACAAGGCAGTGGTCTCGGATTATCAATTAGTCTTGGTATAATGGAGTCACACCAAGGTAAGTTACTCATCAGCAACAATCAAGACCAAGGTGTAACAGCAACGATGAGAATTCCTTTAAATATTATTCCTAAAAATAGTTCAACGAATATATGAATATAAATGCAAAAATAATTTTTGTTGATGATGACATCAAAGCCGGTGAACTAATGATGCGCTTTAGTGATGGCGCAGATTATGATGTTAAAATATTTCAAGACCCAGGAAAAGCGCTTAACTATTTTAAAGAAAAACACGTTGATCTAATTATTAGTGATTTACGCATGCCAACCATGACTGGCATGGAATTATTGGCCGAAATACGACAACTCGATTCAGATTTACCATTTATTATCATTACCGGCTATGCCAATATTGATGATGCCATTGAAGCGGTACGTTTAGGTGCAACCGACTTTATTAAAAAACCTTTTGACATGGACGAAATGCAGATTTTAATTAATCGTACCTTAGAGCGACAAGCCTTGGTTAATGAAAATCAGATGCTTAAACAACAACTAAATTCAAAATCAAATAATACTAATTTAATTGGTGATGCACCGGCCATGCAAAAATTATATCAATTACTCGATAAAATTGCGGACATTCGCTGCAATATTATTATTGATGGCGAATCGGGCACCGGCAAAGAATTAATGGCCCAATCGATACATCATCAAAGCCATTTTGCTGATACACCATTTGTTGTCATCGATTGTGGCTCATTAAGTGATACATTATTAGAGAGCGAATTATTTGGCCATGAGAAAGGCGCATTTACTGGAGCAATATCAACCAAACACGGGTTACTCGAAACCGCATCAGGTGGCACCGTTTTTTTAGATGAAATTGGTAATATTTCAGATGCGATGCAAACCAAATTATTACGAGTCATCCAAGAACAACAAATAACGCGTGTTGGTGGTTTGCATAGCATCACCATTGATGTACGATTTATCGTAGCAACCAATCGAAACTTAATCGATATGATAGCAGACAACACCTTTCGTGATGATCTATACCATCGACTCAATGTCATCAACATTACCATGCCGCCACTGAGAGAACGACGCGAAGATATTCCATTGCTAATTAATCACTTTATCCAGTATTTCGCAAAGCACTATAATCGCACCGTATCACATTTTGATCCCAACTCGGTAAAACAATTACGAGCATTTGATTGGCCTGGCAATGTTCGTGAGCTACGAAATTTGGTTGAACGCCATATTGCACTTGCCGATGAGCCCATCTTACATCTTCAAGCACTAAGCGCTAAAAAAGACTCGGATCAAATCGATGCGGACAACCCGTCATTACAAGAATTAGAGCAGCGCTATATTATCAAAACCCTACAACGTTTCGATGGTAACCGCGAAGCAACCGCCAGCACGTTAGGAATCAACAAGTCGACACTGTGGCGAAAACTGCAAACACAGCGCGATCCAAACCCAGACGATTAAACATACAAAAAGTATGCTTACTATCGTCCAAATTGCAATTCGATATCATCCAAATCGTGCAAAGTGCACGACAAGAACAAGACTTAATCCAAAAATTAACTCGTAAGACTTTGATTTATAATAAAATATCAACATTTTGTGAAGTTGGCCTGATTACTGCTCTATATATAATGAATAAAATTATAATGCGAATTTGAGGAGCATAATTTATGGAACGTAGAACCTTTTTAAAGGGAACACTGGCCACCAGTACTGTAGCAATTGCTGCTGGGGCAGGCATGTTAAACCCACGTAATGTTTTAGCCGCTTGGCCAAAATCTGCATTCGAAGCTAAAAGTGTCAATGACGCTTTAAATTCTTTATTAGGAAGTTCAGAAACTTCTGCTTCGGGTGATATTAAGATTAAAGCACCGGACATTGCTGAAAATGGCGCAGTAGTACCTGTCACCATTACTTCCAGTATTTCTGGGATTGAATCTATCAGTATTGTGACTAAAAATAACGGCACACCATTAGCCGCTAACTTTAATATGGCTAGCAATGCTAAGGGCTTTATTTCAACACGTATTAAAATGGGTAAAACCTCAGACGTAGTTGCAGTAATCAAAGCGGGTGGCAAAAGCTACACTGCACAAAAAAACATCAAAGTAACCATCGGCGGTTGCGGCGGTTAATCCCTAATTAAGCGAGGAATAAATATCATGGCTAAAACAATTCGAATCCGTGCCAGCGCGAAAGGTGATACCACCACCGTGAAGGCTTTAATTACACACCCAATGGAAACTGGTCTTCGTAAGAATAAGAAAACCGGTAAAGTATTTCCTGCTGAGTACATTCAAGAAGTTAAATGTGAACACAATAGTTTAACGGTTATGACTGCTCAATGGGGACCTGCTATTTCTAAAAACCCTTACCTTTCGTTTCAATTTTCAGGCGCGAAAAAAGGCGACTCCGTTAAAATTAGCTGGGTTGACAACAAGGGCAAAAGTGATTCAATCTCTGCAAAAGTAAAGTAAGCTACTATTCAATTTAGGTTATTTTGTATAAAAGGTGAAACCATTCGTGGTTCCACCTTTTTTTATGCCACAACATTATATAACCTCACACCTTGATAACAATTACCTGTTAAAATAATATTTCACTAAAATACCGATAATTAAATATCATGACTGAATCAGAATTTAACGACAAAGTAGACGATACCCTCATTCAAATTGAAGACGCACTTGATAATTGTGATGCCGATATTGATTTTGAAACAGCAGCCGGCATTCTGACAATAACCATCGAAAGTAATCAGTCTAAGATTATAATCAATCGACAATTACCGTTATCACAATTATGGGTTGCAGCAAAATCCGGAGGATATCATTTTGAATTTGATGACGCGAGTCAATCGTGGTTGAATGATAATGATAAACAAGAGTTATTTGCGGCACTAAGCAAATATTGCACTGAACAAAGTGATGCAAGCATCACCCTCAGCAAAGACTAAATAAAACAAGAACAGGAATTATTCTCAATGGCATTATTACCCCACCTTAAAATTGGCTCAGACGATGCCGAATACAGTGTTATTTGGTTGCACGGTCTTGGCGCAGATGGTCATGATTTTGAACCAATAATACCCGAGTTAGAGTTATCATCGAGTTATAATATCCGTTTTATATTGCCTCACGCACCAAGCCAAGCCGTGACCATCAATGGGGGGGTTGAAATGCCAGCGTGGTATGACATCCTAGATGCTGCAAAAATTGATGCTCAACAAGATAGCAAAGGCATTCACCAAGCCGCAGGTTTTATAACAGCATTTATTGAAAGTGAAATATCACAAGGCGTGGTTGCTGAAAAGATTTTCTTAGCCGGGTTTTCGCAAGGAGGAGCTATCGCATTACAAACTGCTTTGCGTTACCCAAAAAAATTAGCCGGTATATTAGCCTTATCAACCTACCTGACACTACCCGATACATTAGAAAGTGAATTACACAGCGCCAATAAAAATATTCCAATACTAATGACTCACGGCGAATTTGATCCGGTAATCCCAATCGCCATTGGACAGTATTCCCGTGAGTTAATTGAAAAACAAGGAGTGAAAGTTCAATGGCGGCAATATCCAATGGAACACGCTGTCATTCCTGAAGAAATATCGGATATTTCAAATTGGTTTAAAGAAACCATCGCTAGGATTTAATCTTTGGCTGACTTATTACTTAAACCTGAGGTTTGTATCAAAATAACCGTCATTCCGCTAGGTCTTTTGAGCCAAAATCTAATTAAAACATCAAGATTATCAAGTTACCTTAAAAATATTCTTATACCGAGCTGAGGTTACTTAACCCACACTAGCAATCGATTATTCGCGGGCATTTCATAATCGTGTTTTAAAATCATGTCGTTTTCATACGCTAGAAAATTTAATTTTTCAAATTCACGAATACCACTATTAGGATCACGATCCTTTAACCACGCATCAAAATTTCGGTTACTATCACTGGTATAATCACCATTATAATTAAAGGGGCCATACAAACAAAAAATTCCACCCTTGCGCAATGTTTTTGCCACACCACACATCATCTGGACCACACTAGGCCAATCCATAATGTGCGCCGTATTGGCACTATATATTGCACACACAGCTTCATCCAACCACTGCTGTTGATTCACATCGATTAATAATGGCCCTTCAATATTGCCATCAGTGCATTCAACTAACCACTGTTTAATTGCATCGTGATTTTCACTCAAATCAGATGTTATCCAATGAAGATGTTGTAATTTACTAGCCATAAAAACCGCATGCTGGCCTGTGCCACTGCCAATTTCCAATACCGTTTCAATATCAGCTAATTCTTGCTCTAATACAGCTAAAATTGGCGCTTTATTTTGTTCACAAGACTCAGAATAAGGTTTCATCGTTAATTATGGTTAATTAAATTTAAAATAACTCGACTTTTATATAAAGTTAATTAAGAATCTATCATACTTTTGAGTACAAAATTTAAATTTTCTTCAATTTGTTTTTTATAGTTTAGATAATGTACTGTTTGAACATTTCTTAGTGAACTACCCAATAATGATTTAGATATATCAACATCGGTAATATACACCGAATATAACTTTTTACTCTTGCGGTAACGTAAGATATATTCAATGACACATAAATACAATCGTCGACCGTATTCAATTGTTGTAAATTCCTGGTCTCCAACATAAATACTAAAAACCGGCTTGCTATTAAATAAATCACCAATAACTTGTAAACTAACAAAATCTTTTTCAGTGGGAAATCGATTAATCGCTTCTTTATGAATCGACCATACCCCGGTTCGAGATTTATTTAGTTGAAACATTTCATGTTCCTTAACATTATAATCAACACCAATTTCATTTGCTAAAAAAATCATGCGTTTATTAATAGAATCAAAAAATCGTTGATATTGATTCACGATACTAGCAGCATTATGAAATTGTGTTTTATTGGTAAACAGGGCCCCTTTTTCATCTAAAATATACAAAATAACTTCTTTGCCACTAACATAATAAAATAATTGAATTGCGTGTATTTTATTGTGTTGGTATAGCAATGGTAAGACACTATCACCTAAAGTCATTCTATCAAATACCACCGGGCTATAATGTCCAAGAGGGGTATTTAATGATTGCAATAATTCATCCATAGAGTCTACCCGCTCACTCACAAAACTATCATTATTTAATTTAATAACAAAATAACTTTTCTCAACGCCCAAAACAAACCGGGTATTTTTATGCCGGATGTCATCATAAAAGCACGAAATAATATTATCAAATACGCCTTCAACCCGGCTGGCAATAGCATTGCCCCTTAAAGAAGAGAAACTAACGGCATTGATTGCAGGTGGCCGCCGACCATGAGATGGAGGTGACCACAAAATATAATCCCTAAGGCAATCCAGCAAACCTTGAACCCCATAATAACGATAAGTTAAAACTTCATGCCAACTGGTTACAATCACCTGATCGATACTCAATGCCAAATTTTCAGATAAACCACCATATTGCAACGAATCAGTACGACTACTCGCCAAGTGTTCACCGCGCTTCGTTCTAGTGGAAAATGGATCCAAGCCAACATTAATAAAGGATCCAATTGCACGAATGCTTGATGCCTGTCTAAAATCTTCAAAAGATGAACCTTGATTAATAGTCGCTTCAAACATGTGTTTCATATGATCAAAAATAGAACGTATTTCACGATTACTTAAATCACTACCATCACTGTATAATGCAACAATGGTTTGAGGGCTAAATATTTTATTAAAATAACACCAGGCGCATAATTCAATTAAACTGTGTGCGACTTTTAATGGTTCATGATTGGTCAGATCATTTTCAATCAAAGCACCATGATAAGCTGTCCATTTTTCGGCATCATCATCGGTTAAACGTCTAGAAATAGTTAAATGGTCTTCATATAGTTGCTTGGTAATTCCCTTATACACTATTTCAACTTTGCCGGCCTTTCTTTCAAAAGCAGCATATATTTTTCTTCCTAGAACATTAAGATCCGAAGGTTTGATTCTGGCCATTGTTTCAGAATTTTCACGAGCAAAATTGGATAGCGCTCGATAACTAGTCGTTAAATCTTTAATTATTTCATAGCGTTCATTTGTTACAGCACGTAATTTCCAATTTTCAAGATTGTCGAGTTTTTCAATATACGAACTTGTCCATTGCCACTTATTAACTAGGTATAACATTTTGTCCAGTTTAAAATCGTGTAAATTTTTCTTATTCGATGCAGCTAGTTTAATATTGACCTTGATATAAAAACTTCGTCTAAGTAACTCTAAGCGCTCAGCGTCTGACTCTTTATGCAAATATTTTTCAACTTTATCTAACATCATTAAATAGGGATCAGTATCGTCGATGGTAACATCACCAGCATAAACCTTTCGTTTAAATTGCATACTGAGTAAATCAATATTTGGATATTCATCGGCGTAAATTTCCATTAATATGATTTTTAAAATTGATTTATACGGTGAATCTATGCCTTTATAAAGCAACCACAAAGTTGCACCATAAAACTCTTCTGCCGGAATTTTTCCAATACTGCCAAAATCAATGTGATCTTTACTGTGTAAATACCGTTTTAATTTTATATCAGCAACAATTTCATCATAGTGTTCTTCTTGCTCAGGTGGTACTAACCACCATATAGGATAACGTCCAGACAGTAATACGCTAGTGCGATAAAATTCTTCGAGCAATAAGTAATGCAATGCACTACCACTATTTTCAATACTCAGATCATCATGATCACCGATTCGAACTCTATCGGGATCAACTAAAAATATACTCGCATCAACGCCAAGTGTTTTGGACCACTCTTCAATGGCTCGTGTTTTTTCTTCCAATTCTTGAATTTGTTCTAAACTTAAATTACTGTCATAGCAAATCCAAATATCAAAATCACTTTTATCCGAGTAAGCAATTGAACCGGTGCTACCCATTAAATAAATTGCTTGAATCGCATAGCTACGATAAGCACGTTTTTTTAACACAAAACTTTTATGATAACGTTTTGCTATACCAATGGTATTTTTACTGATACTGTATTCTGGGATACCACAAGGTGTTTTACTGCTAACATAACCGGCTAAAATCGGGTGATTAACATGGTATAACAGTGGCAATAATTCTAAAAAGTCTTTTTGTTGTGGTCTAATTATTTTTAAAGTGCGCGCATAACGCGCTTTATTTAAATCAATAAAACGCTTTTTAATTTCCTTAAAATTATGGGAGTAATTAACTTGTTGCATTGCAGCTCGTTCTTCCACAGCAATTCCTCATTAGTCCCCAAGCAATTGGAGTTAATGTAACATCAGGTATGCGTAACACTAAAATCTGTCGATCCACAATAGACTCTATTTCTCGCAATACGCCACAAATTTTCTCATGCAAACCTTAATTATATAGGTATCGGCCAAATACCGTATTTCTTCACCACTAATTCATTGGTTTTATTACACTTTTTAGACATTAACATATTGATAAGTACTTGAAATCTATCCTATATTGAGAAATGCCACAAATTTACTACAATTTATCTATGCAACTTTTAAATTTCAGCTATACCTATTATAAACATATCCCTATTTAAGCTAAGTTAGTAAAGTGCCGTAACCGAGATAAAACATGTCAAAAAAATTAAGCTCGCTAGAACTCCACAATATCGTTGACAATAGCCCTCTCGGAATTATTCTTATCAACAAACAAGGTGTAATAGAATGGGTTAACACAAACTTATGCACATTATTACATTATGCTGAATCGGATCTAATCGATAAAAATATCGATAGCATCGACCCTCGTATTGTCGGGCTGTTTAAGGACGGTACAACTATCCATCTGAAAGAAAATAGTAAACACGATGATATTTGGTTAATCAATGTCGCCCATGCGACACCCGATGAAAGCGAACTGTGTACTGTGCATTATTTATCGGATGTCTCCTCGCTTCATTCATTGGCGCTACGCCATGAAGATTTAAAAAATGATTTTGAAGATGTTAATGTCACCGATCCGATCACCGGCTTACCAAACAGACGTGCCATGTATCAAGCTCTGGAGCCCCAAGTTTCTCGTAGCCGACGTTATGAAAACCAGCTCTCCATTATTATTATGAAGTTAAATGATTTGAGTTCTGTTGAATCAAATTACGGTGCAACTGCGACCAATAAAATGATGGTGGAAATTTCACAAATGTTAAATGATCAACTCCGCTGGGCAGATACAATAGGGAAATTAGAAAACGATGAGTTTATTTTTGTCTTGCCAGAAACTGACTCAACAGCCAGTAAAAATTTAATATCAAAAGTTAAAGCACAATTGAATAATATTGTGCTAAATAATAATCATCTGCCGACGATTATCGAAACACAATTTGGCTGCGCATCATGGGAAAAGGGAGATGATGTTGGATTATTAATGCGCCGTGCCCGGGAACAATTGGCTTCAGTATAACTGCAGTGATTTAACCTTAGATTGCCAATAAATCTAAACCACATTCTAAATTTTCTAACCAATTTAAAAATCGATGTATCATTTCATCACCTTTAAATGCACAACCATGTTGCGGAACAATCATCGCCACATCAAGTTGTCTAACTTGATTGACCCATAATTGACACGCCTTGTTTGAATTCATATAACGTTGATGAAAGCCCCGCATTTTTGTTACATGACTATCAAAATCGTCTAATGGATAACGACAACTTTCTGTTCCAATCGATGCACCAATGTCACCTGAAAATAAAATTTTACTAATTGGATCATAAAAACTAAAATTACCAACCGAGTGCATAAAATGTGCTGGCACAGCTTTAATAAAGCTATCACCGAACTTAATGTCTTTACCGTTATCAGGTAAACCAACTATTCGATTGTCACCCATGATGTCCGTATAAGCTGGAACCAGATGCGGTAAAAAACGTTCCCACAACCTTGAAATTATAACTTCACAATTGGTGTACATCAGCCATTTATCAAGCGAAGTAATAATGTCAGGATCTTGATGAGAAGCAAAAATATAATCAAGTTCTTTAATTCGAATTAATTTGCCAACTTCCATCGATAAAGGGGCATAAGTAAGCGCTCCTCCGGGATCAATTAACGCAGTTTTATCACCATGTTTAATTAAAAATTGATTTGCTTGTATTCCAGTACCGCGCACTAAATCATCAAAAACGATACACACATGCCCATTATCATTAAATAACTCGATTGCCATTAAGTAAACCCAAAACCATTGTTAAAACTCGGCTGTGGAGTATACGGACACCAATTTTTATTTAGTTGACACAGATCACATCAACACACAAAAAGTATGTTTTAATCGGACAACTCGGCTTGAGTCAATGCATCCGGATTTGAGTCTTGTAATAATTTTATGCCAACTAATTTTTGATCAACATAATCTAATAACTTTGCTCCTAAAGAAGCATGCAACTGTCCAAACCGAGCATCGGATAAAAACCCTCTAAAATCAAATCGCTCATTAAAATTATAGCCATCAATTTCATATTTAAAGCTGCTATAAATCTCTTGCTGTGTCTCACTGGCCGGATCAATGCCATTAAATGGTTTATTAATATCAACAAAACCATCAACCGGTGCCGGTGCATTAATTGCTGCAGCATTAGCCGCTAAATAATCTTCTGCAGGCATGCTGTCAGCTTGAGCTGCTAACTTGGTGTCCAGCATATCATTTTCTGTTATCGCTTCTGCATTATTTTCTGATTCACTGTTATTGTTAACAATTGGTTCTACTTTTACTACTTTTTTTTCTGCCGTATTACTTAATTTAACCGTTAACACAGTATTTTCTTTTTCTAAAAGATCAATATTTTTTTGTAGCTGTACTATTTTAAGCTCATCTAAACGTAATTTATCCGTTGATGATAAATTATTCCTCACCAACATCACGATGGTGATTGTAAATATTAATGCTATCACAAGAAAATAATTAAATTTAATATTCATACTAAACCCTATTTAGAATTAACAATTAGGCATAAACAACACACGTTATAACTAACGTGTATTGTTATCTCTTTTAGAACTTAATGTTTATCGAGGACGCCAAATCGAACCTATCGAATCAACATAAGTACCTGATGCACCGCGGAAACCGGCAAACTTAGAACCAGTCGGAATATAATAAGAAAAATATTGTCCTACTGCATTGCCGTAAGTATAAGTATTACCAAGTGATGTCCTAATGCGTAATTGTTGAACGTAACTACCATTGTAATAGCCTGTAACACTGGTGACATCTTCATTAGCTGCTAAACTAATAACTGTTCCTAATGAACCACCAAAACCACCACGATGAGGTGTCGTTCTAAATACATTCGTAACGGTATTAAGAAATCGTGTATGCACTGAATCAATCCACGCACCAGAACGAACCCAAATCGTATTTATTTTTTCATCGACTTGTCCAAAATCACTGAACGATGTACCACCGGTACCACCACTTGGGCCTTGTACATAGTGACCCGCAACAGCAGGTACACTAATTAATAATGTCGCACATGCGCTTAACAAAATATTTCGAATGACTTTTGTGTTAATTAAACTCATTAATGATATCTCCACATAAAATTTAGTATCGTAATTCTGCTTATCCCAACAGAACTTGATTGCCTTACTAGCGTTTGTCATTTTCCATCCTTGAAGAATGAATACCTTAGCTAGAGACAGTGCTAGTCTCAATCCCCTCTTTCGTGGGGTAAAATGATAACTAACATGAAAAAAAATAATGAAATTTAAATGTAGCTCGATGTTTAAATAACATCGTCACGAACTAATTGTGCAACCGCTTGGATTACCGACTTATAATTTAATTTTTGTAATGCAATGGATATATGTTCTTTAACAGTATCTTCACAAATACCCAACTCGCTAGCGATTTGTTTATTTAAATAACCATTAGATCGATAACGTAATATCTCTACTTGACGAGGTGATAATTTTTTGCAATTTATATTCATATTTTAAAGTCATATTTAAGTGTTAAATTAAAAATATTTTAAATTTTCTTAATCGAGATTAAAGAAGTATTGATTTAAATATAAATATTGTCATGGTGATTTATGAATATAAATAATGTAAATTATTTACATTTAAAAATCAAAGTAAAGTGCTAAAAGATATT
>CAZEPW010000026.1:40538-44154 GCA_964514215.1 uncultured Thioalkalispiraceae bacterium
AAAAGATATTAATGAATATAAATTACATCTTTAAATGACATATAACTGTAACAATATTAAATTAAATTTTTTTCTTTTAAAGAAATACAATTAACTGAAAATAAAAGTGAATTTTAGATAAGCTGCTAAAAACTAACAGACATAATATGATTAATGTGATGATGTTAACATTTTGTCGTGTGGTGAGCCCCCCTCACCACAAATGTAAAGTTCAACTTATATTTTTTTTAACGCCCGTTTTACAGCAGCTGTTACTTGCTCAGGTGCAGTGCCACCAATATGATTACGAGCAGCAACCGAGCCTTCTAAGGTTAACACCTCAAAAACATCGTCTGATATTTTATCAGAAAATTGTTGTAACTCGGTTAATGTTAATTCAGATAAATCTTTTTGTTGCTCAATTCCAAAAGCAACTGATTTTCCTACAACCGAATGAGCATCTCGAAAAGCGATACCTTTGCGTACCAAATAATCAGCCAAATCCGTTGCCGTCGAATAACCCTGTGCTGCAGCAGCTCGCATTGAATCTCGGTTAACCGAAATATTCGGCATCATATCAGCATACACTTTAAGACAGGATTTAATGGTATCAATAGTATCAAATAATGGTTCTTTGTCTTCTTGATTATCTTTGTTGTAAGCCAATGGTTGGCCTTTCATTAATGTTAATAATGAAACTAGATGTCCCTGCACTCGACCCGTTTTACCACGCACCAATTCAGGCACATCGGGATTTTTCTTTTGGGGCATAATACTCGAGCCCGTACAAAAACTATCACTCAGTTCCACGAAATTAAATTGTGCTGAACTCCATAAAATTAACTCTTCCGAATAACGCGATAAGTGCATCATTAAAATGGATGCTGCCGATACAAACTCAATCACAAAATCGCGATCGGAAACCGCGTCCAATGAGTTTTCGGTAATCCCATCAAATCCAAGTAACTCGGCAGTATAAGCGCGATCAATAGGGTAACTCGTGCCAGCCAATGCCGCAGCACCAAGTGGCATAATATTAACCCGACTTAAACAGTCCTGAAATCGAGCAACATCACGCACCAGCATTTCATTCCACGCTAATAAGTGGTGACCAAAAGTAACCGGTTGCGCCGTTTGCAAATGCGTAAAGCCCGGCATGATTGTTTTCGCATGCGCTTGAGCCAATTGCAATATACCGTGTTGTAACCGTTTGGTTTCTGCAATAACAGCTTTAATTTCATCGCGTAAATACAACCGAATATCGGTTGCGACTTGATCGTTTCGAGAACGTCCAGTGTGTAATTTTTTACCGGTATCACCAATTTTATCGGTAAGACGCGCTTCGATATTCATATGCACATCTTCTAATTTAGTCGACCACTCAAAATGTCCCGCTTCAATATCATCGGCAATTGCATCAAGTCCTTGGATTATTGTTTGGCACTCTTGCGTTGTTAAAACGCCAACTTTAGCCAACATCTCAGCATGCGCCTTGGAACCCATTATGTCGTGTCGATACAAACGACGATCAAAACTAACCGAGGCGGTAAATGCCTCAACAAAGGCATCCGTTGGCTGATTAAACCGACCGTCCCAAAGTTTATCGCTATTATTTTGTTGCTGGTTATTTTTGCTCATCACATCACTTTAGTTTTATTGTTAATTAAAATTATTACTGTTTGGCTGCATTTAGCGCATTTCTCGATTAAAATTTCAATTTTTAGCTAAGCGCAGCCAAGTTGATTATATATTACTGATAATACAGATTATACTAATTATAATTAGTGTTATACATGAATAAAAAGGATACCAAGGTATTGCAGCCCGAGTCGGACAAAAACGCGCTATTTCTTCCCAATTTTTGTGCAATAAGAACCATTTTTCTGGTGGTCATGGTCAGTCAGTTATTCGCATTTATTTTGGTGTTATTACCAATCGTACCGGTATCACAAAATATTTGGAATAATCTCAGCTTGGTTTCATTATTTGTGCAATGGACCGGACTCAGTAGCTGCGCCATCATATGCCTAGCTCGCCCCAAGTTGGTTCGATTAAGCCATTTAAAAGCCAGTTTAATCATATACGTCTTATTATTAATCATGCTGGCATTTATCAGTGAAGGTGCATATTGGTTAGTCTACCCATTTACAATATTGGATTACCCTAGCTGGCACATGACTTTCATTATGCGTAATTTAACCGTTGGTGCGATTATTTTTGCAATAGTACTTCGTTATTTTTACGTGCAACATCAATGGGCATTAAAAATTAAAACAGAATCGCATGCTCGGTTAGAAGCATTACAATCACGAATTCGACCTCATTTTTTGTTTAATAGCTTAAACACCATCGCCAGTTTAACGCGTATCGATCCTTCACGAGCAGAAACTGCAACCGAGGATTTAGCCGATTTATTTCGAGCAACATTAAAAGATGCACACACCCGAATAGCCATTAGCACTGAATTCGATTTGTGCCAACGCTATTTAAATATTGAAAAATTACGCATGGACGATCGCCTTGAGGTTCAATGGCAGGTTGATGATATTCCCGATGATGCACTGATTCCACCGTTAACAATACAACCTATTATTGAAAATGCAATATATCATGGTGTCGAAAATAATATCGACAATAGTGTTATTAAAATATTTGGTTCAATACTGAATAAAAAAATAAAAATAACAATTTCTAATCCGATATCACACGATTCAAATACGAAAATACAAAATAAACATAAAGGTAATCACATGGCAATGGAAAATATCCAACAACGCCTAGCGGTTTATTACGGCACACATCAATCGGTTACCATAGAAGAGGACACCAATAACAAGCAATATAGCGTACACATACAATTCCCCTACATAAATTCTGAAGAACCTAGCTAATGAAAATACTTATTGTTGATGATGAAAAACTTGCATGCCAGCGTTTAGAACTATTAATTAAAGAATTAGAAATTGCCGAGGTTGTTGGCTTTTCCCATAACGGTGAACATGCGTTAAAAGAAATAACAAAACACCAACCTGATATTGTACTGCTTGACATTCGTATGCCGGGCATGGATGGCATTGAAACAGCGCAACACATAAACTCAATGGAGGTTTCACCAACGGTTATTTTCACAACCGCCTATGATGATTATGCATTAAAGGCATTTGAAACACACGCGATTGATTATTTATTAAAACCAATTCGCAAAGAACGATTGCAAGATGCCATCAATTCAGCCAAAAATCTTACTCGCTTACAGCTAAGCGAACTAAGACAACAATCAAAAAAAACTTCGCGCGAACATATTAGCGCACGTGTGCAAGGTGATATTCGACTAATTCCAATTAAAGATGTTAATTACCTACTTGCCGATCAAAAATACATTACCGTGGGTTACATTTTAAAAAATGAAATTCTAGAAGTATTAATTGATGAATCATTAGTCTCACTGGAAAAAGAATTTCCAGATAATTTTTTTCGTATTCATCGTAATGCGCTCATTGCAAAAAAATGCTTTGAAGCATTAGAAAAAGATTCTCAAGGACAAATGAAAGTGAAGTGTAAAAATAGTGAAAAACGATTTGATGTCAGTCGCCGCCATTTACCCGAGCTTAGAAAATTTTTAAAATAACCGTCATTC
>CAZEPW010000027.1:0-43311 GCA_964514215.1 uncultured Thioalkalispiraceae bacterium
ATTTTGTGTATACACTGTTGTCAGTTAATGGTTTGTATGAAATATTTATTTCATTTCCCAAACCATTAAATATTGACGAAACAGAATGACTTTTGAAAGTTTCATTTCTCCATGAGAATAATGTAAATTCACCGCCACCATACTCATAGAGACAAATATAATCAGATAACCCATCGCCATTGGTGTCACCAATTGATCGACTTTTACAACTGCTTAAACTATAAGAATTACTATGGAAGCCAGAAAGTGACTTCCATGTCATTTTTTCACCGTCAGACATCCAAGCAAAAATTTGATATGACAACCCACCATAATCATAGGGACAAAGTAAATCAGTAAACCCATCACCATTAAAGTCACCTGAAGTTAAATTTTTACAACTATCTAAATAATAGCTATCAGGATCAGAAATTGTTGTTAATACCTTCCATGTCATACTAACTCCATCCGACTCCCACACAAAAACATTACTTCGTCCACCACCATAATCATAAGGACAAAACAAATCTGTTAGACCATCTCCATTGTAGTCTCCTGTTGTTATGCCTTTACAACTATCTAAATAATAGCTGTCAGGATCAGAAATTGTCGTTAATACCTTCCATGTCATACTAACTCCATCTGACTCCCACACAAAAACATTACTTCGTCCACCACCATAATCATAAGGGCAAAATAAATCCGTTAAGCCATCACCGTTATAATCACCAGTCATTATATATTTACAACTTTTAATATCATAACTATTTGGATCTGATATCACAGACAAAGCTTTCCAATTCATATTCGTCCCATCAGACTCCCAGGCAAAGACTGCACTTCTACCACCACCATAATCATAGGCGCAAAATAAATCAGTTAAACCATCAGCATTATAATCTCCAGCCGTTAAATTAATACAGTTTGCTAAATCATAATCATTTGAAACTGACAGTGAAACAAAATCCATTGTAGTACCGTTAGATTTCCATGCGAATACTTGATTAGTCCCATTGCCATAATCATAAGTACAAAATAAATCAGTTAATCCGTCTCCATCGTAATCACCAGGAATTAAATTTGCACATCGACCTAAACCATTTGCATTGGGAGGTGAGATATTGGATAACAATTCTGGAGAGTTATAACTAGAGCTCGATTTCCAAGCATAAATACTATAATTTGTTATAACTTCTCCATTAGCAGTCACTCCACCACCATAATCATATACACAAATTAAGTCAGATTTTCCATCACCATCAATTTCAGCTGTAATTATTGATTGACATGAACTTAACTGTAATGTCCCTGCAGGTGTAAACGGTGATTCTGCATACATAGTTAATAAAGAAGTATCAACAGGTTGTTGAGAGTTATTCCATGTAAAACTTGTTTCAACTTTACATAATCCACTAGGTCCACAATCATTTATCGTTGATATAATACTTTTATTAGTAAATAAACTCTCCGTGTAATTAAGTGAATAATTATGAACTTCATCCTGCACTCCATTGATACTACCTGAGTAAGTTTTAATATTAATTAATCGTTCTAATACATTTATTTTTGAACCATTCATAAAACCAAAACGTTTATCAGGTCGTATTTCAAAAATAAATTTAATTGTTGCTGTTGGTGTTAAACCAGCTGCAGTATTTCCTGTGTAGTTAATATGATCAATTCGTGTAAAGCCATTCGATTTATCATTAAAATATAAAAAATCAGCATAATTGCCAACGCTGTCTTCAACTCGACTCATTGGCCACATGTGCACTTCTGTTCGTCCTTCTGCTTCTATTTGAGCATCTAAACGACCACCATAATTTCCATAAATTTTCTTTTGGCCTGATTTTGTAAACACTTCAAAATAGTCGGGGCCATTTAAGCCATCAGCATCATATAATTTTATTTTATAAAATGATTCAATTTCTGTGCGGTACTCTGAGCCATCAGCACCATAGGCAACACTACTAATATTGACTAAACGTACTCCATCTAAACAAAATTTATCTTCACTGGTAAAATCCACGCCTCGAATCTTTCCATCTTGCGTAAGTGTCTGTGCGCAACGAGAAATTAAAGACAAGCCTCCAATACTCCAACCAAGGCCAACAAGTCCATTGCCACCTTGGCTCGAATAAGATAACGAAACACTCGGTTCCATACCGGCCATACCTGGTGGAATTGTAATTGGAATACTATAATTAGCAGAACCGCCAGAGACACCAAAACTACCTTGAATTGCACTTGCAGTATGCGTTGCTGAAAATGCTATTTGATTTATTGAAACTAATATAGGGAAGATTAAAAAAATCTGTTTAACTTGAATACTTTGTTTTAAAAGTTTAATGGGATTTAAATTTAATAAGCTAAAACCCTTCCATGAAACTGGCATAACATTCTCCCTATTTTTTTTATTATTTTATGTATCGATCAAAATAGTATGATTCAAATAAAATTCACCTAACAACACTAACAAAGCCTTTTTGTTAAATCAATTCATCTATATTAAAATTATTTGTTATTTAAAGTTTATTAAAATATAAAACGCTTAACATTCATACACAGTAAAGCTCTTTTATACTTTGATAGTAAGCGCTAACATCGCGTTAACGCTTTTATTATTATAATGTATCACCACTCTTTTGAAGTTCTAAAAAATTTTAGTGATCAATTTTTCGTGGTTTCGTTATAGAACATTTAAACTACCCAATGGAATTTTAATTTTTGATTAGAAAATATTTTGATATACCATCATTGTAATAAATAACTAGAAAATTTGCTTTTACCTAACTAAACTCAGATTTGTATAAGAATGATATTATCGAAACCCGATAATTTTGATGTTTTAGCGTTAGATTCCGGCTCAAAAAACTACCGGAATGACAGTTATTTTGAGTTTTAAATTCCAGTTAAAATATTAACGGAATAATGTGGTGTTTAGATTTTATTTATATTAGAAAATATTTTGATATACCATCATAATGATAAGTAACTAGAAAGTTTGCTTTTACCTAACTCAGCTCAGATTTGTACAAGAATGATATTATCGAAACCTGATATTTTTGATGTTATAACTTTAAAACCGGCTCAAAAAACTACCGGAATGATGGTTATTTTTAAATTTGAAATTCCGACTAAAACATTAGCGGAGTGACGAGTTGTTTTGGTTTACCTTATTCAACAACCAAGGCTGTTCTTGAAATAACTTCACGCATAACAAAACTTGAATGCACGCCAGTAACACCGGCGATGCGGGTTATTTTACCGAGTAATAAATTTTGATAGGCTTCCATGTCGCGCACTAATATTTTTAATTGGTAATCGGCATCTTGGCCGGTGATTAATAAGCACTCAAGAATTTGTGGCACACTGGCGATTTCAGATTCAAATTTTTCAAAACGTTCTGGGGTATGTTTATCGAGTGAAATATGCACTAAGGCCATCATGGTTAAGCCCAGTTTTTTAGCATTAATGATTGCACGGTAACCCAGGATAAAACCATTTTCTTCTAATGTACGTACCCGCCTGAGGCATGGTGATTGGGACAGGCCAATTTTTTCAGCTAAATCTTGATTGCTAACGCGACCTTCTTTTTGCAGGATGTGGAGTATTTGGCGATCATACCTATCTAGTTTCATGGATTGTCCTTAAATTATAAAATGCGCAATATATAGCTAATTATATCGAATTTAGCGCAAGAATAAACATAATAACCGGAATATTTGCACTGGTTCGCAATTTAATTTTAAGCACTTTACTCTATTATTATTGCATCGTCACAAGCGATACTGTTGGCCTCGCTTACCCAGCCAAGGCTATTTTTAAACAGCAGTTTTCACAATAAACTGTTGAGCTGAAGGTAGTACCACGACCAGCGCGATTTTGTTTACGTTTATTTTGATAATTTTTTTTTAAAATTAGTTCTCGGTGTGCTGGAGCTAAGATGATTTAATAATTTGCTTAATAAAGGAGCATTAGCGATGTCATCGTTTGATTTTACTAAATACCAGACAATGCCTGCGATTCAATTGCCCAATCGGCAATGGCCAAACAAGGTGATTACAAAAGCACCTATTTGGGCAAGTGTTGATTTACGCGATGGCAACCAAGCCTTGCTTGAGCCGATGGATGTGCAGCAAAAACAAACAATGTGGGCATTGTTAATTAAGCTTGGCTTTAAAAATATCGAGGTTGGGTTTCCTTCGGCAAGCAAACCGGATTACCAATTTATTCGGTGGTTAATTGAAGAAAACCAAATTCCTGATGATGTTACGGTGCAAGCTTTGGTTCAGGCACGGGAAAATTTAATCATTAAAACGTTTGAAGCGTTAAAAGGTGTTAAGCGCGCGATTGTGCATGTTTATAATTCAACATCAACGGTTCAACGTAATCGTGTGTTTGCGATGGATAAAGACAGCATTAAAAACATTGCCTGTTTTGGTGCAACGCTGTTAAAACGTGAGGCGCTTAACTACCCTGACACAAAATGGACGTTTGAATATTCACCTGAAAGTTTCACTGGCACTGAAATGGATTATGCTGTTGAAGTGTGTAATGCGGTGATTGATATTTGGCAACCAACGCCTGAACAACAGTGCATTATTAATTTGCCGTCAACGGTGGAAAATAGCACCCCAAATGTTTTTGCTGATCAAATAGAATATTTTTCTGGTGCTGTGAATAAGCGTGACAGTATTATTTTATCGGTTCACGCTCATAATGATCGCGGCTGTGCTGTGGCAGCAAGTGAATTAGCGTTATTGGCTGGTGCTGATCGTGTTGAAGGTTGTTTACTGGGCAATGGCGAACGTACCGGAAATCTTGATATTATTACTATGGCCATGAATTTATACAGCCAAGGGATTGATCCAGCATTAGATATTTCAAATCCGGATGAAATTATTTCAGTGGTAACGCAGTGTACTAAAATTCCGGTGCATCCACGCCATCCTTGGATTGGCGATATGGTTTACACGGCTTTTTCCGGCAGCCATCAAGATGCGATACGTAAATGCCTGCATTTGCAAACAGATGATGAGCCTTGGCAGGTTGCTTATTTACCAATTAATCCTGAAGATATCGGCCGGGATTATCAGGCGGTGATTCGGGTTAATAGCCAATCGGGTAAGGGTGGCGTGGCTTTTGTATTGGAACGGGATTATGGTATTGTGTTACCACGATGGATTCAAGTTGAATTAGCACAACTGGTGCAGCAACAAAGTGAACAGCAGTCAGGCGAAATTAATAGCAAAAGTATTTATGATATTTTTGTTAACCACTTTATTGCGGACAACAATCCGAATAGTTTACAGTCTTATGACATTAAGCGCGTTAACCAGCAAGATGAAATTGAAATTGTTTTGCATGAAAATAATAAAGCCATAACGCTCAACGGTGTTGCTCAAGGTGCGCTCTCGGCTGTTGTGGATGCCTGTAAAAAATATTTCGCTTTGCAAATTAATGTGACGGATTATAACGAACACGCTATTGCTGAAGGGACGAATGCTCAGGCAATTGCGTTTATTTCATTAAATATTAATGGCCAGCGTTTTTCTGGAGCATCATTCGATAATGATACGCTTAGTGCTTCGATTAAAGCGTTAATTTCAGCATTAAATCGCTATCACTTACTTGAGACTAAAGCGGCATAAACATTTCATTCTCGCATGCATTTGACGGGAATTTGGAGATTCCCGCTAAAATCACGCGGGAATGACATATCGTCCCATATTCCAATCTCAGATTAGTTAACCTAAATTTTACACAAAAAATAACGATTCTCTTTTAAAACTCAAATTTTTAGATAACTGTCATTTAATTTTCTAATAATTAAGCCTGTATTAAGCTTTAACCATTAAATTATAATTTAACAATTAACTTTTATTTGTTAAATTAACATCAATGCCCAACATATGAATTCGAATCATATGTAAATTACATCTTTACGTCATTCTTACATAACACTTCAAATAGTCTGTAATACAGATAGCTAAACTCGTGCCCTAACTATATTAGTAGTTTATAAGGGATTTACACATTTTAAATTTTAAAAGGAAATATCATGGCACCCTATAATAACGATACACCAACTGCACCACCAGTAAGCACTAAACCGGTTTTGGCCGATCCAAAAATTCAAGCATTATTTGTGCAACAAGCACCAAATGCATTGCATCCCAGTTTTAAATTTAAAAAGGATGATGAACAACAACACGATAAAAAATCCGAATCACAAACAGATGCGAATTATAATATTGTTATTCAACAAGCAGTGCATCAAACCGGTTTGATTAACGCCGCAGGTAACTTATTGAATACCACCATTTGGGGTTATGGTAGTAATGACGATGATGAATCTGGCACAATGGTAAGCTGGCCCGGTAAGACATTTGAAGTAAAAAGTCATAAAGCGATAAGTATTAACTGGAGTAATCAGTTAATTGATGCCCGCGGTAAACCACTGCCGCATTTATTACCGGTTGATGAATCATTACACTGGTGTTACTCATTAAAAGGTTATGAAAATGTTACTTTGGCGAAAGACGGTGTGCCGCTAGTGGCGCATTTACACGGAGGCCATAATGATTCAAAGGTTGATGGTAATCCGGAATATTTCACTGGTTTAACAAAAGCCAGTCAGGGTCCGCGTTTTGTGAGTAACACCAATGTTTATGATAATAGCCAAACAGCAGGAACATTATGGTATCACGATCATTCTCTTGGCATAACGCGCTTAAATGTTTATGCCGGGCTTGCTGGTTTTTATATCATCCGTGATAAAAAAGATACCGGTAAACACGATAATCCACTTGGCTTACCGGCTAAACAATTTGAATTGGCTTATTGCATTCAAGACCGTCAGTTTACTGAAACAGGTGAATTACACTTCCCTGCCTATGCACACGATCCGGAGTGGCAAGACTTTATCGTTGCAGAAGGTGCCAAACCACCACAAGCGAAAGGACCATCGGCATTAGCAGAATTTTTTGGTGATCACATTGTTGTCAATGGCAAACTCTGGCCAAAAACCGATGTTGAAGCACGCCATTATCGTATTCGATTATTAAATGGTTGTGATAGTCGCTTTATGCGTTTACGATTTCGTACGGTTGCTGCAGGAGAAACCGAATTAACAAATGCCTCTGCACCACTTAGTTTTGATGTTATTGGTTCGGATCAAGGTTTGTTACGACAAGTTGCCACAGTAACTCAGGTTGATTTTATGCCAGGTGAACGAATCGATGTGGTATTTGATTTTAGTAGTGTGCCGGCAAATTCGCGTGTCATTATTGAAAATATTTTAGGTGATGAACCATTTAATGGTGCAGTTCCTGATCCAATTGAAATCGCGAAAACCGGTCGCCGGACTGATCGTATTATGGCATTTGATGTTAACTTGGTATTACATTCTTCAAAAAATCAAATGGATGAAGAGCATGATGGAGAGCATGACAAAAACGACAACGAACATTTAGTCATCACAGACCGTTATGATAAAAATCGTTTAAACGGTATTTATCAAGGCGTGACACAAAATGCTGTGCGCACTCGAAAGCTCGGATTATTTGAGGGTCGCGATGAATTTGGTCGCTTAATGCCAATGTTGGGCACTGCCCAAGCCGTTACTAATGTTACAGATAAACCGGTTGATGGTGCGATGATTTGGGCGGCGGCAATCACCGAGAATCCAAACCTAGGTGATACTGAAATTTGGGAAATTTATAATACCACGGGGGATGCACATCCAATCCATGTTCATTTAGTGCACTTTGACATTTTAAGCCGTAATAAATTTAATGCGAAACTAATTGATCAACCGGTAATAACCGATAAAGGTGCTGTTGGACAAGGTTTTAGAATGGAAGATATTTCAATTTTACCGGATATTGTTCCGGTATTAGCCACTGAAGATGGGCCTAAAGATATGGTGTTATGTTATCCAGAGCAAGTAACCCGAATTAAAATGACGTTTGATAAAGCCGGGCGTTATGTTTGGCATTGCCATATTTTGTCTCACGAAGATCATGAAATGATGCGTGCATTTCATGTCGGGGCAGCCCCTTCTTAAATTAACTAACGCTTAATAAAATGCTGAAGATAACAAATTCCGAATCGTTGTCTTCAGTATTGTTAAATGTGATTATAATAAATCTTTAGGCTGTTGCCGCTAAATTCTCTTCACGACGTAAAATTTCTCCAGCCAATGCTAAATAGGCTAACGAGCCACGCGAGGTTTTATCATAGTGCATAATAGGCAATCCATGGCTAGGTGCTTCGGCAAGACGCACGTTTCGTGGAATAATGGTGCGGTAAACTTGATCCGGAAAATGCACCAGTAATTGACCGGATACATCGTTTGCTAAATTATTTCGAGGATCAAACATGGTGCGTAACATGCCTTCTACTTTTAAACGTGAGTTAACGGTTTTACGAATGCCATCAATGGTATCCAATAAAGCCGATAAACCTTCTAACGCATAATACTCACACTGCATTGGAATCATCACCGATTCTGCTGCAACAAGTGCGTTGAGTGTTAACATGTTTAATGCTGGAGGGCAGTCAATTAATATATAATCATAGCTATGTTTAATATCACACAAGGCATCACGCAAAGCACTTTCGTTATTCTCGCCGGCTTTTAAAGCCACTTCGGCTGCAATTAAATCGCCATTCGCTGGTAATAAATCATAGCCCAGCTCCTCCAAGTTTTGGATTAACTCAAATGCTTGCACCGAACCTAATAAAACATCACCGGTAGTAAATTCAATATCGTTTTTATTAACGCCACTGCCCATGGTCGCATTGCCTTGCGGATCCATATCAATCAACAACACTTTACGTTTTGTCGCTGATAATGAAGCAGCCAAATTAATGCAAGTTGTTGTTTTACCAACACCACCTTTTTGGTTTGTTACCGCAATGATCCTACCCATGATGCTCCCCTGAGCCAACAATAAAATTTAGTTTAATTAAAAAGTGCTTTATTTTTTTGAGGTCATAACGATAAGATGACGTTGACCTTCAACATTGGGCACATCAAGCGTAATTGGATTGACTTCAAAGTCCGCTATGATTTCCGCAATTTCATCTTGCGGAACATGACCCTTCATGCCCAAGTACTCCGTATTATGATGTGCTAAATGACAGGTACTTTGGATAAACTCTTGTAGGTTAGTATAGGCTCTACTGACGATTTGATCAAAACTAGATTCAGTTTGGAATGATTCTACACGAATATGCTCAACACTCACATTACTAATTTTGAGTTCGGTAACTGCTTGATTTATAAATCGCGTTTTTTTACTATTACTATCAATCAACACAAACTGCTTTTCAGGAAAACACAGCGCCAATACAATACCGGGCAAACCGGCTCCGGTGCCCACGTCTAAAACTCGATCACCCTGAATATAGGGAATAATGGCCAAACTATCGAGTATGTGAACACTTACTAATGCTTTCTTATGGCGTACAGCGGTTAAATTATAGACTTTATTCCATTTATGTAACAGTTCGACATAGCAAATCAGTTGATTTTGTACATTAGTGCTTACTAACACCTGTAGTGTCGCAATACCTTTCTCGAGTAAATTGTGTAATTCTTGTGACATCTAGACTCACTTAATCATTAACCTTATCTTGTCATAAGGTATTTAGTTTTAATCAAACATTCTCACCCTATAAATCTTATGCTCACCATATTCCTTATGAATTAAACCGCACCTGAAAAGATAAAACATAATTATTTTTAGTTGACCTAATATTTTATAAGAATTTTCTACATTTGGCCCCTGTTATTTTAAGTAAATAACCAACAAAGCCGTTTAATCAAACTTAAATTTGCTTACCAAAGTTGACAAATTATCAGCCAATTGATTTAATTGCTCATAAGCTAAAGCAATATTATCTGCTGACTCGCAGTTATACTGAGCAAGACTATCAACAGAAATAATGTTTTGATTAATATCCTCAGCCACTATACCTTGTTCTTCAATCGCATTAGCAACCTGCGTATTAATTTCAAAAATATTGCTGACAGCTAATGTAATCGATTTCAAACTTTCGCCTGTTTGAACTGCCTGTTTAACGCTAGCTCCAACCGTCTCAATTCCTTTTTCCATTACACTCACAGCACTATCTGAACCACTTTGTAAGCGTTCAATCATTTGTTGAATTTCAACAGTTGAATCTTGTGTTCTACTTGCCAAGGTTCGGACTTCATCTGCAACCACAGCAAAACCTCGACCATGTTCACCTGCTCGAGCAGCCTCAATAGCAGCATTTAATGCCAACAAATTAGTTTGTTCTGAAATGCCTCGAATGACATCCAAAATACTACCAATACTCTCACTATCGGTTTTAAGCCCTTGAATTACAGTTGCAGCTTGTTCTATTTCTTCCGACAAGACATTAGTGATACGAATATTATCTTCGACTACCAGCAAACCAGAAGAAGTTTCATCCCTAGCCATACGAGCAGACTCATCACCAGCTGCAGTATTTTTCGCAACTTCGTGTATAGAGGCAGACATTTCATTAATAGCGGTTGCCACTAAACCAATCTGATTCTTTTGTTCAAATGAATTTTCTTTTGCCTGCACCGTAACCTTTACCATTTCAGTTGAAGAATTGGATAACTGTTGCGCCGAATCAGCAATTTCTTTTATAAATATACGATGATGATCCAGAAAATTATTGAAGTCTTTTGCTAAAGCTGATATTTCATCACTACCACTATCATCAATTCGTTTAGACAAATCACTACTACCAGTTGCTAGATCATTTATACTGCCACTTAGTTCTATAAGTTTTTTAGCTATCACTAATTTATAAACATAATAAATTGCGGCAACTAGAATTATCAAAACTCCAACTAATGCAGTTATAATTTTAAAACCAGTTACCACACTAGCATCAGCCTGAGCGCTGATGTCGTGATTGACTTCCAAAATGCCACGAACATCACCCAACTTCCATCCGGTTTTTGGAGTGTCCGGATGCGAATTGTGACAATTAACACAACCTTGAGCTACCATAGTATCAGCAACAGCCACTCGCAAAAATGACTTCCCGTCTCTATTAACATTTTCCACAAAAGCACCTTTCGGATTTTTAACAAGGTATTCCCAAGCTTTAATTTGAAAACTATCCAAAACCCTATTTTTTCGATTTGGAAATGGATAAGCACTATATAGATTAACTGATGTCCCCTCGCCCTTTAATAAAACACTTAAATCATGAATCATTGTTGCCGGCAATGGAAAGGCATTTGGATTATTTTTATGATTAATCGCCGGCTTCATATTAGTAGCTGACGTAACTTTTTTTAAAATATTTTTTACATAATATTTACGTAAAACTTTAAATTGTTTTGCGGTTTGCTTCGAATTTGCAGTGGCACTTTCAATCACTCGATTTTTTATTTCATTCGGAATGTAATAACTAAGTGATAAAATAGTAATGATAAATAAAATAATAATTGGTAAAACCAACTTCCAAAACAAGCTACCAAAAAAATTTCTAGACATAAAAGCTCCTTTTTCAAAATCATAATTATCAATAGATTTTAATTTTAGCGGCTGTTACTGCTAATACTTGAGTTTGACAATAAGCTGGATCAAAAGCTGTGTGAACTCTAATGCCGGTAGGACGAATTAAAGGTTAGCTGTTGGATTGTGTGATTTAGCTGTTTTTGAACTAAATTAAACGCTCTAAACTAACATTAAAACGTTTAATCGTGTAAGTAACTACTTACTTACAGCTATTGAAGTTAATTTCTTCAATGCTCCGGTTATTTTAGCAACAATTTTTGCCCGGTCTTTTATATCATGGCGTTTAGCAACGTAAGATGGATCATTATAGGACAACCATACCTGACCATGATCATCTTCCCACGCCAATGCTTTTAACGGCAAATCAAGTCCCGCTGTTTGTCGGCTAGTTAAAAGATGTGAGCCCATTTTCGGATTACCAAATATCAACAATTCCGTTTTACGTAATTTAATCCCAACTTTTTTAGCACCTGCATCATGACTCCAACGTGTCACAATGGTAATACCCTTCTTCTTTAAGACTACTTCTAATTTATCAAGCGTGGTTTTAACACTATTAGCACTTTTAATGGAAATCATGCCAGCTACTTTTTCTGCTTGATGTGCACTACCATCAGCATGCAACAATGGGCTTGTGCTTAAAACGGCAAATGCCAGTAATACGATAAAAAGTTGTTTCATAAAAATCCCCAATATTAATTTATAATTATTAAAGCCACGGTGGCAGACTGTAAATACAGTATTCTATCAACTTTAACCTGTTGTTAAGAGTAACTATGCAGTTTTTCGTTGCTTATTTTTAGTGGATTTCTTTAAATACACCAATAAAATAGAAATAGCTGCCGGTGTCATCCCCGAAATTCGGGATGCTTGTCCTATCGAACTGGGCTGAATCCGATTTAACTTTTCACAAATCTCAGACGAAAGCCCATTAACATTCTGATAATCCATTTTTTCAGGTAAAACGGTATCTTCATTACGCCGCTGCTTATCAATTTCTTTTTGTTGCCGCTCGATATAACCCGAATACTTCACTTGAATCTCAATCTGCTCAATAACTGCTGCATCCGTTTCAGCCTCACCGGTTTTTGTATAATTAGTAAACGTAATTAACTTATTATAATTCACTTCCGGTCGACGCAATAAATCCAACAAATTACTTTCACGCAACAGCTCATTGCTAATCGCGGCCTTGGCTTCACCGTCTTGTAAATCTTCAGGACGAACCCAAATTGAACTCAAACGCTGCATTTCTGCAGCAACTTTAGTACGTTTTGTATCAAACTTCGTCCAACGGTCACCATCAACCAAACCCATTTTATAAGCAATTTCGGTTAACCGAAGATCAGCATTATCTTCGCGCAGCGATAAACGGTATTCGGCGCGGCTAGTAAACATACGATAAGGTTCTAGAGTACCACGTGTGATTAAATCA
Source organism: uncultured Thioalkalispiraceae bacterium (assembly GCA_964514215.1). GTDB lineage: Bacteria > Pseudomonadota > Gammaproteobacteria > UBA6429 > Thiohalophilaceae > CAYQUC01. The sequence continues at coordinate 12,973 of CAZEPW010000027.1, forward strand.
TCAACTAAAACGCCCAGATAGGCCTCGTCACGCCGTGGACACCAAGCAGATTTTTGTTGTACTTGGCGTGCAGCATTTAAACCCGCCAACAAACCTTGGGCGGCAGCTTCTTCATATCCGGTGGTGCCATTAATCTGCCCGGCAAAAAACAAACCTTTCAGATGCTTTGTTTCTAATGACGGCTTTAAATCACGCGGATCAAAATAATCATACTCAATGGCATAACCCGGTCGTGTAATATGCGCGTTATCAAAGCCCTTCATGCTGCGCACCAACTGCAGCTGCACATCAAATGGCAAGCTGGTTGAAATGCCATTGGGATAAACTTCATTAGTGGTTAATCCTTCGGGCTCGATAAAAATTTGATGCGAATCTTTATCAGCAAAACGTGTCACCTTATCTTCAATTGATGGACAATAACGCGGCCCAACACCATCAATCACCCCAGTATACATTGGCGAACGATCCATCCCGGCACGAATAATGTCATGGGTTTTTTCATTAGTATGAGTAATGTGACATGATACTTGTTGTGGGTGATCGCTGACATCACCGATAAATGAAAATACCGGTGTTGGTGTATCACCCGGCTGTTCCACCAAACCACTATAATCAATGGTTTTACTGTCAATGCGCGGTGGTGTACCGGTTTTTAACCGGGCAACCGTAAAAGGTAATTCGCGTAAGCGTTTCGATAATGCATTTGATGGCGGATCACCTGCACGCCCACCTTGAAAGTTTTTTAATCCAATGTGAATTAAACCACCTAAAAAAGTACCAACCGTCAATACCACTGCGGCAGCCGAAAAACTCAAGCCCATCTGAGTAACAACACCCACCACAGTGTCATTCTCAACAATCAAATCATCCACCGACTGCTGGAACAACGTTAAATTTTCTGTATTTTCCAACACCGAACGCACTGCATGTTTATACAAAATTCGATCTGCCTGTGCGCGCGTTGCACGCACTGCCGGACCTTTGCGCGAATTCAAAATTCGAAATTGAATACCCGCTTGATCCGCTGCTCGCGCCATCAAACCACCAAGCGCATCAATTTCTTTTACCAAATGCCCCTTGCCAATGCCACCAATAGCAGGATTGCAACTCATTTGACCCAGTGTTTCGATATTGTGAGTGAGCAATAACGTTGACGCACCCGTGCGCGCCGATGCCAATGCGGCTTCAGTACCAGCATGGCCACCACCAACAATAATCACATCAAAATTTTGGGGAAATTTCATGACTTTCCTATGACTTAGAGCTTTTGCTCACAACATTCAACAATCCGCATTATACCGTGAAGTTAGGGTAAACTCATTTAATTGTTTGTTATTTAAACAATTAAACTCATAATGACATTATTTACACTGATATTGTGATTCCATCACCCCAACCCACAAAGAATATTCATAATAATTAAAACCCACGTGATTTAAGCGGAAACCTCTAAAAATTGCCGTCACATAAACCGCTAAAATTGACCGATGAAATTAATATTTACACTAACTTGCCGATATAAATAATTAATGAAACCAAATCAAATAAACACACAATTTAAGTAACAAATAAATGATTAACGTTAAAACACTTTTAGATTTTAAAGATTTTAAATCACTCAGCGATGTGGCATTAATCGACATCGCAAGTAATGCTGAAATTGTATTAATAAAAAAAGGTAAAAGTTTAAACGCCAAAGATACCGAACAACAAAAACTATTTTTGCTCAATGGCAGCATAGAACTTCGTGGCATCGATATTAGTGATACTACCATAAAAGAAAATACCGAGCGTGCACAACAAGCAGTGTTTCGTTTTCACTCTCCCGGTTTAACTGCACGTTGTGTTGTGGATAGTACCTTATTATCAATAGATTCAAAAACCTTAACGAAATACATTGAGACCATAACAAAAACCAGTGGCATGTATATCGATACTGTTAAAATAGACATGTTGCCCAGTACTGGCAACGAAATAATTTCAGAAATAACAGAGCGCTTTAATAGCAAAGATTTTAATTTACCCAGCCTGCCCGAAATGGCTCTACATGTTAATAAAGCATTAGAAGATGACTCTATTAATATGAATTTACTCTCGAGTACGTTGCAATCCGATCCAGCCATTACAGCACGAATAATTCAAGTTTCAAACAGTGTTTTATTTCGTACAGGACAAGCAATAGAAAGTTTACAAGCAGCAATTACGCGCATAGGATTAGAAGCCGTTCGCTCCATTGTTGTTAGTGTGGTATTACGAGATTTATTCCATCCTGATACCGTACTCATAAAAAAAACCATGAAACGTTATTACGAACACAGCATACGCATTGGTGTAATCTGTTATGTACTTGCAAAGCGCTGTAAACAATTTGATCCCGATCGCGCCTTTCTAGCAGGGCTATTGCATGACATTGGTGTCATTCCACTACTCGTTATCGCAGATAAGCATTCTGAACTATCACACAAAGCCGGTGCGCTCGATGAAGTTTTAAGTGATCTAAAAGGCACTGTCGGCAGCATGTTATTACACCAATGGGATTTCGATGTATCCTATGCACTAACATCAGAACAAGCTTATAAATGGGATCGTGAACCAGGCCCTGAGCCTGATTACTGCGACTTAGTTCAAGTTGCCTTATTACACTCTAATTTAGTGGGGGGTGAAAAAATTTCAGGCCCATCACTAATGGAATTACCGGCATTTCGACGCTTAAAATTAGGCGGTACTGATCCAGCGAAAGACATAAAAAAATTAACCGAACTGAATAATCGCATTACAGAAATGATGAATAATTTAGGTTAAACTGTGAGGGTTGATGAAGTTTACGTCACAGCGTTGGGGTTCCTATCGTCACCCCAACCTACCAGCAATATTTATAAACAAAATAATTAAAACTACAATTCACTTCTAAATCAAGCATACCAATATGTAATAAATAAATGATACAACACTAAACCAACCACCAAAATAGCAATACTGACATGCAAAATTAACCAACTATTAACATACACTAAATTTCGAACTTTTAACTGTTGTGGACTTAATAAACCAACAAAACAATTAAACAAAAATAAACACGACAATAATACTTGATAAGCATAACCCAATTCCATTGAATGAATGTATAACACTAATGGCGCAGCAACACCTTGTATTTTATGCAAACTACAATGATAACGAATTTGATTAACATTATTACGAGCCTTAGCCAATCGAAATTGGTAAAGAACATACAGCAATAATAAATATCCCGTTATCTGCTTATAATAATTATTATGTTGAAGTTCATACAAAAATTCAAAACGGTAACCCCATATCAACTGCGTTATATATAACGATAATAAGGTAAATCCAATAACCAAAAAAGCAACGCTATTAATATTAAAATCAGATATTTTAGAACGTAACTTAACCTGAAAATCTTCATTATTGAGCAATATAATATTCATCACTATAGACCTTTTAGGGTTTCAGAATCTGAATAATTAATAATTTGAACTAACGACGACATAGTGTTACTTGAAGACTTAGAGGTAACGTGTTTCATAAATTCTTTTGAACTAGGTAAAAAATAACCATCTACTGGCCACTTTTTACCAATTAATGGTGGATTATCTCTGCTCACTATATGATTAATATAACGCTCATAGCTTGTTTTAACCGACAACTGAAATTCTGAGATCATCACTAAAGCATCTTCAATTGATATTTTTTCATCGGGATACGTCCAGGTTGTCGCTCCCATCACATCATTAAGCACCCAATTATTTTTTGGGCTTTGGCTGTGTTTGTTATGACAATTAACACATGCTTTCGCGATTGCAATATCTGCTGACATATAAACATAAACACCCATGTCATTAACGTGAAAAAAACGATCACCCATATTTTTTTTAATATTTTCAAAATTAACAAGTTGTGTACCGGTTAACTTATTTGCTTCATTAATTGGATAATCTGACCCTAAATACAACCCCAAACGTACTGGTCTGCGTTCTAAATTTTTAGCCGTTTCACGTAAAAATTGTGCCGGTAGCGGTCCTGCATTCACACCCAGTTCTTGCCAATCTTCATCAAATTTTAAACCCGTTTTTTTTCCTTTAATCACTATTTCTTTGGTATAAATTGATCTTACGATTTTATTTTCATCATTTAAAATTTTAAATATTTTCTCAATGGATATTTTTTTATTCAAACCAGTTTCAGGTGACAGTGGTGCAGGTGCTGACACAAACAAATAGACTGACAATATAACGCCGGATAAAAAAATTAATGTAAATTTTTTAGTATTCAAGCTAGCCTCCTAATTTTTGTTTCTCTACTTGATGGAATTTTTTCTTAGAATAAGGTGAGTCTTTAAACTCGAAATACAACTGAATGGTGTTTTTTGATATTCTGTTTTTAAAATTAGTATTCACTTTCATTTTATGATTGCCATGATAATCATGGCAACCAAGACAACTTTCCCAATCTTTATTTTGTATAATTTCCTGATGGGTTTTAGTAATGGGATCATTTTTTACTATTAATTTTTCATGACAGTTTTTACAAAAAATCATTTCACTGGTCACGCGCCTACCGGTATGTTCTAAATGACAAGAGATACAATATTGAGGTTGTATCGCTGCTTGAATATTTTTATATTTTGGTTCAAAAAAACGATAAACTGGATGTCGATCATTTGGTCGCTCATGACAGAAAACACATTCATCATTAGCAACTGGTTTTAAACCAAACGATACTGCTTGATTACGTAAACCAAAAACAAAACGAACATTAGCCTGTAAACGTTGTCGAATGGTGCCAACTTCTTCTTTATGGCAATGCTGGCACTTCAAATCTTCATGACCAATATTACTTGGACCATTCGCATGCAACACCATTGACTGCGGTAAAGATAAGCTAATGATGAGCAACAAAAGTACAAATGCACCACTAAAATAACCAATTTTTCTGCGCGAATTTAAAGTAATGCGTTCCATTGAATAGCTATCTCTCGAAGTAAAAAAGACAAGTGTCAATCTAGCACAAATAATTTATGCCGGTGAAGGTACAAGTACGAATATTAATAGTGACTTATTACCAAAGATGAAATTAATAATTTTTATTTTAATTTCTATAGAATATAGACTAGTACGACTTTCAATTTAATATACGTGACTTGAAAAATAATTTAAGAAAATAAATATTGGTTTATATGAAATTTATAATATTAGATTTATATTATACAATACCATTAGCCATAATTTTTTACCCATTCAATGACATCAACTAAACTTAATGGCTTACTCAAGTGATAACCTTGAGCTATATCACACTTATATTTTTTTAATTCTAATAAAATTTCTTCACTCTCTACTCCTTCTGCAGTAACGACTAAATTTAAGTCGTGCGCTAAACTGGTCACTGCTCGTACAATTATTCGATCATTCTCGTCATCAAGCATGTCCATGACAAACGATTTATCAATTTTTAATTCGTTTACATTTAATTGCCTTAAATAATTTAATGATGAATAACCTGTTCCAAAATCATCAATGGATAAATGAACCCCAATATTACTTAGCCGAGACATCACCGAGAGTACTTGTTCGGTATCAGAAATTAGGGCATTTTCTGTGATTTCTAATATTAAAATACTCGCTGGTACTTTCCACGCGGCTAATAAACCCGCAACAATTTCAGGAAAAGATTCTGAGGTTAAATCTTTTACAGTGATATTAACTGAAAGCTTAATATCCGGCGATACAACGGATAATTTACTATAGTCTTTTAAGCTCTTATTAAGCACCCAAATGGTTATTTCTTTAATTAAACGACTCTGTTCAGCAACTTCAATAAATATTTCAGGCGATATAAATCCCTCTTGCGGGTGTAACCAGCGCATTAAAGCTTCAACACCAATAATCGCATTCGTTTTAATATCAACCTTTGGTTGATAAACAACCGAAAGCTCATCGGTAGCAAGCGCTCGATGTAACTCAGTTGCGAGTTTTATTTTTTTAGTGGTTTCTTCAAAAAAATGTTTATCATAAGTCTCAATTAGATTATTCATTTTTTTTGCTTTATTCATCGCAACTTCGGCACATTGCAATAATGAATGTGCATCTGAGCTATGTTTTGGAAACTCAGCAATACCCACACAAACATCAATTTCAATTCGAAGATCTGAAATTATAAGTGGGTTATCGAAAACTTCAATGATGGTTCCTGCGAGAACACTCGCAGCACGCAACGATAATTTTGGCAATACGATGGCATAATCATGATCGTTATATTTAGCAATCACTTCATCGTTATCAAATACCGTTTTAAGTTTTTCAGAAACAGACTGTAATAATCTTTCACCAAATTGATAACCTAGGGCATAACTTAAATTTTTATGATTAAGAATATTAAATATAATTAACGATAAATTCGAGCCGACAATTTTACACCGATCAATTTCATCTGAAACTATTTCATTTAAATAAATAGCATTGGGCAATTGTGTAATCGGATCATAATTTGAAAGATTTTTTGCGTGTGTAATACTGGTGATATAAAAATGATAAATATCCGGTTCAGATGATTTTACGATTTTACACCTTAGAAAGGTATCGGAAATTTTATAATCAAAATATTTATTAAAAATTTCATTGTTTTTCATATCCAACAAAATAATATTAATATTTGTCGGTAAAATGGTTTTTATTTCTGGAGAATCAATATCAGGGAAAATGCCTGCTAAATAACTTTTAGTTGCCGGATTGTAATAAAGCACACGCCCATCAAGATTCATTATTAAAACGGAATCCGGATTCATCTCCGGTAAACCACTTAATAACTCTATATTATTGTTTTTATCTCGATTACCCTTCACCGCTCTAATCTCAAACCATCAATTAGTTAACCATAACTATAGTGTAGTCAGAATAAGATTTAAGTCTTTGAGATTACGAGCATTTATATCAATTTAGTCTATAGTCTCTAAATACTGTTATTAATTTCGGGTTAATGATAGCCCCTCAGATATTAAGCGTTTTATCTCAATTAAAATGTGGATATGTATGAAAAAAATAGTATTAATTGCCTTCCTATATACCTCGTTGCTATCCAATGTGTGTGCTGAGCAAGCCTATATTGGTGCCAGCATTGGTGATTCAAATATTTCAACCACCAATGATAATAAACCCATTGGCTATAAATTTTTTTTAGGTGCTCACATCAATGATCGCGTTGGTATTGAACTCGGCATCATTAATTTGGGTGAATTTAAAACCGGCAGCCTAACAAACACAGTGACTGGTACGGAGCTATCCGCTGTTGGTTTTATTCCGATTGGTAGTGACGGCAATATTTTTGCCAAACTGGGGCTGTTTTCGTGGAACATTGATTCATCTCTAGGTAGCCTCTCAAGCACTGCTGATGGCACAGATTTAACCATTGGCCTTGGATTTCAGTATCCAATAAAAGATAATATTTTAATACGCTTAGAATATCAGGAATTCCGCGATATAAACGACACAAATGATAACTTTACTTTTTTATCGGTTGGTTTGGCGTTACAATTTTAATGGTTATTGAATGCTAAAAAATCCACTGAGTGTCGAACTTACTTTGTAACTTTTTGGTGGCATGTATTTTTTTATTGCAACACGCTTAAATGAAATATCTTTAAACAACTTTTTAGTTCTCGAACCAGTATAACGAAATTCTTTTACTGCAACCCGGCCTTTTTTAAATTCATTGTATTTCTTTTTGATTTTGTCGTTGAGACTACCAGTGATATTATCATTTGCATTTGACACATTAAATATTTTTTCAATTTTTTTAGTATCAACTTCGCTATCGATCTTTTTTTGCAAACTATCAGACATCCAATATTCTGACACTACTTCGGAGTTTACAATAAATTGAAACTTCTCAATATTTTGACCTTGATACATTGCTTTGCCAAATTTTTTAATTGAGATTGAATTTTCTAATGGCAGATTTCCAGATGTTAATTTTTTAACTGTAATAGGAATTTTAGTATTAAACTCTACTTTTTTATTATTTTCTAATATTTTTACAACCGCTTGAAACTCTGCACAACTAACAAATAGGTATGTTTTTAATTCATGGTTAATTGCAATACAGTTATTAGTGTGAGTATTCACTATAAAATTTGCAAAACCATCCTGTAAAAAAACAGCGACACCATTTTGATAAATAATGGTTTCACTTTTTTTTGCATACTGCGATTTAATAACAACACCAGCATTTAACGCCTGCGCAAAAGCCAATGTTGTAATCACTAAAGTAAGTCTAAATTTATTTTTAGCCATGAAAATAAATTATTTTTTGGGTTTAATAAAGTATATAGAATATCCTACGAAGATTAACAGCGTATTATTATAGAGATTGACTATAGGGTTAAATGAATTTTTTATTTAAAAATAAGCTTTAATAACGTTTTTTTATGAGATTATGTCATGTTTTTGCTCTTGATTTAAGCAACTCTCTAATTCGTCTACACATTTTCCTAATACGATTTTGTTGCTAATAATATTCAAGACGTAATTAAACTTGATTAAATTATTTTATTGCATTAATAACTCATAATAAAATTTCATTTTTGACGCTGGGCTCTTCTGAATTAGAAACAATCTTAATACTACTCGAGGATAATGCCGATTTAAGACAATATTCAGCTTTATCAAATATCTCAGCATAATTTGTAGTTTGCGTTATTTTAGGCATATAAATACCAATACTTGGAATAACTTCAATTTTATTATTGTGATTATCAACAAAATTTAGATTAGAAATTTCAAGATGCAGACGTTCTGCAAGCGTTACCGCTTGCTCGGTTGAATCACACGCTAAAAATGCTGCAAATTTGGATAAACTAATTCTTGAAGCAGTATCTTCGATACGAATAAATTTTTTAAATAATTGACCTATCGTAGCAACAATTTTAGCAGCAAGATCTTTGCCATTCTTAATGAAAATTGAATTAAAATTATCAACTTCAATCAACATCATGACACGATCACTACCTTGGCGATTCGCAAAAGCTATCGATTCATTTACGGCTCGTTCAAAATAAGGTTGCGTGCCTAAACCAGTCTCTTTGTCGGTGGTTGCTTGTTTTTTGCATTCAAGCAGTGAGTTTTGTGCATGTTTGTTGCTATTGCTTAAACGCACAAACGTTTTAGTTCGTGCTAATAACTGCACGGATTCAAACGGCTTACAAATAAAATCATCGGCACCACAAGCAAAAATTTTCAATTTAACTTCTTCTTGATCATCACTATCGGTAATGATGATAACGGGGGTATTATGAAAGACTAAATTTTCAGATTCACGCATGCGTTTAATTAAACCATAGCCACCCAACACCGGCATCCGTAAATCACATAGCAACACATCTATCGCATGATTAGCAGTGAGTGCTGACCAACCTTCTTCACCATTACTCGCAACCAATACCTGATATTGCTCTCCGAGTATTTTTTTAGCCGTTGCACGAACAATTCGATCGTCATCGACAACCAATACTGTTGCTTTCTCCTGTGAGGCCGTATTCGAAACAGTCACAACCATGCGCTAAAAAACACCCATATTACTAATTTGGTAACCATATCAAAGGATATGCTTAAAATAGAAAATGATCGACTAGTAAGTTAGTACTAGCTTACCTTGATAGTTTTATATAAAATAGAATAAAATCAATAAGATAAGATTTTTTACTTGGCTCTATTTAACACTATTGATTATTATTGTTGTTAAATAAAAATTATTAATGCTCAGTGCCATTTTATATCAGGAAATAACATCACACAACAGTGTTAATTTAAGCCTGAGACTTCGATAAGGGGCTATATGTGAAAATAGTACTCATATTAAAGACCAACTTTATCTGGCCCTAAGCTTAATTGGACTGTTGATACTCATTTAAGCGACGATTACGTTCTGATTCGGATAACGCACCAATTTCTTCAATTGTCTGGTAGTAGTGTTTAATATTATTATTAACACTGCGTAATACTGCTTGAAATGCCGGCACTTTATCAGAGTAAGTAGCCACTAACGCAAGATGGGCATTATTGAGATCGCGTTTCATCCAGACATCATAACCGGCATAACCTTGCCACGATTTTTTCAAGCTGCGGTAGTTTTGCTGCAATTCAGTAAATATTGCCGCCTTTAATAATGTTTGCTTATTTGACATTTTAAACGCATCTGAATTAAATGCATTTTGCAGTTGTTGTTGTGTTGATTTTAATAGCTGTTTAAATTCAAGTTCACGTTTTCGTGACACCAAATAACGTTGATAGGATTTGGTATTCGACTGTGCTGACGATGCTGATACCTGTCGATTAAACCAACGTTTAACGCCTTCAAATTCAACGCTACTAGCAAATGCTTCATTAAATGAAGAATCATTATCGATATAAATTTGTTGGTGCGCCAATTCGTGAATAATAAGTCCAACTAATCGAGCTTCATTGTGTTCAATCATGGTGTTTAGCAACGGATCGTCTAACCACCCTAATGTCGAATATGCTTTAGCACCTGCAACATTAACATCATAACCGGCGACTTTAAGTGATTTTGCATAATTATCGGCATCCTCTTTATTAAAATAACCACGATAGCTGACGCAACCAACCACTAAAAAACACCATTGCTTGGCTTTTATCGAAAAGGGTTTAGTCGCAATAACATTCCACACCACATAGGATCGTTTAATATCAGAATAATATCGATAACTATCATTATCGGGTAGTTTCATTTCAGCACTGGCAAAATCACGCGCCTGAACAGCAAGAGTCAGTTTTGATTTTAATTCAGCTGTTGTGTCAGTGTCTTGTAAAATATCGTTAATTGCTTGTTGTTCGGCTAATACACTTAAATGACCATTAACCGCATCAAAATAATAACCAATAGAAGAACAACCTGAAATCGTGGCCAGCAATAGTAGCAACAGCAGAATATGAAAACGTTTTTTAATTGCTATTATTAACATTAAAACTGAATTTTTAAACCACACGAACCATCGTATCACCACCGCATTTTGTATCAAATGCGATAGCCGTTGCCACGGCTCTGGTTGCGATTGCAGTGGCATCAAGATTATCATCATACAACGTATGTATTACACCTAAGCTATAATCACCACCGGAACCGATGGCATAATATTGTTCAAACTGGGTAATGCTCATATCAGAGTCGATCATAAAAATGCCGGTTTTATTAACAACTAAAAAAGTCGCATCTAAATCACCAAATGGTGAATCATGATCACTATCAGACTGATCATTCACAAAATTATATTTATCATGCAACGCTTTCCAAAGCCCTAAAAAGAATTCAAAAATGGCATGTTTCGATAATAACTCAATATCGGGTTTATCAATTAAATAATTTTCAATAATATCATCATACAATCCCCAACCTGTTGATGCGAAATACGAACTACCTATTTTTCGAATTTTTTCTACCTTTAAATTCGAGCCCGGAAAACTCATCGAACCGAAGCTTACTTGACTATCAGCGACGATAACCGTTTGATCATCTTTTTTAACTGCCACAACAATGGACATTTTTATTCCTCATTTTAATTGCTTTTACAATTTATAATTGCCGACTTGCTTTCCACTTTTTGAATTGATTCGAATAGCCATATTCACGGTAAAATGGATCTTTATAAAAATTTTCAATATCAAACTTGACATTAAACTTATCTAATAATACATCTAAAACAGCACCTACTTGTTGATACTGATAAGAATGCAGATACGCTTTTAACATTAACCAATATATATCCTCATAACTATTATCTTTTTTAATCGCTGCTTCACCTATCGAAATTGCTTGTGCAAATTTATTATGATTAACTTTAACTTTGACCCGTAAACTATCCAACGCAATATCACCTCCAATGTGAGCGCTATATTGTTCGATAGCTTTAAGCGCGCGAGGATATTGCTTGGTAAAGTAATAGTGGTCTGCTAATAACAAAGCCAAATTCGGCAGCTTTGCATATTTATTTTCAAGCAACGTTAATGCTTCTCGATAACTAATGCTATTATGAGCCTTTGCGATTTGAATACGCAGTAATAAAGCATTTTTAGTTGCTTTAAATGATGCCGGAAGATGTTGAAAAGAATCTAAAGCTTTTTGATATTTTGCTTTTTGATAATAGCGAATCATTTCAGCATATCGTTTTTGAAAAGTCATGTTTTTTTTCATAAAAACTATAATTTTATCAGTATTATTTAATTTTTTTACTGTTGGTGTAATTAACATCTGACTAGCGATAGTGGTATAACTTCGCCCTAACATCGCATCATAAAAATCGATTATTTTAATTTCGTTTTTTGAATTTCTTTGTGTTATTAATTCTAAATAACTTAACTCACCCGTATTATAGATAATTCTAATTAGGCCACGATAGCTATCATTATGTTTAACCAAACGTAAAAATTTGATGTGTCCACGCGAACCAATTTTACGATATAACGAGCTAGGGATAGAGTCGATACCAAGTAGTATTTTATTGCGTTGTAACTTGAGATCACCTAATTTTTGAATTGCCAATGCTAATGACATTTTTACCATTTTATCTTTATCAAGCAGCGCGATAAAACCACGCTCATCACCCGCGGCTAGCCTCTGCACAAATTGTTTCGAAATCGTGATTTGTTCTTCATTGGTAATGCTTTTTGTCTGTAATTCAACGGCCAAGGTTTTTTCAATGTCTTGAATAACGGCCTGTTTATCTGCTGGTTTAATTTTACTAAACTTTATTTTTGGTGTGGCATTAGCACTTGAATCAGGCTCTGGTGTGGTCTCGGCAGTTGCTAAAACTGCCCACGCAGGCTGGCTAACACTGATAAATAAAAGTATTAAAATCAGCAGGTAACGAATAAGTGGGTGCTTACTATCAGTGCTCATCAATGCTTTACTTCCCAATGCAAAAACTTGAGAATATTTCTCCAAGTAAATCATCATTACTAAATTCTCCGGTAATTTCTGATAAATCATTTTGTGCCAGACGAAGATCTTCAGCTAATAATTCTCCCGCCTGCGATGTTGTTAATTGTTTTATACCCTGTTGAATAAATGCTAAGCCACTTTCCAAAGCATTAATGTGTCTGCGCCGTGCTGAATACTGGCTGTTTTCCACTTGCACGAAGTTCATTTTGTGTTTTAAATACTGTTCCAACAGCTCAATACCTTCTCCGGTTTTTGCAGAAAGATAAATATCCGTAACTTGCTTGTTATTCGAGTGTAATTTGGCTTGGTGTGATGTGGTATCAATTTTATTATAAACAAAACAAATATCCAAATTTTCAGGGAACTGATCGATAAGCTGTTGATCATGCTCGGTTAATCCGGTGTTAGCATCTACTAACATCAAAATTTGATCGGCTTGCTGAATCTCCAGCCAAGCACGGCGAATGCCTTCTTGCTCAACTAGATCATCACTATCGCGCAAACCCGCAGTATCAATTAAATGCAATGGCATGCCATCAAGCTGAATCGATTCACGCAAAACATCACGCGTGGTTCCGGCAATTTCAGTAACAATGGCACTATCACGTCCAGCCAACGCATTAAGCAAACTCGATTTGCCGGCATTCGGACAACCGGCCAACACCACTTGCATGCCTTCTTGTAATAAACAGCCACGTTGTGCATTTTGTAAAATGGCAAGACAATCCTGCTCAATTTTTTTGGCATCGGTTAATACCTTGCCATCGGATAAAAAATCAATTTCTTCTTCTGGAAAATCAATGGCCGATTCAACGTACATTCTTAAATGAATTAATGACTCAACCAAGCTATGAATTGCTTTTGAAAAATCACCTTGTAATGAACGTTGTGCCGCTTGCACTGCTTGGCGTGATCCGGCATCGATCAAATCGGCAATGGCTTCGGCCTGCGCTAAATCCAATTTATCATTTAAAAATGCACGTTGTGAAAATTCACCGGCAGTGGCATGGCGCGCGCCCAATTGTATGACTCGCTGCAATAACATATCAAGCACCACCGGACCACCGTGGCCTTGCAACTCCAAAACATGTTCACCAGTAAATGAATGTGGTGCAGGAAAATACAATGCCAAACCCGAATCTATTGCACGTTGTTGCTCGTCAATAAAATCACACAATAGTGCTTCACGTGGTTTTGGCGTTAAACTCAGTAATAATGGGATAAAATGGGGAACCTGTGAACCCGATAGTCGAATGATACCAACACCACCTCGACCTGGCGGTGTCGCCAATGCCACAATGGTGTCGGTATCCGTTGCAATCATTTTTTCTTATTGTTTGATTTGCCACTACCGCCTTTTTCAAGAACAATTTTAGTAATGTATTGCTGTTGTAAAATCGATAGTGAATTATTAACAACCCAATACAAAACCAAACCAGATGGAAAGAATGCAAAAAAGATGGTGAAGATAAATGGCAACATCATCATTACTTTTGCTTGAATGGGATCCACCATGGTTGGGTTTAATTTTTGTTGGATAAACATTGTTAAACCCATAATGACTGGCAATACAAAATACGGATCTTTGGTGGAGAGATCTTCAATCCACAACATAAACGGTGCTTGGCGCATTTCCACACTTTCTAACAGCACCCAATATAATGCAATAAATACCGGTATTTGCACCAGCATCGGCAAGCAACCGCCCATTGGATTAAATTTTTCTTTTTTGTATAAATCCATCATGGCTTTTTGATAGCCTTTACGATCACCATCAAAACGTTCTTTTAGTGCTGCCATGCGTGGTTGCACGCGTTTCATATTTGCCATCGAACGGTATTGCGTTTCAGATAACTTATAAAACACTGCTTTAATTAAGATGGTTAAGAATATAATTGCCCAACCCCAATTGCCTACCCAGCTATGAATATAATTCAATGCCAAATACAACGGCTTGGCAATCACGGTTAAGAAAGTATAATCAACGGTTAATTCTAATCCGGGTGATATCTCTTCTAAAACAGGTTGAATTTTTGGCCCTAAATACAATTGCGATTCAATTTGTTGTTCGGAATTTTTAGCCACTTTTACCCAGCCTGAATTCATGCCTAAGTAATAACGTCCTTGGCCTAAATTAGTAGAATAATAATGTTGTGCGAGTTTGCTATCAGGAACCCATGCCCCCAAGAAGTAATGTTGAATCATCGCGATCCAACCGCCGGTAACATCACGTGATAAATCTTTATCCGCCATATCACCAAAATCGTATTTTTCGTAACGTTCTTCATCACTGTAAATAACACCACCGGTATACGAATACGTTCCGGTTAACATCGAGTTACTTTCTGTTGGTTCACCGCGCAACAAACGATGCCGTAACACGCCCTGCCAATCTTGGCCGGATTGATTATTAACAATGTGTTTTACTTTTATCACATAACTGTCACGTTGAAATTCATAACGTTTAATTATTTTTACGCCTTCTGGGCTGGTCCAATTCAGATCAACCGTCAGTTGATTGTCTGAACCCATATCGTAACTCGTACTCGCTGTTGTATAAGGCGAGCTCGCTGAAGGCACCGTTTGTAATGCCGTTGTTTTCGATTCCGGCAAACTCATAAAACCCGATTGTGCTACAAACAATAAATTGCCTGAATCACTTAATAATCGGATTGGTTCATTCGGTTTTCCCAATTCAACCGGGTATTTCAACAAATCAACATTGCGAATATCACCTTCGAGCAAATCAATGTCGATATTAAAAGTATCTGTTTTGACATTAATTCGATTACCCGACTGTAATACCGAACCATTTGCGACAGTAGCCATCGAACTATCTGCCGTTGCGGCACCCGGGATAGTGGGTGTTTTAGGTAACTGGCTATTGCCATCACTTCCTGCGGGTAGCTGACTATTTTCATTGTTTGGCAATTTAGCTTTGCCTTGAATCACCGTTGTTACTGGTGATGAAGCCACCACCGGTGCTTTTGGATGAAACTGATCCTGCCAGGCAACCCATAATAAATAGCCTACAAAAAATAAACTCGCAAATAATAAAATTCGTTGTTGTTCCATAATTAATGATTACTTCTTAGTTGTGTCAGTTAATTTATGATGATTATCCGGTATCGGATCATAACCGCCTTCATGCCATGGATGACAGCGTAAAATGCGTTTAATTCCAATCCAACTGCCTTTTATTATTCCAAAGGCAGAAATCGCTTGATGTGTATATTCTGAGCAACTTGGCTCATAACGGCAATTGGAACCCAATACCGGCGAAATAAAATATTTATAAAACTTTATCAAACTCAGCAGGATTTTTTGCATCGCAGCACCAATTTTTGCCATTGTTGTTCCAGTTGTGTCTGAATCTCATTATTCGAGCATTTTAATACCGAGCTGCGTGTTAACACCACAATATCCAAACCCGTTAATAATTCTTGGTTGTGTCGAAAGCTCTCGCGTACCAAACGTTTGATACGATTTCGGGATACCGCCAGACGAAGTTGTTTCTTCGCAATTGCCAGCCCGAGTCTAGCAAATTCCTGATTATTTTTTCGACATAATAAAGTGAAATGTTGACTGCTTTGCTTACATGCTCGTTCAAAAACAGTCGCGTAATCTGCTGCGTTGGTCAGTCGTATGGAACGGGTAAATCGCTCGGATAGCGTTTTAATGATATTGTTCATGCAAAAATGTTGCAAACATTTTTGAAGTCCTTAGCATTTTTGGGATCCTTGGATTGAAGGAGTTCTGGGTTTTAAATTTTGCTAGATTTTGAAGTGGCTGTTGATAATCAAACTGCACAAACATGAGGTTTGCTAGTAATTATTCAAAAGACTTAAAAGCCGTTGCGTTGTTAAACCGACTAATGGCTAAAGTTAAATTCTAAAAATTTGCTATTTAAAAGCGAATTTTTAGAATTCTACAAAATACGTTTAAGCAGCAATTATGCGCTTAACCGCTTACGTCCACGAGCACGACGCGCTTTAATGACTTTACGACCACCGATTGTTTTCATGCGGGCACGAAAACCATGGGCACGTTTACGTTTTAATGTACTTGGTTGAAATGTTCTTTTCATATTCTTAAACCACTTTATGATATTAAATTAAGTTCTTAGCTGCTTATTTTATTTTAAAAAATGCCGCTAATTCAAGAGCAAATTAGGCAAGTTAAGCGCCAATTAAATCACTCTAAAGAGCCGGGAAAGATACTGTGGATCAGGGGCCTATGTCAACTGATCTATTGATTATTTTACTGTTTTCAAACAATTTCGGCGTGTTATAAAACAGTCACAATTCATGTAATTTAATAAATTTTTAAAATAGCGCATTTGCTTGTGGATAACTTCTTCAAGCCAGAGTAATATTGTTAGCTGCTCGGCGATAATCCCAGCATACAATCATAAAAAACATACATAAAAGTAATAATATCAAAATGTTAGGAGAATCGCATCATGACCAGCGTTTGGGATAAATGTCTCGATCGTTTAGAGGGTGAATTGACCCCGCAACAGTTCAATACATGGATCCGTCCGTTGCATGCAGTTCAAAATAATCAAAAATTATGTTTATTAGCTCCTAATCAGTTCGTGTTAGATTGGATAAATGATCGCTTTATCAACCGAATAAGCGAAATTGTGTCCTTATTAGACCATGATGGCGACATTATTGACCATGTCACCATTCAAATCGGCAGTGTTGATACCCAAGCAAACCATGCTAAATTAACCAAAGACCAAAGTCTCAAGCCGGTACGAAATTCCACCTCAAAATCAAAAATCAGTCAAATTAAAAATAACGGTAATTTAAATCCAAAATTTTTATTTGATAGTTTTGTCGAAGGAAAATCCAACCAACTTGGTAAAGCCGCCTCCATTCAGGTTGGCGAAAATCCCGGTGATGCTTATAACCCGTTATTTATTTATGGTGGTGTGGGTTTAGGTAAGACACATTTAATGCACGCCGTGGGTAATATGATTTTACAAAACGATCCCAATGCCAATGTTGTCTATTTGCATTCGGAACGTTTTGTGCAAGATATGGTAAAAGCCTTGCAACATAATACCATTAATGAATTTAAACGTTACTATCGCTCCGTTGATGCACTGCTAATTGATGATATTCAATTCTTTGCCAACAAAGAACGATCCCAAGAAGAATTTTTTCATACTTTTAATGCTTTATTAGAAGGCCAAAAACAAGTCATCCTAACATCCGATCGTTATCCAAAAGAAGTGGATGGTTTGGAAGAACGTTTAAAATCACGTTTTGGTTGGGGGCTCACCGTTGCTATTGAAGCACCCGAACTTGAAACGCGCGTTGCTATTTTAATGAGCAAAGCCGAACAAGCCAAAATTGAGTTACCCAACGAAGTGGCATTTTTAATTGCAAAATGTATTCGTTCCAATATTCGAGAACTCGAAGGCGCGTTACGTCGAGTCAGTGCCAACGCACAATTCACCGGCCAACCGATAACACTCGAACTGGCAAAAGATGCACTGCGTGATTTATTGGCATTACAAGATAAATTAGTCACCATCGAAAACATTCAAAAGACAGTTGCCGAATATTATAAAATTCGTGTTGCGGATTTATTATCAAAAAGACGCAACCGCTCCATTGCTCGACCGAGGCAAATGGCAATGTCACTGTGCAAAGAATTAACCAACCACAGTTTGCCAGAAATCGGTGATGCTTTTGGTGGTCGGGATCACACCACGATTTTACATGGCTGTCGTAAAATTGCAGAATTAGCCGAAACCGATATTAAAATTAAAGAAGATCAATCCAATTTAATTCGTACCTTGAGCACCTAAAAACGGACTAAACTGGATAGGAGAATGACGATAATAAGCTGGGGATAAGATACTAATAAGTTTGTGGATAAAATGTGTGTTAATTTACACTTGATAACAAAAGCACAGTTATCCACATTCTGCACACAGCCAATACAACATTACATTGGCATCTATCCTAAAACTTTAAAGTGCTTTAACTATTTGATTATTATAATGAAATATTGCTTATCCACAGAAAACTGGATCACTAATAATAATAATAATAATTAGATATATAAATAATAATATTAATAGATAGTTTGGATAAAACTCAAAATATCAGGAATAAAAAATGAAAGTATCCATTAGCAGAGAAATATTACTAGGACCACTTCAGTCGGTATGCAGTGTTATCGAGCGACGACAAACACTCCCTATCTTGTCCAATATTTTAATTCAGTTTGCAACAGACACTTTAACGTTGACGGGGACTGATCTCGAAGTTGAAATGGTCACCAAGATTAATTTACCTCAAGGTGAACACATTACTGATACGGGAGATATCACATTACCTGCCAGAAAATTTTTGGATATTGTGAAAACGCTACCGGACAATGCAATCATTAAAATCAATATTGAAAAAGAGCGTGCTGAAATTCGTTCTGGTCGAAGTCGGTTTGTCTTAGCAACACTCAATGCTGATGAATTTCCGAGTTTAGAATCACTAAAAGATCCTTTCACATGCCACGTAACACAATCCAACTTAAAACACCTATTGGATAAAACTCAATTCTCAATGGCACAACAAGATGTGCGTTATTATTTGAATGGCTTATTGCTTGAATTAAATAATGATAATTTAAGAGCGGTCGCAACAGACGGTCATCGTTTAGCACTGTGTGATATCGCTGCCAACATTGCGATATCAGAATCGCTACAAGTTATCATTCCACGTAAAGGCGTGACAGAACTAACACGCTTGCTAAGTAATACGGATAATGAAATAGAACTGCAATTTAGCAAAAACCATTTTAAAGCCACTTTGCCCAGTTTTACATTCACATCAAAATTAATCGACGGTAAATTTCCAGATTACGAAAAAGTCATTCCTAAAAATCTTGATATCTCAATTAATTTTGATCGAGTGGAATTACATTCAGCCCTGCAACGTGCCTCGGTATTATCAAATGAAAAATACCGCGGTATGCGTCTAACCTTGGCAGACAATCTTTTAAAAGCAACCGTCCATAATCCTGAACAAGACGAAGCCGAAGAAGAAATGGAAATTGCCTATTCTGGCGAAGCACTTGATATTGGTTTTAATGTTAGCTATTTCCTCGACGCGTTAAACGCCATTGAAAATGATACCGTCAATATGAATTTATTGGATTCCAATAGTAGCTGCTTATTACAAACGGGCTCCGATTCTGATTGCAAATATGTGATTATGCCAATGCGGTTATAAACTACAATTTGCAATAACCGTCATTCATGAGTTTAAAACAATTACGCATACTCAATGTTCGTAATTTAACTGACATTGATATCGAACCCTGCTCTGGTTTAAATGTATTTTATGGTGCCAATGCCAGTGGTAAAACCAGTCTGTTGGAATCGATATCCATTCTTGGTACAGCCCGCTCGTTTCGAACGCACCATATAAAACAAATTATCCAATACACAAAATCCGGATTAACCGTCTTTGGTCAATTAAACGATGGCCAGGCAATCATTCCGATTGGAATCGAAAAAACCAAAACAAGCACCACTGTTCGGATACAAGGGCAATCACTAAAACAATCGTCTGAATTAACAAAGCTACTGCCCGTTGTCAGTTTACATCCGGAATTACACCGGCTTGTTTCTGAAGGTCCAAAGTTTCGGAGGCAGTTTCTTGATATGGGTGTGTTTCACGTGGAACACCACTTTTTATCACTCTGGCAGGATTACCATAAAATACTCCGGCAACGGAATGCTGCACTGCGCCAAGAACAAACTGATAGCTTGATTAAAGTGTGGGATAAAGAACTGATTAAATACGCAGAACAAATCAACCTGATGCGACAAAACTACTTGGCTCGACTGCAAGTGTATTATGAAACAACCGCACACACTCTGCTCGGTTTTGTTCCAGAGATTCGTTATCACAGTGGTTGGTCTAAAGACTTGGATTTTGCAACGGCACTAGCCGATGGCTTTAATAATGACAAAGAAAAACGCTATACCGGTTCGGGCCCCCATCGGGCAGATATAAAATTTAGCTATCAAGGTACACCGGTTCAACATTGCTTTTCGCGCGGGCAACAAAAAATGCTAGTGACAATATTATTATTATCACAAGCATTACTGCTTCGTGAAAAACAACAACAGTGTATTATTCTGGTGGATGATTTGGCAGCCGAATTGGATACAGAACATCGACAGTTGTTTATAAAATTATTATTCGACACTCAAGCACAATGCTTTATTACATTGACCGATCCCAATTTATTGAATATTGATTCAGATTCTAATATTAAAATGTTTCACGTGAAACACGGTACGGTTACTGCTGATGCCCTTTCATAAAATAATAATAAAAGTACGTAAATAAGCATCAGATGCACGAACAGTTTACTGAAGATAAAATCAGATTACCTTCTCTTACTAACAGCATAAAAAACAACAGCGGCGTTGCCAGAGGAAATACGTTTTCGGATAACCGGAGTAGAGAAAATTTTTTACAAGCCTATTGTTTATGTTTTAGTGTTGTATTGCAGACTATCTTTGTGAGCCACTCAGGCTTGATTTAGTACTCATTTACGATCACGTTTATTCAATAAAAATGATCTAAAAAGTCCATGAATATTGCACTTATCGCAACAGATAGTGGTACACTGATTGACCTGTTTAGCATTGATTATAAATCGAATAATCTATTTTTCATCAAATCAAAAGAAGAAATATATGGCCGACAATAATTACGATTCCTCCAGTATTAAAGTTTTAAAAGGTTTAGATGCTGTTCGAAAACGTCCGGGCATGTATATCGGCGATACTGACGATGGCACCGGATTACACCACATGGTGTTTGAGGTCGTTGATAATTCAATAGACGAAGCGCTGGCCGGTCACTGCTCCAGTATCGATATCAAGATTCATTCCGATGGCAGTATCACGGTACAAGATAATGGTCGAGGAATTCCGACCGAACAACACGAAGAAGGCAAATCAGCAGCCGAAGTGATTATGACGGTATTGCATGCTGGTGGTAAATTTGACGACAATTCCTATAAAGTTTCTGGTGGTTTGCATGGGGTCGGCATCTCAGTAGTGAATGCGTTATCAGAACGTTTAATGTTAACCATTCGCCGTGGCGGTAAAATTTACCAACAAGAATATCACAATGGTGATCCACAGTCTGATTTGAAAATAATTGGCGACACCGAAGAGTCTGGAACCAAAGTTAAATTTTTACCTAGCAAAACGATATTTGCAGAAACCACCTATCACTACGATATTTTAACAAAACGATTACGTGAATTATCATTTTTAAACTCCGGCGTTCGAATCACCCTGACGGATCAGCGTGATGATAAAAGTGATGTGTTTGAATATGAAGGTGGTATTCGCGCTTTTGTAAAACATCTAAATCGAAAGAAAACCCCGTTGCATCCAGAAGTATTTTATATCGACATGGAAAAAGACGATATGCGCGTTGAAGTGGCAATGCAGTGGAATGATTCCTATCAGGAAAATATTTATTGTTTTACCAACAATATTCCCCAACGCGATGGTGGTTCGCATTTAGCCGGTTTTCGGGGAGCGCTAACGCGAACACTGAATAGCTATATTGAAAAATCAACCATTGCTAAAAAAGCTAAAGTAAGTCCAACCGGTGATGATGCTCGCGAAGGTTTAACCGCGATACTATCCGTCAAAGTTCCTGATCCAAAATTCTCATCACAAACCAAAGACAAACTCGTTTCACTCGAAGTGAAAGGTGCGGTTGAGTCTGTGGTTGGTGAAAAGTTTGCAGATTATCTGGCCGAGTCGCCACAAGACGCAAAAGCGATAGCCGGTAAAATGGTTGAAGCTGCACGTGCACGAGAAGCTGCTCGAAAAGCACGAGAGATGACGCGTCGTAAAGGTGCGCTTGATGTTGCCGGTCTACCCGGTAAATTAGCAGATTGCCAAGAAAAAGATCCCGCATTGTCCGAACTGTTTTTAGTGGAAGGGGACTCCGCTGGCGGATCGGCCAAGCAAGGTCGAGATAGAAAGTTTCAAGCAATATTACCGTTGAAAGGTAAAATATTAAATGTTGAAAAAGCGCGATTTGATAAAATGTTATCATCAGCCGAAGTCGGCACCTTAATAACAGCGCTGGGTTGTGGCATTGGCCGCGAAGAATTTAATCCGGATAAATTACGGTATCATCGAATTATTATTATGACCGATGCGGATGTTGATGGCTCACACATTCGAACATTGTTATTAACTTTTTTCTATCGTCAAATGTCCGAGATTGTTGAACGTGGTCATATCTATATTGCTCAGCCACCACTTTATAAAGTTAAAAAGGGCAAACAAGAACGTTACGTTAAAGATGACGCCGAACTAAATCAACATCTTTTACAACTCGCAATGGTTGGTGCTGAGTTGTATGTTAATGAACAAGCTCCTGCTTTAACGGGCGCGGCATTAGAAACATTATCAAATCAATACGTACAAGTTAAAGCGACCATCAAACGATTGGCGCGTCGTTATCATGAAATTATATTATTGAAGCTGCTGAATATGGCGCAGCTAATTACCGCATCAACCAAGCCTGAAATTAACGAATGGTTTAGCAACTTGGTGGAGCAATTAAATGCCACCACGACCTCCGGCGAAAAATTTGAATTCATCGAAGTCAAAGATGGCGATCAAGTTGATTGGACAGTGACGGTTGTTGTTACTAAACATGGAGTCAGTACTAATTACGAATACTCAAATGATTTCTTTGATTCCGGTGAGTATAAATCAATTCAGACATTAGCCAGCCAGCTCTCTGGTTTGATCGAACCTGGTGCCTATGCCAAGCGTGGTGATAAAGAAGTTCCGGTGGCCAGTTTTAAAGAAGCCATTGAATGGCTAATTAAAGATGCGGCTAAAGGACAGCATATCCAGCGTTATAAAGGTCTTGGGGAAATGAACCCAGATCAATTAGCTGAAACCACCATGAGTTATGAAACGCGCCACTTACTGCAAGTAAAAATTGAAGATGCAATTGCTGCTGATGAAGTGTTTACAACCTTAATGGGCGATCAAGTTGAACCCCGTCGAGAATTTATTGAAAGAAATGCACTTAATGTTTCAAACCTCGATGTTTAAAATTTTTTGTTGCAGTGCTGTAAACCAAATAATTTCAGGTTTGTATCAAGATAATAGTATTTGATAATATCAATGGTGCTTTCACCCACCCTTCTTATTATGCAGCTCCTGAGGTTCAAATAGTAAAGTGGACAGTCTCCCCGATATCACTTTGGTTTGGTTTTTAATTTTTATTAGCACGGCACTTGTTGCCGGTTATGTTGATGCCATTGCCGGTGGTGGTGGCATGATTCAAATTCCAATTTTATTACTCAGCGGTTTACCTCCGGTGTTTGCCTTAGCGAGTAATAAAATAATTTCAATGTTCGGTACCCTAGTTGCCATTTTCCGATACCAGAAACACAAAAAAATAATTTGGCGGGTGGTTTTTGTTGCTATTTTGCCCTGCCTGATTGCGTCCTATTTTGGTGGTGTTATGGCATTAAAAACCCCAACTTGGATTTTGGAATGGATGATCATTATTTGCATTCCAATTGCATTATTTTTTACCCTGCAATCTAAAACCGAAACTGAATTAGCGGCTATAAATACCAGTGCTGTTAAAACAATTGCAGTGACAAGTCCGATTGGGTTTTACGATGGCATACTCGGACCGGGAACCGGCAGCTATATGGCAATTGTGTTGCATCGGTTTTTAAATATTGATTATCTACACGCTACCGCAATAACCAAACCGCTAAATTTAAGCACTAATATTGGTGCTGCGATTGCATTTTTAATGGCGGGAAAAGTTGTTTGGGTGGTGGCAATTCCAATGTTAATTGCAAATGCTATTGGTGCTTGGCTTGGCGCACATTATGCGATTAAAGGGGGGCAACAGTTTATTCGAAAAGTACTCGTTGTGGTTTTGGTCTTTATGTTACTTGCGAATATCATTAAAATGTTTAGTTCATGATTGATAACGTTATATGCAAAAAACGGTATTAAATTTTTTTATTAAAATTCTCAACGATGATGCGGCTACTTTCGATTTAATTCACGCCTTTAATAACGAATTGTATTTAGAAAAAAATACAAAATGTTTGGTATTTACTCTACCTGCCCTACACCAATTTTTAAATTTCGATTTACGAATTTCATATTTAGAATTTCGCAAAATAATCTATCAAAGCACACTTAACACCGATTTAATGCCGTTTGGTGCCAAGCTTGTTATTCATCAGTCGAGTAATAACGTTGATTCAAGCTTGTATCGATTATTACGAATTTAAACTGTTAATATTTTGATTACTGTTAAATACTACTAAATAAAAACTGTGGTGTTAGGCTATTATAGTGTTTAATAAAGCCAAAGTAGTTTTTGTAACTAACTTGATCTGCTTATGCGTAGCTTAGGTTAAATAAAAAAATAGATAAGAACTGCTGTTTACTCAATGGTTTATATAAGAATAAAGACATTTAATGTTCGCATTTTGCTAGATGTTCTATAGTAAAAGAAGGTCTATTTTTATGGTTTGAAGCACCAGTTAGTTAATATCACAGTAGTTACTAAATTTAGATATTAGGGGGAAATTTAGGGATGTCGTATGAATACGAGCAAGCGGTTAAGCAGTGGGACAAATTTGCTAATAAAAGTCCGAGCTGGCTCACATTGGGAATTACAGTTTTTTTTATTTTTCTTGTCATTGTTTTTACGATTTCGTTGTTTAGTGCTGATTCCACTAAAAATGAAGTTGTTATCGAATTCCAAAAAACACTGTTTGAACAGTCTAATGAATTAATGGATGTTAATTATTATTTATCAAATAACCAGAATAAAGATAAACGTTATTTTTCAAAACTTCAAAAATATACAAATCAAATAGAACACCGATTTCAAATTATTTCCGAATTTATTGTAAATAATGATTTAAAGTTTAATAAAAAAAAGTTTAAGCAGGCTGAAAAAGCCTATCGAAAAAAACTGGGGATTATTTTAAAGTCAAAAAAAGAGTTAATTAATTATTATAAATCGTTAAAGTCAATGCAAAAAAATATACCAAAGATATTGACTTTAAATACTGAAATAAACGATCTACTTTTTAAGAGTAATTCATCTAACACACATATTTATTTTATTACCCGCCAATTATTTATACTTGAAAGAATATCCAGCAATTTAAAGTCACTTGATGTTCAGCAAAATAACGCAAGTTCCATTTTATCGGCTGCTGATAGATTAGGCCGCGATATGGCATTATTAATCCGAGTTTACCGAGGTTTATTAAAAGGCGACTATAAAATGAATGTTTCTAAAATAAATAGCTTAAAGGTTAGAAGTGGTTTAAAAAAAGTCACTAAATTAGCAACATCGTTATCGAGTGATATTAGCGTATTGTTACAACAAGGACCAAAAGCATTTCAGTTTATTGACATGCGAAATGGCCTACAAATAGACTCATTAAAACTACAAGTTTATTATCAAGCGCTATTTTTTGTAGAATATTAGCTTTGTTGTTTTGATATACAGTACACTCGAAATGCAAATATTGTAAATATAATAATGATAAAATTAAAAATAATTCCAACAATTGATCTTAATAATGAAAATGGTGGAAATTTAATTAAAAGGTTTTCTTGCGATAAGGTCTGTACTTTCACCGGTGATTCAGTTTTTAATATTTCTGTTAACAATTCAAAATTCATTTCAGGCGGTTGAATATCAAATACGGTATTTATCATGGCGTGGCTATAAAAAATGATAACAGCCAAGATTATAAACCCCCCGCTTAATTGTAAGAAGTATTGTCGAGTATTGGTAAAGCTGGATTTAATTGCTGCTAGTGGTGATTGTTTATCAAGCAATAAATAAAACTCGGTGAATGAAAAGCGTATAAACAAAAAGATACCCGGAATGGCATAAAATAATAAGCCCGTACCAATGAGAATATTCATAATGAGACTAACAACAAAATACACAGGCCAAAATTTAATGCCCATAAGCCATGATTGCGTTATCGATATTGGTTGATTATTAATCACCGCTGCAATATAAAAGATAACAGCAATGCTGTAAAATGGCTTGATTGTTAAGTGAGCGAGTAACAATGGTGATAAATCATCGAACATAAACGGTGTCATCAGCGTGCTTTCAATGAAATAAACCTCAAAAATTTCAAGGAAAATAATAAATGGTAAGGTAATGCTCGCCAAGGCTACAATATGATTTTGGAATAAACGAACGCTATCCCATATGGAGTTCATCAGTGTTTTATACATGCGGTTGATTTAAATTATGTAAGTGAGTGGTCACTTTTGTGAGGTTTACGGTATTTTGTTCATTGTTATTTGAGTCATACGAATCTTGCATAAGGCTAATGTCTGTTGTTAAAACTCAAATTTTAAAAATAGCCCTAATCAAGTGTAAAAATATCATGGCTAACAGGTTAGTGTAAATTTTCTTATACCGATCAGAGCTGCGCATATTTAAACTATATTATCTGCTTATGCGCAGCTCAGGTTAATTATCCATAAAAAAGTATAACAGTATTTTGCTATATTAACCTCGGTTGTTAGTAGAGTAAATTATTATATACTTGAATACCTTAATATTCGTATTAAAAAAAGAAATTAAGACCATGAAATATATATGATTACCTCGAGGAATAACTGTTAGTGGTCAAAAAAGTAAAATGTGTGATTTAAAATCACTATTTGAGGAAATAGGATTTCAAAGTGTTATTACTTTACAGACAAACCGGTAATGCCACCTTTAGTGCGGACAATAAAAATAAGTCGGATTTACGCATCTTAATTGATAATGTTTTTTAGAAAAAAATTAGGTGTTACTGCAACAAAAAGAAACCTTATCAATTATTTATGCAATAAAGTTATATAATTATTAAAATAACCGTCATTCCTGTAATAATCTTGAGCCGGAATCTAAAGTTAAAGCATGCAAACCATCAAGTCACGCTAATATCTTTTTTGTACAAATCTCAATTTAATTAACCTGAGCTGCGCATAAGGATTTAAATTTTTATTGGATATAATTTATTCAGATAAAGTCAGGATTTGTCTATTTCCACTGCTGATCCGTATTTAAACTATATTATCTGCTTATGGCAGCTCAGGTTAATTACGAATGATAAACTCAATCTACCACCATTCTTTATAATGAGCCTAGAGTTGTTGTTCTAATACCCTAGATAAACGTAAAGCCATTTCTGGCGATACATTTTCAGTTCTATAAAAATTCAGTTATTTTTTGTGTTTAATGAATGTTATTTAATTTGTTTGTCACCTTTCCATAATGTTGTTTCTTCTAATCGCTTTACCCAAGTATTATATTTCTTCTTATTAATTGAGTTAGATTTTTCTGTATAAGCCACTCGATGTAAGCCCTCTTTCCCTAATATAAAACTAGCAATTTCAATTTGATTGGCTTTTACATTACATGAAGGTTCCATAACATTACTTCCTTCCCATATTAAGCCAGTAAAATAATTTAAGTTACAATCATTAACAGATATTCCACGTAATATATGTTTCATATAATCTTGTTGTTTGCAGTTGGTTACACGCCACTCAAAAACAATGCTTTTTTCTTTTTCACTTAAAATTGTATATTTAAATTTATCACCACATTGTGTTTTTGCTCGTTTAGACAAGTTCTGTAATGCAATTTTTGGAGACACTGTTACACCGTGCATGTATTGCAATGAAATCATATTAGTCCAATTTTCTTCATTTTCATTTGCAGGTATAATTTCTGTTAACGACCCAATGTCGGAGCCTAAAAATTTAGAAAAAACGCGAGTAAATTTACCTTTAACGGGATATTCTGAAAATGGTAACTTTGTTCTCTCAATTGGCGTAGTACAGGAAACCATGGTTATTGATATTAATACGCTACTTATTATTTTAGTTATTTTCATTTTATGTAATCTCCTTATAATTTAAAATGAATAATATGGATATTAGTTTTAATAAACAACAATTTAATGAGAAGTATAATATTTAAGGACTCTTTGTATTATTGTTTAATACTTTATACTGATAAGTCGTTTACTATTGGAGGAACAAGACGGATGGTAAGCTGTTACGTAATTATTTGGCGTTGTTAACTTATAAGTTAAAAGCATTTAAAAATTCATTGGTTTGAGATTTTAGTTGCTTTATATCGACGTCATTATTGGAAATAAGAAATAATCCTTGAATATAAGTAACCAAAATAAATGCCAATTGTTTAGCGGCTAAATGAGTTTCTGTCTGCTTCAAGTCAATGGAGAATTGAATTCTATCGGTTAGAAATTTTACAAATTGATTAAAGTCTTGGTACAAAAATGCCTTTAATTCTTCCTCACACAAGACTTCATTAACCATACTGTTGACGATCAAACAGCCATTGGGTTCATTTGTTTCTTCTAATGTTTTAAATATCTCTGAAAATAACGCTCGAATCCCATTAGCAAAATTGTCGTGACGCATAAGTGCTTTTTGTCTATTAATTGTAATTTCTTGGTTATAATGCGTTAATGCTTTTAAATATACCGTTTTTTTATCTTTAAAACAGTGATAAAAAGAGCCATTTAGCATATTCATCTCTGCCAGTAATTGCTTCAAGCTGGTATTGGCGTATCCTTGCCGCCAAAAAAGTCGCATAGCCTGCCCTAGTGCCTCAGATTCATCAAATGCCTTATTCCTGCCCATTTTAAATCCCAAATTTTGTATTTATTGGCTAAGTATACAATATTTGAGCGTTGACTCAATTAAAAACACGTTATACACTGGAGTCTTATAGTTGAGTGATTGCTCAACTATTTAATTATTTAATTACAGGGGTCGTTATGTCAACAATAGAAGTTATAGTCAGTGGTTATATAAACAATCAAGAAAAAGTAGATAGCTATAAAAAAGTGGCTGGTGCAGTGATGAAGAAATATGGAGCTGTTATGCCGCCAAATTCTTATGCCGTCACAAAAGTTATTGCTGGTCAGTCGACTCCGTCTTTTATGTTAAGAATTGAATTTCCAGATAAACAAAAGGCGGAGCAAGCTTTTATTGACCCAGATTACATAAGCGTCATAAAAGACCGAGATGAAGGTTTTGGTGATCTAAGTATAATGATGGTTGAATAGAATTTAATCTCAAGAAAAGAGTCACACTGAAAAATAGGCTACTCTTTTCTTGAGTTACATTAGAGTGTCAGGCTCTAACGTTTGGGCTTGTGCTGATTATGAATCTAAATGTGATTACATATTTAATGTTTAATCGAGAGTTTTTTTAGTAGATTCTATCCACGCTTCAGTTTT
>CAZEPW010000028.1:0-43271 GCA_964514215.1 uncultured Thioalkalispiraceae bacterium
TTTTTAACTGAGACATTTTTGAATATCGAACGATATAATATTCCCAATATATTTACCCAATGCGGATACATGGGTTGCTGAATTTGATGAGATAGTTATCGGGTTTATGGCATTAATAAATAATGAGGTTGGAGCACTTTTTGTTGAGCCTAAATTTCATGGTAATGGTATTGGTTTCGCGTTAATGAATAAGGCTAAACAAATACACGGAGAGCTTGAGGTTTTTGAAGAAAACAGGATCGGTCGAAAATTTTATTCTCGTTTTGCTTTTAGTGAGCTAAGCAAAATGATACACGAACCAACGGGTAATAATATTTTACGTTTAAAATTTATAAATAATTAACATCGAAATAGTATTTGCAAACTAAATTTTTTCAACTTAGAAAAAATATTGAATCAATATTCAGGAGTTTTATATAGAGTTTCTGAAACTAAATGCGACAAAATTACTAATCCAAACTTAGGGATGTTTAAATTTGCTGCTGAACGTTTTCAAGTAAGGCCACAATTTTTTCTGATAGCGCAGCAACTTTAGCATACTCACGTTCAGCTTGTTGCTCTTGTCCCGCTTTTTTTAACTCAATAATTGATTTAATGATGGCATGTAATTCGGTGTGGGGTTTCTCTATTTGTTGCATTTCATCGATATGGCCGTAGTTAGCCAAACCGTCTGCATAATACCATTTTCCTAAAACACAATGCCGGTGAGATACGGCTTGTTCTAAACTCAAGGCTTCTCGGCCATCGAGAAACCCCCTTAAACGTGTTTTCCATGCTAAGTGTGCCGCGATGGCATTTGGAAAATCAAACGATTGGCTATCTCCAATTTTAAAAACCTGCACAACTTCTTGAATTTTAGACGATAACGCTGCAATATTTTCACCTGCTTGTGCGGTTTTAATCGAGCTTTCAGTGGTGTCTTGCGCATTTTCATTAATAGAGACAATATTACGATTAATTTCCTCGGCTACTGCTGTTTGTTGCTCCGATGCCGTTGCAATTTGAGTGCTCATTTCGCTTATCGATGCGACCATGCTGGTAATATTTTTTAATGATTCGCTTGCTTGAGATGCTTGTTGCACACTTTCTTCGGCAAGTTCCTTACCTTGAATCATCACTAATCCTGCATCTTTAGCGCCCGTTTGAAAAATTTCAATAATAGACTGAATTTCACGTGTTGAGTCTTGTGTTCGAAGAGCCAAGGTACGAACTTCATCGGCAACCACAGCAAAGCCTCGACCTTGTTCGCCGGCTCGGGCGGCTTCTATTGCGGCATTGAGGGCTAGTAAATTGGTTTGATCGGCAATGCCTCGAATAGTATCTAAAATTGAACCAATGTTTTCACTCTCAACCTCTAAATTATGAATAACATTGGCGGCGCGTTCCACTTCAGTTGATAAATTATTAATACTGTTCATCGTTTGCGTCATTATTTGTTGGGTTTTTTCAGCTTCAGTATTCGTGTTATGCGCTGATTCAGCAGCACTTGCAGTATTGCGTGAAACTTCTAACACGGTATTACTCATTTCATGCATGGCTGTTGCAACTTGTTCAATTTTACTTTGCTGTGACTGCATGCCATTACTGGTTGATTCTGATAACCCCGCCATGTTGTTGGTATCATTGGCCATTGTTAGAAAATTTTGTGAAATATTTTTTAAGGTATTTTCTAAAGACTGGAATAATTTATTTAAACCTTGTGCGGCTTGGCCAATTTCATCTTTATTATTATCGTGTATTCGCGTGGTTAAATCTTTAGTATCACCAGCTTCTCGTAAAGTCGTTGTTAATGTCGACATGCGTGTGATTAATGTTTTAATTGTAAAAATAATTAACACGGCCATTACAAAAGCAATGGCGGCAATCAAAATGTAACTCGATGCTAAATTATTAACAGACTGATTGACATTGGTAAATGCAGAATTAAATTCTGTCATGTGCTCGTTGATAAAAACCGATAATAATTTATTGAATGACGAGCTTAAATTATTCAGCTCGGATATTAATTTATTACCGGTTTTGGTATCACCGTCAATATACGTTTGAGTCATTTTTTTACTTGCAGCATAATAAATTTGAAATTGAGATTCTAAGTTATTAAGAGTGTTAATGCTGGCTTGTGATTTAGGGTTATTGTTTTTCTCAAGATCGCGTTTAATTGCTGAGGCATTATCAAGAAAAGCTTGGTAGTTTTTTTCGGCTTGGTTAAATCCTTGAGTCGAACCATTTTGCGCTCGTGTTGCTGCAATAGTGCTGAGCCATCGTTGTATCTGGATGGCATTTTTTTCCATTGATTGTGCCAAAATGGCATGTTTCATCTGGTGCTGGTAAAGCGTCTGCATGTCATTTGGTACGTTGATGTTACTCACCAAACCATAGGAAATAACAATAGTAAACAATAACAATGGTATACCGAGTATTATCACGAATTTTTTGGTCAATGAATAATGCTGTAAAAATACCATACCGGCACCTATTTCGAGTCATCGTATAGAGTGTATTTCATCTATTTGTAGCGGCATAAAAGCGGTTTATCTTTAATGATATTGATAACATTAATTTATGTAGTGATAAAATTAAACAGGTATGGTTCCGTTGTATATTGGCCTAATTAGCTCATAGCAAACCTTGTTTTCTGATAAGGTTTCTAAATCCTGTAAGTTGCTGATTTGAATTTGTTACTTACAAACAAGAGTAATAACAATTTTTATTAATCGATTTTTAGCTATTCTCAACGTAATGGCTGATAAATCACTAACCAGAGAGATACGACATGAAGCTGATTTTATTAGGAGCGCCTGGCGCAGGTAAGGGCACAGTTGCAAAAATTTTAACAAAAACCACCGGTGCGGTTCAAATTTCAACTGGCGATATTTTACGTGGCGCAGTTGCTGCCGGAAGTGAGCTTGGTAAAAAAGCACAAGACTTTATGACTCGTGGTGATTTAGTTCCTGATGATTTGATTATGGATATAATGGAAGCACGTTTACAAGAGCCCGATTGTGAAAAAGGTTTTTTATTAGATGGTTTTCCTCGAACGATTCCACAAGCCAATTCATTAAAAGTGTTATTAGATAAAATCGGCGTCACGCTCGATAAGGCCGTCAATATTGATGTGCCGCGTGATGTTATTTTAGATCGTTTAACAACTCGACGTACTTGTAATAATTCTGATTGCCAAGAAATTTATAATGTTAAAAGTAATCCTCCTAAAGAAGAAGGCAAGTGTGATAAATGCGGTAGTCCGGTTATTCAACGCGATGATGAAACTGAAGAAGCAATTAATCATCGTTTAGAAACGTATAATGAAAAGACTTCGCCATTAATTGGTTTTTATGAAAACGAAGGTATTTGTTTAACAGTTACTGCTACATCCAGCGATGATGTGATCAATGCCATTAACTCCAGTGTGCATTAATATTTAAATCCATATTACACCGGCAATATTTTAGCCGGTGTGTTTTAAATTAAAAATCAAATTCTCCAATACTCTGTTTTAATTCTTTATCTTCAAAATAATCTTCGATTTTTTTACGTGCTTTGAACTGCTTTTGCTTTGCAGATTCTTGTTGGGTATTTTTGTGGTTAGCTTTTATTTCTTCACTATTTAAAATTATCTTTTTTGAATTCATAATAATAGATACCTGCTTATTTGTAATAGTAATTATTTTTACAGAATTACGTATCTTAATTTATAATCCCTAGTATTTTTATACGACATTTTGAGAAAAATTCAATGAGGATTAGTGGCTCATTGAGCATAAATACGATGTTAAATCGTAATTTGCTTGATTTTTGGTGATGCTATTTTTATTGCAAAATACTACAGTATAGTTTAATAATTCAACTGTGACCGTAATTGAAAAAAATTAGATTATTTTTAGAGAAATTCTAAATTAAGTTAAAAATTACTAACCATTGAATTGGTTTCTATTTTATCCAATACCCAGTACCATATCGGACTTAGAAAACCGCATTATAAAAAAGAATAAATTTTCTACTTAATATGAAGCAAAGCAAAAGAATAATAATATATCTCAGCATATCGATAGTATTGATAATTATGTTGTCTTTATTTTATTATTCAATGCATGCAAAAATATTGGAATATTTTTTTGAGAATGATCAAAAAATCCTCGAACAATCAACTTCCGCTTCTGGTGATCAAGCCAAAATTATGATCGACTTGGCTAATAAACAGATGGCAAAACAACAAGCCGACACTGAGGTTCGTGAAGATGAGCAGGCAAGTACGTCAATCTTTAAAGAATTAAGCGGTAATAAGGCGACTGTTAAAGTCGTTCCTGATAAAACCGATGAAATTTCAAGCGCAGCAACTACTTCGAATAAAGAACCCAATAAACATAACCGCGTTCAAAATGGTTTTGTCGTCGTTGATTGTGAAACCGGTGGTGTTGTTGCCTGTCCGCATGGTGACGTTTTATCGGGTACGAGTCCGATGTTTTATAAAGATGAAAAATCAGCATTTTTAGTGGGGCGTTGCGCTGATTTGAGTATTGATGTTAAAACGTTTTGCCCTGAAGCAACCACGACACCTTAAATGTTAAGTTTTGTTAAACATATTAAAGACTGCAAACCTTAAGTTACTTTTTATTTAATGTTACTTTAAGTTTTCTTACACCGGAAATGTAAAGTAACTTGCTCCAGTTAAAAATATTGTCGAGCTGACGGTTAATTTGAAACTCCGATTTTAAAAAGCCTTTAACTTGATACTAACTTGCGGTTTGTAATAATCGAAAACTTCCTAACAGCCAGTATTTTTGCCGGTATTAAATAAATGTTAGGCGAATTTACTGACAAGAATTCAGTTTATCCATTTAATACCACTTTGGATTATATTTGTTTTAATAAAGTAAAAATAAACAGATAAACGTCTAAAAATATCCACTTATGTCCAATATTAATAATTCATTTAATATCAGGGTTGAATATAATCCATTTTAAGCAAAAGTGGGATATAAGCTGCTATTGAGCAGAAGTCTTAGCGATTAGTGGGCGCATTGTTGTTAATAACGTCTTAAAAAGCTGTTTATTTTGTAGTTCTTCTGCTGCAAGCAATTCTTTCATGTGTTGGCGTTGCGTGGGTTTTTCAAAACACGCAGGGCAATTATCAAAAATGACGGGCAGTTTTGCATCAACTGAAAAGTCGTGAGTTTGTCTTTCGCGGGCATAAACCAATGGTCGTATAATACGTATATCACCCTCTTTATTGGTGTAATTTGCTTTCATCGTGCGCAGTTGCCCGCCATGAAATGCCGACATTAAAAAGCTTTCGGCCAAGTCGTCTAAATGTTGTGCTAGCGCTAGCACATTATAATTTTCAGTTCGCGCAATTCGATACATAATGCCACGTTTAATGCGCGAGCAAAAAGAGCAAAACGAATCACCAATCATTTTGCTTTTTGCTTCTTCCATAATGGGTTGCTGCTCGTAAAAATAAGGCAGCTTTAAACTGGCGACATATTTTTTTAAAGCCGATGGATCAAAATCGTCCACCTCTGGATCCACCGTAATCACGCCAAGTTCAAAATTCACTGGGGCATGGCGCTGTAAGTGAATTAAAATATGCAGTAATGCTAGTGAGTCCTTACCACCGGACAAGCCGAGTAAAATGCGATCGCCTTCGTTAATCATATCAAAATCCGCAATGGCACGACCAACCGGACGCAGCAATGCTTTCGGTGGTTTCACGGCATATTCAGAAGCGGGTAAAAGAGCGTTTTTTATCGGTTCGGAGTTCATAGGGTGATTTTACGCGATTTGGATTTACTGTACTAATAAAATACAGCAAAGATTTTAATCTTTGCGAAAACAAACAGTTAGCCATAATAATAGTGCAATCAGAAAAAAACTAACTTGCGCTACAACATAACTGGTTAAACTAAAAGCAATAACGGGCACAATAATAGCCGTCACCAAAGTCGCCAATGCGGATTGTACAAAACCTTGCACTGCAGAAGCCGAGCCACGATTGTGAGGAAAACAATTTAAGGCCAATACAGTAATGGCTGGCATGTGCATTGCGACACCAACGGCATACAAGGTTAATGGTGCCACCACTGAAAATGGGCTGATCTCGAATAAATAAAGCTGTGCTATATTAAATAGGCTCGCAATCGCCATGATCACAAACGCTATCGAAACAATGCTTTTTGCACTTAGATAATGCGATAGTTTTCCTGAAATAAACGATCCCAATACAATGCCGCTGGTCATCGGTACAAACAAATAAGAAAAATTATTACTCTGTAGATTTAGTATGTCAAAAATAATGGCGGGGGAGCCGGAGATATATAAAAACATTCCAGCAAAGCTAGTACCCAACGTAAATATGGTGATTTGAAAACGTTGGTTTTTTAAAGTGAGGCAATACACCCGTAATACTGAAATTGGATGAAATGATGTTTTGTCTTTATCGTTTAATGTTTCCGGTAAAATTCGATAACTCATCAATAGGATGACGACACCATAAGCAACTAAAAAATAAAATACACTTTTCCAGCCGAAACTATCATGCAAGTAACCACCAATGATGGGGGCTATAGCCGGTGCGATGGCAAACACCATCATCACATAGGCCATCACTCGGTGTGCTTGCTCACTGTCAAAGGCATCACGCACAATTGCGCGACCAATAACCATGCCACCACTTGCAGCAACTCCCTGCAACATCCTAAAAAATAAAAAACCACTAAACTCAGGGCTATACAAACAGCCAATTGATGCAATTATATATAATATTAAGGTGCCATAAATAACAATTTTTCGTCCAATGCTATCGGACAATGCGCCCCATAATAAGGTTGAAACCCCCGCTGCAATTAAATAAATCGCGATGCTTTGAGACATCATTAAACGATTAACCTGATAATAAGCCTCAATGGTCGGAAATGCAGGCAGGTAAGTATCAATGGTAAACGGACCCACCATTGTTAGTAATGCGAGAGTGATGATTAACCAGACTGGCTTTGTTATTTTAGTGGATTTCATATTTTATGTGATTTTACAATAAATTGAGGTTATTTAATTAATTTATAAGGTTCTTATAGATAGTAAGCACTTACTTTGAGTTTGATTGATGCTTGCAATCTAACAGATTAACCATATAGTGGTAGGTATAAATAAGCAGTTTAATAATAATAGAGGTGTATTATGCTAGGATTTTCTGTTTCAGAAATTTTCGTATTAATTTTTGTTCTATTTGTCATTATATTAACTTTCAAAGGTGTGTTATCCGTTGCTCAGGGAACGGAGTATACCATTGAGCGCTTTGGTAAATACACTCACACTTTGGATCCCGGTTTGCATTTTATTATCCCGGTTGTTGACAAGATAGGTGCAAAGTTAAACATGATGGAACGTGTTATGGATGTGCCATCACAAGAAGTGATCACCAAAGATAATGCCATGGTGCGAGTTGATGGTGTGGTTTTTTATCAGGTGCTTGATGCTGCAAAAGCAGCCTATGAAGTTAATCAATTAGAGCGCGCGATATTAAATCTAACCATGACAAACATTCGGACAGTGATGGGCTCGATGGATTTAGATGAACTGTTATCTCAGCGCGATACTATTAATGCACAATTATTAAATGTAGTTGATGATGCCACCACACCGTGGGGTGTCAAAGTAACGCGTATCGAAATTAAAGACATTACACCACCACGCGATTTAGTCGAATCGATGGCGCGTCAAATGAAAGCCGAGCGAGATAAACGTGCTTCGATATTAGAAGCCGAAGGCGACAAACGCGCGGCGATTTTAAAAGCGGAAGGCAGTCGAGCGGCTGATATTTTAGCTGCCGAAGGTGAAAAGCAAGCCGTGATTTTAGACGCCGAAGCACAAAAAGAAGCGGCATTTCGTGAGGCTGAAGCTCGCGAACGATCAGCCGAAGCAGAAGCTAAAGCAACCACGATGGTGTCACAAGCAATTGATTCGGGTAATGTTAATGCGATTAACTATTTTGTGGCGCTTCGCTATACCGAAGCATTAGAAAAAATTGCCAGCGCACCAAATGAAAAATTAGTATTAATGCCATTAGAAGCCAGTGGTGTTATTGGAGCCATTGGTGGCATTGCCGAGCTTGCAAAATCGGTGGTGGATAAAAATGCCACGGGCTCTAATGGGAGTGGTAGTTAATGAGTCTTGAAACACTGGTCTATTGGCATTGGTGGATTCTTGGCGTGGCGTTAATCATTCTCGAGATTTTTGCACCCGGTGCAATTTTTATGTGGATGGGAATTGCGGCTGGTATCGTTGGTTTTATATTAATGTTATTCCCTGACATCAGTTGGCAAGTGCAATTTTTTATATTTTCATTATTATCGGTAGCAAGTATTGTCGTGTGGTATTTTTACTTAAAGAAAAATCCGACTAAAACCGAACAACCAACATTAAATAAACGTGGTCATCAATACGTTGGACGAACTTTTACTTTAGAGGAAGCGATTGTTAATAATATTGGTAAAATAAAAGTAGATGATTCCACTTGGAAAATTGAAGGTGAAAACTGCGAAGTTGGAGCTCAAATTAAAGTTACCGATGTTGATGGTGTTGTTTTGAAGGTTGAAAAACAATAGCATAAATAGTTAAACGTAGCTCCGCCTGTTGGGGTTTGAACCCCATCTCACCCCAACCGACATTGGTTTGTAGGTTGGGGTGAATGCAATAACCCCCAACAAAAAAATTAAACATCCCACCAGCCATTGGAGTTTTGTTGTTTTCAAGATATCCAAATAAAAAGCGCTATAATTAAATAACCTTCACGCTACGAATATAGGGCAAATACTCATGGCAATAGCAACTGTAAAAACGATATCTGCAAAACAAGCCTATAAGCTCACACTTGATAATCCAAAAGCATTATTAATTGATGTGCGTTCGCACATGGAATTTTTATTCATCGGTCATCCAACTGGAGCAATTAATATCGCTTGGATCGATGAACCCGATTGGATTATTAATCCGCGTTTTGTTGCTGAAGTGCGGCAAACCATTTTAGGTGGTATGTCGCATTTGGATGGCGTAGAAAGTGCACCGTTATTATTAATTTGTCGTAGTGGCAAACGATCGCTTGAGGCGGGTAAGTTATTAATTTCAGAAAGCTTTCATAATGTCTACAACATTGATGAAGGTTTTGAAGGTGAATTAAATGACGAACATAGAAGAAGTTCGTTGGCCGGTTGGCGTTACGACCAGCTTCCTTGGGAACAATGTTAGTTTTAACTGCTTCGATATTTATTATTGCTGAATATAGCGTATTATTGTGGGTTATAGTAATTGATTAACGGTGTTAGAATGAATCCACTATTAAAAATTTTTGTCGTGTTGTTACTAAGCGTTGTTTTGTCTTCATGCTCGGGTTTAACATCAAAAAAATACAGTTGTGAGACCACGCAACAGTGGATGGCAGCCGTTAAAGTTTTAGCTTATGGTATTGAGTTAAAGCACTTACCTGCCGCTAAGTTAGTATACAGAGTTGCGCCTGCATATAATGACGATGTTTTTAAACCTATTTTCAAAAAAACTTTTTCTGATCTTAATAAAAGAGAACGCGAAGGTATTCGTCTGGCATTATTGCGTTGTCACCCAACTGCCTTGGTAGGTTTTGGGTTAAGTGTTCCCTTTCAAGAGAGACGAAAACTCGATGGCAGCCAAGCATTATGGCATCAGGGAATTAAGCGTGCTCAATCCCAACCTTATTATCAAGTTATTGCCCAGCGCCAGAGACAAAGAGAACAGTTAAAATTAGCCGCTAAACGAAATGCTGAACAACGGCGACGTGCTGTTGTGGCAGCGCGAAAAAGACAGCAACAATCCAATGATACATTTACTACCATTGTGAAGGGAGCTGCAGTTATTCTTGGTGGGCTTATTTTGGCCGATGCAATGACGACGGGGGAAGATACAAGTAAATATTCTGAATATGGCGGATGTGCATCCGCATTACGTAAAAGACTGGTTAGTTGCCGTACTTCGGTGGGTGAATGTAGCGAAACTGGCTGCGCTAATGCTGTTGATTGCGATAAGGGCTGGAGTGGCCGTTCATGCGAAAATCGAATCCGATCCATTTTATATCCGAAAAATTATTATTATTGTGATACCGACAATAGCCGAAACTACGATAGCAACCGCGATGTTGTTATAAAACAAATATGCCAAACCAAATGATATCTGACAGTATGACTAGACATCGATAACCCTGCATTTTTGCTTGATATTCATACACATAAGCTGCCTGAAAAATACCCGTTTGACAGATCACATGCTAGAATATGGTTTACACATATATAAGGTATAAAACGGCATGCCAAAGTTATTTAGTGAACTTTTAAAAGAACGAATTCTGGTTTTAGATGGTGCGATGGGCACCATGATTCAAAGCTACGAACTGGACGAAGCAGGTTATCGGGCTGAGCGGTTTGCCGACTGGGAAAGCGACTTAAAAGGCAATAATGAATTGTTAAATTTAACGCATCCTGAAATCATTAAGGCCATCCATCTGGCTTATCTCGATGCCGATTGCGATATTGTCGAAACCAATACTTTTAATGCCAATTACTACGGTCTTGCCGATTATAATATGCAGGATTTTGCCTATGAAATAAATGTCGAAGCTGCAAAAATTGCAAGTGAAGCTTGTGACGAACGCAGCACAGAAGACAAACCCCGTTTTGTTGCCGGCGTGTTAGGCCCAATGCCCGTTACGGCATCGATGTCTAAAGATGTGAACGATCCGGGCGCGCGTGATGTGACGTTTGATGATTTGCACAAAGCCTATTCGGATTCCATTCGTGGCTTGGTTGATGGTGGCATTGATTTTATTTTAGTTGAAACTATTTTTGATACGCTTAACGCCAAAGCCGCCATTTTTGCCATTGAAGAATTTTTTGAAATGCATGATGTTGAATATCCTGTAATGATTTCAGGTACCATCACCGATGCCAGTGGTAGAATTTTAACCGGACAAACCCCTGAAGCGTTTTATAATTCGCTGCGTCATATCAAACCGATTAGTTTTGGATTTAACTGCGCCTTGGGTGCCGAAGAATTACGTCCGCATGTTGACGAGTTATCAAAAATTGCCGATTGTTATATCAATGTTCACCCGAATGCAGGCTTGCCAAATGCCTTTGGTGGTTTTGATGAAACCCCTGAAATGCTGGCGACTGAATTGGGCGACTGGGCAAAAAGTGGTTACTTAAATGTTGTTGGTGGTTGCTGTGGTACCACACCGGCACACATTCAAGCCATTGCAGATGAAGTGTCAAAATACCCACCACGTAACATTCCAACGGTGAATACCGAATGCCGTTTAAGTGGTTTAGAAGCTTTTAATATCAATGCCGATTCATTATTTGTTAATGTTGGTGAACGCACCAACGTTACCGGTTCGGCAAAATTTAAACGTTTGATTCTTGAAGAAGAATTTGACGAAGCCTTGAGTGTTGCGCGTGAGCAAGTTGATAATGGTGCGCAAGTAATCGACATCAACATGGATGAAGGCATGCTTGATGGTGAACAAGCGATGGTGAAATTTTTAAACCTAATCGCGAGTGAGCCCGATATTGCGCGAGTCCCAGTGATGATCGATTCTTCCAAATGGCCGATTATCGAAGCAGGATTAAAATGCATTCAAGGCAAAGGCATAGTTAACTCCATCAGTTTAAAAGAAGGCGAAGAAAATTTTATAAAACAAGCCACGCTCTGCCGACGTTATGGAGCAGCAATTATTGTAATGGCGTTTGATGAAACCGGGCAAGCGGATACTAAAAAACGAAAAATTGAAATTTGTTCTCGTGCTTATAAAATCTTAACTGAGCAAGTGAACTTTTCACCCGAAGACATTATTTTTGATCCTAATATTTTTGCAATTGCCACCGGTATTGAAGAACATAATAATTACGGTGTTGATTTTATCGAAGCCACACGTGAAATACACAATAATTTACCACATGCCATGATCAGTGGTGGGGTATCAAACGTCTCATTTTCCTTTCGGGGTAATAATCCACTGCGTGAAGCTATCCACGCAGTATTTTTATACCACGCCATTCAAGCAGGCATGAACATGGGAATTGTTAATGCCGGTCAATTAGCGGTGTATGATGATCTGCCAGATGAATTGCGCGAATGCGTTGAAGACGTGGTATTAAATCGACGTGATGATAGCACCGAACGCTTACTTGACATTGCCGATAAATATCGTGGTGATGGTGCCGGAGGTAAAAAAGAAGAAACTCTCGAATGGCGCGAACTACCCGTTATCAAACGAATTGAATATGCAATGGTTAAAGGTGTCGATACTTTTATTATTGAAGATACTGAAGCCGCACGCAATGAATATGAGCAACCCATCGAAGTTATCGAAGGACCCTTGATGGATGGCATGAACGTGGTTGGCGATTTATTTGGTGCTGGAAAAATGTTTTTACCGCAAGTGGTTAAATCGGCTCGTGTTATGAAAAAAGCCGTTGCTTATTTATTACCGTTTATTGAGGCTGGAAAAGGTTCTTCGATGAAATCCAACGGTAAAATTTTAATGGCAACTGTTAAAGGAGATGTGCACGATATTGGTAAAAACATCGTTGGTGTGGTGTTGCAATGTAATAATTTTGAAGTCCTCGACCTTGGCGTCATGGTTCCGGCAAATAAAATTTTAGAAACTGCCAAAAAAGAAGGTTGTGACATTATTGGTTTGAGTGGCTTAATCACGCCATCGCTGGATGAAATGGTACACATGGCCAAAGAAATGCAGCGTCTCGATTTTGATATTCCATTATTGATCGGTGGTGCGACAACCTCAAAAGCACATACAGCAGTAAAAATTGAACAAAACTACCGGGGCCCGACAATTCATGTGAAAGATGCTTCACGAGCTGTTGGTGTCGCACAGAATTTGGTAAGTGTCGATAATAAACAAAATTACATTACCCAAGTACGAGAAGAATACGAAAAAACACGAGTTGCTTATGCTGGTCGTCGTGCAAAAATTAATTGGCTCGCTATCGAAGCCGCGCGCAACAATAAGTTTAAAATTGATTGGTCGACAATAACACCAGCGGTACCACGCCAACTTGGTTTGCAAATTTTTGATGACATGCCGTTAGATTATTTAGTACCTTATATCGATTGGACACCGTTTTTTCATACGTGGGAACTTAAAATGAGTTACCCAAAAATATTTGATGATAACAAAATAGGTGCAGAGGCAAAAAAACTATTCGATGATGCGCAAGAGATGTTACACACTATTATTAAAGAAAAATGGTTAACCGCACGTGCGGTAACCGGTTTTTTCCCTGCTAATAGTAGCAATAACGATGATATTATTGTGTATCAAGATGAGTCTCGTACAACTGAACGCGTCACGCTCCATCATTTACGCCAACAAACTATTCGACCTCCTGGTAAACCGAATCGTTGTTTGAGTGATTTTGTGGCACCAGTCGATAGCGCCAAAAAAGATTATATTGGTGGTTTTGTGGTGACTGTGGGAATTGGTATTGACGAACACATCGCTAGATTTGAAAAAGATCATGATGATTATAATTCCATTATGCTCAAAGCCTTAGCCGATAGATTAGCAGAAGCCTTTGCCGAACACATGCACGACCGTGTGCGACACCTTGATTTCTGTACTCAAAATGGAGAATGGTCGCCACGAAACGGTTTAACCAATAACAACTTTGATCCAAAAAAATTACTAAGCGAAGATTATCCCGGCATTCGTCCTGCTCCCGGATATCCTGCTTGTCCCGATCACACTGAAAAAACCGAGTTATGGAAATTGTTAGATGCTGAAAAAAATATTGGTGTTGAGTTAACCGAGAGCATGGCGATGTTTCCAACGGCATCGGTTAGTGGTTGGTATTTCTCAAATCCAGAGTCCAGTTATTTTGGTGTGGGTCAAGTCAATCGAGATCAAGTAAGCGATTATGCTAGCCGCAAGTCAATGAGTTTGGCTGATGTTGAACGGTGGTTAGCGCCAATTTTAGGCTATGAGGCAGAGTAATGACAAAACAATGGCAAGTATATTTATCGGGTGAAATTCATTCAGACTGGCGCGAACGAATTCAAACAGGTATTGCTGATAATCAGCTAAATATCGTTTGCCATTCGCCCGTCACTGATCATGCAAAAAGTGATGATGTTGGTGTCACTATTTTAGGGGCAGAAGACAAATCATTTTGGCACGATAACAAAGCGGCAAAAATAAATGCGATAAGAACAAAAACCTTAATACAACAATCGGATATTGTTGTGGTTCGCTTTGGTGAAAAATACAAACAATGGAATGCCGCTTTTGATGCCGGTTATGCCTCGGCATTGGGAAAATCGCTTATCATCTTACATGCACCCGATATAACCCATGCCTTAAAAGAAGTGGATGCCGCTGCTCAAGCTGTATGTGAAACGCCTGAACAGGTGGTTGAAATTTTGAACTATTTGTTAGGGTAATATTTAATTTACTGACCCAGTGTTATTGTTCGAGATGCTGGCTCAAAAGACTACCGGCATGACGGTTGTACTATAAAATAACACTAGGTTTAATTACACCCGTCACTCCCGTATGCTTTTAACGGGAGTCTACTTCCGATGCTATTTAAAATTCATCCAAGAGTTATTGTTCGAGA
The DNA here is from genome assembly GCA_964514215.1 of uncultured Thioalkalispiraceae bacterium. Classification (GTDB taxonomy): domain Bacteria; phylum Pseudomonadota; class Gammaproteobacteria; order UBA6429; family Thiohalophilaceae; genus CAYQUC01. Next base: position 14,658 of record CAZEPW010000028.1, read on the forward strand.
TGCCGGCTCAAAAGACTACTGGCATGACGGTTGTACTATAAAATAACATGTGGCTTAATTATTTCCGTCACTCCCGTATGCTTTTAACGGGAGTTTACTTGCGATGCTATTTAAGATTCATCCAAGAATTATTGTTCGGGATGCTGGCTGTAAATGCGACAAGCATTTATTAACATTACCGGCATGATGGTTATACGATAAAATAACATGTGGCTTAATTACTTCCGTCACTCCCGTATGCTTTTAACGGGAGTCTGCTTGCGATACTATTTAAAATTCATCCAAGAGTTATTGTTCGAGATGCCGGCTGTAAATGCGACAAGCATTTATTAACATTACCGGCATGACGGTTATACGATAAAATAACATGTGGCTTAATTACACCCGTCACTCCCGTATGCTTTTAACGGGAGTCCACTTGCACTGAAGTTTAAAGTTAACGAAATTTTAATAGCATCAAGATATGTTGGCACGTAAATGCGGTAAACATTGATGGCGTGAAGGCGTTATTTAAAATGGAGGTCGGCTATCGGCCATTAGCATATTTAATTTTTTTTGAGCTTCATTTTGATTATCTAAATCGTTTGTTTGTAACATTTCGCATTCATCTGCAATCATTTGTTCGATTGTGACGGGGTAATATTTGCAATCATTTGGCCGATCGTTGTAGATTGCACAACTGTATATTTCTTGATCGGGTTGTTTTTGTAACCACGGACAACGTTCGATTTTTTCTCCAGTCTCGGGATGAATCCATATTTCACCATTGGCTACAAATTTAACGATATCCGGTCTGAATATTTCCCAATATTCAATTTCACTTTGTGATGCGGATAAGCCACCATTACTGTATTTGGTGCAACATTTTCCGCATAAATTGCATTCTTTCATTTTTTAATCCGATTTTAAAACTTGATTTTTTTGTTGCATTTTTTGATACAAATAAGAAGCGCCAAGTAACAGTGCACCAATAATCATAAAGGCAATTATTTTTTGAATTAGTGAAAAATCTGCCATGTCAAACATTAATACTTTTATAGCCGAGCCAACAAAAAGAATGACTGATAATTTCAACAGCCCTGAAAATTCGTCTTTTAATGTTAACATTAGCAGTATAGCGGCATGTAGAACTAATAAAATAGACAATAGGATTTTTAATTGTTCTGGTAACCAAAAATAAATAGCAGAAGTGTATACAAAAATTAAAAATCCATTATAAATCCAAAGCTGTGTTAAATATCCACCGTAATAATGACGCGAAAGTTTAGATGATGGTGTAGTATAGTGCAACAATAAGCCGAGCAAAGTTGCTTGACTAATCAGATAAAGTGGCAGTAGCATGTTATGTTCATTGCTTGTAGCACTTATATTGATAGCATAGAGGCTTAATAAACTAAATATTGCAACCATGCTATAACTTAACTGTAAACTAATCTTTGCTGGCTCAATTTTTGGCCATAAAAAGCATAACCCGAAAAAGTATAAACTACTAACAAGAAACGATAATGTTAAATTGTCACTTAAACCAAATGTGATTATAAAAATGACACTCGCCAGATAATAAACCGACCACTGGTGTAGGTAGATATAATCTTTAATGTTATCAAATGATTTGTTTTCGGCTGGATCTTGATGTTTAGCATTAAAGGCTTTCCAAAGAATACTGGTGACGGCAAAAAAGGCTAAACCTGTAAATAATGCCCAATAAGCTTTAACCTGCCATTGTTCAACATAATCGGCTACTAAAGCAATAATGGTGATTATCCATGCTAGTGCCGTTAAACTGTAAAATTCAATTTTTAACGCTTTATATTTTAATCGGGTGAATAGTAATAAGGCAATACTGGTTGAGAGCCATAGTGCGAGTGGAAAATATTCATCGTAACTTTTAATTATTTTAGGAATGAATAATAATGGAATTAAAACGTAAAAACCGATGCGTAATGAATGGGCAAAATTAGCGAGTTTACTGTCTGGATAAAAGCGTTGGTAAAATTCAGCTATTAACCACAAGCTAAAGAAAACTTCGATACGCGCTATGATACCAACCCAATTTTGATCCGAGAATGAAAAACTGTTAACGTGTTCGGCGCTAATTAATATCTGTAACGCGAATAAAAAATAATGCGCTAGGCCCAAAAACTCGGTTAATGGTAAATTGTATTTTTTTGCACGGTATAGCAAAATAAATAGTGGAACAATGCTTAACAATAATAACTCTTGATAGAACACTGCATATAACGATATTAAGAATGCCAAGCTTAGCCATAATGAAAATACTTCTTGAGCCCAATAGCTAGCGGCTTTTTCCCAAGGTAAACAGTGTGTTTTATAGTGCTGTAGCAGCCGGGCAGCAAGCCATAAAACGAAACCAAAAACGATTAGATTCATCCAGCCGGTATCGTAATTTAACGTGATAACATTGGCTGCGCCATAGTGGTAATTGATACCATTGTTAAACCACAACACGGCTTCGAACAATGCACTGGCCATGCCAATTAAAAATGCAGCATGGCCTTCAAAGCGAATACTGGGCAGTGCAAATCGAAATCCAATGTAAACCAGCGCGAGACCTTCTATACCCCAAATTAAGCCTAGTAATGCGGGGCTTACTAAAAATAGAATACCAAAACCAATTAGTAATCCCATTTGTAATATGAGTAAAGCGTTAAAATCTTTTTTAATGTTGTTGTCGAGATGATTAACTAGCCAGTTGAAACGATAAAAAACCATTAATGCCAGTGCATTGATACTATAAATCCAACCGAGGTAGGAACTAGCTGCAATACTTTGGTAAAGCACAAAGACAAAAAATACAATATTGGCAACGATAACTAATAAAATCGATTTATTAATAGCGGATTTTGTTTGGCTAATAGTGTGTAAGCAGGCGTAATTGAATAAATAAAACAAAATATGCAATAACACAATAAATAAACTGTTGTTAATTAACGATTGCCCAGCTTGTTCAAAAAATAAATATTGCGTCATAGCAATACTGGTAATTAAGGTAAATTGGATTAGATAAGGCCATTTAATTTTATAGGCCAAGTGCAACATCGTCGCGACTAAGAATGTTAAATAGATAAAGTAAACGCTTGATACTTGGCTTAAATCACCTAAAAATAATGGTGTGCTGGCACCGCCGAGTAATGACAGTATGGCAACGGTTTTAGTGTCGTAATGCACAGCTAACCAATATGCCGTGAAGGTGATTATGGCTAATAAAACCAAACCAATGCTGGGGCCGACTATATTAAAATGGCCCGAGATAAAATACGCAGACAAATAATTTAGAATTATTCCAAGTCCAATTAATGCCGCGCCAAATTCGGATAACATCGTGCGTGTGTTTGAGATTTTGATCCCAAGCCCGACTATTGTGATAGCAGTTATGAATCCGGTGGCAATTTTACCGCCAGTGCCGAGATAGTTGCTAAATGAATATTGTAATAAGAAACCAAAGCCCATGACTAAGGCCAATATTCCTGCGGCAGTCATTAGAAATGCCGGAGCCCGACCTTGCTTTTGATATCGTTGGTAAACGTTTAACACTTGATGGAACAAGCTACTAAATGGCCCGAATAACATCATTAATAGATCGCTTAACGCATTTGATGTCACTGGCGTTGCTGTTTTGATATTGTTGGTAACAATTTTTTGTGTCAGTGGTGCTGCTTGCTTGGAGTTTTTTGCGACTGAGTGACTGCTATTTTCTGGTGGTTTAACCGTTTCAGGGTTTGGTATTTGTTTGTTTGTCTGTTCGGAAATAGTTTTATTAGCCGAATCTAAATTAGCATTTGGTAATACAGTTGGCTTGCTTGCTTCTAATGTCGCTATTCTATTTTCGAGAGCGTCTACTTTAAGATGCAATGCATCTAACATAGCCAGTAGTTCCGCTCGTAAATTTTTTGTTTCTTGATCCATATTAACTTGTGTGTTGAAAGATATAGTTTCCAGTTTAGAGCTTTGTTACTCTAGATACCAGTTACTGCAATGATTAGTTTGTCATTTTTTTACAAAGTATCGTTACACTATAACGTATTAATATCCTGTTTTTTTTTGATTATTGAATCAAAATTAGGAGAATAATATGCACACTCAAGAACCATTATGCCTTAAAAAATACGATTTTTCGCATGTCAGCAGGATTGCTATCCGTCGATATCTTGACGGACAGGACACAATCAATATGCTATTAAATGCCAAGACAGCTCAGGATGTTGAAGAGATTTGTTTGGTGAGTTTGCTTAATGTCGAGGGTTCTATTGTTAAAACAATCAAACTCAGTTGTTTTTATAGCGCAAACTGCCAAGAAACCCAGTGTTGTGAACGGCTTAGAGATATTATTGAGCTTGAACTCAACTGTAAAAAGAATAATTTAGATATAACTAAGATATTATAATTGTTTATTTTTAAGTTTGTCTATAATCCGTTGGCGCGCATCATCAGACAAGGTTTGTTTTTTGTATTTAATTTTAGCGCTGGATTTTGTTAATAGAGCAAACTGTTGTTCGATTTGTTGGCATGATTTACACATTAATAAGTGTATCCGTATAAAAAATCTGTCCGTGAAGCTAAGTTTAGTGTCGTGTGACTCCGATAGTTTAATTGATATTTGTTTACAAGATAATTTCATAATTACAGTTATAGTTTTTTTTAAGCATTATTATTCCAAATATGTTCAATGCATTGCCGCAGTTTCATGCGAGCACGGTATAATATAACACTATAATTAGTCGACGTGATATCGAGTTTACTACAAATATCTTTGGGGCTTTTACCCGCTATTTCTTTCAGGGTAAATATTTGAGACATAGTTGGGTTTAATTTGGACAAACAGTGATTTAAGGTCGTTAAAAATTGGCTATCGTGTAATAATTTTTCCGGATTACCCCATTTTTGAGGTGGGTTGAGCCACCGACCTCTAGCGTCAAATAGATTATCAATTTCATTTTCTATATTGGAATCCGATAGTGCCACAATGTCTTCAATGGTTAATTCTCGCACTTGTTTACGAATAAAATCGATAATTTTGTGATTTAGAATACCCGTTAACCATGTTTTTTCTGACGATTTTCCCAAATATTGAGAATCTTTTTTAGTGGCGCTGAGTGCGGATAACAACGTTTCTTGAACCACATCTTCAGCATGAGTAATATTATTTAATTTTTGAATAGCATAATTAAACAAATAGTCGCCATATTCATTTAACCATTTTTCAGGTTCGCTGAGCTGCGGTGATTGAGGTTTTTTTGTTCCTGCCTCAGTCCTAGATTTAAATTTGATTCCTTTCATCTTAAATCATTTTAATTTTAGTGTGTCAGTTAGATTTAATTTATACTCATTTCGATATTAATCGTATTCAATAATTAATAAAATGCATAAACGATATTGCTTGGGCATGTAAAAGCAATTTTAGTTCAATTATGTGCGTGAATTTATACTAAAACATTTAATATTATTTTAATATTAACCAAGACTATTTTTGATTTTTCTATGTTTCAGTTTATTAACGGATTTTATTCGGAACAATATTTGTCATTTAATTTTTGATATTAATTTATACTATTTTTATAATTATAGCCCATTCAAACTATGGGGTATTTTGCAGTGTGAATTCTGTTATTCAGTTTAATCCTAAATTACTGTAGCATGAGTTATTTAAATTGATAACTACATTGAGAATTGCATGTTAGATTTAATCGCATCACGTTTTAAAAAAATAGCACCAGCAGATAATTTTTGGTCACTTAGAATAGTTAATGAACAATCACAGCAAATTAGTGTGCGCCAAAATATTGTGCAACCTTTAGTGAATAGCAGCAGTGCGGGGGTTATGTTAACGATTATTATAGGTAATGGAATTGGTTATGCAGCAACCAGTGACGTTACTGAATCGGGGTTGAAAGCGGCTCTTACTAAGGCGACTGATATTGCAAAGTATACTCATTCAAAGTTAGTTTTTAAAGCCAGTGATATGGCTCGACCAACCAGTTCAGGAAATTATGCCACCCCGGTTGCAGAGGCGTGGGATAGCATGAATCTTAAAAATAAAATTGATATGTTGCAAGCCAATTGCGCAGCACTAAAATTAGACGATAAAATTGTCGATTGGCAATCCTATCTTGGGCATTCTCAATCAGATACGTTATTAATAACCAGTGATGACATTCGTATCGAACAGTCGTTTCAATTTGTTCAACCGGGCTTAATTGCTGTGGCGAATGAAGCGTCAAAAACACAAATTCGCACCGGTGGTGGTAGTGGCACTGCGCGCCAAGGTGGTTTGGAGCAATTGGATTTATTGCAATTTCGACAGATTGAGACAGCAAATACCATAGCAAACCAAGCTTTGCAATTATTGCAAGCACCGGAATGTCCAACGGCTTCGATGGAGCTTTTATTACTACCGAGTCAAATGATGCTACAAATACACGAAAGTATTGGCCATCCGCTTGAGCTCGATCGAATTTTGGGTGATGAACGAAACTATGCTGGTACCAGTTTTGTGACGCAAGATATGTTTGGACGTTATCAATATGGCTCTGAATTACTTAATATTACTTTTGATCCAACCTTGAGTAATGAACTTGCCAGTTATGCGTTTGATGATGATGGTACTCCAGCAACGAAAGAATTTATTATTAAAGAGGGCATATTAAAAACACCGCTTGGTGGTGCGACTTCTCAGTCGCGCGCAGCAATCAGTGGTGTTGCAAATTCACGAGCCTGTTCTTGGAACCGACCGACCATTGATCGTATGGCAAATTTAAATCTGGAGCCAAGTTCAAATAGTTTGGACACGTTGGTTGCTTCGATAGAAAATGGTGTATTAATGGATAATAATAATTCCTGGTCGATTGATGATAGCCGGAATAAATTTCAATTTGGTTGTGAGTTTGGACAGCTTATTAAAGACGGCGAACGACGGGGCTTGGTGCGTAACCCAAATTATCGGGGGATCTCGGCAACATTTTGGCGCAATCTGGCCATGGTTGGTGATGAATCCACGTTTGATATATTGGGCACGCCGAATTGTGGCAAGGGTGAGCCAAATCAAGTAATCAACGTTGGCCATGCTTCACCTGCGTGTGTTTTTAGTCAAGTGGATGTTTTTGGTGGAGAAGGCTAACGATGCAAAATTATTTTAATGAACTCATGGATAAACTCGTTGCCGGTTTAAAACGTGATGAGCTGTTATTGGCTAACTTAATCGGTGAAAAATCGGATTTTATTCGCTTAAATCATAATCGTATTCGACAAGCTGGTAATGTGTTGCAAACCGATATTAATTTGGATTTGATTATTGGCAAACAACATGCTGCTGCGAGTTGCAATTTAGTTGGTGATATTAATGTTGATTTGTATCAACTATCGAATATGGTGGATAATTTGCGACAACAGTGTCAGGTTTTACCTGACGATCCGTATTTATATTATGCAACGGAAATAACCCATACAGAGAATATTGCGAGTGCTAACATACCCAATTGCAATACCGCTTTAGATTATATAATGGAACAAGCACAGGCATTGGATTTAGTGGGTATCTGGGCGAGTGGTGAGCAATATCATGGTTTTGCTAATTCAATTGGACAGCGAAATTGGGATAGTAAACCCAATTTTAATTTTGATTGGAGTGTTTATCATGATAAAGATAAAGCGGTAAAAAATGATTATGCCGGGTTTGATTGGCAGGAACAAATCTTAAAAACAAAAATGCAGAAAACCCGTGCAGCCGTTGATATTATTTCTAGGCCGGCTAAGCAATTAACACCGGGAAAATATCGTGTTTATCTTGCGCCGGCGGCATTAAATGAAATTATTGGTACGGTTGCTTGGGGTGGTTTTGGATTAAAAAGTCATAAAACATCACAAACATCATTAATACAGATGGTCACTGCAGGTAAAAAACTACACTCATCAATTACCTTACAAGAGAATCACGCAGCAGGGTTAACCCCGAGTTTTACCTCCGATGGTTTTATAAAACCACCGAGCGTTAGCCTGATTGAAAAGGGTGCTTATAAGGATTGTTTGGTTAATTCCAGAAGCGCACAAGAATTTCAACAGACGGTGAATGCCAGTGGTGAATTTCCAAATAGTGTTGATTTAGCAGCTGGTAGTATTGAGCAACACGATATTTTAAAAACGCTGGATACGGGTATTTACATTAATAATCTTTGGTATTGTAATTATTCTGATCGAGAGTCTTGTCGTATCACTGGAATGACACGTTATGCGTGTTTTTGGGTCGAGCAGGGTGAAATAATGGCACCAATAAATGTCATGCGTTTTGATGAAACCCTTTATAATATCTTGGGTTCTGAATTGCTTGGTTTGACATCCGAACGTGATTTTATTTTTGATTCCAGCAGTTATTTTTTCCGATCCAACTCCAGTGCTAATGTTCCGGGAGCTTTAGTGGATAATTTTAGTTTAACGTTATAAGTGATTTTTAGTGATGAGTAATAATGCCGTATTTTGTATTAGTGATAATATTAAAACCATTCGTTTAACCGTGTATCGTTGTAAGCCTAATATTTTTTTAGCGCAGTTAGCACAAAACCTCAATGCGCTTTCTGAATGGAATATTGATGAATTAGTGATGTTATTACTCGACAATGGTTTTGAGCTTGATGCTGAAACCGCTGGCAGTTTTGATCCGGCTGATATGGGCACGTCGTTATTGGTTAATTGGGCGTGGTTATTGGACTTGGAAAATAAAACTCTACACTATTGGGATGTGACGGCTGCTTTAAATGGTATGTTGCAGACAATAGCGCAAAATTCCATTAGCCCAATGGATTACAGTCATTGGTTAGCTAGTGATGCGGTTGAGGATTATGAAACTCAAGTTTGTGATAGCAAAAATAAGTTACAAAATAGTGCTGTTACGATAGCCAATTTTTAAATTTATTATCGCCTTACTTTATATTTTAACCAAACGGTTATTGCGCCTGCTGCAAAACCACTGGCATGACCTGCCCATGATATTTGTGGTCTAACATCGAGTAAGATTAAAAACATGCCGCCGTAAAAGAATAACGTGATTAGTGCTAGGAAAATATTTCTGGCTGAGCGTTTAAACAAGGCGTTAACTAAAATATAAGACCAGTAACCCATGATCAAACCACTGGCACCGCCGTGTAAGCCTGAGTTACCAATTAACCAAGTTCCTAATCCGCTGATTAATACAATGAGTATTGTGACTTCCCAAAATTGGGTTCGGCCACTCAAGTGAACGATAAAGCCAAGCACCAGTAAAGGCACACTATTAAAAATAATATGGGTGGTGCTATGATGGACCCACGGTGCTAACGGGATGTGCCAAAAGCCGGTTAGGGTTCGGGGTGTGATACCGTAGCTGGATAGATCATATGGAAATAATACCTGTAAAATATACACCAGCCACATACTGGCCAGCAATAATAAAACATCGGTTATTTGAGATTTTTGGACTGATATTAGGCTTCGAGACATTGTTGTACTTGATCATTGGTGATGTGTTGTGAATCTTTTATTAACGAGATTAATGCTATGCCGCTGCAATTGGTGTCGGGTAGTGGATTAACGTTAACGCCGTTATCGCTTATGTAGGCAATGGGTAATCCGGCATTATTTGTCATGAATGAATTGACAATATCTTTCCATTTTCGATTTTCAAATTTAACATCAAACCTTGCCATATGATCGTTGTTATATTGAAACATATTTTCTAAAACTTCTTCTGTGCCCGGCGCTATCATGGCACGTATTAATAATTCCGGGTAAGCGCGTACCGGACGAACAATGACCGATGCACCCATGGCTCGTAGTCTGGGACGATTTTTATCGGTGGTTGCTTCGGCTAAAATGAGTGCATTGGTGCCAATCTCTTTTATGCGACTAAGCACATCATAAGTATGAGAATCGGATACTGGGTTGCTGGTTTCATTGGCTAACACGATAATGTATTTTGCAGTGCTGGTATTAACGGCATTCAGGTTGTCGTTATCCTGCGCCAGACCGGTATAATGCACGGCACCTAATTTGGTAATGGATTTTGGAAGTTTGTCTTGGTATTTGCGCGTTAGTATTTGAATGGGCAATTCACCAATATTCGGCGTGGCACGTATTTCTGTGATTAATTTTTTTAAATACTCTTCGGTATCATAGTTTGGAGTGTTTATAATTAATATATGTTCGTGCATCTTGTGCCACCGCCATTGTCCAGAAAATTTAAGTTCAAGTTTGTTGAGTCGAAATTCGATGTATTCAGCAACCAGTATACCAAGCAGGGAAATGCCCACGGTGTACATAAAAATGGTGGTGCTCATTCTACCGCCAAAGGTTGCGGCGCTAAAGTCACCGTAACCTACAGTGGTGATGGTGGTGAGTGATAACCATAAGGCATCTGAAAAAGTCAATTTTTCAAAATACATCATGGCGACAGTGTGTAAGGCTAATAATAAAAACAAAAGTGAAATTAGCTTTAATACATATAATTTAAAGTTCGAGCTGGTGTGGCGTGTGAATCGATTAAACTTACGGCATTTTATGTAGTTATGAATAATTTGACTGGATGGTAGCATTTAATTACTGTTCCAATAAATTTAGATAATGCGTGGATATTTCTTCTAATACGCAACGCTTAATTTCTTTTTCATCAAGTGTATCTAAATTATACCGGGTCGCCAAGGATTTTAATTCGTCATTATTAAATGACAAACCGAGGCGAGGGCGTTGAATTTTGGAGTAGTTTAGTTGCAATTTTTGGCGAATTATATCACTGGGGTTTAAATCTTTATCGGCAGCTTCATGGCGAATAATGCGCATTACATCGCGTTGAAACTCAAAGTGAATTTGAATTTTTTTTAAAGCCTCACGTTCACCAGACCATTTGTCATTATTTTTTGCCATAGAATTAATTATAGTTGTTAATCATTTTTAGGCCAATAATGTTCAATTACTTCTTCGGTGCAACAAATGCCAACAATAACATCGGTTGAGCCGTCATCCCATATTTCGACAGTGAGGAAATAATTATCATCGGCTGCTTCGCATTCGTGGTAGCGTAGTTCTTCGCCGTCATCATCATCATCGTCATCGTCAAAATCACTTGGTGGATTGGCAATGCAGTTACGTTCGTAGTAATACGCTTCTACTGATTTTTCTTCTTGTTGATAATTATCATTTAACCAACCCTCGAGTTCGGGTGGCACGGTTTTTACTTTTAAATTAGGAAAAACGCCGTCTTCAAATAATTTAGCGAATTCATCTTCGTCAAATATTTGTGCAACTTGTTCACGGCTTAATTTGCGTGATAATAATAATTCAGGATCACCGTCATTATCATCTGGCGATAAAAAATAAGTTTGGTTATCGGCATTACGTAATGTTAATTCGGGAACAATACCATCAGAATAATAATAACCTGCTATTTCGGTTAATTCGAATTGCTGCCCTTGAATGTCTTTCGGTAATGATAGACGTTCTTTAAATGATACAATATCGCCCGGTAGCAAATCATTTGCTGTTTTAATTTCTCGGGTGCTGGGTTCTTTACTTCCAAATAAGCCTTTAAACATAGTTTTCCCTGTTACCTTAATTGATTTATTATCTCAGGATATTTATTGTTGAGCAACTAACCCCGGTTTAGCACCGGGGTATTGATGTTGCAGAATAATTATTTATTCCGAGCTGCACATAAGCACGTTAGGTAGTTTAAATCTGGAGCTGGAGTCTGAATAGACAAATTACGATTCGTCATCCTTGGCTGCTCGACTGCCGCAGACGGTCATAATTTGTCTATTCAGACTCCAGCTCCTAAATTTTACTTGCTAGTCAATAATTGGCGGCTATTTATTTTGTTTTGCTTTTAATCGTTCAAGCACACTGCTTGCACCACCAGATGATTTTCCGATACCGCCTTCTTTTAGTTTGCGATCAAGATCATCAGAACTATCTTGCTCTTCTAACCATTCACCGGCTTCCATGCTGTCGGTTGTGCGTTGTTGTTTTTTCTTAATGCGATCTAAGGCTTTTGATACTCGGTGTTCGCTTGAACCTGTCGCCGCGATATTGGCTGAAATGCTACTGGTGGCATTTTGCAATTGTTGCACGGTTTTTACTTTTTCAAGTTCACGCTTATTTTTTTGTATCACCTTTTCACGTTTTTTAATGAGCGTGTATATCGACGCGACTTCTTTTTTAAGGCTATCGTGTTCGTCTTTAATACCACTTCGCTCTTGCTCCAACTCGTCAATGCGTTCTGCAACTTCGGTCGCTAAATCTTCTTGCCCAGAATCGAGAGCTTGCATGGCTTTTGTTTCATAGTCGGCGATATCATTATTTAAGGTATTTAATGAACGTTTTAGGCCGATTTCTGAGCTTTTTAAGCCGGTTAAGCTTTTCTTTGCTTGTTGAATGGCGGTTTCGGCTTCACGAATTTCTTGTTCGTAAATTCGGATTGCTTGTGAATCAACAATCGCTTCACCAACTTCACTCGCGCCACCTTTAATAGCCGTTATAATATCTCCAAATATACTCATTTTGTGTTACCTCTATAGTAATAATTCTTGAATTGACTCCAGTACTTCGACAGTGTTCTCTGCTTGTACTTCGAGCTCGTGCACAATGTTTTCAAAACTGGTGTTTAATGACATTGCGCCAAATAAAATATAATTATCAGCCTGCATTCCGATAGCACTTAGTGGCACCACGGGGCTAAGTTGAAGTAGCATGGTATTCAATTCATCAATTGAACCCGGTTTGACTTCGGACTTATGAAATAACGGTGTTACTGATAACAATTGTGTTTCGGTAAAGGCGATTTTGATTGGAAACTCCTCTACATTAGAACAGATTACATCCAAAACATTGTTATCGTTTAAGACCGCATCAAAGGATGTTCCTTCAACGGTTGTGTGATCGTTTAAACGAAATCCTAAATCTTCAAGGTTGATTGTCATTAAATACTCCTTTGTACTTATTGTACCTTAGCTGCCATATTATGGCGGCTTGTTATTAATATATGCCATATTATGGCGGTGCGCAAGTGTTTATTTGAGAATAACTGTAAAATTTATTAAGCTATTGATTTTAATGATTTATTTTAGTTTCCGCGTCGGATTACTATAAAAAACACCGTCCATTTTTTCCCATGCAGCCTGATGGTAGTTAAAAATTACGCGGCTACCCAGTTTATTGAGCTGCACTTTATCTGCAAATTGGTAAAACGAGGGTGCAAATACAAATGCTGCTAATAACTGTTGTTTTGAGATCCAAGGATCGTTAACGGGCAGTGTAACGGAATTTCTAATGCGCTGTGAAGCCATTTGTCCATGTACTGTGCCGATTGTCCAACCCCATTCGCCAAATGTTGGCACATTACTATGGTATTGCTCTGTTTGAAAGCCAACCGATTGTAGTGTTTTGCCGATGGAAATAAAGGCTTGTTGCGCGTGATAGGGTGACGTTGATTGAATCACAATTGCGCCGTCGCCCGATAATAACTCTTTTAAGCGGGCATAAAAGAAATCACTATAGAGTTTATTTAAATCAGGGTGACTGGGATCGGGCAAATCAACAATGATACTATCAAAATGCTGTTGCTGGCTGACGAGTTTTTCAACTTCAATAAAGGCATCACCATTAATAATCGTTAGCCGTGGATCGTTAAGCGCATTTTCATTGAGTGTCAGTAATGTTTTTTGAATTTTATCAGGAACGGCAGTATCGAGCCCTCTAAATAGATTTAACATGTCGCTATCTAAATCAATCAAGGTGATTGCTTTGGGGTTCCATTTTAAAATATCACGCACCGCTAAACCGTCACCGCCACCGATGACCAGAATTTTTTCGTGTCGAGCCGAGGCGAGTAATGCCGGATAGGTTAGGAAACTGTGGTAGATGTGTTCATCACTACTGGAAAATTGCAGCCGACCATTAATGTATAAGCTGGTGACTTTATCAAGCCCTTGGCCAACAATGCGTTGGGTGATGGTGAGGTGTTGATATGGCGTTACCTTAGTGTAAACCGGATCATCTTCAAATAAAGCATAGTTCATTTGTTCAACCCATTTTGCACCACTAAAACTTAAAATAATAATAACGGCAATAACGAATAGATGAGCAATAATAAGTATGCTGAGATGGTTAATTTTTTTGTGATAGCGAATTAAAAATAGGACTCCAACGACAATATTGGCTGCTGCGGTCGCAATTGCGGCAACCATGATAGGAATTTGTAAGCAAACGGTTACCCAAATTGCCGCGCCGATTCCTGCTCCAATATAATCTGCACCATAAATAGTACCGGTATTGTGTTCCAGATGTTGTTTGTGAATATGTTCCCGTATGCGTGCGATGAGTGGAATTTCCATGCCGATCATCAAGCCGAGTATAAAGCCGGTGATATAGGGTGTGTAGTAGGAAATGTCTTTTAGTGTTTCTATCGCACCACCTTGCAACATCACTGAAGGGTGGATGTTGTATAAATCGTGTAACCAGTGTGGCAGGGTGTAAATCAGTGCTGTCATGGCGGCCATGATTAATATCGCACTTGAGCCAATGAGTGCGATGGTGACTTCCAACCAGGTAAAACCGGTAAATGGATCTTTAACCCATTTGGCGGTGAATGCACCAATGCCCATGGCGACGATCATGATGCCAATCATGGCATATATTGTGGTCTCGACGGCACCAAGAATGCGGCCAGCATAGTGTGCTAAAAGGTATTCGTAAATTAAACCACAGCCAGCAAGAATGGCCATGCTGGTGATTAAAAAAATATCATCTTTAATATAGGGGAGTTTTAATTTTGAGGTGATGCTGGACATGGTTATTGCATTGTAACGCGTCATGCCGCTATAGCGGGCATGACGCTTGCTGAAGATTTAAAAAGATTTAATCCGTGTATTTGAATCGAAAAACGTTAACCTAATAAACCTTTAAAGATAAATCCAACCGCAATGTAGATAGCCGCTTCAATATAAGCAACCCCAACATTTTGTTGATCATCAATTTCATTAACAATATCGATTCCGGATAAGACCACCATACGGGCAATTGTTGCAATCGGTGATAATAATATGGTGATGACAACGGCAACAGCAAACCAGCTAATCATTGAGCTTGCTATATCTTGCGGCAAATATACCACCATGCCGGATGCTGCACTTAATGCCAATGCAGTGCCTAAGATATGGCCGGCATAACGAATTGCTAATGCAACATTACCATCGGATAGTGCTTCTTGTAATTGTTTGCCACTATGGCGTTTTTGATAAATAGCACCGCGTAATCGAGTGACAATTAATAAAATAATTTGTGATGCGATAAATACCAGTGCGACAGGGATTAAACCGGAATAACCACCGGTTGATTCCCAATTCATTGCTGAATGGATAATGATACCCAGTGCTACCATGTTGGCTGCTTGCACGATACCGGCGGAAATATTTTTGTCGGCGATTTTCGCTTTTAAAGAGAGCTTATTAAAAATAATGGCATCATTAATAATGGTGCCTACTTTTAAGAAGATAATGCCGGCGAGGGCGTAAACGGCAACGTTACCGGCTTCGTGCAATAAGCTTACCGATGCATCGCCACTGACGGCTGCAAATAAAATTAATGATACTGCCAACGCGCCACCGGCAATGGAAATACCAAAGGCAAAATTATCTTTTTTGGACAATTCGTCGGTGGTGTTAACGCCGGCTAATAAGCCTTGTAAGTGTCGAATACTACTTATCGCGATAATGGCAATAATTAAATCGATGCCAATAATGCTGATATGCCATAATGAAATTGTATTTAACATGGTTGTTCCTTTTAAATAATATTCGCTGTTTAGTTGCAGATTTATTTACCGCTAAATGAGCCGCGCGAGGTTCGTGATGAACCTGAGCGCGCACTCGCCAAGCGTGATGATCGTGCAGCTTTAAATGAATTACTTTGCATCGATGCTACTCGTGAACCGGCTTTTGATTTTGCATAAGGGCTTTGAAAACGCCTGCCTTCACGCTGAAATTTATTTCGAGTTCGGGTTTGCGTTTGTCTGCTTTGAGCTTGTTGTCGTGGTGAGCTATAGTATTGTCGTCCTGCTTCGCCATAATAGCTGTAGTTTCGGTTGTTTGCCCAACCACCATAGTATATAGGCGATCGAAACAACGAACTAAACAAGGCATATTTACCATACCATTCCCAAAACGAACCACCACTGGAATCGTTGCGCCAATTACCGTATTGTGGATTACCGACTAACTGGCTACCGGCACCATAGTCTTTTGCACCATTGGCAATCAGGCTGGCTTCTTTGCTTAATGATTCCACCCGGCCTAGTTTGCCATTGGACATATCGGCTAAGACATTAATGGGATCGGTTAACATCATGCCGTAAATTTCAACACGAGAGGCATTTTTAATCGCAAGGTATTCAACGGCAGCCGCTTGAACGGCTTTAACGCCTTGTTTGGGTGCTGCAGCTCGAGTCTTATTCACTTCTTTTAAGCGGCTAACAAGATTTTGGTAACTGGGGCCGTTAACATCGGCATCCAATGCCAGAGTATCAATTAACTCACTTAAATCGGGGCTTTGTTTTTTTACAATAGCCGCGTATTGTTTTAATAAGCTTGCTTTTGGAATGGTGCCCGAACTGAGATGCCGGCCGAGTTTATCAACGGCGATACGGGTTTCAAGCGCTGATTTTTCGAGTTCGGCTCTCCAAATTTCTTCATCGGATGTACACGCTAGCATGACCAAACTTAATACGATAAGTATGGAGTCGTTAAGGAATCGTTTTTGTTTTAATAGCATGATATTTTTTTAATAATTTTATCTTGTTTAAGCCCTACGCTTAACTTCAAATTATCACAGATAGCATTATATTTCGACTTTTTGAGCGACTATTTTTTTCGAATACCGTCAAATAAACCATAAGTCCAAGGTCGCATGGCAACAACCATCGTCACACCATAGCGTTTATCAATTGGCAGCCCGGCATCGTCACTATTTAAGTCATTTAATTCAGCAGCGAGTTGATCCATTTTACGCTGAAACATCAGTTGGCTTGGTTTGGCAAGCATGGCATTGATAACAATAAGCTTCTCATTTTCATTTTTAAATAGTGAGTTAAAGAAATCGGCTTGCAGTTTTTCTAGAAAGAAACGTTGTATAGGGCCATTATCCCGCCATTTAAAATTGGGTGCGACTAATAATTTAACGTTATTTTTTGGTAATAATTCGATTAGCTGTAATTTGTCCAGCTTCGTTAAATAACCGATACATTGTGGTTCGGTGAAATGGAAATACTCGATAATATTATTTTTAGTCCATTTATTTAACACACAAACAGTGACTAATAATAACCCCACATCATTGGCAATTTCGCGTTCTTGTTGCTCGGTTAATTCACTGAGGTGTATTTTGTTTTTTTCGTTCATTAATTGCACAAGATCGGATATCTCAAAATCCAGCATGTGGCAAATATCTTCTAATCGCTGCAACGTAAAGCTTTGTTCAGAAAATAGACGTTTTACACTGGCTTCCGATAAGCCCAAATAATCGGCAACGTCAGCATAGGTTTTACCATGGGATTTTAAGGATTGTTTTAGGGTCTCGATTAGCAAGGTATGTTGTGACACGGTTTTACCTGTAATAAATTATTATTGTTATTTCATCCACAGGTTGATTAGCGTATCTCTGCCTGTCCCTAGAGTTAACTAGTAGCATAATATAATACTTTTAGCACCAATAAACAACACCTTTCCATTTTAGGTAGTATTATTCGATGCGTGTTACTAAGATGCTTCCAACAGTTCAATACAAAATAACGGACAAACGGCTCGTAAAGCAACAAGGGTAGGTTTTATGTTTAACCAAAGAAGAGTAGCACTATGAATAATTTAATGAAAATAGCAGGGTTTTTTCCATTTATCGCCATTGTGTTTTTAAATGCCTTTGTCGATCTAGGTCACAAAATTATTATCCAAAACACCATTTTTAAAATGTACGACGGTGAAACACAAATAATATTAACAGCCGTTGTTAATGGCTTAATACTATTGCCATTTATTTTATTGTTTAGCCCATCGGGTTATTTAGCTGATAAATTTCGCAAGCCCGTGGTAATGCGAATTAGTGCCCTGGTTGCCGTGGTGCTGACTTTGGTTATCACCATTTGTTATTATCAGGGATGGTTTATCGTTGCATTTGCTATGACGTTTTTATTAGCAATTCAAAGTGCATTTTATTCTCCGGCTAAATATGGCTACATTAAAGAATTGGTTGGTCAGGAAAAATTAGCGAGCATGAATGCCGTTGTTCAATCCATTACAATTTTTGCAATTTTAGCCAGCATTTTTGCTTTTTCAGTATTGTTTGAAAATAACTTAGCCAATCAACATTATCAAAATGTTTCCGAGGTGATTACGCTAATTGCACCGCTCGGGTGGTTGCTGGTGTTATTTTCAGTGATTGAAGTTATTTTTGCTTATCAAATTCCGCTTGCTGACAAATCGTCAAAGACAACGAAGTGTGAAACACAATTTAAAGCCGTTAATTATATTAAAGCTGGGTATTTAAAATCGAATTTGCGAACATTGTGGAATGATCAAAATATTTGGTTATCAATTGTTGGCTTATCGATATTTTGGGGAATAGCGCAAGTTGTTTTAGCTTCTTTTCCGGCCTTGGCAAAAGAAGTTTTATTTAATGACAATACGGTTTTAATTCAAGGGATACTGGCTATCTCCGGCATTGGTGTGGTCATTGGTTCAATGGTCGCCGGTGCAAAATCAAAACATTATATCGAAACGGGTTTTGTTGCCCTTGGTGCAATTGGTTTGGTATTGAGTGTCTTTTTAATAACACAATTTGAATCGGTTGTGATACTCAGTGTTATTATGTTTATGTTTGGCGTATTTGGTGGTTTGTTTATAGTGCCATTAAATTCGATGATTCAGTTTCATGCTGATGACGAAAAAATTGGAACAGTCATCGCTGGTAATAACTGGGTTCAAAATATTGTGATGTTTAGTTTCCTGTTATTAACAGTTGCCATCGCCAGCTTTGGCATTAGCAGTCTTGGATTATTTTACTTTGTTAGTTTTATAACATTTGCTGGTGCGTTATATACAATATACAAATTACCCCATTCTCTCGTTAGAATCGTTTTTGGCAGCATCCTTGCAGGGCGCTATAAAATTCAGGTGCATGGGTTTAAAAACCTGCCCGGGCATGGCGCAGTATTGATGTTGGGGAATCATATTAGTTTTATTGATTTTGCTATTATACAAATTGCCTGTCCGCGCAGAGTTCGTTTTGTTATGCACAAAAATTATTATGAACCGTGGTATATTAAATGGTTTTTGGACATTATGGGTGTTATTCCAATTGCCAGTGGTGCAAGTACTGAAGCCTTAGAAAAAATTAATGAACTATTAAAGGCCGGTGAAGTGGTGTGCTTATTTCCAGAAGGCGCACTTAGCCGAAACGGTCAACTCGGTAATTTTAAACAGGGTTTTGAAAAAACCGTGTCGCAGGTTAATGGTGTGATTCTGCCGTTCTATATTCGTGGACTCTGGGGCAGTAAATTTTCGTATTCAAATAGTTTCATGAAAACAAAATCATCTAATGGCCTGCGTCGTGATGTTGTGTTTGCGTTTGGTGAACCGTTGTCAATTGATAGCAAGGCAGACGAAGTGAAACGTCGAGTATTTGATTTATCGATTTCAGCATGGCAGGAATACACTGAAACCTTAGATCCTATTGCTTTGTCGTGGATAAAAACGGTAAAAAAATCAGCCAACTATCCTTGTATGGCTGATGTATTAGGGGATGTTAAGCTCAACGCACAAAAAGCCTTAACATCAAGCATCGTTTTTTCGCAGCTAATTAAAAAACGCAGCCCCGAGAAAAACATAGGCTTATTATTGCCAACCAGCAGTGTCGGCATGTTAATTAATATGTCGGTATTACTGTTGGGTAAAACTGTAGTCAATTTAAATTATACCGCGAGTATTACGGCCTTATTAGGTGCAATTGAAAAAGCCGAAATTAAGACTATTTACACTTCGTCTCGTTTTGTTAAAAAATTAACTGAACGCGGTGTTGATCTCGACAGCGTTTTTAAAAATGTCACCGTTTATTATTTAGAAGAATTAAAAGAGGACATTAGTACGCTTAAAAAACTATCAACGTTATTAATGGTTAAATTATTACCGGCTACACTGTTATATCGATTGTTTGGTAAAAAAGTCGCCATCACCAGCCCGGCTGCAATACTGTTTTCAAGTGGCAGTGAAGGCACACCAAAAGGGGTGGTATTAAGCCATCAGAATTTAATGGGTAATATTAAACAAGTAAGCGAAGTAATGGATATTCAAGAAACGGATATTATTATGGGCAGCTTGCCACAGTTTCATGCCTTTGGTTTGACCGTCGCGGGATTATTACCATTAATTGAAGCAATCCCCGTGGTATTTCATCCTGATCCAACCGATGTTGTTAATATTGGCAAGGCAATATCAAAAAATAAAATTACCATTATGTTTGGCACCTCAACCTTTCTGCGATTATATGCACGTAATAAACGCGTGCTGCCAATAATGTTAGAATCCATTCGGTTAGTTGTCGCAGGTGCTGAAAAATTAAATGATCTGGTGAGACATTCATTTACCAAGAAATTTAATCTAGCAATTTATGAGGGATATGGCACAACAGAAACAACACCGGTTGCAGGTGTGAATATTCCCGATAAGTTAGAACAAAGTTCATGGCGAGTTCAAACTGGTCATAAAGTTGGCACGATTGGCCTACCGTTGCCGGGCAGCAATTTCAGAATTGTTGATCCACAATCATTGCAAGAATTGCCTGTTAAAGAAGACGGTTTAATTCTTATTGGTGGCACTCAGGTGATGTTAGGTTATTTGAATGATCCAGAAAAGACTAACGAGGTAATCGTCGAACTCGATGGGCAGCGCTGGTATAAGACCGGCGATAAAGGCCATGTTGATGAAGACGGTTTTTTAACAATCGTTGATCGTTATTCACGTTTTGCAAAAATCGCCGGTGAAATGGTTAGCCTCGGTGCCATTGAAGATACCATTAATAATGCAACACCAGAAGATGTCGAGGTTTTATCAACAGCAATACCGAATGATAAAAAAGGTGAGAAGGTGGTATTGTTATATACTGGTGCTATTGAACAAGACGAGTTAAAAAGTATCATCAATCAGCAAAATTTAATTCCGATAATGGTGCCTGATAGCTATATCAAAGTAGACGAGCTACCCAAGCTGGCTACCGGTAAAAGTGATTTTAACAAAGCCAAACAAATGGCATTAATACATTAAATAAACCCAATAAGCTTATTTCCCAAGCAATAATTTTAATTTCAACCAAGTTGGGGTGACGTTAGGAACCCCAACAAAATTAAATAAACCCAATAAGCTTATTTCTCAAGCAATAATTTTAATTCCGGCCAAATATTTTTTACAATGTTATTTTGTGCCGATGCTTTTGGATGAATTCGATCGGCTTGCATTAATTCAGTTCGTTTACCCACGTTGTTTAATAAACGCGGCACGAGTGGGACGTTAAACTTATCGGCGGTTTTTTTAAATACCGCAGCAAAGCGCACATTATAAGCTGTGCCGTAATTTGGCGGTAGTCGAACAGCGGCAAGTAAAACCTGACTATTCAATTTTTTTGCGAGTAAAATAATTTTTTCCAGACTGCGGCTGATTTCGGTGAACGCTAAACCACGCAAACCATCATTGCCACCTAATGCCACTATTAAAATCTCAGGGTGGTATTGTGTTAATAACGGTTTTAAACGATTTAAGCCGGTTCGGGTGGTGTCACCACTAACACTGGCATTAATGACTTGGTGTTGAAAACCGGCTGCTTTGAGCTTGGCCTGCAATAAAAATGTCCAACCTTGTTCGGTATTAATGCCATAAGCTGCACTCAGGCTATCACCCAATATTAAAATGCTCGGTTTGGGATTTGCTTTGCTTGCCGCAGCACTATAATTAGTATAATTGAGTAGTAAGCTATAAACTGTAATAACACTGACAGCGTATATGAGGCGTTTTTTGACTATGGCTAAGCTCGATTCCATTAATGATTCCAATAATTTAAGCCCTGCGACTATTATCCAGGCGATTAATTTGTGTAAGCGCGTAACAACATCCGAAGGCGTTTTAACCTTGCTTGATGATATCAATTTTTCAGTGGATAAGGGAACCTCCTTGGCAATTCTGGGGGCTTCCGGTTCGGGAAAAACGACCTTGCTTGGTTTGCTGGCCGGATTGGATGTCGTCTCAAGTGGCCAGAGCGTATTTAACGGCAAAAATTTAGCGCAATTAGATGAAGATGGTCGCGCTGAATTACGAGCAAATAATGTTGGTTTTGTGTTTCAAAGCTTTCAGTTGCTCAGCGGTTTAACGGCATTAGAAAATGTCATGTTACCTTTGGAGTTGGCGGGCGATAAAACAGCGCGACAAGGTGCGCAGGAAATTTTAAACCGGGTAGGCTTAGCGCATCGTGAACAGCATTATCCCATGCAGCTTTCTGGTGGCGAGCAGCAGCGCTGTGCGATTGCGCGCGCTTTTGCGGTTAAACCATCGTTATTGTTTGCAGATGAGCCGACGGGTAATCTGGATCAATTAACGGGCAATAAAATAATTGAGTTATTATTTGAGCTCAATCACGAACAGGGAACAACACTGATTATGGCAACGCACGATAAAAATTTGGCTGATCAATGTGATGCCAGAATTCATTTAGACGCCGGTAAAATAGCACACTAAATTATGAATAATTTAGTAGCAAGCATGACGTTATCGGCACGCATGTTATGGCGTGATTGGCGCAGTGGCGAGCTGCGGATATTATTGATGTCATTAATCATTGCGGTCACCAGTGTCACTGCAGTGGGCTTTTTTATTGATAGGGTTGAGCAAGGAATGGATGCCCAAGCGACCGAATTAATCGCAGCCGATTTAGTGTTGTCTTCTTCAAATGAGTTTAGTGATCGCTATCGTGAGCAAGCATCAAAATACAATTTAAACTATGCTAACGTTGTGCAATTTAGAAGTGTGTTACTCGCCAATGACAAACCACAATTAGTTGAAATTAAAGCCGTGTCGCCGGGCTATCCATTACGCGGCAAACTACAAATAGCAGACTCTGCCTACGGTGCCGAAAGTAGCACCGATAGTATTCCGGCACCGGGTGACGTTTGGGTTGAAGCCCGATTACTAACATTACTTAATTTAACTATTAACGATACAATCTCATTAGGGAATTTAACGTTAACACTGAAAAAAATTATTCGTTACGAACCCGACCGTGGTGGTGATTTGTTTAGTCTTGCACCACGTGTGATGATTCATCATGACGATATAGCGGCATCCGGATTGATTCAAACCGGATCATTGGTTAATTACAGAATTTTATTTGCTTATAAAGATCAAAAATCTGCGTTAGATCGTTATCGTCAGTGGCTTACGCCAAAATTACAAGCCCATGAAAAATTATTAAGCACCAAAGACGGTCGTCCGGAATTACGCCTTGCACTTGATCGGGCTCAGGAATTTTTAGGCTTAGCGGCATTAATCAGTGTCTTGCTTGCCGGCGTTGCCGTTGCGACTGCAGCGCGGCGGTTTGCTGCCCGACACACCGATGCGAGTGCCATTATGCGCACCATGGGGGCGCGACAATCGAGCATTATTCAACTATTTGGTTTTGAGATGTTGTGGTTGGCATTAATCGCCAGTGCTATTGGCTGCGTGTTTGGTTGGTTGACGCAATTGGTGATATCTGAAATTTTGAGTCAATTATTACTTGCCAATTTACCAGGCGCATCATTTGAACCCGTGATATTGGGTTTTGCAACGGGTGTGGTGATGTTATTGGGGTTTGCATTACCACCATTATTAACCTTAAAAAATA
This sequence comes from uncultured Thioalkalispiraceae bacterium, assembly GCA_964514215.1. Taxonomy (GTDB): domain Bacteria; phylum Pseudomonadota; class Gammaproteobacteria; order UBA6429; family Thiohalophilaceae; genus CAYQUC01. Next base: position 38,604 of record CAZEPW010000028.1, read on the forward strand.
TTTCTCCTATTCGTGTTTTGCGAAAAGATCAAAAAATAAAGGCAAGTCCGGTTTGGCTGGTTTATTTAGCGGTATTACTGAGCATGGGGTTACTAATGCACTGGCAATTAAATAAACCCATGTTAGTCGTGTATGTCATGCTAGGAATGATAATAACATTACTGGTTTTGGCAACGGCATCGTTTGTCTTAATAAAATCGCTTAATGGCCTAAGACAACATGTTGGTGTTGCTTGGCGTTTTGGTTTTGCTAATATCGCACGTCGACCGGCGAGTAGTGTGATTCAAATTGTTGCTTTTGGTCTGGCTATTATGGTGTTATTGTTGCTATCAACAGTACGAACCGACTTATTAAATAATTGGCAGAAAAACCTGCCCGATGATGCGGCAAATCATTTTTTAATTAATGTACAGAGTGATCAAGTATCGGATTTAGAAAAATCACTGTCCAGCATTGGTGTTACTAAACCAAAACTCTATCCAATGGTTCGCGCCAGATTAACGGCAATTAATAATAGCAAAGTAACGAGTGATAGCTATCAGGGCGAGCGGGCAAAGCATTTGATTACACGTGAATTTAATTTATCCTGGGCTAAAAAATTACAAAAAGGTAATGTTATTGTTCAAGGTTCCTGGTGGTCTGAGGCAGACTACGGTAAAGGTAAATTATCAATCGAAAAAGACATTGCTAAGACACTTAAAATCAAGCTCGGCGATAGCGTGCAATTTGATATTAATGGCACTAAAAAATCGTTTAGCGTGTCGAGTGTTAGAACGGTTAATTGGGACAGTTTTGCTATTAATTTTTTCACCGTTGTGCCGCCGCAAGTATTGGATGATGTTCCGACCAGTTGGGTGACTAGTTTTCATTTGGAGCCGGAGCAAAAAAAGCATATTGGTTTATTCATAAAACAATATCCTAATGTCACGGTTTTAGATGTTGATGTTATTATGAATCGTGTGCGTGCTATTATTGATAGGGTAACGCTTGCAGTCGAGTTTATATTTATTTTTAGCTTGCTGGCCGGAATTGCCGTATTATTCTCAGCAATACAGTCTTATCAAGATGAGCGTCGTTTTGAAAATGCAATTTTACGAACCTTGGGTGCCAGAAAAAAAGTATTACTACGAGGGCTTATTGCCGAGTTTGTTACTCTGGGGGCGCTGGCTGGTTTTCTAGCCGGTTTTGCTGCAACGAGTATTGCTTATGTTTTGTCAGAAAAAGTATTTCATTTTGAATATCAATTTGATCCAAGCGTTGGTTTTATCGGTGTCATATCGGGTATTCTCATTATTGGTATTGCAGGCGTTATCGGCACGTATTCCGTGCTAACGCAATCGCCGTTACAAACGTTGCGAGAAAATTAAATAACAGCAAATATTACTGATAACAAATTAATTTGGGGGGCTGTATGCCGTTTTTAATTATTACTGTCTTGTTACAAGTTGCGTTAGTTTTGCATATTGTTAAGACGGGTCGAAATACCACATGGATTTGGATTGTCGTGATGTTACCGTTAGCGGGCTCAATTGCCTATGTTGTGGTTGAAGTCTTGCCCGGAATTTTGGGAGGCCGAACTGGCAGGAAAGTGCGTAGCAATATTAAAGGTGCACTGAATCCTAATAAAGCAATTAATACCGCAACAAAAAATTATTCAATTTCCGATACGGTTGATAATACCATTAAGTTGGCTGAAGAGTGTCTGACTAAAAACATGTTTGACGAAGCCAAACAATTATTTGAAAAGGCATTAAATGGGCTGCATCAAGATTCGCCTGATATTATGTTTGGACTTGCCCGAGCTGAATTTGGTTTAAATAATTATAGCCAAGCAAAAAAAATATTGGATGATTTAATTTCAAGCAATCCGGATTATAAAAATGCCAGAGCGCATTTACTGTATGCCAGAGCAGCCGAAAAATTAAATGATATTAATTTAGCATTACAAGAGTTTGAGGTTCTTGATGGTTATTTTCCGGGCCCGGAAGCATCTTACCGATATGCGTTATTATTAAAAAACAATGAACAGATTGATAAAGCGAATAGTATTTTTGAGAAAATACTAACAACCTCAAAAAATTCCGGTAAGCATTATAATCAAACTCATAAGGAATGGATTTCAAGAGCTACAAAAGCATATAACAAGTTATTATAAATAGTTAATTATTGTAATGTTTAGTTTAGTTTTAGAAAATCAGTTGGGGTTCGGCCAACACTCACGCCAAGCTACATATATTATTCTGTCGCGTGGGGTGACGCTAAGAACTCCAACAACGAAACCTTTGATTAGCACCGGCAATTAATCGCATTTTGTAATGGCTCAAAGTTAATTTAGTGGACTAAAAAAATAAAAGGCTTATATGAAAAGTATTCTATTTATGATGTGTTTTATATTCAGTAGTTCTGTTGTTAATGCCGCTGAGTTAGCGCCGTTAACTAGAAAACTTAATGGTAGCAATATAACTTACAATTATACCAGTGGTCGTTCTTATAACGTAAAGTTTGAAGAAGCCGGTGTTAGTTATCGTTTTTTAACCGGAAGCAAGCCAAAAAAATGGTGGGGGCCTTTTCCTTATGAGGCTTTTAATGTAGAAGATGAAACGTATTTTGCATCATGGTTTGAAAAAGGTTATGGTGATTATGTAACATTGTTGATTAATTTTGAGAATAATCTTATTTATGGCAGTGCGATATTATCGGGTAAAACGGTGCATTTTCACGGTGCAAAAATTGTTAACAGTAACCGTAATTAAATCGCGATAACTGTAACTTGGGCTGAGGTTTTGTTGGGTGATGACATGACATTTAATAAAAAACGCGCTGTGCTTATTTTAGTGTCACTGGTTTTAACATTTGTGGTGTTACGCTTGTATTTGTATTTTTCACCGGGAACAAATTTAGATATCGCATCTTATAATATTCACCATCTTTTTACTGGTTTATTATTAATTGTTTTAGCTGGAATTCCATTGGTTTTATTTCATGACAATAATCGAATGCTCGATTTTGCTTCAGTGTTATTCGGCGCAGGATTAAGCATGGCGTTGGATGAGTGGATTTATTTAATTGCAACAGATGGTAGTGATAAATCGTATTTACTTGCGGCATCTTTTTGGGGGGCTGTGGTTATGATTGGATTAACAGTGGGGTATATTTTAGTTTTTATTTTTGCATCAAAACAACCTAAAAATTGAAATTGAGAAATCGACTGTGATTTCTATTTTTTTAATTCTATCGTTCCCAATAATTACTGATCATTAGCCCAAGTAAAATATTTTAATAAGGCTGTGTTATGAATCAAGAGAACCACTTAATAATCATTGAACATGAAGAACGGCTTAAACGCGCAATGTTGCAATCGGATGTAACCGCGTTGGATCAGTTACTTGCACCTGAATTACAGTTCATTAATCACTTTGGTCAAGTTATGAGCAAACAAGATGATCTTAATGCACATCAATCGGGTATTTTATCGATAAATGAAATTGTAATTTCAGAACAAAATATTATACTCTATAGTGAAGTAGCAATTGTTACTGTCCATGCTTTTATCGTTGGAACTTTTTCAGGGGTTAAATCAGGCAATAATTTTCGATTTACGCGTTTCTGGTCAAAGGCTTCACACAATAATTGGCATATTGTTATTGCTCATTCCACAATTGTTTCTTGATATTATAATAATAATTAATAAAAAAGGAGGCACCATGAAATTTATTCTAATAACGATGCTGTTTAGTATGATTTTTTCAACAGTGTATGCCGATTCAATGACTCAAGAGGTGATGGAAAAAATTATTTCAGATAAGGTTGAAGTTTTAAATCAGAAAAAAGGATATATTACGTTTAAGTATAAAAATGTTAAAATGGCTTTAATTTCTGATGTTAAATACAATCGAATGAGAATTATTGCGCCGATAATTGAATATCCGCTATTGTCTGATGATAAAAAACAAGCCGTTATGAAATCTAATTTTCACTTAGCGTTGGATGCTCGCTATGCGGTTAGTGATAATATATTATATTCTGCCTTTATACATCCGATGTCACCGTTAACCGCTGATGAGTTAGGTGATGCTCTCAATCAAGTGTCAACTTTAGCACGCACTTTTGGAACCTTGTATAGCAGCGGTAGCTTGAGTTACGAAACTAGAAAGTAATATTCTATTGATAATAAGGGTTCAGGCTAGATTCAGCTAGCACAATTTATAATTCATGTATTACGATTTCTAACTGGATGTCGATGTGAATTATAAAACTATAATTAAAACAAGTTTACTCGTATTTATTATTATTTCATTAAATGCTTGTGCATTTATACCAAAAACGATTAAAGCAAGCACTAAAGAAAAAATGGCTTGTGATATGGTAACAAGTGAATGGGATATTGAAGTGGTTGCTTTAGGTGATTTTAATAATGGTTGTCATAATGAAGCATGTGTCGGTGTGTATGCGGCCGTTCCAATTGTTACCGCGGTTATATCATTACCAATTGTACTCATTGGTAATTCAATCCATTTCGTTGAAAAACAACTCCGTTGTCATTAATGGTTGCTATAAAGTTTCGTCTGGAATTAGATTTAGTTTCTTATTTACGTTATATTGTTTAGCATTACTTAAATAACCTGAACTCGGGATAAGAAAAATATTTATAGCTGTTCAAAAATGCTA
>CAZEPW010000029.1:0-4215 GCA_964514215.1 uncultured Thioalkalispiraceae bacterium
AATATTTTTAACGCAACTTGATAATCTTGATGTTTTAACTCTAGATTCCGGCTTAAAAGACTACCGGAATGACGGTTATTTTTAAATTTGAGCTTTAAAAAGTAACAATAATCCTTATACAAACCTCAGGTTAACGAGTAAATTGAAAGTTTGAATTAATTAATACTAGTTTTTTTAAGTATCCTAAATACCACATCCACACTCAAATCCACTTGCGTTAAATTGCTGGCAGCTTCCCTTCCGGCTTTATTGGCTCTGAAAAAATGCGGTGTCATTAATAATAGTGATTGAATTGCATGATTTTTGATTTCACCGGTTTTAAATTGTAATTGCTCAGTCGCTATAACAGAGAAACCCAATTGTTGTGCTTCGTTGATAGTGGCTGAATCGGTTTTTTTAACGTCATCATAAATGACTTCACGTAACTCTCTTAAATGGTTTGGGCCGGGTTCTACCAAGATAATATAGCCATCAGTTTTTAGTATTTTAGTAAAACCTTCAAAACTTTGGAATCCAAATACACAAACAATAATATCAACACTGGCTTTTGTCACTGGCGGTTGTCGATTAGTGCCGACTAGCCAAGTGATTTGTTTGTTACGTTTTGCAGCAGCGACAATGGCATGTTTTGATATATCGAGGCCAACATAATGAATATTTTTATGAATTTGAGATTGGCTTAATGTATTGGCTATAAAATCCAAATAATAACCTTCACCACAACCCGCATCGAATAAATTAATGTCTGGATTAATAGTATTTTTAATTTGGTTATTAATAATGCTGCTTAATGTTTTGGCTATAGGTTGATATAACCCTAAGTTTAAAAATGCAGTTCGAGCCATAACCATTTCTTTACTGTCACCCGGCTCTTTAGAGCGTTTATGTTGCACCGGTAGCAAATTCACATAACCTTGGCGAGCAATATCAAAAGTATGGCCGTTACTGCATACTAACTGTTTTTCTTGGCATAGTAGTGGTTCGCCATCGATTGGGCAGCTTAAATTAAGTGCATTTATCATGTTTTATAATTAACTCGTCAAGTGGGTGGCTATTATATTCTATCTGTTTAGTGATAATGTAATGCTGGTTTATTTTAGGCTATTAATTTGGTATGTCACAACGAATCAAGTAGTCTCAACATTTCTAGAAAATATAATCTACAAATACCACTATTTTATAGTAAAATTAACCTTACAAGACTAACTAGAATAAATGCTTTGCTCATGAAATGGTTTCTACGGATTTTAATCGCAATTGATCAACTTGGAAATGCTATTGCTGGCGGTTATCCTGATGCAGTTATTTCTGCGCGTGTTGGTTATTTTGCGAATAAGGGGAAATCTCCAATTCAACGTTATTGGATAGCATTAGAGTGGGTAATTGATTTTGCGTTTTATCCCATCGATGGCCCCAACCATTGCTTGTGTTCTTTGAATGATGATAAAGACGAAAAATTTATTCACGGTAGTGATTTTGCACGAGCAATATTAGGGCTTATTATTATTGCTGCTTGCATTTTTATTGCGGTTATTCTGCGTATTGTAGTGTTGGTGATTCCTTCTAGCCATTATAAATTTAAATTATCTGAACTTAAAAGTAATAATACAGAATCTCAATAACCGGGCACCTGCGCACTATTTATAAAAATGTTACTATCCGCTTCCAATTGTGGATACAACGATTTGCCTCTGTGTGAATACACCAAACTAAATCCAGATTTTTCTTGTTTTGGATGCCGACAATAAAGTCCATAAACCTCAAGAAGAAGCTCTGCTTTATCCGTTGCAGATATTTTTGCCTGCTTATCAATGACAACGCTGGCGATATTTACACAAGGATATCCGCGAGCTTCAGAATAATTAGATTTAAATTCAAGTGTTTTAAAGCGCGCCGGGTTAAAATCATTTTTGATCCCAGCCATAATCAGCGATTCAAATTCTTTCTGGCTTTTTGTTGCAGCTAAAGAAAAAATAAATACTTGAGCAGCAAAGCTTTCGTTAGATTCTACGCCACTTTTTGCAAACTCCATTCTTTCTGATGACGACTTGAGCAGATACCAACCTTGCGATTGTGGTGAACGAAAATCTAGATATTCACTTTTAAAAAGAAATCCTGCTGATAGTGGTTTATTTGCTTTAGTCGGAATTATCGAGCCACAAGCTGTTACAAGTGTCGAGAACGCTAATAATAACATAGACAAAATTTTAATTTTACTCACTGAGTTTTCCTTAATGTTTCCTAAGAATTGAAATATAAATTTATAGAAACACAAGTTCAACTATTTTTGGAGAAGTATTAAAACATTAAACTATAAGTAGTGGCTTTTAATACTTTCAGATATATTAAATAGAAAGATGTGAGTACTTACTATCGTCTTTCTTAACAAAACTGGAATATCAATTCCACTAAAAACTTTTCGCATGTGGCACCGGATTAATTAAATTTTTTTCAGCCTAATACAACATCTCACTATGCATAGAAACCACTTAGGTGAATTGATTTCTATCGATTGCGTGTTTAATTAATAATTTCCCAAACGCTCTACGTTCTTTACCTGCCATTTTTGCGGCTTTGGTAATATTGCCTTTGGTTTTTTGTAATAAATTTTTAAGGTAAGCACTTTCAAATTGTGATACTACCTGAGTCTTTAATTCGATCATACTACCGTCGAGATGATCTAAGACGCGATAATCAATAAGATTTAATTTTTTATTTCGGATATTACTTTGTGATAACACCGGTTCGAGCTCAATTGTGTTTTCTGTTGCCATTATAAATCCGCGATGAATAATATTTTCCAATTCACGCACATTTCCCGGCCAATGATAGCTCACTAAATCTTTCAGGCTGTGTTTTTTTAAAATTTTATTGGGTTGTTGGTATATAATTTTATATTTATCTAAAAAATATTCTGCGAGCATTCCAATATCTTCACCACGCTCACGTAGTGGTGGAATTTTAATTTGCACGACATTAAGCCGAAAATACAAATCTTGCCTAAAGTCACCGCAATCAACCATTTCAATTAACGACTGATTACTGGCAACCACAATGCGCAAATCAGCGCATTTATAATCTTTGCAGCCCAAGGGTTTGTATACTTTGTCTTGCATAAATCGTAATAATACTACTTGGCCTTTTTTACTTAATGTTTCTATTTCATCTAAAAATAAAGTGCCATGTTCGGCTTGCTCAATCAAACCTTGTTGATCTTGATTTGCATCAGTATAAGCACCGCGCTTATGACCAAATATTTCATTTTCAAACAAACTATCGGGTATGGCACCACAGTTCACCGGTATAAAAGGCCCATTACTGCGCTGTCCTAAATAATGCACTGCACGCGCAACCAGTTCTTTGCCCGTTCCAGTTTCTCCTTCAATTAATACTGCTGAATCATATTTGGATGATTGATTTACCAAACGTAATGTTTTAAGAAATGCTGGTGAATGGCCTAGCAATTGCATTTTTGCGAACTGTTTAATATCTACATTATCAATAATTGCATGACTCGGACTGCCATCCAATTCCATTAGCCGTGTCACACGTTGGGTTAGTTCTTTGAATGAACACGGCCAATAAACAAAATCATCACAAAAATTTAATTCATCATCACAAAAATTTAGATTGCTGCCATTAGCGATATACAATAATGGCGAGCCACGTTTGGTTGATTTTATTTTTTTAAAAAAATCAGAATTGGGATTGTTGCTTGGAAAATACAACAAGTCTACATGGCTTCGATTTGTCACTTGGTTACTCTGCCACATATCGGGAGTGACTACATTTAAGGGATATTCCATATCGCCAAGATACGACAATAGCTCATCACAGCCTTCATTTTGCTGAATAATAAACTGAATACTTTGGCTACCGTTATTAATCATTTATGCTTCCAGATTAAATTTTTTTGATAATCTATCCCAATTGAAACCTACCTTTCATAATAAATTGTGGCTCAATGAATAATAAGAGACTACTTGAAAATGTCTTATGTTATTTTGTGGGCTGTTTGCCAATAAAACCTTTTATTATTAAGAATAGATAACCTGTTTTTAATTACAAGATGATACCTAATGATTACTCAAAATTTCATGTTATGTTAATTAACCTCAGATCGGTATAAAAAGAATTAGTGTAAACTCATAATTTTGAAATTTTAACTTTAGATTCCGCCTCAAAAGACTACCGGAATAACGGTTATTTTTAAAT
>CAZEPW010000029.1:4315-42931 GCA_964514215.1 uncultured Thioalkalispiraceae bacterium
ATTTTTAAATAGCAGTAACAGATACTAATACCCTTACACTATGGGTAAAACACGTCGTTAAGAACAGTAATTATTGTCACGTAAAAATGTGAAATAATTACATCTTTACTGAATGGAGGATTAAACTGGTAGATGCATATTGTTAAAAACACTCATATGGATTGAATTGCCTGTGACCAATTTTGAATTGCTAATTGTGCAATCCAATTGTTAAGTGCTTGCTGTTGTTGCGTATTTTGGTTTTTAATAACCGATTGGTATAAATCAAATAGTAGTGTCGATTCAATATCGTTAACATCATTTGGTAAAAATTTTCTTTGGGATGGAAGTTGTCGTTCAAAAACTTGGAGTATTTTAAGCGCGACATACAAACAATTTAGTAACGATTCGATTAATTCCAACAAAGCATTATCTTTGGAGTCTAATTCATTATAGTAGCTCCAGCAGTCTGAAAATTCTTGCTCATAAATTGTTAACAGTGGTGGCAAGCAACTCGGCCACCAAGCGAGCAAAGCAGTGTCAGCACGTTTAAAAATTGCGCTCGCTTTTGGATCAAGCGTATCACGGTAATGTTGTGCGAGTTTACTGGCGAGTAAAACACCTTTTGGCGAGTCGCCATCATCAAATAAAGCTTGAATCTGCTGTTGAGAAATTTGAATGTTACTCGTCAATTATCCGACCTCCTTGAATAACTAATCTACCTATTCCGGTACCATCATTATACGTTACAACAATTCGGATTCCCGGAAAATCCGTTAAAAATTGATGAAAAGGCCCACTGCCTGCATGCCTACCAGGCAAACCGGCAAGGCAATTAAAACACGGTGGCGATTCTACGTGTATTTGTAATTCTCCAGTTACTTGCTCTGCTGTCATTTGTCCGGTGAGCGCACGCTCAAGTCGTCGTGCAGCTCGACCGAGTACGGATTGTTCTGCATGATCAATCGCTTGACGATAGCTTTCAACCTCACCACTTTGTCGTCGTCGTCGGTAACGCGGATCAATCGGAACATCGGGGGTTGCAATTGTCCGTGAGGTACCAAGTATTACGCCACTGAGTTGTTGCCGTTCACCATTCGCGCCATCCAAAAGCAATACACCGGCGGCAACCGTTCCTGAACCAGCTCCTGCATCAGGTACATCATCTCGACCACGAAAAGCAGTAATGGCATCTTCAACGATAGTTTCAGAATCATTTCGACTACGCCGACTTTCTTCAACGTCAGCTAACATAGTTAATAATCGTTGCGCGTTTTGATCCGCCGACATTCTATTGCGACTACGCCGTCTTACGTGTCCAGAACCAATACGTTCGGACAACTCGCGTAGTGCTAATTCACCAAAAATAGGATCAATAATAATAGGCCATAACCCTTCCCGAATACTTGCTATAGTGGTATCCGATAACGAGCTATTTTCATCAACCATACCTTCACGAATTCTCATGAATCGTGCTAATAGTTGCCGACCAATTGATTGGCGCGCGCGTGTCATTGCCCGTTGTTGTACGGGTATGTTTGCGGTAATCCGACGTGACATACCTTCGAACACGGTATCAATTGCAGCAACATAACCAACCGCGGTTGAAGTTGCATTTAAACCGGCTAACTCCGTTCGATAGCCCTCAAGTTGTTCATGTAAACCGTCGAGTTGCGCTTCCTGGATGGCGATTTGTGCATCGGTTAATTCGCTGCGTTGTGCCGCTAGCTGATTGCCTCGGCTTTCAATATCCTCTGGTAGTTTAAGAATTTCTGCATTTAGCTCACGCGCACGACGAACTGCATCGGGTGGCAAGCCGCCAATAATACCCAGCGCATATTCACTAGCTGAACGAATAGCCCCACTAAGACCTTGATAACGTTGTAAAAATCGTAAAGCGGTGGCGTGACTTGCGATATTGGCCGCGGTCGCGAGTTGACCGGCTTCAATACGAAAACCCCGAATGCCAAAGGTTCCATACTCCGGCACAATGCGTACACTACTGTGCTGACCTTCAACTCGCATGACACTGATATGACGTAAATCTTCAGGCAAAGCTAATGATAATATCGAATCAGCCGTAGCGGTTTGGCGCGATGCCGTTGCTGGCCGTTGCACTAATGACGCTTCATCGATATCCGGCTGAGCAGCATCGGTTTCGGATTCATCCAATAAGCGTTGGGTTTCTGCATCAACATGTTGTTGTGGTTCGGCTTGCGCTGAATCACCCGCAACTCTGGCACGTGATGCTCGCGCTTGTTGTGCGATATGTGCAGCGCCACGTTGCGATAATATTTGCATGCCTTGCTGCAATGCCATTTCGGAAAAAACTCTAATGGCTCGTAATCGAATTTGTGATTGTAATTGCTGAATTTCACGGTTTATTCGTTGAATTTGATCGGCTGGACCATGACTTTCAATCAACACAGACAAATCAGTTTGCAGCTCGGCTAAACGTTGCACATCACCACGACGTAATTCATCAATTTGTTGAAATGCCTGTGCGTTAAAAACATATAAGTTACCAGCCAAACTGACTATTTCCGAACCAACACGCAATACTCGTAAACCGGTCTCACCCAAGCGTAGTGCTTTACCAATGATAGGAATTATATCAACAGCCAAGAGTGCAAGATCAACATAATTGCTGGAAGATACCGTGCCGGATCGAGTCGCGTCCATGAAAGTGAGCGCGGTATCGGCACCGTTATAAATCAAACCAAGACCTATTCCCAAGGGTGCAGTGGGTGGGAACACGGTTAATACTGCCGCAAGAATATTAACGGCAATACTCGCCGGTTGAGAAAATAACGTCTCTTGAATATCGTTTAATAACGTGTCGGTCACACGTTCATATTGCGTAAACTGTGTCTGTGCAACAAAACCTTGGTAATGCTGAAAACTAAAACGCATCCGGCCATTTGGATAAGTGCTTGACAGCAAAAAGAAAATTCTTTCATAAATCCGTGCTAAATCAGAACCATTTTCTTCAAATGTAAACGATTGGTTGCGTACCATTTCGCTATAATCAATCAGCGTAACGCTATATTGCCGTGACTGCTCGCTGTATGTAAACCACGAAGCCAATCGTATCCGCCCCGAACGAACACCATTAGTTGCCGAAACAAAATACGCATCAACAGCCACCGGATGTCGGTTACGCAGATTTGTGCGTAAACGAGTGCGCAACCGTGTTAATTCACCTAACCGTTGCGCAGCCCAACCGGCTAAGTCATCTTCATTATCGCGGTTAGCGCGATCTCGCAACGCTTGCACCTGATCAATTTGTTCACTCAATTGACTCAACTGACCATCAATGTCCATTTGAGCCGAATCCAAAGTACCGCTGCGCACGATGCCCATCGAATCAGGATTTATATTTAATACCAATGGCACGATATTGCCCGAACTAACGACAGCGATCGCGGATGACACTATCGCATTCTCAACAAAAACATCGGTGAATCGATAATCAGTAGCCGTACCATCCAAACGACCAAAAGGATTTTCTTCATTTGCTTCCATTGCAGCAAGTCTTTCAGCCTCAGTACGAACTTGCACCGGAATTGAAAAATGTGCTGGATAAAAAAACGAATGCGATACAAAAGCATGAATTTCATAATCACCAACTTGATCAAAAGTAACCTCAAACTGCTTGTCGTTGAGCAAGCCATCCGGGCGTATTTCAATATAATTAGTCGTTTCACGTTCAATCACTTGAGGATTAGCCGTTGGATTTTCAGGATCACGTCGAGCGGCAACCCATCGAATGAACACATGAGGCACCGCCAGTAAATCCACTGGGTCACGTACTTGAAATTCAAAAATCGCTTCCTTACCCGGCACCAAACTATTATCCATACTTACAATAGAACCGTGCACCGGGCGGCGCACAAATGCACTGGCATCACCCGATGACGAAAACTCAAAACCCAGTTCACGACCAAATCGACTAAGCTCACGTTGCTCAATACTGGTTTCAATAATACTGGCATAATCAATTTCTGACCGCTCTGAATCGGGACGTCTGCGACCAGAGCGTAATATTCTCACAATAGCATCACGTTCTTGAGCCGATAACAAAAACAACATTCGAAAAGCTTCAATGTCGGCCATTGAAATATACGTTTCAAGAACAGGCGCATCCGGATCTTCATTATTACCGTGCAGTAATAACATCATACGTCGAACAATTTCTCGATCGGCATCACTGGCGCCGGGACTGATACGCACACCACCGCGAGTTGGAGTGGTAGGACTTGGCGCCGAACCGGATGCACCACCCCGACCCGTTCCAGCAGAGCCCGACCCCGGACTAGCACCGCCGGTTTGTGTTGGAGTACTTGCAACCCCCCACAAAATAACACTTACCGTAGAATCATCCGCAGCAAATAACGTAAAAGGATTACCCTGCTGTTCATCATTTTGTAATTCAAATTCAAAACTAATACCATTGCGTTCAAAATGCAAACGACTCTGCCGTTGAAACACCGTTGCTTGAAACGTGCCACCCACCGTAACACTAGAATTTATTAAACGGTATCGATACGGTAAATTATTTTGATAAAAAATAATTTCATCCTGATCCAATACAACTTCGATACGATCAACGCCATCTCCGGGGGTGCGACGTACAATGCCATCGTTATGATATAAAGCATGAGCTGTTTCGTGGGCAAGTAACGCTCGGCCACTAGCCGAGCCCGGTTGATACTGCCCCGGAGCAAATACCATTGACTGTCCATGAGTATAAGCACGCGCACCAAGATCATTGGCCGAAGTTTGATCTTTATAAACCCGTAATAACGATAAATCCTGCTCCACAGTTGGCTGCCACTCTTCACGCAAATCCTGCGGTAATGCTTCACCCACCTGACTTAACGTGCTTTTAACCGAGCTTGGAACATCAGACAAAGTAGATTGTTGCTTAGAAATATTGGAGCTATTACCAGAAACACGTTCACCCGATGTTATTTTATTAGCGATAACATCGGCTTGTTGTTCCTGTACCGAACCATTTTCGGCAACAGCCGTTACAGCTAAATTACCCGAACGTGGTTTAAAAAAATTATCAGTAGGCTGCTGTTGCGCACCAGCTAAAGACGACGCACGAAAAAAGGGACTTGAGCGACTGGTTTCTTTAGTGGTATTATTTTTTGAAATTACATTTTTCATACAAATTTGCCTTTCAAAAACAACTAACTTAGCTAATACAAATTAATCGACGTTTTTTATGAACCAACCCTATTCTCTTTAGCATATTCACGACGAATCCCCTCTTTAAAATCGTCCATCCTAAGTATATTTTCATTTCGACTAATTGCTTGCATACAGACGTGACGAACAACATTCATAATAGTGCCACCACTCACTTCATATCGATTAGCAAGTTCGGGTAAATCAAAACCGGGTTCAAGAATTATTTTTTCCGGTAAACTATTCTTCCATAAACGCAGCCTTTCACCTTTACGGGGTTTTGGAAAATGCACCACTTGTTCAAACCGACGAGCAAAAGCTTCATCAACATTATTTGCTAAATTAGAGGCCAATATAATTAACCCATCGTAAGTTTCGATGCGCTGTAATAAAAACGAAACTTCCTGATTAGCATAACGATCGTGAGCATCACGTACCTGAGTGCGCTTACCAAAAAGTGCATCGGCTTCATCAAAAAATAAAATCCAATTTTTATGCTCGGCTTTATCAAAAAGAGTCGCTAAGTTTTTTTCTGTCTCACCAATATATTTAGAAACAACCATCGACAAATCAACTTTATACACTTCATGGCCGGTTATTTTACCCAGCAATGTTGCAGTAAATGTTTTCCCAGTGCCGGGAGGCCCATAAAATAAAACACGTAAGCCCGGACGAAGTTTCGTTTTCATCGCCCATTGTTCCATTAATATATGCGCATTTGCCACCCACTCTTCAAGCTCCTTCACTTGAGCCATCGTCTGGCTGGGTAACACCAAATTATGCCAGCCAAGCTCCGATGTTAATTGTTGCGCTGGAAACTGCAAACTCATACGCGGTGCTTTAATCGCACCCGTAATCAGTAATTCGGCAGTTTCAGGATCTAACATTAGCCGAGCACTCATCGGCGGTTCATTATTTTTTGTTGCATCAAGATATACTGTGCCATTTAAAACAAGTGAATGTGTGCCAAGCAATTGTTTTTGCCAAAACTGTCGCAACCCAATATCATTACCCGCCAACAAAAACAACGCGGTATCGCCTGTTGGCAAAAAACCACGATGTTGACCACCGCGCACACCTCCCAGTTGCGAGTAATCACCGGCACCCGGCATCACCGACTGAATAACCTCATCGAATAAATCAGGCTTTATGTAGGGCACCAAAACCAACAATAATAATAATTGCGATTCAGCATCAAGCTGATTTTTTATTATGAATTGTCCTAAGCTATCACTCTTATTTGGCTCAGGAAAAAAAGGTGACGTTGCAATACCAGAATTATCACTATTAAAATAACAGCTTAAACGATTTTCCAATACACTTTCAAAATGTAATAACGCCGTCGACAAACATCCCGCTACAACAGTTTGTTGCTCATCAATATTCGTAAAACAAGTTTCCAAAATAATTATATCCTATTCATTATTTAATGATGTTACGGCAACTTTTGGCATAGCTTCAGTCGCCTTAACTAATAAAGACTCACCTTCACTGCTATACGCATCAAACGGGTTATTACCAACTTGAATAAAAATACCCTCGCCTAATTTTTCTGCTTTAATAAACGGGTTATTAAAAATGGCTTCGCCACCTTGTTTTTTTAATTCGTGTGGACCAAAATATTGCAACCAGACTAAACTAGGGCTATGCCAACTTCGGTCTTGCCACTCAAAATGTTGGCGATAAATATGACTACTAATATTTTGTAATGCACTGGCAATAAAATAAGGCTTAATTTCAGCAGCAATTTCCCGCAACATACGACATAAACTAGTCGCTATTTCACGGTTGATAAACGATGCAGAAATTTCAACATAAATAGTACCGTCTGGATCCAATATCATTGTATTGGATTCATTTTGATATACTGTTTGAATCGAATTTTCAGGCTCATTTAATTTTAACGCTAACTCCGCAAGAATTTTAGGATCTAAAAAACCATCAATAGCATATTCCGAACCATCTTGAAGACGAAGCTTATCGGGCGCAGGAATAAAGCTGTTGAAAAATTTAACGAATACATATTCATATGATAATAAGTTTATTTTTTTATCATCCATACAAATTCTAATCCATAAATTATCGTTATCCTTTATTGGAATTTGTTCTGTTACTGTCATCATACCAACCTGTTATTGTATAAGCTTAATCTTACCTAATGTATCAACATAGTAAATTACTGCAGTTGCACCCAGCTGTGTGCGAATAATGGCCGCATTTTTTCTGGCAATAGCTTCACTGCTAAATATATATCTTACTTCAATCCGAGAAAACGTTTGGCCAGCAGAAGCATACTTGCCGGGATTTTTCACCAACTCTGCGTAACGTGAAAGCTGCGCTAAATTTTCACCTCTAAGCAAACCATCGATGTGTTTTATTTCTAGTCCTAAGAATACTTTTTCTGTTCCCGATGTTGTTATAAAGTGCGCATCAATTTGAACATTTTTTACAACATTGCCTGTACTACTAACAGCATTAAACGGTGCCGATTTACCACTTAAAATAGTCATTGTTGCTAATGGATCTTGAAAATTAGCTCGAATCCAATGCTCAACTACACTGCCACGTGAACCCTGCTCTGTAATTATTTTGTCCAGCGCACGTAACTGTGTAATATCAAGATTAGCGCCCAAAACTTCATTTATTTTTTTAACAACTCTAGCGCGCACCGAACCTAACATTACACCACTTGGCTTTGGAATTGGTATTGCCTTTAATAAGCCATCAATTTCAGTTATAAGTTTCGGGCTTAGTATATTGCTAGCACTTGCGCTAAGCCCCAGTTGTTTTCGTAAAAAACTCGTACCATACACTGCGTGTTCTAGCATAGTTGCTAACTCTGCTTCGGTATTGGCTAAAATTGCCAGTTGCTTAGTACCATTGGGCAAACTATTAAAAAACGATAATCCTGGATCTTTTAATGAAAATTCCAATGCTTCTTCTAATGTTATACTCGGATTTCGTGCTCTAATACTAGGAATAATTTCTGTTAATATTGATTTGTCTTTAAGCTCACCGCGAATAAATTGTTGTAGATTTTGCGATTCATTAATTAACTTACCTTTTATAAAATCCACACCACCACTTGTCTTTCTAAAGTCAGTCGAATCCAATATCCGTTTTAATTCATGTAAATCATCCATCGTGATACCACGGCCACCACGCTTTGCTAATTTTTTAGCTAATATAACAATATGATTTATATCAAGAATATTTTGGTCAAGCAATGGTTTGAAATTCGCAACAACACGCAAAAAATGAGCTTTTGAACTACCAGCATGTTTTGGTAAAAAGCGTGCGATATCATCAAGCTCAAGACGAGCAAGAATATCATCAAACATTATTGCATGACTTTTTTTATAAGCCCTCATAATATCAAGAAATTGCAGCGCATCATCATAGGATGTCGGTTTTGATAAACCATAAAAAACCTTACCCAACTGCCGCATTTCACCCTTAGATGCGATTCCAGAAATTTTGTTAAGGCTAATCATTAAATCACGCAGTTGTAATGCTGTTTTGCCATTAGCAACTGCCGTTGAAATAATCTCACTTAAAAGTTGTTGCGGTATTCCCCGGCGCAAAATACTGCTAATGGTATTACTATTGGTTGATGCTAATAATTTTTCGGCAGCCTTAATCTGGCTTGCCATTTTGGTCGCGCTAGCTTTGCTGGTTCTCGCACCGCCACTAATAATGCTGCTAAAATTATGTTCGAGTGCTAAGAAAAATTGATCAAAACCACCGTTATCCAAAACATTTCGATTTAAATAAATATATTCATTAAGATGACTAAACGCTTTTGCACTAAGATTTTTTGTGGCTAACAAGTTATTAATTTTAATAACCTGTTCAGCCGTTAAGGTTTTAGGGAAACACGGTGAAGCACATTTTTTTAAAATTCGCAAAGCATTTGGCGCACTAATCAAGGCTTCACGCAGAGCGCTATTACTGAATAGTGTTACCAACGTGTTTTTATCAGTAACAACGCCAATTTTAAGCAATTGCTCCAAGACGGCTTCCGACGGTTTATGTTTTCGAATCAACCCATCAAGAATAGTTAAATAGGTTTGCTTACCGGGAATATTTGCAGCACTTTCAAAAATTTGTTTAACAAACTTAGGATCATTAATTAACCTAGCCAGTTTAGCGAACTCCAAATTGGATTTTAATTCGCCACCAATTAAAGAAGCCATAATCTCCTTAAAACGTTTGCCCGCACGCGCAATATCATCGGTTGCACCAATTAATTCATCGCTTAAATGTCGTAAAATAATTTTTTCAACATTTTCCGGTAACTTACCGGCATCTAAAGCATTCGCCAACCTTGGTTCTAATTGGCGTAAAATTTGCCGATTCTTAGCCAAATTTGATAATGCACTAAACCCTGCACCCAATTCGGCTGAAATACTAGCACCTTTAACCATATCGGTTTCATAACCGGCTTTTTTAAGATAGCTAATGAAAGACGATTGCCTACCCCCATTTAACCAAGCGCGCCATTCGCGAGTTAATAAACGAGGATCATGAGAGTTGTCTAACAATACTTTTTGTAGTGCCGGTTGAGTTAACACTTCACTAATTAAATCAGCCTGATTGTGTATCCTGCCCTGTTTTATAACTCTAAAAACTTCGGGTAACTCACCAGCCAAATCATTTCCAACGCCACCATAAAATCGTAATAGCTTCATAAAACTAGCACTGTCATTGCCAAGCAATTTTCCTAGAGCTGTAACCGCTTTAGCAATTTTTTTATCGGCCATCACTTCGGATAAACGCACAATTAATTGCGGTTCATCTTTTAGTTTCAGTAAAATATTTATATTTTTAGAAAAATCGGTTTTGCTAGCATTAAATTTCTCTAATATTTTTTTCAATTTTCCAGCTTCAGCCAGTGCCTCTGGAGTCGCCACTTTACTAAGTCGAGCTATTTCACCAGCCAAATCATCAGAAACCTTAGTAACAAGTTTATTCGCTTCTTTTAATGTTTTAGCAACTTTAATAAATTTTACTACATCCAAAAAGTCCAGCGCTATTCCAGCCAAACTAATATAAAACCATAACCAGCTTTGATCAACATCCGATAATGCATCATTTGGATCTAATGCCGTTCGACGAGCCGTTCGCGTAAACGATATTTCTTGATATTGTATATACGCATCAATACTTCCCACAACAATACTACCGGCAAGCGCAGCCCAACCAATAGGCCCACTGGCTAACGCTAACAAACCAAGAGCAATCCCACCAACAGCCAACAGAATATCACGTCTGGATTTTTCAGCCTTACGTCGTTCAACTTCTCTTAAAATAATTTGATACTGTGGATCTTTTTCTCCAAGCCCTAAATCACTTAAAGCGCGCGACCAAATTGGTTTTAATTCCCATACTTTATTTGGAGATAATTGTAACTCACGCTTCATACTGTGAATATTCTTCAAAACACCCGAGCCTGAATCTGAAATAAAACTATCTAATAGACTTTGGAATATTTTATCATCGCTCACTGCTAAATACACACTGCCTTTATTTCTTAAATCCAAATCAGGAAAGGCTAGAATATTATATTTTTTAGCTCCAGCCGCTAAAATACTATGTGCTTTTTGTTCAAGCTCTTGAGATTTTTTAAAATAGGCGTTTAAAAAACCTTTTGAACCATCTTCAAAGCGATATATTGCATAACTTGCATGAACCATCTCAAGAGTACGAATTGAATTACCAACACCCGGAATAGATTTAATTGTTTCTTTAATAAATATATCCAACGTATTATTACCAGTTATTTTTATACTATTTCCAACTAATTGCTGACTAACACCCTTCCACCAGTTTCTCTGAGCTTGTGCATATAACGGCACAAGTTTGGCAATAATACTTCTAATCTCGGCAATATTTTGAGTATTCTGCAACTGCGATTGTGCAATTAATGTTTTCGTTTCATTTTTGTCCAGCATTTTAATTGCAGTTAACACCGCAAATGAACGAAAGCTGTTACGAAAACTGGCCACATCTTTTTCAAACATTTCTAGCGTTATACCCAGCTTGCTTAGCTCTACCAACAACTGTGCTTTAATACTCTGATATTTAATTTTTAACGTAGACATTGAATATCTTTTAAACAACAATAAAGGGACACCAGCTAGTCCTAGCATGCGATACATTCCAGCACTTGCAATGGCTTCTTCAAGGTGTTTCATTTCTTTATATAATTGATATAGTCTTTTCTTCCCCTGAAGTTTATATAAACTTTCTTTGGCTTGAGTTGTGACTTGTTCTGCAGTCTTTTTAGCACCTCGAATCAGGACGCTTTTGGCTTGATATTTTTCATAAATACCTCGTTCTAAAAAAATATCAACATAATTTCGCTTGAGTTCGTTTTCAGTGACAACCTTATATTTGCTCCACCAAATTAATTTTTTTGTAGCAACCTCCGCTACAGTTTCTGGCAATAACTTACTTGCATCATTTCTGGATATACCATTAAAAGCTTTTAGCAATACTTGTAACAACAATTCCTTTTTATCTTCAAAACTCTCAT
Source organism: uncultured Thioalkalispiraceae bacterium (assembly GCA_964514215.1). Classification (GTDB taxonomy): domain Bacteria; phylum Pseudomonadota; class Gammaproteobacteria; order UBA6429; family Thiohalophilaceae; genus CAYQUC01. The sequence continues at coordinate 16,029 of CAZEPW010000029.1, forward strand.
CAAATACCCTCGTAACATTAACCCTGATTAATACGAATGTACCAGAACCCGATGTACGGTATTTCTGCTTATTACTTGCACTAAAACGTTCGTCTAGCTTTTTAAGCGTATTACGACCAAGAATGCCATCAACCGAGCGCCCAACAAAACCCACATCCCGTTGAAAACTCTGTAATGCCGCTTTAGTTTTATCATCAAAATCCCCATCACTGCTTCGAGGAATATCATAATTCAACTCACGCAAAGCCTTTTGTAAAATAAAAACCTCTTGCCCGCGCCGGCCTTTTTTTAATACAAAGTTAACCGATTGATTTATATATTTGAAAAATAATATACCCTTAAATAAATTAGCATTGAGCGGTGGATTCGTACTTAAACGGGTTGTTAATAACCGTCTAAAACGCCTCACGGTCGATTTTAAAAAATGATTGCCATTAAGAATATTTTTTCTAATTTCTGAAATAACAGCATCATCCGAGACAGATAAAATCTCTAACACTGACAAAAGACCCACAGAAAATACGCCATCAACGGCTAAACCTGAATTGATAGTTTTAAGAAATAACTGTGTTTTTTTAGTATAATTTGCAAAACGTCTGGGACTTCGATATGGATCAACATTTAAATTATGAAACGGTTTAATAATGGATAAAACCCCATCCCAAATTTTTCTGTTTTTTATTTTTGCATCATTGTAATCAATTTTTTTGCTTGTCAGTGCTGGAACTGTATTACTGTCAACATCCTTTTTCTGGAGATATTCGGCATTACTTGCTGCTCGTTGTTGCAGGATATGGCTTAATTCATGGGCAATAAGTTTTTTTCCTGACCGACTAGCTGGAGCATATTGATTATCGGCAAAAACAATATCAGCCCCAACAGTAACTGCCTCAGCATTTAAATCATTAGCAAGGTTATTTGCGTTTGAATCTGTGTGTATTCGAACATCACCAAAATCAGCCCCAAATTTTTCTTCGAACTCCATTCGAACATTAACAGGCAAGACTCGACCAGCTCCCTTTAATGCTGAAATTCGTTTACGAACATCACGGCTTAATTGTTGACTTGATAGATCACCAGATACAGCCCGTATAGACTCGGCATTACCCCTCACATCAACACCTTGATCGATCAGCTCAGCTATCGTTTCGGCCTGATTTTCGTAGACATCATTCGATTGAGCGGTTTTCAATTTAAATTGTACAGTGGATTTTTGATTAGCAGCTAACGACGAATTGTCTTTAAAAAATAATTTAGAGGCATCCGAAACAGTATCATTTTTATTAAAAAATGGCTTATTGGTATTTTGCGTTACAGTAGCAATTTTTTTTTGAGTCGTTAATGCATTTTTTACCATTTGTACATCTAGCCTAGTCAAAAAAACGTTGATAAAGTCAGGCGTTACAAATATAAAATAAGCCCACAATCACCTTATCTTATCTTTAAAGCCAGATTCCTAACATAAGCTTACTAATAGACGTAATTTATCTAAACTCAGGATAAAAAATTACGTTTTCATTTTTTAATGTTTTTTATCCCAAGTTCAGATTAGTTATAAAACCAAACACTAACCAACATTTAAGGATGATTGCTGACGAAAACAAATCGCACCAAAATCCAAATTAAAACCACTATTAAAATAAACCACAACAACCATTTTAACCAAGGGTGCATAGCCTGTTTACCAAAATCTTTTGCTGCTCCGGTGAAAATAACATCACCAAGAACGGATACTGTTATTTCTTTTTCAGGTGCGCCCAATAACTCAATCCTATATTTACCATTTTGGTAATCGGTAATTTTTTTAACATTGACATCATCACCTAAAAAAGAAAAAACATTTTGTTGCCCCGGACCAATTAAAAAACCAACGGTTGATTTTGGGGTTAATTTAATAGTCGTGCTATTAGCAGTCGATTGCGTTGTAACATTTGACGCAGCCATATCGATATCAGCAAAACGCACATAAACACTTTCCATCAAAGTACGAAAAACATCACCAGTCTCCGCACCATTAACCTTAACGGTATAAATAATTTGATAAACACCTGAAATATTTCCTGGATTATAGCTCGCTTGGTATTTTCCATCAGCCACATAGTTTAATGTCAGTTTTTCGACAAGCGGTGATAATGCAGCCATAAAATCGGGATCATTAATGGCTGCCAAATATTTTTGATAACCTGCTGTCCCTGCATCAACGGCGCTACTTGGATCGATATTTTTAGCATAGTCTGCTAATAATTGCCCTAAATCACCTCCGGGTTTTAAAACCCAAGCATTAACAATAGCAGAATCGATGGCACTACCCTTCCACTTAACAGTTACTTGTGGCTTAAAACTTTGACCAACCTTGGGTGTTAATGGACTAATTTTCCAATTTAAATCCAACAAATGATCATCGGCATACACGGCTACCTTAAAACCCATATTTTTAACCGATGCTGGTTTTTGCATTTTGATAACATAACTACCCGCTGAATTAAAAGTAACAGGGTTATAGTAATTAGATGAATCTACAAAATTACTTATCAAATAGAATGAATTTTTATAATCACCTTGTTGTATCGTTGATTCAAACGAATTACTAATATCAACACCATCTTTTTCAATTACAATTCTATTTTTTAACGGCATGAGAGAATCCATATCACGTTGATATGAAAATTTAATTATCAAACGGCTAAGGTATTTGTTTAATTTGAACTCCGACAGTGTTACTACGTTATTAGCAACAAGTTGACCTTTATAGCTGGTCACCATTTGTGGACTACTGCCCAACAATACGGGTGCAATTGCGTTATCAAATACTGCGCTAATATCACCAACACCAACAATCGCACCATTATTATCCCAAGCATAAGATTCATTTCCTGAGGTAATAATATAGCTGCCACCATGGGTCCACGCTAAATTTTGCAGTGTTGTTAAATAGTCACTACTGGGTTGGCCAATACCAATGGTTATAATTTTAATAGCCGGTGATATTTCAGTGCAACTTGCGCTGACGGCAACACAACCACTACGCGCAGTTGAATTTAAATATAAACCATTAAGATCGATATAGGGTTCTACATTTTGTTCGCCATCGGTAAATAATAATATAGTTCTCGGTTTTGTTGTATCACTTAATTTTGCCAGTGCACTTTGAATGCCTTTACCCATTGCTGTTGCACCAGCCGCACTTTGTGAATTTAATTCCGAATCAAGCTGGCCGGGTAACGCATTTGAAATAGTTTCGAGAGTATTTGAGAAAGAATTATTTGGCACGATATCGCCATTAAAAAAACTGACACCAATTTCACTGGCGGTTTCCGTTCCTGATGCCTCAAAAAAAGGTGCCATGGCATTAACACTTCGTTTTAACGCATCCCACCGATCAGTTGCCGGTGCACTAATATTGGTTGTGCTAGTCATGCTGCCTGAACGATCTAATACCAACACAGTCTGAAAAGGATCCAAATAGTTAACGTTATAAAAACGCGAGCAAGTGTCACCATTAGCGGTAACATCTAAATCCATTTGAAAACCACCACCTAAAACAGCCATCCCGGTTATTAACACTTGTGAATCAACAGCAGCAACTGCAGGTAATTCGATTTGAATATCACTACAGTTAACTGGTGGGCCAGCAACACAACTAGTTCCACCAATGCCCGATGGAAATGAACTCAATTCCCAAGCCAAATTGCCTCCGGGTGAATCAACAACACCAATGCTAATATTTTGTGCAATATTTTTGGGAACAGAAATAATTCTGTCAGCGTTACTGCAAGGCTGTGTTAGATTAATATCATCTATCCCAGCATACGCGCTGGCGCTTGAATACAGTAAGTAACCCGTCATGATCATACTCACTAAAAACAATCGATTAAGCAAAAACATTTTTTGTTGCATAAGCCTATTCTCCCAATAAATAATTTAATGATTCCAGTTAACGTGTATCAATTTTTCCATCCACGGTAAATGGATAGTTCCAATTCCCCACGGTAGTTTTGTTAATAAAACATCTTGCGCCTGACTATCAACATCCAAGCTCCAATGCTCATCGTGTTCGATTAATCTACCCGTTCGTAAAAAAAACTGTACTCGTACCCAATCAGCAGAGCTACTTTTTAATGCAGACCAATGCTGCATCAAAGCTGACATTAATTCATCACACGCTAATTTATGTTCTTCAGGTAAAGCATCAAACATTAACGCCTCAGCCCATGGCATATTGCACAATAACTTTGCAAAAAGTAGCTCATATTCAGCTACTTTTTTATCACCAAAACTTAAATAGCGCAGCATGTGTAGTGCTTGTTGTTGGCTTAAAACATCTAAAAAGTTATTGCCCTGCAATAGTTTTTGGCTGCGAAATAACTCGGGTAAAAAAGGATGTAATAAAATAACACCAACGCCAGACAAACTCATTAAATCCATATCAGGTTTAGCCTGCAAACCTGCTTTTGATGAAACAGGGTTATTGAGACTTGCACTACCATCCCAGCTTGTTTTGATTTTTTGGATAGTGCATTTCGATGCGATGCTATCGTGGTCATCCGTTTTTTTGATGTCAGATAGATTATTGATATTTAATATCGGTTTATCTGAATCTATATTTTGATATTGATATCCTTGGTAAACAACAAATTGGTTAATCTCACGATATTGACCTGAAATTACAATACCCTGCAATAATTTCACCGGATTTCTTTCTATTACAGTTACTTTTATTAAATCAAATTCGTTAAAACAATCACCCCACGGTTTTATTACACTTTTTAGCCTAGCCACTTCAATGTTAAACGTCATTGGCTTATCACTAACACCCGCGCTGACTGACAATTTCACTATGTGCAACACTACTTCCCTAACAACTACAATATTTCGAATTATTGATTTTTTTAAATACAAACTACTATTAGCAGCAACAATATCGATTAATAATGAATTTAAACAATAGTTACGCCAATAATTAAATACACGGTGATTTTTTTCTACTGGTGCTAAAGTATTTAATTGATGGCTGATATCAACTAGGCTAGTGTTGATGTAAAACAATTCATTAATAAAATGATCACTAAAATTGTTAATTAAACGATGCCGCGCATTGTTATCTGAAATGATTAGTTTTGTTAATTCAAACCATTGATTTTTGACTATAGTGTTAACTAACGACTCAAAAATAGTTAAACGGTTGTTCTTTTCATCACACGATACGTAACCATACTTTAAAAATAATAAAAGTTGATTAAATTTACTGTTACTATTTGTAGTAATTTCAGTTTCTTCAAGTTTTCTAATGTTAGCGTGTTGCTCTGATAGCATAGTGCTACGCAACAAGCCCTGCAATTTATTAAGCAATGTTGACGTTAACTTATTTTTCCAATCTGATTCTTGTACGTCCCCCACATCTACTATTATTTTATCAATATAAAGATTATTTTTTCCTGCAATGTTATCAAATAACGTTTCAATATCAGGAAGTAATTTTTTTGTAATAAAATATGATAACTCACGTTGACATCGTGCAGGATCAGTAGTGTTAAGCAAGTCTAAATTAATTAATTGCTTTTTAATTTGATGTGAGTTTAAATTACGCATTGGCAATCTTATTGAGTGAATTAATTAATGCATTTCGACTATTCGTTATAATCGATGCTGTTGTTCCCGGTATTAAGATGCTTGTTAACCAATTAAAATAATATCCTTCAAAACGGTTAAAACTGGCATCCGATGGCGCTGTCCCGGGTAACTCTTGATCAAGCCAATATATCATTGGTAAAATATGCGCCGGACAATTTTTCTGGATAACGCGTTGTATGTATTGTCGAAATTCTCTGTCTCGAAACCGGTGTGGTGTTGATTCAAGCGGTTTACCATCGTCAACTGGAATACTAAAATCACGCGCATAACCCGATGGAAAAACAAAGGACATTCGTTGGCTATAAGGATCCCGTTCTTTTTGCAGTGACTCGCTATCATTAACCGGAATGGATAACAATAAATCAGTATCGTGTTGCGGTCGCAATAAAATATGTTCGACTAAATGAAAACCCTCAGCACTATAAAACTTAACCATTGCATCAGCGACTGTTGCTATCGCATTTTGCGTTTCGTCAATAGAAACCAACGGTGTATTACTTAAACCAATTTTTTCGCCTTGAAGGCTTCTGAGTTCAAAATTAAAGGTATCTGCACCGGCTGGTGATATAAAATAGTTCCACTCATTAATACCATAACGAATCACACTGTTAATTGCCTCACGTGCCAGTGATCGTGCAATTGCTTCTTGCTCTAAAGGATCAATAATATCGTCTGGCGCAGTAAAATTAAAGACACTGCTCATCAATACCGAGCCACTATAGGATTTCTCTGACCATAAACGCCAACGCTTTTCTATAACCGAATCAACATCAACTTCATCATAAATTTCAAAATAACTATCAATATCAACTACTATTTTTTTTCGAGCTGTTGCATATAATCCTGACTGATAGGCAATTAGGCTTTCCATTGCTGTTAAAGAACTACCCAACCGCAAATTCAGAAAATAGCGAGCGGTTTGTTGCAAGGCCTTTTGAGCAGAACGACTGGATGCCCATGTTCGTTTGCTTTCAGCAAATATTTGATCAATTGAATTTACCCCATCTCTTAAAATATAGCGAAATCGACCGCCAGTCACAGAGATCACAGAATAAAATAAAACCTGACTGGCTAAAATAATAGTTTGCTCGGCAGTTGTGGTTGCTGCTGCCTGAGTATCAAAGTCAGTAACCGATTGTAATACGACAGATTCATCATGGAACAATTGCCATTGATAGCCGGGATCAACATTAAGTGTTACTAGCATATTAGGATATCGAATAATGGGGTTTGAAAAAGCCTGTAAACGATTTGCACTTAACCTAGGGCTTGCTTTTAACAACTCAGATTTTGTTTTAATTAATTGAGTATTAATGGCCTGCCGCATAAAAGCGGTTTTTTCATGAAATTCATTTATCGCTAAGCCTAATACTGATACTTGCTGTTGCCCCCAACGATGAAACTCTTGTGACCAAGCCATTATATTCATCCCATGCCGGGCTAATAAATGATCTAACATTCTATTTCGTCTATCGATAAAACTATTTTTATCTTCGAGCGCTAACTGAATAGCAGCTTGATAGGGGTTGTTTGGATCGTTTATAAAACTAGTCCAATCTTGAGCTGTTGTATAACGTTTTAATAACTTATCAATATCCATTAAGTCAAAAACAGGATGTGTAAAATACGTTGTTGTTTGATCAGAATCAGATGAAAAAAAATTATTTATATTCGCTAGCTGCGCAGTAACATCAGCTAAATATTGTTCAGTTAATAATAAATAAGCTTTTGTTTGTAATGCTTGTGCTCGACGTTCAATGCTTGCATTTTTAGGTAAACCAACTTCACCAACACCATAGTTAATGGGTAACTCATTTTGATAAGGGTAATAATCATCTACAACTAACTCTGAGCCTTCAACAATAGGCCAACTGGATTTTGTATAACCAGCATTTTTTGGTGTTTTTTCAGCTACTAATGCCTTAAATAATTCTTCTACACGTTGAAAATCATAAATTACTTTAATATCATCACGCACAAAAATAACATTTGACTTTGCAATACTCAGTTTCGGCCGATACTGTTCCACTTCGACTAAACGCAAACAATCCGTTGCATTTTTTGTTAATGGCCTATTATTAATAAAATTACTCAAAGCCAAATCACTCACCGCGATAATATTTCGACTGGCTATCTGTTCTTGCTTAACAATGTCGGTTGTATCATCTTGGCTTCGGGCGCTCATTATTAAACGCAAAATATCAGAAACAAATATTTCTGTTTTGGAAGGAAATGTATTGTCACCTAGTGAATTGGCATTGGTTAAAAAACCATGTTTTAAATCGGGTCCATCATAAATTTCAGCGGCAGAATAATCGGTTGCTAATAATTCTTCCAACGAGTCAAATTCTAATGGTGGTGATAAGTTACAATCAATAATAAAAAACAACGTGGCAAGTAAGGATTCTACATCAACACCGCTATTCACTTCTATTCGAGCATTAATGGCGATATCTTGAATCTTAACAACCGATAATTGTGCTGGATACTCTGCTAAATTACGCCAACTATCTAAATAGTGACGCAAACTATTCACACCACGTTGTACTTCAAAAACACGGCGTGTAAACTCAGCAACTAGACTATCCGGTAATACATTCTCGATAACGGATGTTGCTTGAGTCAAGATAGCCGGGATCGGTATTTCGATTTCATCTAAATCATCAATAATCCGCAGCAATATCCAAAGTGCAGCACTGCTAGAGGCACTTAAATTAGTGTAGTTTATCTCCAGCTGAGCAAAATAAGTGTTGTCTTCTTCTAGGGCACTCCATATACCAGCAGGAGGATTACGTAGGGCAACCGAATCTAAGGTTACATTTTCATAAAATGGCTTGGCTTCATCCTCATCCCAATAGGGTAGTGCAATGTCCAAAGAATACGTTATGCCATCAACTACCACTGCCAAGCTATAATTATTACTATTTAATTCGGCGTTTTTAAATTCTAATAAAACTTCATACAATCCGGCTATTTTTATGCGCTCAACACCCGTTGTATAAGATATTGGCGGTGTTAATGATGGCTCATGAAAAACAGCCACTTCACTTTTTATATTTATTTTTACCCAAGCATCATTAATAAGGTAGTGATCCAGTAATAACTTTCTTAAATCGATAGCTGTAACCGGTGCACAGTTTAATGCTTTATCAACAGCAACAAAACCTGTTGCATGATATTTTTCACCACTGCGTAACAAATCGGGCATATCGAGCTGAATTCTAAACCCGATATCGGTGCTAGCATAACAATAAGCTTCTAAAAAGCTGATCCCCGGATCATGTGCATTATGATCAGTCCAAGTTTCTTTTGAATATTGACGAATCAAGGCTAAGCCTTTTTCTCGCAACGCTGCATAATTCATGCTTGTTGGAGCAGCATTAACCGATATGTTTTTTATGTGTTCCATTAGATTAGTTTAATTTGCATTAACCTGTTTCACAGACTCAACCGTGCTTTGATTTTGTCTGGCTTTGGCATCCATTAATTGCGGGCTGGATTCTTTTTGAATCATATTGATTAATTCATTAACTTGATGGTAAGGTAATTGTGCTAACGCCACTAAAATTGTATTAAGTTGCTCTGCACTAAAATTTAATTTTATGATTGCTTCCATTATGTTTACCTCTTTATATTTTACTTAATGCCGTTATTTTTTTATTTTGTTGCTCAAGCATTGTTGCTAATTCCTTAACAGAATTAATTAAAACGTAGATTAATGCCGAACCGTTATACACTCGTAAATCACCAAAATTATCTTTATCGCCGGTTTCATTTAAGTTTATTTTTTTAACTGTTTCAGGAATAATTTTTTCAATTTCCTGCCCAATAATACCAATACATTCCAAATCTTTTACCGTTCCTGCTGCACCCGTATATTGATAGCGCACCGGACGAATATGTTTTAATTCAGCAAGACCCAAATCAAGATCTCGAATGTCTTTTTTAACGCGCACATCCGAGGTTAAAGTCCATAATGTATCGCCATCATTTTTAAATGCACTGCCATTAACTTGAAACACTGCTGCTTTGGTATTATCAACATCATTTGATGCACCAATAACAACATTGCCAGTTTTACTGATGGTCATTCGATCTTTAGTACCATCTTGCACAAAACGAATACGTTGTGTTGATATGGAATTAATACGTAACTCACCACTGGAACGTTGCCGCAAAGCATAACTTGTGCTGCTATCCATCGCTTGGTGATAAATAAAAGCATCACCCGCCGAACCACCCGTGCCGTTACTGCAAACAACATTTCCAAAACGCACTCGATCACTAGCACTTGCGTTAGCACCAAGCTCAACCTCAAATCGGTGTGTTGGTGCTGCCGCAGAAAAATCACCAATACCAACATTACCCGCAGCATATGCAACCTCGCCCGCCGCGCCTGTTGATTGGAAAACACTACTGCCACCGCCGCCACCAAGCTGAGTCCAACTGCTGCCGTCATATAACTCAACCGTGACACCGTTAAAACGTAATGTCCCCGGTGTTGTGCTATCACTATTGCCCAATTTAATTCCCCTTGATAACACGAGATTACTGTCTAAATCCAACGACATGCCATCGTCTTCCAAATTTAAAAAACTATCTAAAAGATCTGAAAAATCTTCGCCATTGGGACGCTCGCCATCTTTAAACTCTTGTTTAAGATATAATCTGTTTCTCTCTGTCATAATATTTTCTTCGCTAAATGTTGATTAATAAAATAATTTTTATTCCGGATAAACATCAAAATCAAGTGCCACCGCCATGTATCCAATACCAAGCTGATCAACACCGGTGCACTCGGTATCGTCAACATTAATTGCTGTGATAGTGTGGTTTGGATGCGAAACCAATATCGCATGAGGTTTAGTAGTCTCTGCCACTTCAACACCCCGCCCGACAATATAACTTTCGCCTACTGTCATCGCACCAATGGCCGGTGTTGCGCGGGCTGGTATAACAAAATCAAAATCAACCGACATGTGTCCAATGCCATCACGTCTTGGACCATCGTAAATATGATATAGGGTAAACTTCGTGACATAATCAACATAATCTCGCCCTTCAATAAAAGCGAGAATCTCTGATTTATAAATACGGGATCCAAACAGAATATCTTGACCATCTTCGTAAGCCCAAGGCGATAAAAAACGTTGTAACTCATCATTAAGAACTTGAGAATAATAGCCGTCATCAACACCTGATTTAAACGTTATATTGGCATCCACTTTTATATATTCAAATAGTGGATTAATGACGTTTATTATCGAAAAACTGGAACAATGCTGTAGTAAGAACGTTTTAATTTTTCGCATTAAAACAATATCAGCACGGGGTTCCAGCACATTGATTGTCGAAGTTGATCGCAAATTAGGTATAATAACAACCGCTAACGCACCAATTTTCTCAAAGGCATTCTCATCACTATGAGGCAAGCATTTCACTTTAAATACTTCTGAAAATTCATTTAGAACTAATTTTTCAATATCCCATATCGTAACCGCTCTATTTCGATGTCGTAGCAACTCACTACTACTTTGAAAATGCTCACTATCTTGTTGCTTGCTGCGCCCACCAAAGGAAGCATAAGGTTGCAGTACTTTTTTAATTGCTGCGTTACGTTTTTTTAATTTCGATATGCTGTTTTCAGGAAGCATTTTAATAAGGTGATCATTATAATCATCAATATTATTCGTCAAATTATTTAGCTTGGCTAAAGCTGCATTAGCGTGTAGACCTATTGTTCGACAAACACTATCCTCTGATTTATTTATACTGGCGCACAACCAAAGCATGGAATTTGGCATGAGATCATGGCTCACACTGGCGTCCTGACCAATTTCAAGTGCAATTAAGCCCGGGTTTTGAAAACCATACGTGCTGTCATTTAAAACACTTGATGAACTAATTGTTTGCCATTTATTATTGGCCAAATAACGCCACTGCGTCTCCCCCAAGTTTAATGTTGCTCCGCTTGTGGTTGCTGTGCCTTTATCAAGTTGAAATAAAAATGAAACATTAGCGGGTGCTGAAATATTATCAATCCCAATAAATAAGTAGGCTTGATTTTCAATCGTGGGAATTAGCTTAGCATCGATTTGTTGTTGTGCTGCTGCATATCCAAAACTATCGATTGAATAAAATTGCTCTAAAGCTTGATTATCACCGGGAACAAATTCTGCGGTCGCTTTATAGTTTACGGATAAATCGGATATGGTTGGTGTATAAGGTTCATTTGGTAATACCGGTTTACTTCCTGAATCCCACTGACTTAATTCGATGGCTTTATTGGCATAACGCAGTGCAAAAGCTTTATGACCAAAAGCGTCAAACGCGGTTTCCGATGCAAACGGCGCACCGTAGGATGGCCCATTGAGTACTAATTTGATAAAGCCATATTTACTTTTAGTATTGTAGGGCTCAAGATTTATTATTTCTGGTTGTGTTTTATAATTATTTTCTCCAAAAATAAGTTCGGGTTCATTAAATACAATCACAAATGTTTTACTATTTAGATCGCTAGCATTAAATAATGTTTGAGAATGTAATAAAGTATAACGCCAGCTACGTTTGTATAACATTTTAATATCAATCAAAAAATCGTTAATAAAACTGTCTTCGATACTGGAATCTGTTAAAACACTATCAAAATACTCTCGATAATAAGCAAATAAATCTTCTGGCAAATCTTGCCACTGCATATTAAGCTCTAAACGTGTTAATCGTTTACTGAATATTTCTCCACTGCCAATGTAAAATTCCGAACCAATACGAGGTTGGTTACTAAATAACGCCATCGGTTTTTCAGTATTAAGCGAGCCACTGTCATTATTGACTAACAGGTTTTTTACACCACTAACGTCAACTGTAATAGAACATTTAGCAACAGATAAACCTTCAAGAACCTCATAATGTCCTGATTCACCAATTAATAAAAAGCGTATTACCGGCCAGTCAGATCGTGGGCCTGAGGCATGTAATTCAGAATCAAGTGCAATAATGGCTGCTTCAGATTCATCAATAGTAAAGTTAATTTTTAGTGTAGTAATATCAACATTGGCTTTAATCATTTCAGCTCGAAAATTTTTCGGCTTAATCCAACCTTCTTCCCCTGTTATCTCTGCTGTTAATGCAAAGGCGACACTGTGATCGGCCGGAAAATTTTCTTTTGTGGTATTTAAATCCAACACTAAATCAATTACACGATTTCCTTCGGCCATAACTAATACTGGTGAAGTTATCGCAAAACCAATGTTTGCTTCTGTCATAAACCGCAAACTATTATCATAGTCCAACTGTTTACGCCCAAAGGTATACCAGCTATCACCTTCCAATTCAGATAATTCTGTCGAGATAAAAAACCGTGAATTACCGCTTTTATCTCGTTCTTTCACTAAACGATGAATTTTTTTTATGCTTGATGGCGTAATAACGATATCACTAGTAGTACTATAAACTAATGCATTACCATTACCGTCTTTACCGCCATCTAACTCGGTACCCGTTTTTAGTAAAGTCGCTGGCATATTTTTTGAGGATTCAAAAAAAACATGCACTGCATCTAATGTTGTATCACGACGTAATAAGCCAAGCTGTTGCTCATAATAATGACGCAAATGTCGAATGGGCAATTCGTTTAAGTCGTCTTGTAGATAATTAAATAACTTTAAAAAAACCAGGAGTAATGCAACATGAGGGGACCAATCTTGTTTAGTATCCAATAACATTTGCAATTGGCTTTGGTTAACGATATCACCTGTTGTTTGATCCACCAAGCTATCAAAAAATGCTTGCCAATCACCAACTGATTGACCTGATAAATTATAAAATCGTAATTCTGCTGCCAGTTTTTTTGCATAACATAGTCGATCTCGAAATGAGCGTTCATCTGGAAGAATATAATCATACTCCAACGCCGTCGGCATACGCTGCAACTGATTCGTTCCATTGAGTCTAAATATATTTCCATAGCGCCTAAAACTGTCCATGACTATACGATTGATGCCTCCGTGATGTAATAAGGATAAACCAGGTTACTTCTGCTGTTGGTCGTTCGAATGGTATAATCAAGTCGAATATCAATAACACCACTGTCTTCTGATGATGGTTCAAACCGCACATTATCAAGTGTTATCCTCGACTCAAAAAACAAAATGGCCACTTCTATTTGATTTTTTAACGAAGCCGAAAATGTTATCGATAACGGTTCAAACATTAAGGCATCCCGTTTCCAACCATAGCTAGGTCGCATTAATCGTTCACCAAGTTGGGTTGATAATAAAATTTCCAAACTTTGTTTTATATCTTGCTCCGCATCAACCATTTTGACAGTACGTCCCTGATGTTCAAAGCTTGGTGGAAAATGCCAGCCACGACCTAAAAAATCGTTATTAATATCATCTTCCATTCTTTTAACCTCCAATTAAAACTGTTGGGCAACCTATAATGATACTACCACCGTGGGCACAACTGTCTCCCATTCGAGCTGCTGGCATACTGCCAATTAAAACTGTCGCACTTCCCATAATCACGGTATCCGGTGGCCCACTGCAAGTCAGCATATCGCCTAATCGCAACGCCGGCATACCACCAATAAGAACCGTTGGCTCTCCCGGCGGTAAAGCAGGCCCACCTACATGCGGCACAACTCCGGTAACCAACGGACAAACGTGCATATCACCTGCTCTTGCTGCCATTGCCATAATTTTATTCTCTATATTTTATATCTTAAATTCTAATCAGTTGATTTGTACTAATGAGCCTTTTAACGTCATCATACCGCTGCTTGAAACTTCTGTAGATGCACCACCATCTGCTTTAAATTCTGCTGATGCTTTTATTTCAGCGTTAACTGCTTCCACTTTTAAATCAGCACTTGCGTTAAGAGTTATTTCACTTGCGCTTGTAATTGAAATACCATCACTATTTAATTCTATTTTATTACCATTTTGATCTTCTAATAAAATACCGCTATCAGCATCGCTTAATATTATTTTATTGGCTCCAGGTGTCTCTAAAGTAATAATTTTTTGATCATCATCAAAATGAAAACGTAAGCCTTCACGCGAGACATAGGCTTTTTCATGATTATCTTCACTAGGCTCTATAGGCGGTGCTTTGGCACTGCTATGCAACATACCCAGTATTACCGGCTGCGCTGGGTCGTCATGAAAAAATCCTAAAACAATTTCATCTTCTAACTCCGGACGAAAAAAAGTACCCCGTTCAGAACCAGCATCCAGTGTTGCGACTCGCGCCCAAATACCTTGTTCGTCCATTCCTGCAATAGGAATTTTTACTTTAACGCGATGTTCTCCGGACGGATCATCTGCTAATTGAGTTACGATTCCAACATGTAAACCTGCAATCGATGGCGTTAAACCTGCGGCAGGCATTTGGCTAATGTCAAATTTCTCAGCATGAGTTGAACGTGCCAGACCAAACTCAACATCAGTAATCCAACAATTATTAGAAAATTCATGGCGCACACCGGTTATATGCACCTTGCCATTAAAACGTGTGCTAATTGCTGAAAGCTGCACCGTGTCCCCCAAGCGAATTTCAGTAACACCCCGAAACCGAGCGCGGCCTCTTGATGCCGCTAATCGTGAACGCAGCAACACACCATCAGCCCATGCCTGTAAAGCATCACTCGCTAAACTACCCCCGTGTGCCAATAAATCAGTTTCACGCTCAGTTGCGTTAGTCATATCTTCGGCATCAAGATCACTATTATTTTGCCAAGCAGGATCAAGCGCATCCACTTCTAGTAATTCTTGATCAGCAGGATTCCAAGACATACTAGTGACAGTTGCACTTTGGCTACGCGCATCAAATTCCGCATCGAAGGCAATGAGTGTGTCACCAAAAGCAACATCAATGTTTGCATCGGCATCCAAGTTTGGTACATAACTACGAACGCTGCCATTTTCAACAACACAAATTTGGCCATTGCTTTCCAAACGACTTATCATAAAATCCCAGTCACTTGCCTGATATTGCACTAATTGCGGATGCACTACTTCGCTCGAAGTGATATCACCTGTTAGTCCATATTCAGCAATTAAAGTATCAGCAATATCGCTATCACTTAATTCTTCGTGATAACGTGTTTTCTTACTCAACGCCATTTTTATAACTGGATCACGACACTCAACCTCTAACCAACTTTTATTACTCCGCACCACGGTTTTTTGACGTAACACTAAACCAGTAAAAAGTGCTGTTACATCATCACGATAACCGGCAATAATATTAAGCTCATTGCCCGGTAAAAAATAATCACCCGAGCTATACGCAAAATCACCATCTGCTGCACTACCGTCATTTATTTTAATACGTGCAAATGGAATTCGATTTGCTTTATAAATAATTTCGACTGTTGAAATAGGAACCGTACTGGGTAGCGCCACACCATCAACTTCAATAGTTAACATCGGTACATCGGCTGTTTGTCTGATAGAAATGGCTGCCATCATGCAGCCCCTTTATCAACGGGTGGCAAAGATAACCTTGTTCCCGATTGTAAACGACGAAAATTAACGAGTTTATTTACTCTTGCTAATTCCAAATATAACGCTGCATTGCCATAGATCTTATGGGCTAACAACGGCAATGAGTCACCATCTTTTATTTCTCTAATGTGTGTTAAATCAGGTGATGCGTTGCTCTGTTCTAATGCAATTTGTTTTTCGGATTTAGTCCCTTGAAAAGTGCAATTTGCTTTAACGCGTAAAGCCGTACCGTTTGGTCGAAATAAAGTATGGCTATAACTAATCGACGATAATGCACCGTCAAAAAGCATCGTCCCCCAGGATATTTGAACTTTATTCGGTTGGTGTATTTCACCATCATATAAATAAACGATCGCTTCAAAATTTTTAATTTGATCTTCAACTTCAAATGACTCATCACTACTCGCTGCAAGGGCACCAACGATAGGAATAGCATCAAGCACACCTTGAGTATTAACAACACCGGTGCCATCAAATACAATTTCAAAACTAATGCTTGATGGGCCAGAGCTGGTAAATGTATTCGTTTTTTCTGTTGTGCCCGGAGTGCCGTTATCCTGATAATTAATTCTTTTATTAAGGCTAAAAGAAGCTGGATTAATTTGAACGGTGTAACTATCACTTTCAGATACTTCAGGCATACCATCACTAGCATAACTAATGAGTTTAAATTTTAACTTACTCAATTCACCGTTATCAACAGCCATTTAACGCTCCTGCCTATCTTCTAAAATACGTAACACTTCCATCACACAGGTTTCAACAATAACCTGCTGCTTATTTTGTCCATCAGGAATTTCAGCTGGCGTAATTGAATTATCATTACTATCCGCTACCACGCGAGCATTAATAATAAGCTGACCAATTTCAACAGGCATCGATTATTTTCCTTAATGAATTAATTCATACACCCAAAGCATCTAATGCAATACTGGCCGGGTCATAATATTTAAAATACTGATATTTCAACGTTAAACTCTCAACTACAATTTCGCTATTCATGGCATTGATACCTGAAATCTCAATTTGCTTTGGAATAGCATTAACGACATACCAATTATAAAGCGGTAAATGTTGCTCAGTTAAAAGTGATACCATTAGGTTCACTGGCTTATATTCAAATTCCTCAATTGCTTGTCGTGCCCAATGCAAAACACCGGATCCTAGAAATTTTCCACGTTTTAAGACTAAATCAGAATATTGTGTGCGCTCGGGTAGTTGGTGAGCAAAACGGTTTTCACCACCTTCCGGCAACGATAAAAATTGAGTATCCACCGACAAACCAGAAACTTCCTGAAAGCGAATGTCATTTGGAAACTGTGGCAGCAATTCAAAAATAACTGAAAAGTGAAAACCCGGTTGTGGATAATCAAACATAACAACTAACCACTATTTGCCATAACCAAACCTTCATGACTTAAAACCAACGTTTCTATTGCTGTCTCATTACCAGTAGAATTAAGATCCGTCGACGTTACTTTAGTCGGAAAAGCACTTTTAACCGTCCACACAACAACCGGCTCATGGCTTTCGTTTAACAAACTTATGGTAATATCGCGACGTTCAATCGTGTTGAGTGACACACTATTCCACCACTCATAAAATTCATTATCACCAGCAAAAATTCCCCGCTTAAAGGTAAGATCACCATAGGTCTGCATGCCCGGCATTTGTTTTTTACTGTATTCAGGACTAGCCCCATCTCGGTATTCAATTTTTTCAGTTGTAACTTCTAAACCGGTTACTTCTGTGAAACCTATCTTGGTACCACCCCATTCCACCTGAAAGTGAAATTTAGGAATTGGATAATCTGCCATGGTTTAATTCTCGCTTGTTTGTGTTATAAAATTAAGAAACTTGCATCTTGTGTGAAAACTTCAGAATAATAAATTCAGCCGGCCTAACAACAGCCATGCCTATTTCAATAATCAAACGTCCTTCAAGAATGTCTTGTGCCGTCATGGTTTCACCAAGCCCCACTTTGACATAAAAAGCATTACTGGTTTTCTCGCCTACCAAAGCACCTGCTCGCCATTGCAAGGTTAAGAAATTCTCAATCATCGCCCGGACACGCACCCAAGTATTCGCGTCATTTGGTTCAAATGTAAATGGTATGGTTGCTTTTTTAATGGATTCTTCGGCCATATTAAAAAAACGTCGAACAGAAACATATCGCCATTCATTACTATTACCATCTAAAGTACGTGCACCCCAAACCAAACTGCCTTTGCCGGCAAAAGCGCGAATAGCATTAACACTTTTTCCTGTTGTATGAACATTTAAATCCCCTTGCATCGCATCGTTGATTTTAATTGTCGGACCACTAATATCCGCCAAAGAAATATTAGCCGGAGCTTTCCAAACACCACGAGCCCTATCAACCGAGGCATAAACTCCAGCTATTGAACCACTGCAGGGTAAAACCTTCATCGTTTGTTGAATTTGTGCCACGACTGCTGAAAAAATCGGGTGTTGTGAAAATAATTTTTTCTCCGCTTCAAAAGCCAAAAATTCTGCTGACTCAAAGATAGATAAAATCCCTGAAGTCAATTTGTTTACCAAACCCTCCAGCACCGCAGCGGCATTCACCGCACGCTCGGCTGTTGAAGCACCAAAGCTTTCCGTATTTGTTGCAATGCTACTAACATCCAGCTCGGGTAAAATCCACGGTGTGCCATTGAGAGAAGCATAATCAGATTCAACGTTTGCAACACTCCGACCCGAAGCAACAGCACCACGAACATGAGCATTTTTTTCAAAAGCAACCAAATCTTTAATCACCGTACCCAGCGAGCTATCGTTGCTTAAATCTGAAATGATTTGTGCTAGTTCAGGTTCATCCGCAAAAGGGGTATCGCGCAATACTTCAAATGCTAATGCAATCGCTCCCGGCAGAAATACGGCCTCACCAAATGCAGCACGCACCGATTCTAGAGAGCCTCCGGCAGTTGCACGTAGCGCATCAAATAAAACACTATAATGGCTCGACATAACATTAAAATTATCACGCGTTAACGTTATCGAAAAACTACCCGGTAAGATATCAACAACAGCAGCGACAACAATGGCTACGTTGGCATTAGCTGATCGGGCATCGGTGGTTAAGTCATTTAAGCTTGCATCGGTTGCCAAGCTATCAATAGTTGCATTGGGGATAGCAACATCCGAGCTATCAATAAATGACAGTTGTCGAAAAGAAACAGTTTGGCCGTAAATCGTTTTTAACCAAGGATAATAAGCCGTGCCGTATTTTAAATTTGATGTTCCAGTTTCTTGTCGATAAACCGCAACAGGATCGAGTGAAATCGTTTTTGCTTTATCACCATCCTTTAAATCCATGATAACAAATCGATCTTGAAGATCGGCACACTGTGTTAACGCTGCTTTTTGAATATTACCAAGTTCAACTGCTGTTAACGACACAGCATCCGGGAACAGTAATAAAGTTGGTTCATCGTAACTTTTTAATTGCGTTAAACCACCAAGCAAACCCAATGGCGTTGTCGTATCACCATAAGCTGGTGCTGTGGTATAAGAACCTACCGATACGATATAACATGCACCGCCACCATTTTGATAAAAGTGCTTAATGCTGTTATAAAGATAATAACGACGATTGGCATTAGACGCATCACGAGCCTCGGTAAAAATCACTTCATTGTTTGCCATGGTGTTTAATTTTACCAAATAACTACTTGGTATAAAATCACCACCAAATAGTGTTTCATACTCGAGTAATGAATTTATTCTTGTTGGCACAAAACTAAGTCTGCTTGCATTTGCATCAAGCGCCTTTTCCGAATAGCCAACAAAAGCAGGTATCGCTGTTTCAACAGGAACTACCGAAGCAGGAAAGGATGCAATCTCTTCAACGTAAACACCCGGGGTTTTATATGCCATGTTTAATTTTCCTAAAGTTGATTATTGTTACTATTATTCATCATGTCATTTATGATTCTTGCATTTTGTGTGAAAATTTAAGAATTATAAACTCAGCAGGACGGACAACAGCCATGCCTATTTCAACATTCATTCGGCCTTCAAGAATATCTTGTGCTGTCATAGTAGAACCTAGGCCAACCTGCACATAAAATGCATCATCCGGTTTTGCTCCGGCTAAGGCACCAGCACGCCATTGCAAAATTAAAAAATTTTGAATCATACTTTTTACTTTAACCCAGGTATTAGCATCGTTCGGTTCAAACACAAAAGGTTCAGTGGCTTTTTTGACAGACTCTTCAACCATATTAAAAAACCGCCGCACTGAAATATAACGCCACTCATTATCATTACCGGCTAAGGTTCGTGCGCCCCAAACAATATTTCCACGGCCATTAAATTGACGAATTGGATTCACCGATTTACCTGTCGAATCAACATTCATAATATCGTTCAAACTGTTATCTATTTCGACAGTTAATGATCGTATCGCGGTTAAACTTTCATTCGCCGGTGATTTCCACACACCACGCGTATTATCAACACTGGTATAAACACCAGCTATCGCAGCAGCAGGTGGTAATCTAACACTAAACCTATCTAACACCACTCGCACATTACCGTAAATTGTTGGGTTTGCATTCACTGCATGGTCTTTTAAATCCGTCATGCTCACCGTATTAAAAGCACCCGGTTGAACCAAACTACCATCCTCAGCTCGACTGGCCAATTGAGAAATGGTTATGCTATCGAAATCCCATCGCCACGGTAGTGTCGTATTAAGATACGGATGATACACTGCACCGTATTTTAAATTGCGTGTTCCCATGCCATTACGAAATGCTGTTATACCATCAAGTCCAGCTTGATCACCATCCCATAAATCCGCAACGAGAAATCGATCACCTAAAGTTGCACATTGATTTAAAGCTTGAATAAGCACTCCATGATAGCTCGCCCTGACATTATCAGTTGCAATCGCATCCGCTGCCGCATCACCAGTTAATGTTGGAGCCATACCACTTAAATCTGGAAAAACAATTAGTGTGGGTTCGTCTTCTTTCGATAAGGCATCAAGTGCCAACAAATGCGCCGCGGCTATATCTGAATTAATAATACTCGATGAATAATCACCCATCGAAATAATATAACACCGCCCACCACCATTTCGATAAAAATGTTTCAACGCATTTGCCATGCGATAACGTGCGGTTGATGCTTCATTCGGATCAGCTATCACTCCAGTAACCTTACCATCAGCATCAACAGTTACAGAGAATGATCCAATCTTAGGTGCTAAACCAAAAATATTTTCATAATCAAGTAATGAACTAATTTCCACTGGTTTATTGAGTAAGCTTTCACCGCTATAATCAATTTTTTCGGTGTAACCAATAAATGCTGGAATTGCAGTTTCAACCGCAACAACCGATGGAGGAAAATTAGAAATTTCTTCTATGTATACGCCAGGTGTTTTATAATTTACGCTCATATTGGTTTCTTGGTTTATAATGTTAAATTAGACATGTGTATCTCGGAAAACCATTGTGAATTTTGATACCGGATACGATTAGTTTCTGGTTTTGGTAAAAGCACTTCTTCAGAAATTTCTGAGGTTTCAGATAAATCGGCTTGCAAAATAACGCCATCACCAAATTGTGTTAATGGTTTTGGTAACTCGGTGACTAATATTTGATTATTACTATCTTCAATTGCAACTTGGGCTCCCGCCCCAACAGCTTGGTCTTGTGGGAAAATATAACGCCAACGGGACGCTCTATTCATAAATCGAATTTTATATACTGGCGTGCGCAGCGCGCCATCATCTGCCAATAATGAAAAATCACTTTCAGCTGCAGTGATAGCAATCACCCCAAACCATTTATCACTAACGGCTTTTGGATTTAAATAAAAATTAAAACTCGAATTGGCTATTTCTGAATTACTAGTATCATACAGTGTTAAATTAAAATGTCCTGTTGCCAAGCTTTGTAAATTTAATTGTAACGTTTCTAAAATTCCCGACTCACTAATAAATTGTTTTTGCCAAAGCACCTCTAACTCAGCACTGCGAGTTATTTTGACATTAATTTTTTCTAAACCAAATTGGGCCACATCCAGATTACTATAATGACTGTAAGACTGTATTGCGTCCAAAGGCGTTACATATTGGTTAGCCAATATCGCAAACTGTGACCATTGAGTGCTATCTGTCAAATCACTCGCTGGATCGGCTACCAATGCGCGATATAATTTATTCTCTGACAAAACAATGGCATCAAGACTATAAGAAACAGTTGGGTCGTAAGTATTATTCGGCACCTGTTCCCAATCGGCTGCCACAGGTGAAACAGCAGGTCCAGTTTCGCGGATTGCTCGAAATAAATTTAATGTTGAATCAGAAGTTGCTACATATATTTGATCGGCTTCATAAATAGTGTTTGGATCAAATTCAGCAACCGCTTTACTCAGAAAAAGTTCAGAAGCAACAATATTGGTTGATGTATTTTCGAATAAATAAAAATTGGGTGACGTGGTTTTTAATGCTGTGTAATTAAAGAAACGAGGATCAACAATTTTTAACGCAAACTCTAATTTAAAATTATTTGCTAACGGAATCATTGGACGAATAGTGTCACCAGAATCGTCAATTTGAACCGCTACAAAAAAACCATCCGCCGTTGAGCGAAATAACATTTTTTGTCCTGCTAATGCTTTTTCTGAATTGCTTGTAGGAAATATATCGACATGTCTCGTTAATGAATAATTATCATGAGCCCCTTCTCTCATTGAATCAAAAAGTGCTTCATGCGGTACATCGCCCAGATTCAAAAAATAATCATGAAAAATTTTCACCTCAAAAAGTTTTACATACTTACTCATTTAACCGCATCCTTGGTAATCACATCAATTTCAGAAATATAACCACCACCATCCAATACACGTTCACTGTGAACTCGAATTAAGCGTGCACGATAAGCAGAGAAAGGTAGTTGCTTGCCACCCAATGATCCCCATAAATGATTAACTTCTTCAAAACTAAGCGATAGCAAATCTAAAGTTATTGACATTTCACTTGTTATCGCGATATTTTGTAATACCCCAGGAGAATTTGAAGTTGAGAATTTAGTCTGGCCTTGAAAAAATGTGATCACTTGACTTAAACGTCTTAATGCCGTGCCATAATTACTATAATTAGCACTAAACAGTAAAACGATATTCAAATACAAATCTGGATTATGATAATTAACCGTATCAAGTGAACTCCGAGTATACGTTTTACCATTTCGCAATGCCGCTTCTTCACTAAAATTAACCAAGGTTAAAACAATTTTATTTTCCAATTCACCCGAGATAGCACCATTATCCAATTGCGCAATATTGCCATAAATAACGACATCAGTAGTACCAAGCGGACTATCGTCTACATAATGAATGTATTTATTCAGCTGCGATAAAACCAATGTTGCTGCCTCAACAATCATCTCGGTTAATTCCTATTTCGGTGTTGTATAAATTTCTCGACCATCGGATAAAACCTTTCGAGTTATTAAATTATTCTCAAGCATAAATTCTAACGTCTTTGAAACCATTTCAATTGATCGCACACCCAATTGTTGTGGCAACCACCACGTCGCAATACCTTCAACAGTATCCGCCGCCTGTGGATGTCTAACTAAATAATCCGCTATTTGTTGCACTAACATCGTAGTGCCATCATCAATTGGTGACATTAATGGCAAGCCTCGATGTTTAGCAATTAACTAAACTAGCTAAAGCAACTTCAGTGCCAAATCTAATTTCATTCGTAAGGTGTTGATTAATTCCATTTAATTAAATGGCGACACTACTGAAGCGGGTCATAACACACCCTATTGCTTGCCTCAATTTGGGAAATAATAAATAATAAAATCAATCACTTTTACTTAAAAAATACCATTAATACCATTGGGTACTTTTTAACCCAGACAAGCACACTTAAAAAACTCTCAGCTGAATTTAAAGTTGAGTAATTCATTAGTTGAAAAAATAAACACGAAGATGCTAAATTGTGATATTTTACTTAATAGAGTTCAAAATAATTCAATAAGTAACCTGAACTAAGGATAAGTAAAATCAATTTAAAAGGGAATACAGGATGTATCTTTCGATGAACTATCTAAAATTAACATTAAACGCTGTGGCGATTGGATTAACGCTTGTTTACATAACAAGTTGTAGCAATTCCACTCCAGCCATCAAAACATTTTCTGATAAAAATCTGCGGCCATCCCAATACGCAAAACTTGAAGCACCAACAGGAGTTTTAATTTTAGAAATTGATAACAACGAATTAGAATACGCAACGCAATACCACATTCTACCGGGCAAACATAAACTGCATGTGATGGTGAGTGCTTTTAAAGGCGAACAAGCCTACAAAGTTGGCAATATTGATATTTCATTTAATGCCACCGCTGAACATTTGTATCACATAAAATCACTCGCAACATCCAAACAAAACAATGAATCAAAAAAATATTTATGGATTGAAGACATTACTTTAGATAGCGTAGTTGCGGGTAAAAAACCCTAGGCTAGCGACAAAAAACTTAACGCTGACAACATAAATGTATAGACCACGCATAACGTTTATCTTTAAGTGGTCGAGTGGCATTTATCACCAATGATTCCTGGCGGTTGCGCTTATAAACAATACTGTAATCGTCTTTATCACGACCACTAAGGTCATATTTGTCTAAAACCTTATCTCGAACACTATCCCACTCGGTATCATCATTAACGTGCTTTAATTCGTGACTAAATTTCGCTGAATAAATGTTATAAGCACGTTGACCACGTTGATTTTGATCCGGTGTTAATACCAACCTCATATACTGAACGGAACCATCACTCATTTTTCTAAAATAGCGCTTACTAGCAGCATGAGAAAAATATTTTTTAGCGCTACGAATATAAACCATAACATTCGGTGGTATGCGAAAATTATTACACATCAATGCGTTATGTGCCGTCGGTAAATCCATTCCCAATTTTACACCATACAAAGCCAGTTCATCATAATGTTCATATTCATTTTTCTCTAAATACTGCTGACACGTCGCGGCATCTGGCGTGGCTAATTCTTGCATGGCTGTTTTTATCTGTTGTCTGGATTTTTGCATTTTTCTGCGATTACGTTCAGCCTGTCTTCGCCGTCGATCGATATCACCTTGTTTAAAAGCCTTGTCCAGATTTTTTCCAAACTTGAAAAGATTTTTCAGATCACGTTTTTCATTATCTATTTTAGCTTTAGCATTTTTTGCAGATATCTGTGAATCAGATAATCCGGTGTATTTAACCGATTGACTATAACGTTTTGCATAACTAAAGCTATTCGTTAACAAATGCGCTTTATTTTGGTATTGATCAATATTTTTCTCAGTATACATTTCAGTGCAACGTTTAATTCTACAGGAACCTTCGTTCAATAAATAAAATTGACATATTTTATGTGCTGGCGTGACACGTTTTATTGTATAAGCTTTTGCATCGGGATAAGCCGCAACACTTCCCTGATCGTGTAATACGAATTCAACCGTTGAACCTTTAATAATAGAACAATTTGGATTACCAAAAAACTCTGTCCTTCCGGCAGATGCCTTCATACTTCGTGTATCTGTCAATATTTGACGAGAAATATCAAAGACACCGATACTATCAATATCACCCTTGCGGTATCCGAATAAACTATATAAATACGCTTTTGGTTGTTCGTGATAACTGGTATAAGTTTGCCGACTACCACTTGGCGTACCTGCTGACACCTTTGATATCGAACCGGTAGTACCCGAAACAATCCAAAAATTTCTCAAATCAGTGAGCTTACGTCCCTTCGCTTTTGGTACATTGCGCGTTACCGCAGGCGCTGATGAATTCTTCGGAGCAAGTTTTGCTCCCTTCATAATCGAGCGCAATGATGTCTCCGGTGAATCGGGATACATTTCATAAACACTTTTTTCTGATATTGTCTTGTCTTGATTTTTTTTTGTCGTAGTGTTTGAAGACGCTAACCGTTGTTGTTTTTTACTAACGGCTTGTTGTGTTGTGACGGATGGTTTTTTTTGAGATTCGGCTACTTTTTTTTGATACTCCGCCATTTGTAATTTTAATCTTATAGCAGCCAACTGCGTTTGATGTTTATGCATTACCTGCACTTTTTTAGCATAATCTGATGGAATGACGACTTTGGGATCAACAGAAAATGCAGTAAATGCCTGCATGTATTTAGACTTTGCTGTTTTTTTTAATGCTGCTTTCATGAGTATTTTACGACTAGGAGTGCGATGCTGTATCTTTAAAATATCTCCCGCTACCGAAACCGTATGTTGACTGATACCATCACAAGCACCCTTCATTTCACGTAACGTTAGTGTATTATCTTTAAAGCCTGATTGACTAACCCGCGCCATACAACCATGCTCTAAATAAACAACAATACCTGATAGTCTTTTTTTCGGTGTTAACCACAAACTCAACTCAATTGTGTGGGACTTATCAACACTGGCACCATTAAAATTACCTTTCCAATTACCAACAAATTCCGATAAAGCAGTGGCATGCACTGGCACGGTGATGGTTAATAGCACGCATAAAGCGAAAAATCTTCTCCGGTATTCATTCATGGCATCGTTTACTCTCAAACTACACAATAATGACGAGTTTAAAGCATTAACAAGCCCGACACCGTCATCCCGGTCATATTTTAAGCAGAAATATTGGATTATATCCCCTGAAAATACCAATTTTCATCATAAAAAGTCCGCTTTTAGGGTTTAATTA
>CAZEPW010000030.1:0-34553 GCA_964514215.1 uncultured Thioalkalispiraceae bacterium
TGCCAGAACCGCCCATTGAACCGCCATTGTTTGATGACCCGTTATTTGACGAACCATTGTTTGATGAACCGTTGTTTGATGACCCGTTATTTGACGAACCATTGTTTGATGAACCGTTGTTTGATGACCCGTTATTTGACGAACCATTGTTTGATGACCCGTTATTTGACGAACCATTGTTTGATGACCCGTTATTTGGCGAACCATTGTTTGATGACCCGTTATTTGGCGAACCATTATTTGATGAACCACCGTTATTAGAAGGACCGTTCACTGTTGTACCAGAACCTCCCATTGAACCGCCATTGTTAGACGAACCACCATTAGAAGGACTGCCATTGTTTGACGAACCGTTGTTTGACGAATCATGCTCTTCAGGACTACTATCTGTCGATGGTGCTGGTGTGCTTCCACCTGGTGTTGGGCCTGCTGGTGTTGGTGATGAACCTGTTGGTGATGATGTTGAAGGTCGATCATGCTCATCATCTTCATGTTCGCCGGCTAAAACGAAAGGTGAAGCACTTAATAATAACGCAATAGATGCACCGGTAAATACTGATTTATATAGTTTTCTCATGAATACAATCTCCATATATATGAGTGAGAGAAATTATGGGCTGAAAAAAAATCCCACAAAGTTATAAACTCATAGTACATAGATCGCGAATCAGGTGACAATAGCAAAATATAATACTGTAATAAAAATATTTAATGAGTGTATTTATTTTATACAAAAAATCACGATATGTTAAAATCAAACTCAATATATCACAAATATTTCTTATTTATCAAGAAATTAGAATAAATATAAAAAAATATATCTCAAAACTATATTAAAACCAACTATCGATTCTAAGAGAATAAGACAATGACACAAAGTTAAGTCAATAGTTATATTAAGGAAATGTGAATTATGTGGCAAAAATTACCACAAGATTTTCAAAAAAACAAGAGCTAGCTTAAAAAGTAAACGACAATTGTGCTGATGCACCACCAGCATATTGATTTCCCATTAACGCAATATCCAGGCCCACACCAAACGGGGTAAAACCTAAACCAATCGAATTCATGGACTGATCACTCACGCTGGCAGTATTTCGTTGGTGACCTAAACGAATCGCAACCCAATCAAAAAAATTCAACTCAGCCCCAATAGTAACCAATTTGGATTTTTCACCATAAGCAATCGCACTGTTCTCATTTAAATCCATATCGGCAGCCAAGGTAAAATATTTGCTGTTATAAGCAATCCCAGCACGCATTAAAGGCTGCAATTTGATTTTATTGCCAAAAATAGTAGTGAATTCTTTTGAATTTAAATTTCGAGCCACCAAGCCAAAAACAAAACCGTTATTAAAATCATAAGCACTACCTAGATCAACATTAACATAGGAATTATGCATTCGCTTGCCGGTGTTTTGATTCAAAATTGTTGTACCAGCTGCAACATCAATTAGTAATTCAAAATAGTCATAACTATTAACATTAACCACTTTTGGTGTAATACCAAATTTAAAGTTATTACCCGAAAAAATCGGAATAGCGATTCCCGTTTCAGTTACTTCCAAACCACGTCCATCTAATGTTGCATCAATAATTAATGGGCTGGAGCGTGTTCGAAAATCACCAATGAACTGTTTATTGTAAATAAAAACCATCGAGACACTATCCACTGCAAAACCAAACGCACCACCGGCATAAGCCTGAACGGTTAATGGCTTGCCAATTGAGCGAGCCAACACGGATGTTGCAGTTGGTATATCAAGCGCATCATAAGCATCGTTAAATTCTCTTATATCGTTAATTAAGCCCTGAGAATCAACAACATTCACACCAATAACTGGAAGCAAAAGCTGAGCAGTTTCGTCACCAATCGGTCGTGATAGTAACGCCGGATTGGAATAAGCCGCATTTGCCAATTTGGAAGATGCAACACTACTGCCACCCATCCCCATCGAACGAACATCAAAGCTAAAAAATGGTTGTGCATTTAACATCGCAGTATTACTTATCAAAAGCAAAATAATAAATAGACCATTAAATTTAATTACGTGTTTCATGGATTTATCTCTTGGATAATTAATTAATCTAAGCAGCGCATGCAGATTTTAATTATCACCAACTATTTATTGGGGAAAAAATAAAATCTAAAGTCTGAATTTAAACGACATAATTTACTTATGCACAATTCAATTTAATAATTATTCTATATAATGCGAAAGACTAGTTTGAGTCTAAAATTACAATTATAACATGACAAAAAATAAATTAATGGGACACTGTCTGGAATACTAAATATCATTTAAACACAATGAATCTTTTTTTACGTTTTGCGAATTTCCCAACAGGCGTGGATGCGTTGGTTACGTTGAAAATCAAATGGAATTGTTTTTTTAGTAATATCGATAATATCGGTATTAAGTAATTGGTTTTGGTCTAATTTAAAACCACGGTAGTTAGTCGAAAAAATAATAACACCATTACGTTTTAATAATTTTAATGCCTTGTTTAAAATCGATACGTGATCACGCTGAATATCAAACACATCAGTCATGCGTTTTGAATTTGAGAACGTTGGTGGGTCAATAAATATCACGTCAAAGTATTCTATATAAGCTTTATTATTGGCAACCGCGTTATCCAACCAAGCAAGGCAATCGGCTTGTTCAAATACATTATTTTTAAGATCTAAGTTATTAACACTAAAATTTTCTTTAGCCCAGTTTAAATAGGTTTTCGACATATCAATACTTAATGTTGATTTTGCGCCACCTTTTGCCGCATAAACACTGGCACTTGAAGTATACGAAAAAAGATTCAAAAAATGTTTATTTTTCGTTAATTCAAAAATTTGTTGTCGTACTGGACGATGATCTAAAAATAAACCAGTATCAAGATAGTCACTAAAATTCACTAAAAACTTTAATTGAAATTCTTCAACCGTATGAAAGTTTTTTAATTTATCAAAAACATTATACTGCTCTTTACCTCGCTGGCGCTTTCGTTGCTTTAAAAACACTTGGCTATCATCAAGTTCAAATACCGAGTTAATCACGTGTAATGCTTCTTGAATATGTCGGGCAACTTTATCTTCATTTATGTATTTTGGTGCTTGGTATTCTTGCACATGGCAATACAACTTATCGGAATAAAATAAATCAATAGCAAAAGCATATTCGGGAATATCAGCATCGTAAACTCGATAACAAGTCACTTGATTTTTATTAGCCCACTTTGCAATTTTTTTGTGACTTTTACGCAAGCGATTGGCAAAAGCCAACATACCTTGAGATTCTTGAGTCACAGTTTGAGTTTCACCGGTGATGTTATTCGATGAATCTAATTTAGCAACATTTGAATATGGCACACCGTAATATTGGAAAAAACAATCAAGCGCACCATTTTTTACTGCAAAACTTTCAACCGTGGTCATTCCCAATTCAAAATCTAAATTCCTATCGGCTAATAAAATGCCAACGTGCCAATTAATAAGGTGGGTTTTAATTAATTTACCGATATTACGGTATAATTCCGGCATACGATCGACGCTACCAATTCGTTTGCCATAAGGTGGATTACAAATCACTAAACCGGGCTTGATTTCTTTTAGCTGAAAATCACGCAAACCTAAATGTTTCACCTGAATAAAATCTTCCAGTCCTACGCGTTTAATATTTTCTAAAGCAACTTGAATCATTTTTTGATTCGCATCATAACCAATAATGTTAACCAGTGTTTTTAATCCAATAACACGACGCTGCTGTGCCTCTTGCAGCAGTGCTTCAAAAATATCAGGCTGATGTTGCAGCCACCGACTAAAACCAAACGTTTCCCGGTTTAAAGCCGGCGCAATATCGGCCACCATCATTGCCGCTTCAATAATAAAAGTGGCAGAACCACACATCGGATCAAGACATGCACCTCCGGATTTAGCAATCTCCGGCCATTTGGCATCAAACAACAAAGCCGCAGCAAGGTTTTCTTTTAATGGTGCCAAACCAGCTTGGGTACGATAAGCCCGCTTATGCAAACTCTCTCCCGATAAATCCAAACTCACCGTTAAATGATTTTTGAATAAATACAGCATAATTCGAATATCCGGGTTATCCGTATCAACACTCGGACGCTCACCGCAACTGGCACGAAATTGATCCACAATAGCATCTTTAGCTTTGAGCGCGGCATAGTGGCTATTATTGATTTTTGAACGCACAATATTGCAATGTATTGCAATAGAACAATCAACTTCAAAATGATCTGCCCAGTTAATCGCTTGAATTTGTTGATATAAATCTTGTTCGGTTTTAACCGGGTGTTGGTGCAAATCAACAAATACCCGATTTGCAATCCGTGACCACAAACAAACCCGATAGGCCGCTTCGATATCACCCTCAAAATAGATTCCCGCTTTTGAGACACGCCCCAGCGGAATCGCCATTGAACGCAACTCCTCACCTAAAACTCCAACTAATGCAGGACTACAACTGATAAAAAATGATTTAGACACCCAGACAAACCCTATTCATAAAATACTTGGCTATTATATAAGGTATCAATCAAAAAAAGGCTTTTCCGTGTTATTTAGCGGGGTTTAATCACCAGCAAAGTGCATTTGGTTGCGTGTGCCGATTATTAACCACAATAAACTCAAGATTAACTAATTCGGATAACTGCCGATTTAGATCATTAACCAATATAAGTTAATACGATAATGCAGATAAACCCATTTAGTGACATAAATCCGAGTGATTTACCTTCGCCACCCCAAGCGACGCTGAATATCGTCCACGCTTGCGCGGATGACTCGGTATCAAACAAACAATTATCTGATCTGGTTATTAGTGATTTAACGCTAACCGCCGAGTTATTACGCTTAGTGAATTCATCTTTTTTTGGTTTAGGCACCGAAATTTCATCCATCAATAAAGCCATCAATATCATCGGACACCGAACCCTGCGCAACTTGGCATTATGTATCACCGTGCGTGATGCCATTAATTCAGATGTTTTTGCCAAATTTGATACCGATTCTTATTGGCGTGATTCATTATTACGTGCAGTCAGTGCGCGCCACATTGGTGCAAAATTAAAAATTGATTTAGACGATTGCTTCACTGCCGGATTATTACAAGATTTTGGCATCATGGTATTGTTTCACCTAAATCCGGACAAAATGCAACAATGGGATAATTTGCGGCTCAAAACCCCGACCGAACGTTATCAAGCCGAACAGGAATTATTTAATTATTCACACGATCAGGTGATGGAAGTATTAGGCAAGGCATGGTCACTACCCAATGAACTAACCAATGCCATTAGCGAGCACCACAAAGTTATTACTAATGACACCGATAAACCTAAAATAAGCGCAATATTACAATGTGCCGATTGGCTGGCATCATTATTCAGTGCCGACAACAAATCAGAGGCGTTAAAACACAGCACGGATTTACTAAACAATTTACTGCACCTTGATACTGATGAAATTGATACCCTATTACAAGATATCCCAGAACAAGTAGCCCAAGCATCGAAGGCTCTCGGATTACACTTAAAAACAGATTTGGATTTTGAACAAGTGATGCGCGAAGCCAATGAAAAACTGGCTTCTGATAATTTATCATACCAAGAGCTAACTTGGAAACTCGAAAACACCTTAAAAGAACGCGACCGCCTATCTCAAGAACTTGATCGTGAATTATTTTTAGCCAGAGAAATTCAAACCAGCTTACAACCGGCCGATCGAGAAAATACCTTTCCTATTGCCGGAATCAATATCTCGGCAAAAGAACTATCGGGTGATTTTTATGATTTTATTGAATTAAAAAATGGCGATATTTATTTCACCATTGCCGATGTCTCGGGTAAAGGCATGCACGCCGCAATGTTAATGGCAAAAGCCTGTGGTTTGTTCCGCTGCCTTGCAAAAAAAATAGCCCGACCAGATCACTTATTATCAATCATAAATTCAGAGCTATGTGAAACCAGTATCAATGGAATGTTTATTACCATGATTGCCGGTATATATCATCCAAAAGAAAAAACCGTTGACATAATCAATGCCGGTAACCCTCCCGGTTTATTAATTGATAACACCGGAAAGATTCAAATGATTGATGCGATCACTATCCCACTCGGAATTATTCAAGCTTGTGATTTCCCACTGCAAACTTTTTCGCTCAAACATAGTTCATTGTATTTATATACCGATGGCGTATCCGAAGGCAAGTTATCAAATAACCAAGAAATTGGCATAGACGGTTTAAAAGAATTAATAAGCAAAGTAGCAGCACTTGAAAAAAGTGAGCGCATAAAAAAAATAGTGTCATTATTTAATACTGAATCTGCATTACATGATGACATTACCTTAATGGTCATCGAAGGAACATAATAGTTTTGCAAGTTTTATCAAAAATAACATTTCCATCAAATTGTTTTGCATTAAAAGATATCAGAGAGCAAGTGCGACAAGTATGTGAAAAACAACAAGCTTCGAAAAATATAACTGAAAATATAATACTAGCCGTTAATGAGGCAAGCATGAATATTATTCAACACGGCTATGATAATGATCCAAATAATGAATTTACAATTTTAATTGCATTAACTCAAGATAAGCAGGTGAAGCAAAAAGAGCTGGTAATACAACTAATTGATCAAGCAAAAAAAATAGATCCATCAAAAATTAAATCTAGGGATTTAGACGATGTTAAACCCGGTGGTATCGGTGTCCATATGATTCATAAACTCATGGACAGTGCAAATTATTTAGATGATGGAAACAATAACGGCAATATTTTAGAATTACGCAAAACACTATAGGTAGCTTATGTCATACCAAACGATTCACAAAGACAATTATACTATTATTATGTTAGCTGACGCAGTTGATATGTCTTGCTCACCAACGGCGCGACAAATAATCCTTGATGCCTTAACTAAAAAAGAAAACTTAATGGTCGATTTATCAAAAGTAACCTACATCGATAGTTCGGGAGTCGCTAGCTTAGTAGAAGGATATCAAACAGCCAAAGCTCAAAAACTACAATTTTCACTCATTGGTGTTAGCGAAGCCGCCATGATGGTTTTTAAACTTGCCAGACTCGATAAAATATTTCCGATATATGATACTTTTGAACAAGCATCAAAACAATAATACAGTAGAAAATGCCAGAAAATATTAAAAATAATAATTTTTACCTGTTAGTCGACAAAGTTGGACGCAAAGCCATTTTATTCGTTGAAGAATTTGGTTACCTCTTCACAACATTATACCAAGCTATTTATTGGTTAGTATTAGGCAAAAAAAAAGCGCAAAGTGTTAAACTAACAGCCATCGTTCAAGAAATAATGACCATTGGCGTTAATGCCATTCCAATTATCTCAATACTCACATTTGCCATCGGTATTATGCTTGCCATACAAGGCATCGAAACCTTAAAAACCTTTGGTGCTGAATCACAAGTTATCATTGGTATAGCACTATCCATCACCAGAGAATTTTCGCCGTTAATTATCTGTATTTTAGTTGCCGGACGATCCGGCTCTGCTATTACCGCAAAAATAGGCTCCATGAAAGAGTCACAAGAAATTGACGCGCTGCGTGTCATGGGAATAAACCCCATACGCTACCTAGTATCACCCATATTAGTCGCAATGATAATTTCAGTGCCTAGCTTGGTGATTCTTGGTGATTTCATGGGTTTATTAGGTGGCGGTATTTATACCGCCTTTGAATTAGATATAACCATTCACACTTATATGCAGCGAACACTCGCATTATTAAGTGTTGATGATATCCGCCAAGGATTAATCAAAGGTTTGGTTTTTGGAATCCTTATTGCATTGATTTCTTGCATCAATGGTTTTCTGGTGTCCGGTGGCGCTGAAGGTGTTGGTAAAGCAACTACTCGTTCTGTTGTGTTATCCATTAGTGCCATAGTTATAACCGATATGATTTTTACATTTTTATTAAACCGATAATAGTAAATAAATGATGGAAGCAATCACAGTCAATAATCTTGTCACCCACTATGGCGATCGAAAAATATTAAACGATGTCAGCATGTCAGTACACCAAGGTGAGATCATGATTGTGATGGGTGGCAGTGGTTCAGGAAAAAGTACCATTTTACGACATATGCTAGCACTCGAAACTCCCACCTCCGGTCATATATCGCTACTCGGACAAGATATAACAACGTGTAACTATCACGAATTGCAAACACTACGCCGGCGCATGGGTGTTGCCTTTCAAGGCGGTGCACTTTTTGGCTCATTAACCGTTGGTGAAAATGTCATGCTGCCATTACGAGAGCACACCAAGCTTGATGAACAAACCATGAAAATAATGTGTCGCATGAAACTCGAAGTCGTTAATCTAGGTGGTTTTGAAAATTTAATGCCCTCGGAACTGTCTGGCGGCATGATTAAACGTGTCGCTTTGGCTCGCGCAATTGTGATGGATCCCCAGCTATTATTCTTTGACGAACCATCAGCCGGCCTTGATCCCGTCGCAGCCGTTGAATTAGACGATTTAATATTACAACTGCGCACCGCAATGAACATGACCTTGGTAGTCGTTACCCACGAATTGGAAAGTGCTTACAAAATTGCCGACCGAATTACAGTACTAGACCACGGTGACATTTTAATTTCAGATACCGTGGATGTGGTAAAAAATGCCGATAATCAACGCATTCAGGATTTATTACACCGGCGCGCACGAAAAGAAAATACCGACCATGACGAATATTTAAACCGACTGACACATTAACAAAAATAAATACAATAATGAAACAAGATAATATAAATTATTTTTACGTTGGCAGCTTTGTGTTACTCATGCTGGCGTTATTAATTATGACACTCATACAACTAACCGGTCGAACAGAAAAAACCGTAGATTATTATGCCTATTACCAAACCATAACCGGCATTAAAAGCGGCACAACAATAACCTTTGGTGGCTACAATATTGGTTATGTCAGTAGCGTCACCCCGGAAAACAGCATCGATAACGGCACACGGTTTAAAGTAAAGCTATCCATACAACACGACTGGAACATACCCTCTGATAGCCACGCCAGCATCGTTCAACCAAACTTATTATCTGAGAATCAAATTGAAATTAGTGAAGGAACGTCTAAAATACCTTTAGAAATTGGAGCCACCATAAGCAGTAAAGATGCTATTAGCATTTCAAAAGTATTTGGTGACTTATCGGCAGATATTAAACCGCTGCTGGTTAATTTAAATTCAGGGCTTGGTGTGGTTAGCAGTGATTTGGCTACTAAATTTCCCCAAATAACCGACAATATAAATAGCTTATTAATAAGCCTAAAACAAAACTCGGAACAGCTCGCAATTTTAACCAATAAAACCAGTAGTGACAAAATGTTTGACATTATTGATAATGCCGATGATATGTCAAAAAATTTATTGCAGGTTTCTAAACGCTTTATTCAAACCGAAAAAAAATTAAGCGAACTGATTGATACTAGTCACAATTTAATAACTGAAAACAAACAAGAATTAAAAGCATCGATAATGGGTTTAACCAATACCTTAACAACACTGTCGGAAAATGTTGATCTTATTATTCACAACATCGATGCCGCTTCACGAAATGTGAATGAATTTACACGTCAAATACGTAACAATCCCTCGGTGATAATTAGTGGTAAATCACCCGATGACTTATCGGAGGTTAAATAATGAAATTATTTGCTATTAGCGCAATAAGCTTGTTATTGCTAACATCCTGTTTTGGCGGCGGCAATAGTATACCCGACGACCATTATTATCGCCTACCCGAATTAACCGGAAACAAATTACCAACACCATTATTATCTGGAACATTACGCGTTAAAAAAGTGATTACCCACGGTATCTATGGCGAGCGAACTCTAATTTACACCGATAAAAATAACAATATTAAATTAAACCGATACCATTACCACCATTGGGAAAAATCACCATCAACCCTAATACAGGATAATTTATTTCAATACTTAAAAACCGTTGGTATCGCCAGCAATGTTATTTCCAACAAACAAAATACCAAAGAAAAATACATACTCGAAGCAGAGCTACTTTCAATGCACCGCGATATGACATCAAATAGTTATAAAGCAGTTATAACGATTGATCTGCGATTATATAATAAAACAAACAATTCCATTTACATCAACAAACGCTACCACAGTAATCTAACAGCAAAATCAGCCGCACTGGTAGACACCATACAAGCCTATAGTAATGGCCTGAATACTATTTATGATGAGTTTATTGCTGATTTACAAACAGAAAATTATCGTACTACTGATTAGCCAATAAGGTCTCTACTTTTTTGGCTGTTACGATATAACGTAACTTTCCGCCAGCAACAATCGAGTCAAAAGGATAACAAGTTACTAATGTGATTTGTGACTGATGATCATCGTCAATTTCAACATTGTCATCAATCGATACTATTTGAGTATTGCTCACTCGATATTTTAATAAGTCACCATTTTTATTTTGTATTTCAAACTCATCACGTAATGCCACATTTTTTAAAAAAGCAAAATGCGTATCTCGGTGTCCGCTGATGATACTATTACCCATGCCACCCGGTAGCTTAGTGCCAAATCGGTAGCCGGGACCAAAGGCTAATGTGCGATCATTATCTCCGGCTAGAATAAATAAATTGGCTTGATGTTTTTTAAACGTTAATTTAGCGACGGGCCAAGTATCCGCCCAAGACCAAGGTTTAACTTGTTGCTTGCCGTCCAATGTTTGTTGCCAAGCACTACCGATTAAGTATTGCGCGAAAACCGCTTTTGCATAAATATAACTGCCCTGTCCAAGTTGTTGCAGTGCAAGCCCAAATAATAATACTAACGCTACCCGAAAACGCGATTTTTTCCAGACTGGTTTTGATTTTTTTCGTATTAAATAACTTTTAATCTTTAATTTACGGCGAATAAATCGCAAACGAAAATATAACTTTAACAACGCAAAGTGCATTACTGCGCAGCTCTATTATGATAACGATTAACAACTACCGTGTTATGTCGCATCACTAATAAAAAGCCCAGCAATAATAACATTAGGCCAATAATTAAATGTAATTGTCCTGACGTTGCCGTTTGCGCATAACTTCCTTGCAACACTTTTTTAGTGACACTACCTCGAGAAACTGAGTTTGTGACACTAGCCACTTTTAATCCTTCAAATATCGGGCGGCTTGGTGTGGTATCAACAGCAACTAAGCTGGTATATTTGCTTACTAAATGGTGTGCTAATGCAATGTTAATAATTTTTTGCTTTAAGTCATTCACAATGTTTAAGGTAGAGTTATCACGAAAATCTCGAATAGCATCCATAATCGAAGCGATCTTATTTCGTGCCCACAACACAGCAACGCCTGAATTTTCTTGACTATTATTCAGCGGTAATTCTACTTGCCATGTTTGTTGATTGCGTTGTCCGGTTATTAATAGCGTGTTATCTTTGATGACGTTTTTATGCTTATTCAGCCTAGCAGTAAACATTAATGGCTCACCGGCATAAAGATCGGGTAATCGTTTTGGCCAAATTTCAGCAACACTATCGTTAGGCCATTTAACATTTAGCTTTTGCATCACCGGTTTTTCTAGTTTAGAAAATAAGGCCGACATTTTTTCTCGAACCTCAGCAACTTTTCCAATATACGTATAAGTGCCCCGACCAAAGTTGGCGGCCTTTGTCATAAAATGACTATTCGGTGACGACCCTATTGCAATGGTAAATAATCGACTATTACCCAAGTTGGTTTTTATGACATGAAATAACTCCGCCTCATTCGCAACACTACCATCGGTTAAAAATATTATTTGTCGAATATATTCATTGTCTGATTTAGAATTAAATGCCGCGAGTAATGCCGGTTTCATTTCGGTGCCACCATCGGCTGTTAGCCTATTAACAAAATTTTTTGCTATGAAGGCATTCTTGGAGGTCGCTAAGCGACTGTCACTAAATAATTGATTCGTATTAGAATCAAATTCGATAATATTAAACTTATCAAATGTTCGTAATCGAGAAATGGCAAGTTGTAATGCCGCTTTTGCTTGGCGTAGTGACTCACCATACATTGATCCGGAAGTATCAATAATGTAGGTTACATCCCTTGCTAAAACCTGCTTATTGGTTTCAGTATCATTCGGCGGCATTAGCATAATAAAATGATAGTCCTGGTTTTCATCAGTTTGTGTAAACAAAGCCGCCTGAGGCGCACTGCCAAGTTCCGGTTGCCACACGAGTTCAAAATCACGATCACTAGGGATATTCTTATTAACGAGACTAACGGTATATTGCCCTTCTAAGTGCATGATTGATTTAATTTCATGGTAACTACTGCTAACATTTTTAACAGGAAAACCAGCATTTAATTCTATATCAATATTAAGCGCATTAAATTGATCTATATTAGGTGATGTCGGAATTTGTTCGGCACCTGAAACTGCTTGAGATTCAACCGCCCAGCCACTCGATTCTGAAATATCAATGTTATTATTTAACGTGGTTATTTTTTGAGAAACATAACGCGGTGTTATCGTGGTGGGAAAACGAATTTTAAATTGGCCATTATCATATTTTAACACTTGTTGGTATTCAATTTCGACCATCACCTGTTCACCGGGACCAATGTTTGCCACCTTATTGGTAAACAAATTAGGACGCTGCTGTGTAATTAATGCGGCTTTTTTGCCCTGTTTTTTAGCGGCATTATAAATTTGTGTCGCCTCTGCACGTTCTTTAATTTGGCCTTCAATAGTGCGCTCACCAATGCGCAGATTCATATGGTCAACCGCAGCCGATTCCGGTAATGGAAAAACATAAATACCTTCCAACCACTCACTGCTATCATTTTTAAAATTCTGTTTTACGATTGTACGAACAATCATGCCCGATACTTTCATTATAACATCCGTTTTGATTATTGGAGCAAGACTGTAACCAGCTCTATTTTCCGACTTAAACAATAAACTACCGCGTTGCACGTCTGATAATTCAACTTGCTCATTTAACACGACATCATCATTATATGTTGCCGCCTCAACATTCACCGCTATCAGCACTAATGCAATAACAAAACCCACCGAGGTTAAAATATTCATAACAGTTTCTTCAAAAGAACATAACCAGCCCTGCTCGCTATTTTCTGTCTCATCATCATCTATTAGAAACATATCTTTATTTTTCATACATTCGCCTTTTGAAATTTTGTTAAATTGTTCCAGCGTGCAATCCATTGCAGTCACAGTCCATTTTACGCGCCGGTTGAGGTCTCGATGTCGCTCATTCCTCAATGATATTAAACATCAACAATCTGACATCTTTGGGCTTAAATTCAGACAAATTTAGGTGCAATTATGACGAAAAATGACAATTGTTTTATTGCGCAGATTTCAGAACAATAATGTGATAATCTGATAGTGTGCTACCGTATGCATAGAGGATAAGCTATAGGCAGATAACAACATGACAGTGACCAGAACCATCGCAATCGTAGAAGATGAGCCCGCTATTCGCGAAAATTATGCTGCAGTATTCCGCGCCCAAGGTTATCAAGTTGATTTATTTGAAACGCGTGATGCGGCATTAGCTGCATTTACAAAAAAATTGCCCGATTTAGCACTATTGGATATCGGTCTAAAAAATGACATTGATGGTGGTTTTGAGCTATGCCGAAACCTACGGCAACTCTCCGATACGCTACCCATCATATTTTTAACCGCACGCGACAGTGATTTAGATACTATCTCGGGTTTACGGTTAGGTGCTGATGACTATCTAACCAAGGATATATCCATTGAAAATATTTGCGCACGGATATCAGCGTTCTTTCGTCGTCTTGATTTATCACAGCAAACCAGTGAACCCGAAACTGAATTAAAAAGTGGCCCGTTAACATTAAACAAAAATCGCTTTACCATTCAATGGCACGAACAATACATTGATTTAACATTAACGGAATTTTGGCTTATCTATACTTTAGTATTACATCCCGGGCATGTAAAAAATCGTAACCAATTGATGGATGAGGCAAAAATTTATGTTGATGATGCAACCATTACCTCGCACATAAAACGCATTCGTAATAAATTCATTGCTATTGATAAAGACTTTAATTGCATCGATACAGTATATGGTATTGGATATCGCTGGAATGAACAAAAATCCTAAATATCATTGCAACTGATGAAATTAAGCATTCGCAAAAAATTATTATTTTCTTCACTATTGCTGCTTTTTATTCCTTGGTTTGGTTATCAATCAATTCAAAATATAGAAAACGATTTACGTAGTGCCCAAGAATCGCAATTGTTAAATAGGGCAAAGTTAGTCTCCGTTGTATTACAAGAACAAGCCAGTTTATTTTCAAATGAAAAAAATGTAATCGCATCTGAAAATGTTAACCACGTTTATGTGCGCCAATTAAACTCTGCCATCCAACTCGATGGTTATGCGAATGACTGGGCAACATATGATGATCGTTTCAGATTATACAAAAATAATAGCGATGCAGAAAACAATATAATTAACAGCACGCTTTCGTTTCAACATCAAATTGGTAATTATAAACGTTATTTATATGCCATTTTTAAAGTCACTGATGATAAAATTGTTTACCGTCGACCAGGCAGCTTTCATTTAAAGAAAAGTGATCACTTACGAATTAATATGATCAACAACAAAGGTGATTTACAACAGTTTATAATCACCACCCAAACACCGGGCTGGGTCACTGCCCACAAATTGATAGCCAATAACCAACCAACGCCCGAGGTGAGAATAAAAGGCGAATGGCAGGAAACCAAATCGGGTTATAATATTGAAATTCGTATCCCGCTTAAAATGATTGGTAATATGATTTCTTTCGCAATTGCCGATGTTGATGATGATGATACCCGAGAAGTCACACAAATTATCGGCACAGCCGATCCGCTCAACCCGTTTGCACTTGCAACCATTATTGTGCCCTCGCCGGTAGTCGAGTCGTTATTAAAAAAAATACACCAAGGTGTTAGTCGTACTTGGGTTATTGATAATAGTTATCGGGTTATTGCTGTTGTCGGTAGTTTGAAGAAAAAATTATATCAAATTGATAACGAAGGCGAGCGTATTTCACCAAACAAAGACAAAACAACATCGATATTACAAAATGTCATGCGTTTATTTTATCAACTACTACTACACCAACCCAGTAGTTTTTTCAAAGACGATTTATCATCAGCGTCAGTGTTAACCGGTGATGAATTTAAAACCGCATTATCCGGACAAGCCGCAACACAGTGGCGCACCACTCCCGATACCCAAGTAAATATATTAACCGTAACCCACCCAATTACTATAAATAACCAAGTTGTCGGTGCTATTGCTATTGAAGAAACCAATGCCAGTATTTTAATTTTACAAAATCGTGCATTTGAGATTTTAATCAATTTAAGTATTTTAGCCTTTGTTATTGCTTCGACAGTATTAATTTTATTTGCTTCACGGCTTTCAAACCGAATTAGGCGCTTACGTAACGATGCCGAACAAGCCATCGCGAGTGATGGCCGCGTTAAAGCCGGTATGAAAGCAACCAATTCAACTGACGAAATTGGGGACTTATCACGTAGCTTCTCTGATATGCTGAGTCGTTTAACGCAATATAATAGCTACCTTGAAACCATGGCCAGTAAATTATCACACGAACTACGCACGCCGATAACGGTCGTTCGTTCTTCGCTTGATAATTTGGAATTGAACAATAACAGTCGTGATTCGGCTGTGATACTACAAAGAGCGCGTGATGGTTTAAACAGACTAAGCAACATATTAACACGCATGAGCGAAGCAACCCGATTAGAGCAAACACTGCATAATGAAGAAAAAATAAAATTCAACATTCATGACGTTATCAGTTCATGTATTGAGGGCTATCGCAGTGCCAACCAAGATATTCAATTTGATTTTAAATCAAGCCACGACGATTTAATCCTATTGGGTGTGCCGGAATTTATAGCACAGTTATTAGATAAGCTAATTAGTAATGCCATTGATTTTCACAAAATGGGTTCCTCTATTTCGATTACTATCGAAAAACAACCTCACTCGATCGTATTATCCGTGGCCAACATTGGCTCAAGCTTACCACACGAAATGCAGAATAATTTATTTGATTCAATGGTCTCCGTTCGAGAAGCTCAGTCTACGGAACCCCACCTCGGTTTGGGTTTATACATCGTGCGCTTAATAGCACAATTTCACCAAGCTGAGGTTTTTGCAAAAAACCTGGAAGATAATAATGGTGTTGTCTTTGAGGTTCAATTTCCAATTTAATTTTAAAAAACCATTATTATCCTGTTGCAAACCTTAAATTATAGTCCAAATCATAATTCATCATATTGTATCTATTAAGCATCATTCTCTTGATATCAATTAGTCATTTTTATGTTGTTAAATGTATTCATCAACAACGTAAATGATTTTAATTTAATTCACAGGAGAATTATAATGTTTAACAAAAAAATAATAAGTATTTTAATCGCATCACTTTTAATGACTGCATGTGCCGGTAATAATATTAAACAACAAGAAAACCCGACAGAACAACCAAAACCCAATAAAACTATTGAAGTTAGTAATAATTCAGAAATAATTTTATCTGATTTCCCTGTCGAGCCAACAACTGAGCCGAGTATGACTTCAGATGTAGAGACCAGTATTACAGCAACAGACAAAGAGCCAAAATCAAATCAGCCTAAAATTAAAATTGTAAATTTTACTTTCGACAAGTTTGAAATTACTGGTGACAATAAAGACTTGTTAAAACAACATGCGGAATTTTTAATAGCTAATCCCAGTTATGTATTATCAGTCAATGGTCATACAGATTATCGTGGGCCCGAGCTTTATAACGAAAAACTCAGTTTACGTCGTGCCAACACCG
The DNA here is from genome assembly GCA_964514215.1 of uncultured Thioalkalispiraceae bacterium. GTDB lineage: Bacteria > Pseudomonadota > Gammaproteobacteria > UBA6429 > Thiohalophilaceae > CAYQUC01. Next base: position 16,967 of record CAZEPW010000030.1, read on the forward strand.
TTGCCAGTGTCTTAATTTCTTATGGCGCTCCTGAATCACAATTAATCATTAACAGCTTTGGTTCAAGCAAACCCGTAGAGAATGATGACAATTGGTTTCAGAATCGTCGTGTTGAATTAGAATACTCGGAGCTGTATATGGTTAGTAAGTAATAACAAACTAATTTGGTAGCCCAACATAATTGGGCTACCCTGTTTAAATTAAACTAATTTTTAAGATTAAATTAAGAAAGTAAAAAGTAAATAGAAAAATTCAATTTTATTATTAATTCAAAGAAATATTTAAATCTTCATGTTAGTCTTAGGTATAAAAATTTTCTCAAATATCGAAGACATTATGAAATTATACCTAACACGCCATGGTGAAGCTGCTTCTGCTGAAAGTGATTCAAAACGACCGTTGAGCAAAAAAGGAGTCGATGATATTCATCGAATCGCTCTTTTTAATAAATCTTCCGGTAATAAAGTCAATTACGTATTACACAGTAAAAAATTACGCGCACAACAAACCGCGGAGATATTGGCATCAAAAATGCTAGAAGGTGATAATATGGAATCATGTGATGATATTAACCCGAGTGATCCACTCGAACCATTACTGCAAATAATTACAAATTTACATGAAAATACTCTGATTGTAGGACACCTACCGTATATGTCCTATTTAGTCGCACACCTAACCGACAATCCCGATGCTATTAACAAAATTACTTTCACACCGGGTACAATGGTTTGTCTCGAACTACCAGAAAACCAACATGGTCCTTGGAAAATAGACTCGGTAATACAACCCGAGACGATTAATTAAATGATTACTTGCGTCGCTTTACCATTCTTTTTGAAGGATTTTTAGATTTAGGCTTTTTTACTGTTTTAGCCAAATCTGTTTCTCCTGAATGTTTTGTCACAAATTTTTTATACCGAGTATTTTGACTGGGTGGTTGTTGGTATCCAGTTCCTTTTGGCTGATAGTTCGGGATTAAATGCTTTTTACTATTACCAATTAAATCTTCACGCCCCATATTTTTTAGTGCTTCACGTAATAACGGCCAGTTATTCGCATCGTGATACCGTAAAAATGCTTTATGTAATCGTCTAATTTTTAATTTTTTAACCGTCTCGACATTTTCACTGTCATAAGTAACCTTGCGCAAGGTATTTTTACCACTGTGGTACATTGCGGTAGCCGTTGCCATTGGTGACGGTAAAAATGTTTGCACTTGATCTGCCCTAAAACCATTGCTCTTTAACCATAACGCAAGATTTAACATGTCTTTATCAGTTGTACCTGGATGAGCAGCAATAAAATACGGAATTAAATATTGTTCCTTACCGGCTTTTTTAGAATATTCGTCAAATAATAATTTAAAACGATCATAAGTACCGATACCGGGTTTCATCATTTTAGATAATGGGCCACTTTCGGTATGTTCAGGAGCAATTTTTAAATACCCACCAACATGATGACTCACTAATTCTTCAACGTATTCTGGCGATTCGACAGCAAGATCATAACGCACTCCGGAACCAATTAAGATTTTTTTAATGCCCGGTAGTTTTCTAGCTCGGCGATAAATACTGATTAGCTCAGAATGGTCGGTTATTAAATTTTTACAAATAGAAGGATAAACGCAACTCAATAAACGGCATGCCGATTCTATTTTTTTACTCTTACAGTGCAATCGATACATATTCGCCGTTGGACCGCCTAAATCGGATATTACACCGGTAAATCCCGGAACCGTATCACGAATACGCTCAACTTCGTTAATAATAGAATCTTGGGAACGATTCTGAATCACGCGGCCTTCATGCTCGGTGATAGAACAAAAAGTACAACCACCAAAACAACCTCGCATGATAGTAACCGAAAATCGAATCATCTCATAGGCAGGAATTTTTTTATCGCCATATGAATTATGCGGTAAACGATTGTAGGGTAACTCGTAAACTTTATCCATTTCTTTCGTGCTTAATGGTAGCGGTGGTGGGTTTAGCCAAACATCACGTTCACCATGACGTTGTACTAATGGACGAGCATTACCGGGATTCGTTTCTAAATGTAAAATACGCGAAGTATGCGCGTATAACACCGGATCTTTACTAACATTCTTAAAATTGGGCAAACGAATATAACTGTCTTTATCACGTTTAACTTGTAATATTCGTGGCTGAAATTTAACTAATTTTTTACCATCATCAAATTTTAAATCTTGGGAGCTATTAACATCGGAATTTAAATCTTTTCCCGGCTGTTGTGAATAGGGATCGTTATGTTGTCCAATTTTTCCTGGTGTATCAATAAACGTGGAATCAATTTCCACCCAATTTTCAGGCATCGACGATCGCATCAAGGCTGTGCCACGAATATTGTTAATCTCTTTAATATTTTCTTTTGCAGCTAAACGATGTGCAATTTCAACAATTTGTCGCTCACCATTACCATACACCAATAAATCCGCCTTAGAATCCATTAAAATAGAATGACGAACCTTATCTGACCAATAATCATAATGCGCTATCCGTCGAAGCGAGGCTTCAATACCACCAATAATAATTGGCACACCTTTGTATGCCTCGCGACTACGTTGGGCATAAACCACAACAGAATGATCCGGGCGCTTGCCACCTTCGGCATTGGCCGTGTATGCATCATCAGAACGAATTTTTCTATCCGCAGTATAACGATTGATCATCGAATCCATATTGCCTGCAGTAACACCAAAAAATAAATTGGGTTTACCGAGTTTCTGAAAGTCATCGACACTTCGCCAGTCCGGCTGTGAAATAATACCCACCCGAAATCCTTGAGCCTCAAGCAAACGTCCGATTAATGCCATTCCAAAACTAGGATGGTCGACATAAGCATCACCCGTAACCAAAATAATATCGCAACTATCCCAGCCGAGTTCATCCATTTCTTCTCGGGACATCGGCAATACTGGTGCAACACCAAAACGTTTGGCCCAAAACTGGCGATAAGAAAAAAGATTCTTTGCGGCTTCCATCTGAAATATGACTGTGACTAGTTATTATATTGCTAAATAAGAGTTGTGGTATTCTGATTTGCAATTATAACCCATCCGGTGATTTACTGCGATTGCTACTGACATAAACTGACGCTGATTCGCGTTAAAATGGCTATTAACCTTATAAAAGATAGAGTAATATTTTTAAATAACCACGCTTCAGAAAAAACTTGGAAAATACCATGACAGAATTATTAAAAAACATTTATACAAAAGCCTATATCAGCAATTTAGCTACTCAAATTAAAACCGTTTACCCTGAATTCAATAGTAGTAATTTTATAACGGCTGTATTGGGTAAACACTGGAGCAAACGCGAGTTAAAAGATCGGATGTATCACATAGCACATTGCTTGAAAAACCATATTCAATTGCCTTACCCAAAATCAATTTCAGTACTCTCAAAAGTCGTGTCACAATTTGGCAGCTATGAAGCAATGCTATTTCCTGCTTACATCGAATGTTATGGTTTAGACGATTGGGAAACGTCCATCAAAGCACTGGAGTTATTCACACAATATTCAAGCTCTGAGTTTGCCGTACGGGTTTTTATCATACAAAATCCCAAAAAAATGATGTCTCAAATGAAACATTGGTCTAAACATAAAAATTATCATGTGCGACGACTCGCGAGTGAAGGATGCCGTCCACGCTTACCGTGGGCAATGGCCTTGCCTGATTTCAAAAAAAATCCTGAATCAATAATCCCTATTTTAGATAATTTAAAAAACGATCCAGAGCTCTATGTAAGGCGCAGTGTCGCAAATAATTTAAATGATATATCAAAAGATCATTCGGCTTTAATTTACAAAATATCAAAACAATGGCTTGGCCACAATGCTGACCTTGATTGGCTGGTGAAGCACGGTTGTCGAACTTTATTAAAAAAAGCAGACAAAAAAATATTAGCGTTGTTTGGATACAAAAATCCCAAACATATCATTATCACTAAATTCAGTTGTGATAAAAATGTATTAATTGGTGACTCATTTAATTTTAAACTAACTATCAAAACAGAAACAAAAAAACTGGGCCAATTACGCCTTGAATACGCCATTCACTACATGAAATCAAACGGCCAATTATCAAAAAAAGTATTTAAAATATCTGAATCCAATATAAAAGAGCCGATGAAATTAATTAATAAAAATCATTCATTTCGGCAAATGAGCACACGAAAACATTATTCTGGTCAACATAAAATTAGCATCATTGTGAATGGTGAGACTCTCAAAACAAAATCATTCCATGTTGCTTTGTAACTTAAAAAATATTAAACCGAAAATATCGATTTTTAACACATACCAATAACCCTACAAATTTTCACAGCATTTATTTCAACTATTACACTAAAACAACACCGAATTAAAACGACGTTATCGATCAACAGCGTAATCAATCACAGTTAGCATTAATAAAATAGCTTAAAATGCACAGGTAATACAGTTACTGCAAAGGGTAGTTTAAATGAAAATAATGAATTTTTTGGGAATGATAGTCTTGTTTATGGCAATGCACACAACACAAGTTTTTGCTCATACACTTTGGAAACCCGGAAGTATTACACCACCTCGCAGTACCGACAAATTTTCAAATTTAAAATTTGGACCGTGTGGTGGAAGCAGCGCTCAAAACCTACTGCCTCGAGGCACAAAACCAAAAGTTTTTAGAACAGGCGAATCGATCACGGTGGAATGGATTGAAACGATAAACCATGTAGGTTTATTCCTCTTTAATCAGTTAGACAACACAAACACAGCCATTCCGCAATTCATTATCGACAATACACCTGCAGGTGTTAATGAAGTTTCTGTGGTCGACCCAGACGATGGCAATTTATCAGGAGGGGAAAAACAACGAATCAAAACACTAACACTATCGGCAACGGAATGTACTGAGTGCGCCCTTCAAATTATTCAAGAAATGTGGCCGTTTAATGCAACACAAAGACCCACCGTCGCTTCTGGTGGTCGAACATATTATTACTCTTGTTCTGATATTCGAATAGAATCAAGTAATAGTACCGTTCCAGGTGAAATCACTTTTCCAACGACCCAAGCAAGAATAGAGAATATAAATAATATCGTCTTAAATTGGATAAATCCAAGTGAAATAGATAAAACGCCAACAGGACGTAGTAATGTAGCTTATCGCGTTTTGATATTACAAAGTGATTCGCCAATATTTGCAGCACCCTTGGGTGGCATGCAATACGATCTTATAACCAATAATACAATAGGAAATGCAAAAGTTGTATACGATGGAAATTTAGAAACAGCAACACTAAGTCCCTTACCCAATACCCCTGCTGATAAACAGTATTTTAAATTATTCACATATAATGTTAGCAATTTGTATTCACTCGGTGTTGAAAGTTCTCCAATTCCGGGCGGTCAAGTTACTCCAACTACTCCAGTAACGGCTATTAACGAAACAGCAGCCGGTGGTTGTAGTGTCGCTAACAATGGTAAATTTGATCCACTATTATTATTGTTGGTTTTACTGTCAATTGCTTCAATTGGCTTTAGAGCTCGAAAACAACTCATAAAATTATCAAAATAATCCGAGAGCCTCTCATTTTTTGAGAGGCTTTTTATTGCCTGAAGTTTATAATACCGATTTAATTTTATTGATTAAATTAGTATCAAACGGTTTAACTTGGCTTTTATAGCTACCAATTATCTTTCCATTTCTATCGATTAAGTATTTATGAAAATTCCAACGGGGATATTCACCGGCTAGTTCGCCTAATTTTTTATAAAATGGATCGGCATTTGATTTTTTAACCTTGGTTTTTGCATACATTGGAAATTTAACGCCATAGGTTGATTCACAAAAATCTTTTATTTGGGCTTCAGTACCCGGCTCTTGTTGGCCAAAATCGTTAGAGGGAAAACCTAACACCACAAAGCCTTGTTGCTTGTATTTTTCATAGAGTAACTCCAAACCCTGGTATTGTGCTGTGTAGGCACACTTGCTAGCGGTGTTTACCACCAATAAGACTTTGCCCTGATATTTATCGCATAAATTAACCTGTCCATTTTTATTTAAGGTTTTAACGTTAACATTTAATAAATCTGTGCAATGACCAATCGAATCGGCAAGTATAATAGCAGTTGGAGCACCGAGTAGTGCAACTAGTAAAGTGCAACGAAACATGATGTATCCTTATTGATAGCTTTAGACAATATACCGAATATAAAGCATTTTTCAGCTTACCCGTTCTTTAATGTTAACCCACATTGCTTTGTTCAATTTTTGATGTATCGAGTTAACGCGCGAATTGATGCTGCATAGGGAATCAAAAAAATAAACAATGACGTGACAAAGAGAATTAATTTAAAAATATTCTTCACTATAATATCCTAAAATCTTATTATTGTTATATAGTCCATTAGAGTTTCAATTAATTCTAATACGGCTATATTAATAAAAATTTACAATAAAGCAATCACTATTTTTAATATTAATTTCATATTATGAAATATTTTTTTTATGTAAAAACCGATGTCATTATTTACACCGGTTTAATCACTAAAAACTCAATATTTTTCTTACGCTATTATTTCTTAATTTGTTTGACGGTTATAACTGCTACTGGGTTACGCCAATCATGATTGGCTTTAACTAAATCACCAGTTCCTTGGATTCCGGGATGGATATAAATATAACCCTCGCCAGACGCGGCACTAAAACCTTCGCCATTACAAATAAACCCAGGCCCTGGAATGTTAGCACATAACTCATCATTATTTTCAGTGCCTGCATCATAAGCGGGTGATTCAAATATTTTTGTGTGTTTTTCTTTAGGCCCGCGTTCGCCATTCACGGCAAAAAATGCATCATTACTTGGCACAAGCATTGAAGCTACTGTGATATGATTATATTCCTCATTCATCCTAACGGTAAGTGTTATCGATGCTCCCGGCACTAATCCAGCTTGGGCAGATGCAGTATCCAGTGCATAACCGGCCGAAATTAAAGAGTCTGCTAACGGTGCATTATTACCACTCTCAGCAATAATTTCTAAATCAGTTCCTGCTGGCGCGCCTTTTTTAAAAAGTTTAAACCCTCGATGTGTGGATGCAACTAAAATTGGTGTAAAAATCTCTCCTTTAGTTATATTCGTTACGGTGACTTCAAACATTTTGTTGTCACTAGCAAATACAGTTGATGATAATAATAAAGTTCCACAAATTGCTGACGCAGCAACCGTTTTTAATAAGTTTGACATTAACATGTCCTCCTGATTGATTTTATAATGAATAAGTTTGATAAGTATGGCCAAGGGAAATCACATGGTATTCACGTATAAATCACTTTTTTATAACAGCGATTAATATCATGCTGCATAATAAAAAATCAGGGAAAAACCTTGATGAAGAGTATTTTAAGGGTGGTTATATAATTTAAATAAATTAAGCCGCTTGGTAATTGGGCATATTAAAGGTAAACGTTGTTCCAATATTGATTTGACTTTGCACTTGAATCGTTGTGCCGTGTAATTCTAAGATACGTTTTGCTATCGCTAAGCCTAACCCTGAACCTTCGCCGTTAACACGACTTTTTTCAACTTGGTAGAATCGGTCAAAAATATTATTTAACTCATCCTCAGGAATTCCACAGCCAGTATCTTTAACTTTTACGATGACTTTACCGTCTTTTAGTAAATAATCAATTTCAACGCTGTCTCCTGTTGTTGTATGTCGCAACGCATTCTCTATTAGGTTTTCTAGCGCTCGTTGTAACATTGCAATATCACCATAAACCATCACGCCACCAGCTCGTTGGTTGCAATGCAAATCGACACCAGAATTTTTGGCACGCAAATAAAATTTTTGAACAACGTCTTGAATTAAATCAGAAATTGAAAAAGGTTCAGCATATAAAATTGATTCACAAGAGTCTAATTTTGATAATTCAAACAACTCGGTAACCAACTGACTTAATCGATGACAGTAATCAAGGGCGACTTTTAAATATTTTCCCCGTTCAACATCAGATAAGTTTTCACCCTTTATAATTAACGTTTCAAGATAACCTTGAAGGGTTGTTATTGGGGTACGTAAATCATGAGAAACATTTGCTATTAGTTCTCGTCTGGTTTCATCAACTTTTTTAAGTTCGTGCATTTGTGAATTAATTTTCGAAACCATTAGAAGGAATTGTCGCCCTAAATGATCAACCTCATCACCACCACTTTGTTTAATTGTGTAATCTGGCGTAATCGTTGCAACAACGTCGCCACCGGAATATTCTATCATTGCGTTGTTTAATTTTCGTAAACGTTTGGTCATAATAGAAAAGGTCATCACTCCGATTAAAAAAACTGCAATAATACCGCTGAATAATCCCCAAAGACTTAGTCGAAAAATATAACTTTTTTCAATTTTATCAGCAACACCTTCATATTTTTCACTACCCAAGATCACATAAAGGTAACCATCAAGATTATTATTTGTTCGAATTTCGGCAGCTGAAAAAACCTTGTTACGATTTTTGTTTCGAGGATCTTGGCCGTGCAACGGAAAATCTCGAACACCTGCAATAAATTTTTTAATTGGCGCAAGATCGATAGTTTTTCGCACAACCTTACCTTGAGGTGCAGCAAATCCTAAAATTTTTCCATTAGTATTTAATAAATAAATTTCAATGGCGGGATTAATAACCATTAACATGTGGAATACATGTTTAAGTGCATCTTTGTTGAGTTTTTTATTTTTAATTAATTTATTTTCATCAACAATATGTGCAGCTAAATCGACATTTAATTTTTGGGCAACTTCCGCTTGGTATAAGCCACTGGAATAGTGCATTAATTGCATTAAAATAACACCAATAATACACAGTATCACAAACAATGCGATTGCTAGCTTGCTATATAACGTGCGAAACATTATTAATAGGCTGCACTAATTGAGTTTTGCTGCCAATCATAAAATTTATAACCAACCCCCCAAACTGTTAATATATATTCCGGATTGGAAGGATCTTTTTCAAATTTTGAACGTAATCGATTAATGTGTGAATTAACCGTGTGCTCATAACCTTCATGACTATAACCCCAAATATGATCCAATAATTGGGTTCGCGTAAAAACACGCCCGGGGTTGTGGGCAAAATACCATAATAAATCAAACTCTTTAGCTGTTAACTCGATATCAATACCATCAAATTCGACCTTTCGTCGACATGAATCGAGAGAAATTTTACCAATTGTTAATTGCTCGGAATCAGGTTCGGTTTTTGACTTTAGCATGGTGTCACTTCGGCGAAAAATAGCTTTTACTCGAGCCATTAATTCTCGAATACTAAAGGGTTTAGTCAGGTAGTCATCCGCGCCAATTTCCAAACCCAGCACCCGATCAAGCTCCGAACTTTTTGCTGTTAACATTAATATTGGTGTGTTTATGTTTTGGCCGCGTAGTTCTCGGCACACTTGAATACCATCCATTTCCGGTAACATTAAATCAAGAATAATTAAGTCATAATGATCAGATAGCGCTAATGAAAGTCCTTTACGTCCATCGTAGGCAACGTCAAACGCATAATTCAGATCGGCCAGATGTATCGACACCAAGTGTGATATATCTTTATTATCTTCAATAATTAGAACTCTTTTAGACATGTTTTATACCACTATTTAAGGTAATTAACCTCAGATTAACTAATGCTAGCTTATTTATAATAATAGAGAACAAATATCACAAAACATTCACGATAACTAAGAATTGTATATTTTTAAGCCAATAGCGTTAAACGATAGGGTTGCAAAGTAGATTATTTGAGTTTTGCTTGAAATTATCACCAGAATAAACTTATAAACATCCCGACACCAAGCTATCGCAGCAATATTATGCGAACCAGTCGTCACATTTCAACTTCTCTGAATTTTAATTCCAGAACAATAAATGCCTATATATGGCCATTTATGCCTATTGATATGAATTTAACAGTTTGATTTAAAATTATGTTTAATAAAACGTTAAGGTTTCACTAAGATTTTATCTGTAATGTAGCACCTGTATCTCATGGAAGGATTTCTAGTTCACGGATGAACTGCTCCCCCCGTTACGACTGTCACCAACTAAGCCGATTCTTTGATGTATTCCAAAAATTCATTCGACGCTAAAGCTTTGCTAAAATAAAACCCCTGTACTTTATCGACTTTATTTTCAGTTAGAAAATTTAGCTGGTCTTTATCTTCGACTCCCTCACCAACGACTCGTAAATTGAGGCTATCTGCCATCGAAATAATTGCCTGACATAGGGCGGCATCACTGGGATCCGTGGCAATGTCTCGCACAAATGATCGGTCAATCTTAATTTCATCAAAGGGGAATTTCTTTAAATAACTCAGTGAAGAATACCCCGTGCCAAAATCATCTAACGATAATCTAAAACCAAAATCACTCAACTCGGTTAATAGATCAATTGTTTTAAATTCATCAGATAATAGTACGTTCTCTGTGATTTCAAGTATGACATCACTGGCACTAATATCATTTTCACTGACAATTGTTTTTAATCGATTAACAAAACCAGATTCAGCAGTCTGAGTTGAACAAATATTGATTGCGACATACAAGTCGGTAAAGCCCATTTTATTCCATTTAGAAATTTCTTTACACGCAGTTTCAAATACCCATTCACCAATTGAAATAATTTGACCGTTTTTCTCTGCTAGATGAATAAACTTATCTGGTTCAATGTGTCCCAATAAACCATTATTCCAACGAAGCAATGCTTCACAGCCTACAATTTTATTTGTGGTTATGTCATACATCGGTTGGTAGTGCAAACTAAACTCATTTCGATCAATTGCGTGGCGCAGATGATTTTCTAATATCATATGACGTTCAGCACTATCATTTAATACTTTATTAAACAATCGATAGGTATTCTTTCCAGAATTTTTAGCATCATACATTGCAGCATCAGCATGACTTAATAATGAATTAACATTATTACCATCGTTTGGATATCCTGCGATGCCGATACTCACCGTAAGAACAAATTCTTTTCTTTCTAGAGTAATGGGTTGAGTCAGTTTTCCTAATATTTTTTCTGCTACTTTTTCAGATTCAGTAATCGAATTTAATTCAGGCAAAATAATTAAGAACTCATCACCACCCCAACGCGCCAAGGTGTCACTATCTCGGATATTTTGGGCAATACGTTTAGATACCTCAATAATAACTTTGTCACCAAAAATATGACCTAATGTATCATTAATGTTTTTAAAATTATCGATATCAATAAACATAATCGCAGCACTGATATTGTCCCGTTCAGCGTGTTTTATCGCCATTTCGAGTCTATCCGTTGCTAACACACGGTTTGGAAAGCCGGTTAACTGGTCATACTTTGCCTGATATATCAGTTTGTCTTGATCTTGTTTTCTAGTCGTAACGTCTGGTGCAACATGCACAATACCTTCAACATCACCAATCATTTGAAACGGCGTTAGAGTAAATTCGCGCCACACATTTTTTCTGCGGAATTCCATAACATAACTATCTAATGCTTGTTCATTTTTGATGTGTTGGCATACTGGACATTCATCTATCGTTAGATAAGTCGGATGAAATATATGATGACAATGTAGCCCGATTAAATTTTTATGCTTTTCATTAACTTCTAAACAAGCCGATTTATTCACTTGCAATATTTTGCAATTTTTATCAACCACAATGGTTGGTGTTGGAATAGCATCAAATGTGCTCGAGCCTCTTGCCATCACTTGATAGGGTTCGGTTAGAGTGGAACGAACAATGGCAATAAAAATAAACCAATATGAGAATAACCGAAAAATATTGCCTACGATAACCTCAGTAGAAACTATATTTTTATACAGCATAAACGATATTTCAGAAAATATTGTGAATACAATTGAAAAAATAATTAAAACACAAACACGTTTTCGTAATTCTTTTCGTCTACGAATTAAATTAATAATTGCAACAATTAATAATAAAACAATTATAAACTCACTGCTAACTTTAAAAAAAGTAAACCCAAGCCCTTCAACAAAGGCGATAGGAAACATATTATTTGATATAACAACATAACTAACTAAACAACCAAGACCAAAAAGACTGGTAACATAAACAGCATTAATTGAGCGTGATAAAAAAAACGGACTAACCAATAATAATAATGCTTCAGCATAACGTGCCAATAACCAAAACTGGGTTGAATAATTAATACTATTCGATTCGATTAAATTTATTCCAGGATAAGAAAGCGTGTGCATTAATTCTAAAATGGCAACCCAAAAATAACCAGAACCAAGAAACATTAAAAAATGATTTCTAGAAAAGCTATAAGTATTCCACGCAATTACCGACAATGTAATTGCTACCACAATGGCAAATAATTCGACCAAAGTATGGAATAATGTAAAACTATTCAGACTGACCAGAATTAAAAAAAGCGAAAGTGTTACCGGTACAAACCACACACGGATATCACAAAATGGTTTGGCGAGGATTGCAAAAACATTGGGATTGTTATTTTGAGTTAATGCCACTTAGTTATCCTTACATACAGCACATTAATTTTTAGATTGAATTATCCGTACTCGTTTGTAGCTAGGCTTAAAAGCTGCTATTTTACGCTATTATGTTAACATATTGTTTATATTTTGATGATAAGAGAAACAATAAAGTATTATTGTTAAGTTTTTAAATAGCGAGCCCTAATTTTATCGTTTTAATCGATACGACACCAACAACTATTTTTATATTGTTTAAGGGAATATTTAATTATTTCAGTAAAGGATGATCAATAGGAAGCTGTTTAGAGAACCAAATTGCAAGTTTGTGTTTATAATTTGAAATTGATATTTGATCTTTTGCGAGTGGTTGAATTAATTTATCCCGTACGAGCAATTTATAAATGAATTCGATCTTATCATTCGCAGAATCAGTGGCCTCAAACTTAACAACGCCCTTTTTTTCGCCATACATCATCCCTAGCTCGATGGCTTTTTTTAGTAACTCAGCTTCATGTTTTAACTTTTTCATTAACTAAAATACTAACATGAAACACAATGAATTAAAGGCATAAAAATCGATTACAAAACAATTTACAAGGATGGCTGCGATATAACAAATAATCAGTTAGTGATTCAAACCAGAGCGATTAATGGTCACGAGATATTGACCGAATACGCTTCGTTGGGTGAACCTCATAAGATTCATAAACTGTTGTGCTATAGCTAGTTGAATGACCATAACCATGATGAATTGGTATCGAATAACAACCGGACAATAACCCTATTAATGCCAGTAAACCCGTGATTTTCAGTAGATAAGCCAAATTGAATTTTTTAACAAAAACCATGATCGAACCTCATTTAATGATGTAATATCTAATTTAAATATAACACAGCTAACTGAACGCTCACTGAACGGGTTTACCCATAGAATTCTCATAAGATATTGATTATAATGAAGTTATAATCACAGTACCTGCTTTTGTATTCTCATGGTAAACTACTGTTTTTACTATCACGCGCCCATAGCTCAGCTGGATAGAGTAACTGGCTTCGAACCAGTTGGTCGGGAGTTCGAATCTCTCTGGGCGCACCATATTCAAGTATAAAAGCCTGGAAACAGGCTTTTTTATTACCCTAATTCTGATCACCACAATAATATCATTGCCAAAAACACTACTGACACCATGCTGTCAGTAGTGCTGCTCTATACTGCGCACGAGAATTAATCAAAAAACACGATAGGAGCACAACATGAAAAATAGCAATTTAACAATCACTGTTCCCGCACCAAAATCAGCCGTATTTAATTACCTCAGCGATATTGAGAACTTCCCCGAATGGGCCACTGAATTTTGTCAGGAACTCAAACAAGAAAATGGTCACTATAAAATAATGAGCCCGATGGGTGAACTCTATTTCCGTATTAGTACCAACGAGGCATCGGGCGAAATTAAGTATTTTGCAACAAGCACAATAAATGGTGCTGAATACTTGTCATCAAAGGTCACCGCGATAAACGCTAATAGCTGCCAATACATGGTAGACTTTTATCAAACCGAGAGTCTAACGGATGCTGTTTTTAAAAAACAATGTGATTCCATTAAACTCGAATTACAAAATATAAAAAATAATTTTAAACTACACCACTAAAACCCTATGCGTAAAGCCGATCGCCTGTTTCAAATTATCCAAATACTTCGATCGCATCGACTGGTTACAACCGCACGATTTTTATCCGAGCAATTGGAAGTCACCGAACGAACCATTTACCGCGATATAAAAGATTTAATATTGAGTGGAGTACCAATTATTGGTGAAGCAGGTGTCGGTTATATATTACAAAAAGGCTTTGACTTACCGCCGTTAATGTTCACCGATGACGAGCTAACGGCTATTACGCTTGGTGCACGATTAGTTGAAAGTTGGTCGGATCAAGAGCTTGCCAACGCCGCTAAATTGGCGCTACAAAAAATTAAATCGGTTATTCCTGAACGTTTGCAACCGCGTTTTGAACGTGAAAATTTATTTTCTCCGCTCCGCCAAATAAAACCGCATGTTGCAAAATTACTCGCAAACTGTCGGCTGGCAACTGACTCCAGACACAAGCTGCAGCTTGAATACTGTAGTTTGGCTGATGAAAAATCACAACGCATTGTATTACCGCTTGGTTTATTTTTTTGGGGAACCGTTTGGACACTAGCGGCATGGTGCGAACTAAGACAGGCTTTTCGAACCTTTAGAGTGGATAAAATTATTGAACTGAGCGTTTTAGATGACTTATTTAAAGAAACTGCCGGTCAAACGTTAAATGATTATTTAAAATATAGCTGTGAAAATTAAAACAACAGTAAACAATCGTTACAATTGCTACCCCGTTTGTCGCTGAGACGACAAACGGGTTTAGATTTTTATAGCGTTATAATTTAAAGCGAAGACTGTACTTTTGTAACAAAAGTATCATAGCTATTAACACCACCATGCCCACCAACTAACCATTGAATATCCAATGGGCTAGCTTGCAGAGCGGCCAATAAATCCACTGCCCACGACAAAAATAGCGGTGGAATATTTTCGGCAAAGAAATCCGGTGAATAAAGATCACTAACAAATAATAAGTTCGCATCCTCAATAAATGGAACTAAAGTACCAATAGCATGGCGATTAGCCACATCAAATATTCTCACGTTTCGATGACCATCACTAAGCACCAAATCATGTTCAACTTCAACGGTTTTAATGGTTACGTCCACCGGATTGTTTTGTAATGCATCAGGAAAAACCGTATGTGGTGCCTCAAATACGGTCTCATAATGATCCTTGGTTTCGCTTCCAACAATAATCGTTGCACCAAGGGCGGCATATGCTCGCACGCCACCAATGTGGTCATTATGAAAATGCGTAACAACTAAATATTTAATGGGTTTCGTTGGCCAACGTTTTTTTATTTCACTAATCACAACTTGTGAACGTTCTTCATAAAGTGGCGCTTCAGTGACAATTAAATAATCTTCCATTTCAATAATCATACTATGATGGGTAATGGCTTTGGCATGAAAAACTTTTGGCGCAACTTCAACAATTTGTAACGTGGCGGCACTGCGTTGGTCAAGATCAAACGGAATCGCGAAAGGTAGAAAACGATTAAACCATTGAGAAGAACGAACGCCCCACGCAAACTGATCAGCATTAAAATCTGAAACTAATTCTGCTGGTATATCGAATATAGTGGAATCAATAGCCGCATTGATAGTAAAAGATGAACGCATTTCACTGTTTATTTCTCGTCCGTTTATTTTATGGCTTAACTCCAATGGAACTTTAATGCCATCAACCTCTTCCCAATGAGAAAAAACAACTTGCCATTGCGCATCACCATAAACAGTATCATCTTCAAGCGTCTCAACTTTTGATGGCAATTGACTCGCGACATCAATGTAGATTCGAATCGCTTGATTCCATCCCGGAATGCTCACAATTTGCTGCTGTCGACCATTAAATTCTGCCGTTCCAAGGTATTGTACTTGATCTGAATATTGCTTAGCACGATGAATCAAAGCCAGAGGTGAACTCACTAAATATTGTTTTACTTGAGCACCAAGCCGAGTTGACAACATTGGCGCTTGCGGGCCTGCAAAAACAGTATCAAAACCATAAACTGCCCCAAAATTACCATTGATCACTTCAGTGAACGAAAACTGTTGAATAAAAGGAAACCGAACATCGCGAACCCATTCGGTACGCGATTGTTGCGCATTTAGAATTGTTGAAAATTTATAGCTATAGTCACCAACATCAATAAACTTACCACCGGGCTTGTAACTTTGCTCAGGCTCAAAACGACGACCATTGCCGTTAAATTCAACCCCTTTGATGGCTAAAATGGCATCAAGCCCTCCCATCGCTTTTGCCATCACTTTAATCTTTGCAAATCCCGATGTGGCATCCCCTAATTCAGAATTGTTGTCATTGTCATCGTGCGCCATTGCGGGGTTTGATAATAAAGCCGCAACAATACTGACAAGCCCCACTATTTTTTTGTGTCTTCTCATGCCTTGATCTCCTTTTTGATTTAATCGCAAACTTGGAACGATAATTCCAAGATGGAACGATCATTCCATGATAGCCAACAATTGTCAACTCAAAATAACCTTAACCCTGTATAAGAATAAGTCGTTTAAATTGACAAGTTGATATGTCAAATATTAAAATCAGCTCAAAAGTAGATAATTAGCGTGGGAAAATCTCAGGCAACTTGCATCAGAATCACACAAAATAGATCAGGTGTTTTAACCGAAGCAATAAAGGAATACGTTAACCGCCGCCGTGTACGTCCATTCGTTTTAGATGAATTAGAACACTCAATACAAGAAAATGATTTAATTCAATTTTTGAGCTCAGATGAAGCCGTTGCAATACACGCGCACCTTATTGAAAAATTTGGTGGCGCTAATTTAAGTTTATTAGAAAGCGCTTTATATCATCCACAACAGGGATTCCGAAACACGGCATTTTAGTGCACAGAACGCAAAAACTGCCTATTCTCACCCGCCCTAGTTTGGTATTAGGATAAAATAAATTATGTATATTTGGAATATAAAGAATTTAAATAACGTCCTTATTGATGGCAATTTAAATCAGAGAAGCTTGTTTCTATACATTTTCATTTATGTCATTCTCACAGAACTTGGAGGACAAATTTATTATCTTTTTCCAAATAAAAATTATAATAACTACGATTACATCCAAGCATATTTATATTTAATTATTGTTGCTACGGGGACTTATTTTTCGTATATTCTTAACGGTGGAATAAATGGAAAAGAATTTGCTGAACGATATTTTAGCATAGGCTTTGTAGTTGCGATTAGATTTGTAGTAATATTAACTCCAATAATTATTGTAATTTCAATAATAACAATAGATGAGATAGAAGAAGATGTATCGACACAATGGTATGACATTATTATATTTGGATTATTAGAAATAATTTATTATTGGCGTTGTTTAGTACATATAAATTATGTGGCTAAAAGAAAAAAATTATAAAAGTGTTTTTA
>CAZEPW010000030.1:34653-42105 GCA_964514215.1 uncultured Thioalkalispiraceae bacterium
AGTGTTTTTATATAGAACAGAAGCCTCTACTATGAGTTCGTTACAATATGGTATTGCTCTTAAAAAAAATGTAATTCATTGTAGTCTTAATGGAAAGCTTATTGCAATGTAGTGGGAACTGTTCTTGTTTTTAGATGTTAGCTCTGACGAACACACTATGGCATGTTTTAAAGGCAAAGAAAAACATGGTACAGTTATTTTTAGGGTTGACAACCAAACTAATCATTATATTCGAGTTGATGCTGTATTAGAAAAAGGCAAAAAAACAGAAAGCTATAGTGATGATGAAGATAATGAAAATGATGAAGAATTAAATGTAAAATTAACGCCTGTATTGTTAGCTTCTAAAGTTGCAATAAAAGAACTGCGTGATATAAATGAATTTGTTGGAGATAAAACATCAGATTATATCCATTAAAAATAAATGAACACCTCATGGAACGACATCATTTATTAGAAA
Source organism: uncultured Thioalkalispiraceae bacterium (assembly GCA_964514215.1). Taxonomy (GTDB): domain Bacteria; phylum Pseudomonadota; class Gammaproteobacteria; order UBA6429; family Thiohalophilaceae; genus CAYQUC01. Next base: position 35,114 of record CAZEPW010000030.1, read on the forward strand.
TAGGTCTTTAGCTTATATTGGCCAATAACGGCCATTTTGTTCACCTTATTTTGAGCTAAAATTTTTTAGTGAAAAGCGTGCCGACCAAACAAAAAAATTAAAACCGCTACGCAGAACGATTTCGAATAAGATCACACAATGACCGAAGTAAAGCAACCAGCTCATCTTTTGAAACACTGGTTTTAGATTTAACCAACAAACCTTGGAGGTTGATGTTTAATAACGAAGCGATTTGTTTAGCGCTGCTGGTCACTTCAATTTCTTTAGTATCAATTGCGCGTTGAATATGAACCGTAAAAATATTTTCAAAGTCTAACCAAAACTGTCGAATTTTTTTGGCAATGGCCGGATCGTGCGATGCCATTTCGATAGCTGTATTATTAATAAAGCAACCGCTTTGTTCGCCTTTGTGGCTAAACTCAATCATCGCTTCAAAAACGCGCTGCATACTATCAAATGAGGACCCCGATTCAGCGACAAATGAATCTGCCATTTGCTGGATGTTGCTCAGCGACATTTCAATATACATATCCAAACTTGAAATAAATAAAGCATGTTTATTACCATAAGTTTGATACATACTGGCGCGGTTAATGCCCATTGAAACCACTAAATCCTGCATCGAGGTTGCTTCATAGCCCTTATCCCAAAAGACATTTAATGCCTTTGAAAGTGCCTCTTGCTGATCAAATTGTTTACCGGGTCCAACCATAATGCCACTACAGTTTAAATTTTGAATTTTTGTTTTGGAATGAATCTCAATATTAGAATGAACGTTCCATGTGTAAATTATAGCAGAAAAGATTCACCACAATTTAAATTAAATCCGCTCTAATCGACATACAAAAAAATAGACAACCCGATAATCTTGATATTTGGTAACTTAAATTCCTGCTGTTAATACAACAAACATAGAGTAACACGACCGAAATAACGGTTATTTTAAAATTTAAAAATAACCATTATCCCCTAAACAATCCCTAACTTAGTTATTCGCTTTATTAATTCGATAGCGTTTTAGCAGAAAAAACCACAACAACTTGGGCATCATCAAACGCGATAATATCATCCGTGCCATCACCATTAACATCGGCCATTAAACGCGGGTTGCCATTTACCCTCCAGCCTTTTAAAAAACTAAACTCATCTAACCATTTTTTCATTGGAGTATAAGTGCCGCTGTTTCCAGTATTAAGCGCATACAAAACACCACCATCGGTGCCAAAGCCAGACTGCGGACCAAATCCGATAATATCCGGCAGTCCGTCACCATTGATATCGGCCAAAAAGCGTGGATCATTTTGAATACGCCAACCGGAGTAATAGGAAAACTGATTAATCGCAACATAAAAAGAACTATCAAAATTAATGTCATTCGATAGGCCGATGGCAACCGAAGCATTCGCAAAAGCAACAATATCGGTTTTTTTATCGTTATTAACATCAGCAACGAAACGCAAATGCCGATCAATTTGATAACCGTTATCGGCCGCAAAAAGCGCCACAGACCAACTATTAGGCAGGAAGCCGTCATTTTTATCGTTAATGTAGGCCACTGTTGTCCCGACTCCAAAACCAACAATATCAGGATAACTATCACCATTCACATCGGCCACAACACGAGGATGATCCACCGTCCAAGAACCTGCCCGCACGGATGATCCCAGCACCGGTAACACAACCCCTACCGGTTTAATGAAACTAATACCAGTCGAATATGCTATTTCAACCCCCGTGGACCGAAAAGCAATAATATCAATCTTGCCATCATTATTAAAATCCGCTAACAACCGAGGGTGTCGACCAAGCCGCCAACTTTGATTATAACCATAATCATCAACCCAAAGTGAAGCAGCTAAAAAACCTCCAGCACCATCATTAATAGCGACTTTCACGCCGACATCTGTAAAAGCAACAATATCAAGATAACCATCACCGGTAACATCAGCCAATTCGTGGATGTGTTGTGATTTTAAATAACCATTAACACCAAACGCTAACGGTATTTCCACAGCAGCATCAAAACCCGAACCATTTGATAAAGCAACCCAAGTTGCTGTTGGTGCAAAACCAACTAAATCTGCTTTTTTATCGCCGTTTATATCTGTTGCTACTCGTGTATGCGTTAATTCATTCCAGTTTTCATTTTGTGTCAAGCCACCAATGCTCGCACTAAAACGATCTTGTAAATTAACAACATAGGTTTTTATTTCATCGGCAAGATTGCGACTCTTGGCCGTAACAACCACCGGGAAAATTCCTTTGCTTGAATATTGATGCAAGGTATTAATCGAATTAAAACCAGAAGTTAACACACTCGGTGCAGCGCTATCCCCCCAATCAATCACAATGCTATCCAGATTAACGCTGGAAGTTGCTATCACCGCCCCCTTAACCGTTATTAAATCACCGGGGCCGGTGAATGTTAAATTAATGCTAGCCAATGCAGTGCCAACGGATGGATCGGTATCATCAAGCACCAAATCACCATCAGTATCTTTATTATCAGGATCCAAACCTTTTAATTTTTCATTGTCATCCGATAGATTATCGCCATCGGCATCTGGATTTAGAGGATCAGAAAAAACATGATAGCCCGGTGCTGTCACAATGACATCCCAACCAATTTTAACTTCATCATAATCCGTTAAATTATCTGCATCAGAATCGATATTATCCAGCCTACTTCCAATTAAATATTCTTCACGGTTAAATAATTTGTCTCCATCCGTATCAGCCAGATAAACAAGAGTAATTCTGTCGCGTGGTTTTAATATTATATCTTCAAAATTAATATTTGGATTACTATCGATACTGGCGCTATTAGTAAAAACATACCAAAATCCAGTAGTAATATCGACACTAGCCACACTTCGAACTTGGCTTAATACCGTGCGGCTCATCCCCGTTGGATTATTATTAACATCAAAAAGTTGCTGGATTTTTGTTTGAAATGGAATATCAAGTATCTTAGTCAGTATCTCTGAAATTGAGATGCCTAAAACTTCTTGGGTAATCGGATCACGTTTAACATTTGTTGCAACCATATAACTCTCAACGGTATCAGTAATATTTATTTTACTGGCGCCATAATCAATCACAACTTGAGCTGTTTGAGAAGAAATATCCTGACTCAACCGTGCAAAATCGCGACCTTGTTCATTGCCAATTTTTTTCAAATCATAATTACTGACCGTAAACAAAAGACCACTTGGATTTTGCATCAACTCTTTTAAAAGTGGCACCGACGGTGTATCAGCAACAACCAATTTCTCAATACTGGCGCCATCACCCAAGGTTTTAGCTCCACCATCGGGCACAAATTTTAATGTACCCACCGGTTGAAAAGTACTGGAATTATTCACTCGTTTCTTTGCAATAACTTCGACACCGGAGAGATCAAAGGTGAGATTAGAAGTATTTGTTATTCGTAGCGTGGTCGTGAGCGAACCACTTTCAGCCACACTTGTTAAATTTTTAGTTGCTTCACGATAGCGCCCATATTCTTGACGTGCACTTTGTGATGATGCCGAAGTTATATTTGTTGATGTTTCCTGTGTAATTGATGATGAAGTACTCGCTTCTTTGCCGCCCTTGACCGACCCCCCAAAACCACCAATACCCGCTTGCAATGAAGCCTCAGCATAGACCTTACTGCTGTTGGTGACGGTTGATGCGGTTGCTTCGGTATCGGAGCGGCTATAACTTGATTTTTGCCCTTGAGCAAAGCTAGAGGTAAAACTGCCAACATCTTTACTACTAATACTATCGATCACATTCACTTGAATCGTGGGCGCATCAATCACATCAATGGAAATAGTCGGTAAATCAGCAACCAATGGATTAAACCCGCCATTAGTGACTTCGTAGTTGTCATCTAAACCATCACCATCGGTATCGGTTAAAATTTCTGAGGTACCAATTATTCGTTCCTCGCTATCAGTTAAACCATCACCATCAGTATCCGTTGCTGAAACAACCGTCTCGCTACTACTACCGCCTCCTCCACCACAACTAATAAGCAGAATAGAGCTTAATAAAATAGACATAACTGCTAGCCGAACATTAGCGGTAACCATAATGTTTATAACTCCCATACTATTTTCTATCATTTTAAAAAATTTAAACTAAAATCACCAAGAATCCCTGACCACCGGGGTAACGGAACCCTAATATCATTATTTATTATTTAACAATAAAAAAACAGTGAACAAAGGTCAGTAGCCACCCAGACTTTAGTCTGTATAGAAGAAATAGTTTGGACAGACAGCTAAAACAGCATTATATTGATACGCTAATGCCCTTTTAAAAATACCGCTTTTAAAATTTGAATGTTCAACAATCTCTAATTTATACTTTTTTATAGCATCTGAATTCAAGCAGCAAAGGTTATCAATTAACAATGGATAAACTCGAACAAACTAGGTTACTTAAAAATAAAATTGTTATTGAACAAATCCAACTCCTCTATAAAAACCTGTTGCCCATTCTCGCAGCAAACATCGTTGTTGGTAGCGCAACACTATTTGGACTTTGGAAGGTAGTATCACAATCAGTTTTAATTATTTGGTTCAGTGTTTTAATCGTTGTGGTTTTATTGCGCGTTATCAGCTATTTATATTTTTTAAAAAAATTTAATTGCAAAACAATCAAAAAATTTGAAATACTACTCATTACCGGTAGTACGCTTACTGGACTGTTATGGGGACTTTCCGGCGTGATATTATTCCCCGAACAACAATTGGATTACCAATTATTTATTCTATTCGTGTTGGTCGGAATGGGTGCAGGTTCAATTTCATCACTAACATCATATTTGCCTGCATTTTTTTCTTTTTTTCCAATCTCCATGTTACCGATTTGTTTTAAATTATTACTCTATGGAGACCCCATTCATTTATCATTATCGATAATGGCATTTACCTATGTGATTGTATTATCATATTTTGCGTTAAATATAAACCGAACCTATGTTGACTCATTGCGACTGCGTTTTGAAAACAATGATTTACTTGAACAATTACGAGAACAAAAAAACCAAGCGGAATTGGCCAACATTTCAAAAACAAAATTTCTCGCTGCAGCCAGCCATGATCTGCGTCAACCATTACACGCACTGGCATTATTCACTTCAGTATTAGACGGCTCAATTAAAAGTGCTAAAAATAGGAACGTTGTCAAACAAATAAAGGCATCGGTTAACTCACTTCAAAAATTATTTAATGCGTTACTCGATATCTCCCGACTCGAAGCAGGCGTTATGAAAGTTAAAAAAACCACGTTTTATTTACAAAATATGTTTGATATTTTAGCGAATGATTTTAATCCATTGGCAACAGAAAAAAACATCTCTATTAATTGGCCAAAATGCCATTATGCTATTTTTACCGATCAAGAACTATTTGAACAAATTTTAAGAAATTATATTAGCAATGCCATTCGATACACCCAAAAGGGCAAGATCAACATAGAATTTGAAGTGAAGGACAAGTTCATCACCATCAATGTTATCGATACTGGAATTGGTATAGCAGAACATCAGCAACAAATTATTTTTCAAGAATTTCAACAACTCAATAAGCAAAACAAAAATCAAAATGAAGGCTTAGGATTAGGGCTTGCAATAGTGCAACGCAGTGCAAAACTATTGGGACATGAAATTAATATCAAATCACAAGCAAATGCGGGAGCGACATTTTCTATTACCGTTGACATTTCAACTAAAACAGATAATGAGATTCAACAACAACCGGATATTAACCGTGCGAATATAGAAATTAAAAACGCATTAATCATGGTCATCGATGATGACAGTAACGTACTCGAAGGAACTCAACGTTTATTTGAACAATGGGGCTGTAAAGTACTATCAGCAAGTAATTTAAGCCAAGTATACAGTCACCTTGAACAACTACCGCATCCACCCGATGGTATTATTGCTGACTACCGTTTACAAAATAATCAAACTGGAATTGAAGCCATTAAAATTATATGTGACAAATACGATAAAAGTATTCCAGCCGTTATCGTCACAGGTGATATTGAATCTGAACAGTTACGCCAGGCAAATAAAAATCAACTTCAAGTATTACACAAACCAGTGCCCGCAATAAAATTTCGCACATTTTTACGTAATGTACAGTGTCGAAACTAAAAAATTAGGTTACATCAACTGACGAAAATAAACCTAATTTATCCGATGCCAATACTGCTTGAGTACGATTACTAACACCTAAAATTTTAAATAGTGAAGTGATGTGCATTTTAACCGTGCCCTCAGCTAAACCCAATTGAGCTGCAATCACTTTATTAGAAAGACCTTGTGTTAATAAAGCCAGCACCTGCATCTGGCGCGGTGTTATTCCCGATAACGATTTAGTTTTATGTGCTTGAGTTTGTTGCTGCATGGAATTCGATGGTATATAAATACCACCGGATAAAACCAACCTGATGGCATTAAGCATAACCGCGCTAGTTGTATCTTTTGGAATGTATCCCATAGCACCGGCATCTAACGCACGTTGTATATCAACCATTTGATTTGATGCAGAAAGTATTATAATGGGTAATGCGGGGTATCGTTCTGTCAAGCTATCCAATACCGTAAAGCCATCTTTACCGGGCAAATTTAAATCCAGTAATACCAAATCAATATTATTATTATCTTGAGTATGTTTTAAAGCGCACTCGAAATCAGATGCTTCCAATATAATAATATCGACTTCAAGCTCGTTTAAAACGTAACATAAACCATCACGAAATAAAGCATGATCATCAACAATGAGTATTTTCATCGTATCGCATATTCCCATTATTCACTTGATAAAACCTTTATATTTTCTCATCTAACGCAATACTGTATATTGATTACTTCAACACCATCAGGATTATTAGGAATAGTCACATGGTTAGCACTAGTATCACTGGTTAATTCTTTAGTTTTGCTTAAACTCATTTAATTTCCTATTGCGACAGATTCATTTTTTATTTAA
>CAZEPW010000031.1:0-40727 GCA_964514215.1 uncultured Thioalkalispiraceae bacterium
GGGATGGGCATTATTAGGAGACTACTAATGAAGATAGATGAGTTTGAAAAAAATTTTGCGGCAACGCCAAAAATTGCAAAAAAATTAAAAGTGGATTGTCAGGCATTTAAGAAATCAATTGATAGTGCTATTTCAGCATTAAACAAACCCAAAGAAGTTGATGATAAACTTAAATCGGTGTCGAGCAATCTTGGGGCTTTGGCGAGTAGCTTAAAAATTGCAAAAATTGTTCGGCCGATTCGTATTGTTGCTGGTCGCTTGCAAGCAAGTGTTAGTGCTTTAAAAAGAAATGTTGATAGTGCTGAAACACGGGCAGCAGCATTAGACGCTAAAGTTAAACCGATTAAATCTGCGTTAAAAGCTTTGAGCACCAAACTTGCTAGTTTTATTAAAAAATTGGATCAATTAATAACTAAATCAACCCAGGGTTTGAAAAAAATTAAAATCATTTATAAATGTGTTAAAAGTCAACCTGCGCCACTGCGCAAGCTTGGTTTAAAGCATTTAAATGATTTTGCAGGTATTGCAAATCCTCCGGTGGTGACACTCAATAGTAAAATGAATAATGTTAATAGTGCAATTGCTTTAGCTAAAAAACAAGTAGCATTAGTGACTAGTAAGTTGAACCAAATTCAAAAAATTCTAAAAGGTATTACGTCTTTACTCAAAGTAATTAACCCCATTGCAGCACCATTGAAAAAATTATTGAGTGTTTTAAATCGTAAAATTGATCTTAAAATTTTCAGTTTTTCAATCCGCCAAATACTCGATGGTATAAAACTACCCTGGCCTTTTAGTTATTTAGAAAAAGAATTTTGGAAGTTAGCCAATAAAATTTTAAACCCAGTGTTAAAGGCTTTAAAATTAAATATAAAACTTCCTAGTATTCCGGGTTTAAATATTTTGGGGCAAATCAAGCTCGATGTGTTTGATAAGTTACCTGACTTTGCAGCCATGTTTGATGATGTGGCACGTTTGGTGAACAATGCATTCGAAATTATTAAACGTTTCAATATTAGTTGTAAACCAAAAGCCTCAACAGCTAAATTATCAGAACTGATTATGCGTGAATTAAAAGGACTCAAACCAAAATTGGTTGCGATTTAAAAATTAAGTTTGTATAAATTTATTAGTACACGTTCATATTTCTGAGCTTAACTAAATTAAAAACGGCCTGCACTATAATAGTACAGGCCGTTTTAATGTCTTGCTGTTTATAAACTTTTTAAATATTCAACAACGGCATTTTGTTCTTCCATTGTTAAGTTGGGTACTTCTGGAATTTCTGGTGAGGTATAGCGTTTAACAACATCGGCGAGGGTTGCTGCGCTGCCATCGTGGAAGTATGGTGCGGTTACTGCTAGGCCACGTAGTCCCGGGGTCTTAATACCAATAGATAATAAACCTTGGGGTGGGTTTGCGACGATATTGGTGAAGTATTTACCTTCAGCACCGGTGCCTTCGCCGGAGCTATGGCATGCGGCGCAGTTGGCTTTGCCGTAAAATAAACGCCAGCCTTTTTCGGCCATGACTTCATTGAATTCGCCGGGAGCCGGGCTAACGATGCTTTGTAGAAATGCTTCAACATCTAATAAATCTTGTTTGAGCAAATCGTTTCCGGGTTCGGTAATTTCGGCAACATCCAGTCGGTCTAGGAATTCTTGTGGTAATGGATTGCCGATTTCAATATTTTTAATTGTTGCATACGGTGTGCCCCATGCGCCGTTGCGATCCAATACTAAATCAATGCCGCATTCCGGTGCGCTGGCGAGTGAATGATTGTTTGGACGGGTTTGTAATACGCCAATCCACGTTGCTGCATAGCCTTGCTCGGCGAGATCGATATAGTTCCAATGTTGCGGAATGCTGCTGGGATTGAATACATTATCGTTAAATGGATTGTTTGGGAAAAAACGAGGATCAACTCGACCGGGTCCCCAGCCTTGGTAGTCGGCGATATTGACGTTTTCGGAACCGGTTTGTACGCGTGGTGTAAAAGACAATAATAAACCGGCATCCATTTTGGTGTTGGGTGGGCCATAAACGGGTACACCAATTGGTAGCGGTACTGGCTCGGCACCGGCTTCGAGTTGGAACTTGGTTGGTTCAACCACGACGTGACAAACAGCGCAAGTGAGTCCAACCGAAGTCATCATATCGGGTTTGTCTGGATTACCATAGACACCTTTAATACCGATAACGGCATCGGCTTTCATTAACGCGCGTGCCACGGCTGGATTTTGTAATGCGGCTTGTTTTGCGGCGAAGTCATCACTTAACATAACATCAACGATAAATTTGGGTACTTTGCTGATGTCGATTTGGGCGCCGATGCCAACAGCGGTCATTGGCGAAACACTATTAAGTACTTTGTGTAATTCAAAGAAATCACCCCATAATGCTTCATCACCCCAGGTCTCGTTCATGTATAACTCACGGCCTCGATCAACTTCGGGGCCAGTGCGTGCTTGTAAAGTACGATAGACGGCACGCAGTTTTAGTTTGATGCTTTTGGTTTTTGTTAAGACGGTGGAATCGGATGCACGATAAAAATTTGCCATCATGCGTTTCCAATTATCTTGTTGGTAAATGGCAATTTCACCTAATTGTGGATGTTTGGGAATGCCAGCAGTGGCAAGTGCCACTTCCATTGGTTTCATTAATTTTAAATTTTGTTCATCATGGTCTTCTGAATCATCGTCGGCTTTTTCCAGTTTAATTTTAAAGACATCACCGGCGGCTGTTAATGTTCCACCGGGTGCTTTTGAATCGGTCTTACGTTTAACAATCAGTTTTGCATCGGCTGATAATGCGCCGGCTGGAATTGAAATTGTTATGCTGGGATTAACAGCATCATCACTAAAGACACCGCCCACTGCTGCAAACACGGTGGTCTTAATGGCTTTGTCGGATTTTTTGTGTGCGTCCGCTAGTGCAGTGGCACTGAGTGTGCCGAATAAAACCGCCAGTGCGGTTTTGCGCAGTGTGTTATGTAACAGGCTGCAACGTTTAATGGTCATGACTGTATCCTCACTCTATAAGGGTTTGAAATTACAAGGGAACGATTACTGTAGCGGATCGTCAGTTATAGAGTTTGTGACTCAGTCACCAATAGTTATAATCTTCAAGATTGTTAGTGTGGTTCGATACAGTCTTGTTGTGATAGACAGGGTATATTTAATTTCGGTTCATTACGAATAGGGGTTATTAATATGAATGCTCGGCTTGAAGAGCACAGACGTTTGTGGGATACAGCTTATCCGCAACTATCGTGTTCTATTGATAAAACAATGTGCGATATTATGAAGCAGTCAAATTTAGTCAGTGTGCCTGCAGGTTCATTAATTATTTCTCCCGGAACGGTATGTAAACAATATCTTTTTGTTGTGCAGGGCAAGGCGCGTGTTTATGTGTTAACGGAAACCGGTCGTGAAGTGTTGCTTTATTATGTGGGGCCAAATGATACTTGTGTGTTAACGACTTCCTGTTTGTTAAGTCGCGAGATGTTTCCTGCCGGTATTGTTGCTGAAACCGATGTCAAAGCTTTTGTGGTTAATACCAATTTATTTGAACAGGCCATCGATGAGTCGGCGTTGTTTCGGCGTTTTTTATTTAAAAAATTTGGTGAACGTTTAGTGGATGTTGTGTCACGCATGGAACAAATGAGTGCGCCATCAATTGAACGTTATCTTGCCAGAACGTTATTGGATTTATTGGGTGATAGTAATGATATAACCATTACACATCAAGATCTCGCATTACGTTTAGGCACTGCTCGCGAAGTGGTGTCTCGGCATTTAAAACATTTTGAAATTAAAGGCTGGGTATTTTTATCTCGTGGCAGTATTAAGATGTTACAAGCCGATAGTTTAAAAAAATTATTGTTACAATAATTTAAATTCAGAAGTAGCGCCTAAGCACTACTCCCAAATCCTTTCTACGTTATATTAACGACGGGTGACACTAATTGTACCCGATTCACCAACATGACCATCTGCATCAGTTGCGATAACAGTTGTTGTTGCTGGCATACGCCCTGCTCTAAACAAACCCGTTTGAGGATCAATCGATCCTGCTCTTGGATTGCTTAATGACCAAGTATACGCTTCAAGACCACCGGCAGCGGTGAACTGGATTGAACCACCACGTCGGACAGAAGCGGTATTTGGTGTAATAGCAATGATGTGATCAGCACTAATTGTGATAACACCACTATTACCTGCAATACCATCAGCATCAGTTGCTGTAACAACGACTGTACCTGCTGCAATACCGGTTAATAAACCGCTAGCGGCATCAATCGTTGCAACAGTTGTGTCGCTAACAGTCCAAGTGTAAGGCGCTGAACCACCGGTTGCTGAGAACTGTAAACTGGCATTGATTAATACTGTTGCAGTTTGTGGGTTCACCAAAACATTACGTACAGTAATATCACCACTGCTAACAGAAATACCATTTGCATCAGTAACGGTTACTTGGGTAATACCGGCACCAACTGCTGTTAGTAAACCACTGGCATTAATTGTTGCTACTGCTAAATTTGCAGTGCTCCAAGTATAAGGCAGTGTGCCGCCAGTTGCAGTGAATTGCAGTGTATCGGCAACAGCAAGAATCGCAGTATTAGGACTAATGGCAATATCCGACACTGTAATGTTTCCGCTTGTGTCACTAAAACCATTTGCATCAACCGCAGTAACTTGAACGGTACCTAATGCCACTGCTGTTAATAAACCCGTGACAGAATCGATACTGGCAATAGTTGCATCTGAACTACTCCAAATATACGGAGCAGTACCACCGGCAGCGCTAAATTGTAACGTATCGGCAACACGTAATGAACCGCTATCAGGACTAACAACAATTGTTGTAATTGTTGCTTGAACTGAACCACTAACATTATTCGCATCAGTTGCAGTAACAGTTACTTGACCTGGTGCTAACCCAGTTAATAAACCGTTAGCATCAATACTAGCGATATTAACATTAGATACAGCCCAAGTATAAGGTGCAGTTCCACCAGTAGCACTGTATTGCTGTGTTGTGCCAGCAGCAATGGTAGCATTAGCCGGTGTTACGTCAACACGAACCAAGCTCGATAACGCATTGGCGGCATTCAAGCGACCACCGGTAACAGTGATTCCAGTTAGTGCACCAATCAAATCGACACTATCTAAAATAACCGCTTTTAATGACACTAAGTCTAATGTTGGATCTTCAGCTAATACCAATGCTGCAGCACCTGCAACATGTGGTGTTGCCATAGAAGTACCACTAAAACTGGAATACGTGTTAGCCGGTGTAGTGCTTAAAATTGCAACACCTGGTGCTGATAAATCAACCGTAACTGCGCCGAAGTTAGAAAAACTGGCGAGTAAATCATCATCATCGGTTGCAGCAACAGAAATAATATTATCGAGGTTATAACTTGCAGGATAAGCAGGTGTCACATCAGTATTATTACCATCATTACCTGCAGCAGCGACAAATAAGTGACCGGCATTTTGAGCAGAATTAATGGCATCAAATAAAGCCTGACTGAAAGCACCACCACCCCAGCTATTATTTGAGATGCGCGCACCCATCATTACAGCATAATCCAATGCAGCAATGGCATTGGCTGTTGTGCCTGAACCGTTAGCCGAAAGAAATTTTAAAGGCATGATTTGAGCAGACCAGTTAACACCCGCAACACCGATGCCGTTATTACCAACAGCAGCTATGGTTCCGGATACGTGTGTACCGTGATCGTTATCATCAAAAGGATCGTTGTCATTGTTTGCAAAATCCCAACCACGAGTATCATCAACAAAACCATTATTATCATCATCGATACGGTTGTTGGCAATTTCACCGGTATTGACCCAGACATTGCCAACGATATCTTCGTGGTTATAATCCAAACCCGAGTCAATCACAGCAACAACAACATTGGTTCCAGTCTGGATGTCCCATGCTTCTGGTGCATCGATGTCGGCATCAGCGGTACCACCGGTTTGACCGTTATTATCTAAACCGTAAAGCTCAGAAAATCGAGGATCATTCGGGATGGCAGCAGCTGTCACCACAAAGTTGGGTTCAGCGTATAACACTTGACTGTTGTTTTGTAAAATAGCCAAAGCCGTTGCAGCCGACATTCCGGATTGTACGTTAGCTAAAGTGAGTCCTTGCACCAAGTTAAAGCGTTTAGTTTCACCACATCCAGCACTTTGCAGGATTTGTTGTCGAGCTTGATTACTTACGTTAGCAGCAAAACGTAGTATAATACCATCAGCCTGTTGCGAACTAACTGCAACTTGGCCTTCAACAGCATGGGCTGTTATTGGCAGGGTGGACATAATTATAAATAAACTAGCTAGAATTGCACTAAGCCAGGGGATTGCACGGTGTGTCGATGACTTTTTGAGTTGCATCTCTCTTCTCTCCTTGTGGGTTAATAAAATAGCTTAATCGTTATTGGATAGTATTGATTAATACGATTTTATTTTTGATAATAATCAAAAATAATGAGAACAGAATTGAATGTATGTACCTAAAGTATGTTACTTTTGATACATAAATTTAAATTGCTGTACGGTATATTCAAACTCAGTCTTAATACCGAACGCCAAATCAAAAACGCCTGTTTCTTTGATGACAGATATAAAGTTATTTAACCAGCTTCGCTTAAATAATACTTTTAGTAATTTAACGGTTTTTAACCATGTGGTATTTACTATGAACCCTACAAACAACATCTATGAAAACTTAGTGAGCGAATATTCTAACTCTCAAAAAGTTCAAGAACCATCGTGGTCTAACATTTTAAAACCGTCACAAAAAAAACACGTGCCCGCAGGTTCGTTTATTTTTCGTGAATCTGAAAGCTGCAATAATTTTATGTGGTTGCTCGAAGGCACTGTTCGAGTTTATAAACATTCGCCCGGTGGTCGCGAAATTACATTATACCGAGTAACTCCCGGAGAGCTTTGTGTGCTTAGTTTGCAGTGTTTAATCGGTGGTGAAGGGTTTCCTGCAGTTGCAGTTGCAGAAACAGATTTAATTGGTTTAGCATTAAGCAAAAATGAATTTGATAATGCAATTGATGAATCAAGAGAATTTAGACGTTACTTATTAAAATTTTTATCGCAACGTCTAGGTGATGTTGTACAGTTAGTATCAGATGTCACGTTCCAACGATTAGAGTTACGCCTTACTTGTTTACTTGGACATTTGTTTCGAAATTCTGATAGCAGCGCGATTCACATCACACACGCAAAGCTTGCGCACGAACTTGGCACCACGCGTGAAATGATTAGCCGAATTTTAAAAGAGCTGGAACACAAAAAATGCATTCAGTTAGCGCGTGGTGAAATCCATTTATTATCCGAAGATGTACTTGAATGGTTCACTCATTCGTAGCGTTTACGATTTGTTAGTTTTGCCAACTGCGTCAGATTAATATTACAAAGTGTGAACTGGTAAAAATTAAATTTTAAAAAACAGTTTGGTTTTTATTTTATTTTTAGTCTGAAATGAGGACTATGTTAAATTAAATAATGTCATTCAAATCGTTTAAAGCTAATAGTAAACGCTAACTAGCGTTTACTATTAGTTATTCAAGTTAGCACTGACTAATCATTAACAGATACTTGGTTGTTTGCATCATTAGACTCAAGATATTCCTATATTTTTTAGTCACATCGTTGTCACTTAATTTTAAGTTGGGTTTATTGATGTTGTTATATTTTTTCAACAGAGACATCATGATCGAATTTTTTTTAATCATTGTATCTGATGTTTACTACAATTAGAAAAACCGCGTTAGCTTTAAGTACTTAATGTAGAAATAATAAATTAACAAGTGTCTATTTCTGAAGCCCCTTAGTTTCACGGCAGACTATGAATATTATTTCCATTTAATTTTATTGTTGAAATTTCGTTGTTTTAAAAAACGACGCAGATCATCGCCAATCACAAACAAACAGGGAATTAAGAAAAGCACGTAGACCGTTGAACTGATCATACCACCAACGCTGGGTAGCGCAATTGGCCGAGTCACATCCATGCCGGATCCCGTTATCAGTATGATTGGCAGCAAGCCAAACACCGTTGTTGCAACCGTCATTAGTTTCGGACGTAGGCGCGCAACCGAACCGGTTATCACCGCATCAATAAAGCGTTGTTGTGTGTTGCGCTGTGCCAAGGCATCACGAATAAATTCAACCATAATAATACCGGTTTGAATCGCAACAGCCAGCACCGCGATATAACCAATAATAACCGCGGTTGTCATGGCTTCATCTTGCAACCACTGCAGCAAAACCGCACCGATTAAAGCAAAAGGAGCAGACAATAATACCATCGCGCTAATGGCAATGGATTTAAAGGCCATTAATAACAAACTAAACATGATGATTAATGTTATTGGCACAATCCAAACTAACCGGGCTTGTGCTTGCTTGGCGTATTGATAGCTACCCGTCCATTCCAGAGAGTAACCTTGAGGTAACGATAGTCGCGTTTTTAAGTAGTGTTGCGCGGCTGGCACATAATCGCTTGCCGAAACATCCTTGGTGTTAATATAAATATAGGCAGCCAATAAACCGTTATCATTACGAATCATTTCGGGCATTTTTTTTATTTGAACATCAGCGATGTTACTCAGTGGTATCGAATTATTTTTTTTCGCTGCAGTAACCACAGACAGGTTTCTAATTTTTTCCAAGGTGTCAATGTATTCCGGTGAATATTGCAAGCTTAATGGCACGCGGCTGTTATCAGCTTGGCTGAAATCAAAAACAGTGTCACCACCAATACCATAACGAATCGTTAACAGTGCTTCATCAACGCTGACATTATGTTGCGCCATTTTTTGTAAATCTTGAGTCACGTCAAGATAATAACCTTGAGAAATGCGTTCTGCGATAACGGATTTAGACAGCATAAAGTTGCGCAATAAGGTTTCTATTTGTTTTGAAATTGTTTCGATAACCGTGATATCTAAACCTCTCACTTTAATACCAACCGGCGTTTGAATGCCGGTGTCCTGCATCATAACGCGGCCTGCAATGGGTTGTGTCCAACTATTAACATAACCGATTAGTTGCAATGCCTGATTCATGTCGGCAATTAATTTTTTCTTGGTCATGCCCGCCCGCCAACGTGATTGGGGTTGTAATAAAATTGTGGTTTCAATCATCGTGATCGGCGCAGGGTCGGTTGCGGTATCGGCACGTCCGAGTTTGCCAAACACCCGCTTCACCTCGGGAAATGCCTTAATTTTTTTATCAATTTCCTGCAAAATCCAACCTGCCTCACGCATTGGTAATCCGGGTAGTGTGGTTGGCATGTATAAAATTGAGCCCTCCTCCATTTCGGGCATGTAATCTTTGTTAAAACTGGCCATTAAAATAACCGACAAAATAAACAATACCAGACTCAAACCAAGAAAAACATAACGATGCGCAATAGTTGCCTTGAGCATCAAACCATACAGTTTAACAATGCCGTTATCCGGTTTAATGGTACGGGTGCTATCATTATTCTTAAAGACCCAGACAATGATGATGGGTAACAAAATCAGTGTTAACACCGTTGAAAAAGCCATCGCAAATGTTTTGCTAAATGCCAAAGAATCAAACAAACGTGCTTCACGAACATCAAGAAAAAATACCGGAACAAATGACGCAACAATGATTAATAACGAAAATAATAACGGGCGCATCATTTTGGCGCTGGCGCGAATGATGGTTTGCCGTCTTGCGCGATAATCCTGTTGCCGGTGTTTTGCTAATTCGATACTGCAGTTTTCGACAATAACGATGGTGGCATCGGCCATTTCACCAATGGCAATTGCCAGTCCGGCAAGTGATAATAAATTAATGGTTTGATCAAAAAAAGCCAATGACATTAAGGTATACAAGCAGCTCAATAACACAATTAAAATGGGCGCTAACGCTGCTCGCGCATGTCGCAGCGCCCAAAATATAACAAGCATCACCACCAGTAATTCATAAGCCAGAGCGGTCGAAAAATTGTTAAGCGTTGCCCAAATTAAATTGGAACGATCATAGCTGGTGACGATTTCAATGCCATCGGGTAACGTGGTTTTTAATTGTTGTAAGTTTTTTTTAAAAGCACGGCTAACCGCCAGCACATTTTGATCTTGCTCCATAATCACTATCGCGCCAACAACTTCCCCCTTACCATCCAAGTCAACAATGCCGCGTCTAAGATCATAGTTCACTTGAAAATAGCCAATATCGCGTAATAAAATTGCTTCGCCTTTGGTGTTACGCGCGATAATGACATATTCGAGTTTATCCAAATCCTGAGCATCCAGCACAGCGCGTAGTTGATAATCACGGTTGCTTAATTCAATGCTGCGGCCACCCACTTGTTGCAGTGTCGATTTTAATGCGTTGATAACTTGGCGTAAGGTAACTCCGGTTTGTGCTAACAGTGGTGGAAAAACTTTTAATTCAATCTGCCGTTGCAAACCACCCACCGTTGCAATTTCGGCAATGCCGGTGCTGGCTTGTAATACGGGTTTAATGACAGTGTCATTGAGTAAACGTAATTCGCGTAGATCGCGGGTTTGAGTGTGATCCACGATAGCATATTGGTATATCCAGCCCATACTACTGGCGTTAGCGCCTAGCGATACCACGGCATCTGCTGGTAATGTGCTGCGAATGACATTGAGTTTATCCGCCACAAATTGTCGCACCAGCGCACGTTGGTTTTTATCCTGAAAAATAACATAGATAAACGAGTAACCCAAATGCGAGGTGGCACGCACGCTGTGAATGAGCTTTGAAGCCAGTAGATTTTTAATAATCGGCCGCGTGATGTGACGCTCTAATTGCGCCGGGCTACGCGCCCATTTAGCGTAAATGATAATTTGTGAATCGGATATATCCGGCAACGCATCTAATGGTGCGGTTTGAATGGCATAGACACTATAAATTGTCGCAACAATAATAACGAACAAGACATGAATGCGATAGTGAATAACGTTTTTAATGATGAAGGTGAGCATGCCCGGTTCCTGATGGTGTTGCGGATTTTAGTTTAAATTGAGCATCAATAAAAAAACTGCCAAGTGTCACCACTTGATCGCCAACGTGTAAGTCTGATGATGGTGTTACACTAATTTCGGTATACAATTCACCGTGGATACCGGTTTGAATTTCAACGGCTTGATAACCTCCGGTTACCATTTTTCGATATACAATTTTTTTAAATCCTTCTTCAATAATCGCTTCGTTGGGGATTGCGATTTTTTTTCCACGTGTTATTAGAATTTCGATGATAAAATGGTTGTCTGATTTTGCTGGTAGTGCAGCCAGTTGTGCGTTAAGCATTGCACAGTTATTTTTAAAACTAACCGTTGAAATGCGTGCTTGAATAATGGACGATTTTGAATTAGCGCTAAAAACGCGCACACGTTGGCCGATTTTTATGAGTTTGGCATTGTTGGAGCAGACTGACGCACGGACTATTTTATTGCGATTAAATTCAGCTTGTTTCAGTGATGCGGCAAGTCGTAGCCATGTTTGTAAATCCTGTTTGGCAACGGTCACCAGTGTTAGCGTTAATACATCTGCCTGTGATGGACTGACGGTGGTTTCGGCAGTGTTTTTCGGACGGGTATGATCGCGAATGCCTGCGGCGTTAACACTATGAATTATTAACGCCGAGCATAGTAATACTAGTCCCGTACTAAGACTGTATTTCATTTGTTATTAATGACAATAATTATCTTTGCTGTCTAAAATATGCGTGCCCCAAGGGAACAGCCCGACATTAGCGACACGGGTAACGGCCTCGGTTTTGCCATCAATAATATAAACCGAATGATCGGTTGAACTGGCCAAATAGATTTTTTCACCTTGGGTATCGGTTGTGGCGGTTTCTATTTGAATGTTGTTGCCAATTTTAATGCGCCCTGCCGGTTTTAAGCTTGTCATATCATACACGTATAAGAAACTACTGCTTGAGCTAATAACAAAAGCTTTGCCTGCCGCGAAGTTGATGCCCATCATGTCCGGGCCCGACTCGAGTGTTGCAGCAACTTCATTTTTTTCCAAATCGATAATTGAAATGGTTTCATCACCGTTATTAGCCACCACAGAGTATTTACCATCGTGATTCATATACGCGCGCCAAGGATCGGCTCCGACACGAATTTGTTTTATCACTTTATCTTCGCGAGCATCGATGACACTTACGATTCCTAAATCGCCATCGGCGGCATAAAGATAACGGCCATCATTGCTGATGCTAACATTGGAGATACCTTTAATATCACCTAAATAGCGTTCCGGATCGAGTGATGCAATTTTGGGTACGGTTCCGACGTGAATTTTTTTAAGCAACTCATGTCGGGTAACATCAATCACGCCTATCCAATGCGCGCCATAATTACCAATATAAGCTTTACTGCCATCGGGTGTAAACGTAATGTTTAATGGTTCGGCCAAGCCTTTAATGCGTTTGATTTCAGTCATGGATGCTAAATCAATAACCGAGATTGAATCGCCGTCGGGATTGCCCTGATAATAATAACGTCCATCGGGCGTTATCGCCAAATGTTCGGGTGCAAAATCAACCGGGATTTCTGTTACCAAGGTTAATGTTGCAACATCAATGATATACGCTTTATTCGCTCGTGTGCCACCAGTGACAACCCAGCGTCCATCCGGTGACATCATGGCCATGTGCGGATTGACATTTTTACCAAGATAAACGCTACCAATAATTTTATTGGTTTTAATATCCATAAATGCAATATCATTGGAGTCGCGGTTAACAATCACAACCACCGAGCTTGGATCGCTAATTTTAATTTGTTTTGCTGCAATACTCACATTTATTAATGTTAGTAAACTGATAAAAACCATGACAGTATTTTTAATGTATTTCATTTTAATGCTCCTGAATTAATTTAATAACTGGCTTGTAAACGTATGCCAGAAACAACATAACCATCTTTAGTTGAGTTTGTTCGTTGCTCTTCTAATTGTGTTAGATGAAATGTCAGTCGTAGTTTTTCAGTCATCGCTAAATTGTAATAAGCTTCTAATAGGTTTTCTTTTTCCTTGGTTGCTAATTCCGAATAGGCATAACCAATGCCAAAAGCATCTTCTGGGTTAAAGCCAAGGCCGGCATTAAATTGCAAACCGCTACTGTAATAATTATCTCTATCAGTCGAGTTGGCATTTTCAGACGAACCATAACGTGCAAATAACGTTATTCCGGCTTTTAATTTTTGATCAAGGCTGATGCCAAAAGCGCTGGTGCCCGTGCCGGTATTATTTTCACGATACCAAACGCGATAATTACCTTCACCCATTTGAAACGGATTAAGTTTATAACCGGCTTCGAGTAATAGAAATAACGAGTCGGAAAGATTGGTCGCGGTGCTGGTGCTTTGTTGATAACCCAATTTAAAATTAAATGCGGTTTTGGGATCATACACAACAGCCATACCGGCACCATTTTCACTTAATCCCAGCGCCGGGTTATTCACTAATGCGTCGCTCAGAAATTGGCTGGTTTCATCATTCGCTGCAGCGTTTGAATCGAAGTAATTGGTGAGGTCAACACGGCCAACCACTAAAGATAGTTTTTGATCCCAAAGTTCGGTCATCAACCACGATTCGCGTAAACTCAAATCATTTTGTTGCACTAATCTGGCAGCATAACCATTGGCTAAGGTTAAGCCACTAATTTCGTCATCGGGTGGTGTGCCACTTAAACCAACGATGTCGGCAAAAAATACCGTGTATTGCGCTAGGCCAGCAGTAAAATACAAATCGGTTGAGGCGAGTTGGTAAAAATTTTTATCGGCTTGCTTAACATCAGGCCCATGTGTTTTTTGGGCATTTTGAATGATAATCGCGGCATCAACACCCAGTCGCACGTTACGATTTTCGGCATCATCCAATGCCTCTTCAATTTTTTCATTAATGGTTTGTCGGCGAAAGACCCGTTCGCGCTGATAGGTGGTAATGCGTTTACTGCCCGGAACGTGAGTCTTGTGTTCCATGCCATTGTCATCAATAAAGACTTCAATTTTTTTAACCATTGTTTCCGGGTCAGACAATACGGTTGAGGTTTCAAGCTCGATAATGCGTTGCTCTAGTCCTTCAATTCGTTTAAATAATTGCTCACGATTAGTCTCGGCCTGCACGCTCAGTGGTGCGGCGAATAGTGTCAGCGCAGCTAATGTTAATTTACATTGCGATGTTTTCCACGAATAAAGCAAAGTTTTTCTCCCAGTGATAGATTTAAAACATCCGGTTTAATTATTCGGATATATCTGAGAAATAGAATGGGAGATTGAAAAAGAAAGGTTCGGGTGATGGATTACCGACTTGCATTCAATAGCCCCACGCTATTTAACAGCTTGCTATTTTTAGGCCGGTATACGGACTTATGATTAGAGTTAGTAAACATTACTCGACTGTATCGCCTTCCCATGTATTAAAACACAGTGGCAGGAATATTCCTGATACAGCTTGTCATCAATCACCGTTGCGTGGGCAGTAGTGGCTTTGCGTAAAAACGCGCACCATTTTCCCGTTTAACAATGTATGCACCTAAAAATCTAGGCGCACGGTAACAAATTAAAGCAATGAAAGTCAATCGACAAATTGATTCGATATGGTGTTTTTATATTATGGTGGTTTTTGTGTTGTTATTTTTAATAACGTAATTTCAATGTAAAGGCAAAATTGTAGAGCTTGGATTTAGTAAATTACGATTATTGTTTAACGATGTTCACGCTATGCCTAAAAAAATACACCAGTTTAAAATATTTCACAAATGTTTCTGTTTATAAAATTTAGAACAAGTATGAAAAATTATTTTGTTTGTTGATCAAGTTATTACTGAATGGCCAATGCAAGGACATACATTAGTAATACTAATATGCCTATATACTAGTGTTTAACGCCATCTCTTTTACATTTAAAAAATTCTTGCGAGCAAGTTCTCAAACTCATAACACAAGTTTGTGAATTATTGACTGCATATTTGATTACTGTATATTTGTTTGAAAATATCAATGGGAATCATTCCCACGCAGTAAGTCTGAAAGTCTGAAATTGTATTGCCCGTCAATGGAATGTCACATCGCCTACTGGTGTAATCAGGCACGGCGTATCAAATTAAGGAAAAGCAAATGGCAACTCTAAAATCCACTCTGCACCTGGGCTCATTTATACTGGTGTTATTCAGTTTCATTACATACGCACAAACTATCCATGCAATGGAAATGGATCATAGCAAAATGAATATGGGCGAAAAAACCGATAAAGAAAAAACTAAAAAAAAGAAATCCAGTAATCATCATAAATCAAAATGGCCTGCCAGTATTAGTAAAGGAGTTGATGCTTGGGAGCAAGAAGAATTTGATGAAGATGATCTTAGTAATGAGCTTAACACAGAAATTGGTATTATCATCCATCATCAACATAAGTCAGGTAATTGGATGGTTGGTTATAAATACATGAATATGTTTATGGATGGAATGATTCGTGGCACACAAGAACGTGAGGGTAATGAAAAAGTATCTCCTGAGCAAATTGCGCGTACACAAATGGGCAGTAGTCCACTTACACCGGTCACCGGTTTTAATTACTTAATGGCACCCATTGATATGAGCATGAAGATGCATATGATTATGGCGATGTACGGTTTAAATAAAAATACATCTTTAATGTTTATGACTAACTATCTTCAAAACGATATGAATATGGTAATGCAAATGGGTAATCAAACTACAATCATGAATAGCATGTATTCCAGCATGCAAACCGAAGGATTGAGTGACACGGTGTTAACTGCAATGGTACGCGCCAGTGATGCGTGGACCATTAGTTTTGGCATGAGTTTACCAACGGGTAGCATTGATGAAACTGTTTTGATGAACGGTAATACAGTACAAGCACCTTATAAAATGCAATTAGGGACTGGTACTGTTGATTTTTTACAGTCGGTTACTTATAAAGGCGGTGACACTAGTTTTAATTGGGGTGCCCAAGAAAGTTTTACTTATCATTCTGGAGCCAATAGCAATGGTTATGTTTTAGGGAATAAGTTTCAAATTGATGCGTGGCTTAGAAAAACATTTTCAAATCAGTTTTCAATATCATCACGTATTAATTTAGTTGATCAAGGACAAATTGAAGGGCGTGATGCAAAAATTATGAATTCATCAATGTCACCAACATTTGATGCAGCAAACTCAGGTTATCACCGAGCCAATATTTCAATTGGTTTTAGTAAACGATTTAGTTCGGGGAATCGACTTGGCTTTGAATACAGCAAGCCAATATCTCAAGTTGTAACAGGAACTCAGATGGAAGTGCAATACACATACACCCTTTCATGGTCTTATATGATGATGTAATGGTGTTTGCCGATTTAGTATTAGTAATAGCGCACCATCAAATAATGGTGCGTTATTCTAAATCTTTATTGTTTTATCATTACTGAGCTAGTTCAGACTCAGTTTTCATTCCCATTTTTCGCATGATCATGCCAGGTATACAAAACCCGGTGAATGAGCTTTGAAATGCGTTAAAGCCAACAAATAATGTTACCCATGCCCAAAGTGGATTGTGATACATTGCTAACAATGTAGTCGCCATAATCATGGCTCCAGCGAATGCAAATAGTGTTTTTTCTACTGACATAATAGTTCCTCGTAATATAGTTCTGTTGTAAAAGATATCAATACATCTGTGTGCATTTTGATGATGACATTATACCTTTTATGAAAAAAATGTATGTCTCATAAGGTACATAAAACAAGTATATTTGTAAGTTCTTACTATTTTACAACATAAAACCAATTAGCCTCAATATAACTTTATAAATCAACAATTTAAAGTGCTAACATATTGATTTACGATTGTTAAAAATCGCAAATTTACCTATATTTTTTATGTAATTAGTTCATTTTAAGGGGATAAATAGATAGTTTGTTAGTTTTTTCAAACCCCAACAGCAGCAGATAATTTAAGCCACCATCATGTTGGGATTCCTGGCGCCACCCCAACCTACCTAATAGTTTTGTAAAAATCGTTCTGAGAGCAAATCAATAAAGACACGGGTTTTTAACGGCAAATAGTCCTTTGAGGGATACACCAACCAAACAGAGCTATCATAATTTGTAGTTGTAACATCATACTCAGGAAATAACCGAACCAATTTACCCTGATTTATATCATTTTTTACCAACCAATCGGGTAATAACGATAACCCCATGCCAAGCAATGTGCATTGTTTGATGGCATTTGAATTGGTAATCACAACCGAATTATTTGTCTTGGCTTCGATAATTTTTTGTTGTTGATCTTTGAATAACCAATTTAAGTTATAACCTGAAATAGGAAACAATAAACATTTATGATCAATTATTTCGTTGGGGTTTTCAGGCCTACCGTTTCGCGCTATATATTCAGGGCTTGCGCAAATAAAAAATTTCATTTTAGCTAAACGTTTGGCGATATAACTGGAGTCTTGTAAGGTTCCTAACCGTATTGCAACATCAATACGTTCATCAATTAAATCTAAATAACTATCCGTTAGATTTAAATCGATAGTTAGTGCGGGATATTTTTCTGCAAGCTCGGGCAATAACGGCACAATTTGAATGCCACCAAAAACGGTGGCTGCGGTTATGCGCAATGTGCCTGCGGGTTGCTCCGTTAAATCGGCGGCCATTTGTTGCGCTGATTGCAAGTCATCAATGATCATCTTGACGCGATTAAAATACGCCATACCGGCTTCGGTTGGTTCGAGCTTGCGGGTGGAGCGTTGGAACAAACGAATCCCCAATTCTTTTTCGAGTGCCGTAATCGAGCGAGACACCGACGATGGCGCAATATTATGGATGCGCGCAATATCCGTAAAATTACGGTGCTGTATGACTTCAACAAAAAGATGTAAAGTAGAAACGTCCATTAATGCAGTATATGCAATAATGATTTGCATTAATACCGATTTATTGAAGTATTTGTGTGGAATACACTGTGTTTGTACCTGAAATTAATCAAATAGGAGATTCACATGACAAATACCGTGCCTTCATATAAAACCGATGTCGAGCAATTAATAACACAATTAGCTGAGATGATACCGGCTGATAAGTTTGCCGTTTTTAATAAAGACGCAAAACAATTGGCAGCAGACTATCATTCACCGCTAAAACTGCAACAAGGTGATAAAGCCCCCGAGTTTTCATTACCCAATGCAGCCGGAAAATCAATTGCATTATCAACGTTATTGCAACAAGGCCCTGTGGTCGTCACATTTTATCGTGGTGTATGGTGTCCGTATTGCAATTTACAATTAAAAAATTATCAACAAATATTGCCGCAGTTAACGGCCGCCGGTGCAAGCCTATTGGCTATTTCACCGATGACACCGGATAACACACTTGGTATGCAGCAGACTAATGAGCTGGAGTTTGAAGTGTTAAGTGATGTTGGAAATAAAGTGGCTACATTGTTTACCACTGTTTTCAAAAACAACGAAGGGCCAGTGCAAGCCATGAGTGAAATGGGATTTGATTTTAATAGTTTTTATGATGATGATTCTGGCGAAATTCCTGTTCCGGCAACATTTGTTATTGCTAAGGATTCAACCGTGTTATTTGCACACTCTGCTGGTGGTGATTATCGTGGGCGAACTGAAGCGCAAGCAATTTTGGATGCTGTTAATTCGTAATGACATTTTTATAGTGAACAATTGATGAGTGTGGTGGGCACTGCCCACCCTACTTTATAGCTTAAATAACAGCGTTAAAATGCTGTACGCAAAAATTTTTAAAGGTTTTAATCAACTCCGAGTTATAACGGTTAGCAGTATACACAACGGAGAGTTTAAGCTTTTCGGTTTTCGTTAAATTAAATAAATCCAAACGCCATTCGGGTAGTACTCGCACTAATTTATTTTGTTCTAAGTCGTTACGGCAATTAATCGATGGTAATTCCCCGATGCCCATGCCACTTTCGATTGCTAATTGGATGGCGATATAATGATTTAAGGACAATGATTCATTTAAATCAATCGTTATTTTTTGCTGTTGTTTAACAAATTTCCATTGCTTGGTATCGTGCCAGTTCGTGCCGCAAATTAATTGATGGTTGCTTAATGCCGAGGGATCGGCAGGTTGCCCGTTGCTGCGAATGTAGTCCGGGCTGGCAACAAGGATGTGATCGTATTCCAATAATGGAATGGCAATCAGACTGCTGTCACTTAATTCACCCACTCTCAGTGCCACGTCGATGCCGTCTTCAATAAATTTTAATTGCGCGCCGGTAAACTGAACTTTAAGCCGAATATTAGGATAGCTTTGCTTGAATTTTTGCAATAGCGGCATGATGATGCTTTTTTCAAGGCCGGGTGGCACCGTGATACGCAAGGTTCCGCTATCAATCGCTTCGGTATCAACCAGATTTTGCCGTGCAGCATTCAGGGTGCTGACCGAGGGTTGAATATTCTCATAAAAGATACGGCCTTTTTCGGTCAGCCGTAGCTGTCGGGTGGTTCGCTCCAATAGCTGTACTCCCAGATTCGATTCCAAATCTGAAATTTTTCGGCTAATCGTTGATGTTGGCACCCCTGTTTTCCCCGAAGCCACAGTAAAGCTTTTATATTCAACCACTTGAACAAATAAGTACATCGAATTTAGATCCATAATTATCCCATAGATGAAATTATGTTTTACAAAATCACTCTTTATCCTGTATTTGAAATAACTATATACTATTTTTTCACCAAATAAGAGGAAAAAATATGCGATTATATAAACGAATAGTGTTTAGCGCCGTTGTCTGTAGCACATTGATAATGGGCATAATGGCAAACAGCCATGCCGCCAGCGACAAAGCGGATGCCAAAAAAGCCACGACAAAATATCAGAATTTTAACTGGCAGTCGCCACGTCAATGGCAAGGCGCGGTGTTTGATGTGCCAACTTGGTTTGCGAAAGACATGCTTTATACCGGTCGAGAAGTTATTCGGTTTCATGATGGTTTTTATGACGAAAGCGCAACGGGTTTTTGGACATATGCCTTTGCTTTGCTCGTCACGCAAACCGAGACACCAACAACCAACGCCTTGCTTGAAGAAACCAAACGGTATTTTGTCGGGCTTGCTCGTGGCATTGGTAAAAAAAATAGTGTCGACTACCCCGCCAATAAAATTAAAGTGACAGCGAAATCCGATTGGTTGGTATCAAACGATTCCAAATACCGTTCGCAAAATTATTTTTTAGAAAGCTTTGATCCGTTTACAACAGGAAAACCAATAAAGCTAAACGTAAAAATTACCACCTGGCTTTGTTCTGATAAACAGCGCGCCATTCATTATTCGATATCACCTCATCCGATGAGCCATAAAATTTGGAAAGAACTTGATGATGAAGTTGCGGCATTAAAATGTTGGTAAGTACTAGCTTAGTTTAAAGTTTAAGCAACGATTTATAATTAATTATGGAGAGGTTATACAAGCGATTTACAATAATATGTTAAATTAGGTATACTGAAAAAATACCAATGTTTTTGAACAGACATTGGTATTTGTTATAAAAATAAAAACAAATAACTAAAAGGTGACAAGCTTGTGAAACTTTATAATCCCATAAAAAATATATCCATTTTGCTACTCATTACAGCTGTATCCGCTTGTAGCAGTACGTATCGTATTCCGGTTTACGATAATATACCTGAAAAAATTAAATCAACCGATGTTACTGTTGGTTTAAATCAGGAAGAAGTCTATGTGAAGTTTATTGCGACAAATAGCGGTGGAGCTGGCGTTAGTTTTGGAATTTTAGGTGCGATAATTTCATCGGTGATTGATTCTGCGCTTAATTCATCAAGTTCGAAAGATGCAGAAAAATTAGCTAAACCACTGAGAGATTCAATCGTGGATATTGATTTTAGCAAAGAATTTGTTTCTGCTCTAAATGAAAAATTAAAAGATGTTTCATGGTTAAAAGCCAATAACGCCACAGTAAATAATTCATATCAATTTGATAAAACCGCAGAAATGGTTAAAGGTAGCTCAAGTAATGCAGTATTATTAATTTCAACTAATTATTATATGGATCCTGCTTTGGATTCATTTAATATAAATACAGTATTAACCATGTATCCTAATGATGCCTCGCTGCTTGCGGTAGCAGAAAAAAATCGTCCGGATCTAGAGACGCAATTTATATATCGAAATAAAATTCGATTTAAATTTAAATTGTTAGCCAAAGTAACAACAAAAGAAGTTGCAATCAAAGAGTGGACAAAAAATAATGCAAAAGAATTAACTACTGCGCTACGCATTGGTGTAGGCAAAGTAGCCGAAATGGTTGCGCTAGATTTATCAAACATTGTTAATAAAAATGCTAAAACAGATAGCCGAACAGAAACTATTGTTGCTACGGGTGAAAATTTTAAAATTTCACGGTTAGCCAATGGTGATTTACTCGCAACGATAAATTAACCTTGTTTTCAATGATACGCCACAGAAATATTGAATTTCTGTGGCATTTTTTATGGATGAATTTTAATTATGTTTATACGAATTAGTTTTTTAGTGTTAAGTTTATTTGCAGCTAGCTGTAGTTACGCGCCAGTTGAAACAAAAATGGCGTTTTCCAGAGTACACAGTAATAACTATACTGATGAAGCGCTAGAGTCAGATGATGTTGCTATAACTGAATCAAATAAAATTAATGCTTGCAATGTTTTTGTATCACATTTAAACGATAAACGTCATAGTAAGAAAAGTTTTGGTACTTCTTATCGTTATGAAAAATTTGCAAATAATGTTTCTGAATGGATTGAGACAGGTTTGCTAAGTATCAAGCCTCATCATGTTTATTTTAAAAAGTTAACAAATGAAAACGATTTGATTTTGGATGTGGATATATTAAAAGCCTATGTCCATCATAAAACAGTCGCTTTAAATGCGAATGTTGTGATTCGGGTGACATATTTAAATGATGGTCAAACACAATCAAAGCTATATCGCGGTATGGATACCAGTATTAATTGGGCTGATGGCTCAGAAGATATTGAAGAAGGCATGAATGCTGCTATCTCAGAAATACTTGATGAAATGACGATTGAACTTAATAAAAGATGCAGAGCTACTATTATTTCTGCCAGTTTATCAAAGTAAGTCAAACGCTAAAAAATTGTTATTAAATTATTTTTAAAGCTGTTCGCCGAATTCGGCCATTGCGAGTAACACCGATTGCAATTTTTTTCCTAAGGCTGTTAATTCATATTCGGTTGTTGGTGGCACCGTTGGATAAATTGTTCTTGTTAATAATTTTTGGCTTTCGAGTAGCCGCAGACGTGCGGTTAATACCTTGGGGCTAATGCCAGATAAGGCACGCTGAATCTCCGAATATCGCTTTTTACCGGGCAATAATTCTCGGATAACCAATGTTGTCCACTTGCCTTCAATAATTTGAGCCGTTTTTTTAACAGGACATTCGTCGCTACAAGCCGCACTATTACTATAGTTTTCCATTTAGCACCCTACTATCTTTTTGGTAACTACTTCACAAAGTATAGTTATGACCCTAAGATATCACAAGTTGAACGAGTCGTGAGGAAAATTAGTGTTTCGTTGGTTAACCCAATTAATAGCAAGCGCACATCTTAACTTACTGTTGGTAATTAAACCGCCGTTATTATTTCATAAAATAAATAACTTAGTGTGGTACCGTCAAATGTTACAACAGTGGTTGCAGGAAAATCATTTTAAAACGGGATCACAATTATTAGAAATTGGTTGTGCCACGGGTGTTATGTCAGAATATTTAGCTGTCAGTGGTTTTACCGTTACTGCTGTTGATAAATCGAATGCCATGATTAATAGCGCACTAAAAAATAATCCTGATACCACGGTAGACTATAAAGTTGCCGATGTTTTTAATCTGCCCTTTCAGCAAAAAAAATTTGATATTGTTGTTTGTGCCTCATTGCTTAATGTTATTCCAAATCCCCAAAAGGCACTAACTGAAATTAAACGTGTTTGTATGCCCGGAGCTACAATTAGTTTTCTTGTGCCTCAAGAAAATTTTAGCTCAGATCAATTTGAGAGTCTGGTTCAATCACTTAAGTTATCGGGTTTCTCGTTGGCAGCGTTGAGTCAGTGGCATCAATTAGCACCAAAAATGCAAAAACAAAATGTTAGTCGTTTGCTAAAAAATAGTGAGCTATTGCCTACAGTTACTCAAGATTATTTAAACGGAATGGTTTTTTCAATAACAGCTTGTTATTCAGGTTAATTAATATGATCAAAAAAATAGTAGTGCGCTTTTTCTTTATAATACTCGTTTATGGTCTTTTAGCATGTAGTATTCCGCCGGCCAAAAATAATCATGAGTTTTCCAATAAGAAAAAAAATTCTGTTATGTGGCTTGGTCATGCAACAACGTTATTTAATGTCAATGGTAAAAATTTTTTAACTGATCCACTCTTAACAGATTGTTTGGTTGTCCTTAAACGAAAAAATAAAATTGGATTAACATTGGCGCAATTACCTAAGATCGATGTTATTTTAATTTCACATGCGCATATTGATCATTTCCATAAATCAACATTACGGCAATTAGATAAATCCACAAAAATTATAGTACCCAAAGAGTTGTATGATGACACACGTGCATTGGGTTTTACTGATATTATTGCAATTCAAGAAAATCAAACGGTACAGTTTGATGGTATTGAAGTAATAGCGAAAGCTGTTAAACATGCTGCACCATCATTGAGTTATATCATTGATGCGGAAAAAACAATTTATTTTGGAGGCGATTCGGCCTATTTTGATGGTTATAAGGAAATAGCCAAACAATATACGGTTGATTTAGCGTTATTAGCTATCGGACCAATACACGCTGAATCACTTAAAGCGCACCATCTTACTCCAGAACAGGCGATACGTGCATTTCAAGATTTAAATGCAAGCAAGGTATTGCCGATTCATCACAGCACGTTTCGTCAAGGGCCGGCAATGATATGGCCTTTTATTAACATAAATGATGAGCTTAAAATATTTAAACAACAATTGGCTAACAATCATATTTCCAATCAAGCTTTCATTGTTAGCCCTGGTGATATTATTTCATTTGAATGATAAATAATGTGAATGATGAGTAAAACTTTGCTCAATTGTAGGATGCTCGAGCGATAAATGTCTATACTGTAGATTTATAATGACTTATGAGCCAACACTGTGAAGAATGCGCACGATAAATATTTATTACTACAAGATGAAATTGCAACGGTAATAAAAGGTCAAAGCAAAACAATTCGTTTATTACTTGCAGCGTTTATCAACGGTGGCCATGTTTTATTGGAAGACTATCCGGGAACCGGTAAAACAACACTTGCCAAAGTGTTATCGCAAATAATTTCTGCTCGTTTTAAACGAATTCAATTTACACCCGATTTATTACCAAGTGATGTTACTGGTTTATCAATTTATAACCCAAAAGATCAAAGTTTTAAGCTACGTAAAGGTCCTGTTTTTAGTAATATTTTGCTTGCCGATGAAATTAATCGTGCCTCACCGCGAACGCAGTCCGCATTACTCGAATCAATGGCTGAAAACCAAGTAACTATCGAAGGTAAAACTCATATATTAGAAGAACCTTTTTTTGTGATAGCAACTCAAAACCCGATTGAAACGCATGGCACCTATCCATTACCAGAAGCACAATTGGATCGTTTTGCAGTTCAATTGTCACTGGGTTATGTTACGCCGGATATTGAATTGGATATTATTACCGGTGTTGCGTCTTCAAAATTAATATCCGATAAGTCACCGGTCATATCCATTGACGATATATTATTGTTACGGGAGAAAATTCAAGAGATAACAATTAGTCGAGAACTGAGTGAATATATTGTTACGCTAGTTTCAAAAACCAGAGAATGGCCCGGAATTCGGTTGGGAGCAAGTATTCGAGCATCGATTATCTTAAAACAAATGGCACAAGCTTTGGCATTATTTTCAGGACAAGATTTTGT
This sequence comes from uncultured Thioalkalispiraceae bacterium, assembly GCA_964514215.1. GTDB lineage: Bacteria > Pseudomonadota > Gammaproteobacteria > UBA6429 > Thiohalophilaceae > CAYQUC01. Next base: position 25,044 of record CAZEPW010000031.1, read on the forward strand.
CATTCCAGAATACATTCAAGAGGCTGCCGAACCTGTTATTGCGCATCGTTTAATGTTGGATCCGCAGGCAGAATTTTCAGGTAAAACCAAACAATCAATTGTTCAAGAGATTATAAAATCCATCGCTGTCCCGGTTTGAGACTAAATAGTGAGAAAAATATTAGATAATTATTTGTGGCGAAGTTATCGGCGAATTTCAACGGTATCCTATTGGATTACCAGACGTTTTACTCCTGCTGGTAAGCTTGTTTTGGTGTTGATGTTTTTTTCAGGATTATTGGGAGTTGATATTCAGCAAGTTCAAAGTTATCAACTTTTTATCATTTCATTCGTATTATTACTTATTGCGTTATTAAGTGCTGTTACTAAAAAAGGATTTTTTAGTGCGGAACGAAATTTACCTAAATATGCCTGTGTTAATGAAGATATGCATTATCAAATTACTCTCTATAATACTGGTGAGAATGATGTCGGAAAAATATTGGTGTTAGATGAAGCAGCTGATCCACGTCCATCACTTAATAATTTTATAAGCACGCAAGAACCACACAACGCGACTAAAAATCGTTTTGATCGTTTTTTTCGATACCCGCGGTGGCGTTGGTTATTGGAAAAAAATACTCTGATAAAACCGATAATCACGGATGTAGATTCCATGAGCTCAAAATCTCAAGTGACCATTAAGGCCAGTCTAAGACCGTTGCGGCGTGGTGTGGTTTCTCTAAAAACAATAATTGTATTGCTACCTGATAATTTTGGTATTTATTGTGCAATAAAAAAAATACCGTGTTATCACACATTAACCGTATTGCCTAAACGTTATGCTGTTCCTACTTTGCTTTTATCGGGCAAACGTCAGCACAATCCGGGTGGTGTTAGTAATGCAAGTTCGGTGGGTGATGCGCAAGAGTTTACTTCGTTACGTGAATATCAAGCCGGTGATAGTATTCGAAATATACATTGGAATAGCTGGGCAAAAACCGCTCAACCTGTTGTGAAACAATATCAAGAGGAATATTTTTCGCGATACGGTTTAATTTTAGATACGTTTAGCGATAATGAGAAACAGGAGCAGTTTGAGGAAGCCGTTTCGGTGGCCGCTTCTTATGTTTATTCACTTGATAAATTAGACTCGTTTATTGATTTAATGTTTGTTAGTGATAAAGCATACCAGCTCTCTAGTGGTCGAGGCATGGCACAACGGGATAACATGCTTGAAGTGTTAGCTGCTGTGACGGCTAGTCAAAATAAAGATTTTTCTAATTTATTATCGTTAATCACAAGAAATCTGAATACGTTGAGTAGTGCGATAATAATTTTGATTGATTGGGATGATAATCGTGAAGCCCTTTTGCAATTATTGCAGCTAAATAATATTCCCTTTCATGCGTTTTTAATTCGAGATAATCAAACTGAAATTTCAAATTTAAAATACAGTGTAACAGAATTGACTGTTGGCAATATCGAAATTGGTTTGTCGGCATTATGAGTACACTATTGATACCTTTAGCTAAATATCAAGCACCAAAGTTTTTGATCAGTGCGACATTACTTTTTTGGGGGTACTTAATAGGGACGTTGTATTGGGCGCTAATAATGATTGTTTTATTAGAATTAAAGCCGTTTATTAATCGGCGCTTTCAATTTCAAAATAGTCATTTTTATCTTATTGGTAATATCAGCACGGTATTGTTTTTAATTGTTATTTTAGTTGTTGTTTTTGGAACAAACCCTCGATTATTTATCCACCAAGTTATAGCGCTATTGCCTATCGTATTTTATCCGTTGTTGCTAGCTGAGCATTATAGTGAGCGTGAAGTTGTTCCCTTGGGGGCATTTATTTATCGGTTTCGTAAACGTCAACCGAATGCTGTTATTCAAATATCTTACATTTACTTTGCTTTGAGCTTATTGGCTACAAGCTCGGTATATCATGATTCCTATCATTATTTCATTATATTGGCATTGTTGATTAGCTGGGCGCTTTGGCAGTTTAAATCACCTTCCAGTAATCGTGTTGTTTGGATAAGCTTGTTATTACTTTATTTTTTTATATCCTATATTGGACAGTATTCGCTTATGCGTCTGTCAGAAGAAGTTGAAGCATGGGCGATAGATTATTTTGATGTATTATTTAATGGTGAGCGCGATCCATTTCGAAGTCGAACTGCGATGGGAAAAGTTGGTGAACTGAAATTATCAAATAAAATCGTGATGCGCATCAAAACAAGCGATAACAAACCCTTGTTATTACAAGAAGCTATTTACAATTCTTTTTATGACAATGTTTGGTTTAGTTCGAAAAATATATTTAAGCCAGTAAAAAATTATTCTTATGGTAAAACTGAAACCATTAAAATGCTAGTGCATCGTAATACGCGTAGTGATAAAAGTTTATTAGCTCTACCCTTATCTGCTACAACTGGGTCACAAGCAATAGCAGTGTCAGAAAATGTGAAGTTATCACGAACTGAATACAACACTATACGAGCAATTAATACCAAGGCACTATTTGAATATATTATTTATGATTCAAAAAAATCAAATATTAACGCGCAGGAAAAACCTAATAAAATAGATTTAATGCTTTCACGTCGGCATCAAAAAGTAATATCAAAAATTAAAGTAGGGTTGGGTTTGGATAATTTATCCGATACTGATAAAATTTCACGCATAGCAAGCTATTTTAAAAAAAATTACCGTTATTCTTTATATCAAGAGCCGTTATCGTCTAATGAAGATGCGCTTATTTCATTTTTGGAATACCGGCATCGTGGTCATTGTGAATTTTTTGCAACGGCTACGGTTTTGTTATTGCGGTCGGAAAATATTCCAACACGGTATGTTGTTGGTTACTCAGCGACTGAATATGATAGCGAAAATAAATTATTCACTGTTCGTGCTCGCGATAGCCATGCATGGGCACAAGCGTATGTTGATGGTAAATGGCTTAATGTTGATAATACTCCGAGCATTTGGTATCAAGCCGAGTCGGCTAATGCGTCTATTTTTGAACCTATCACTGATTTATTTTCTGCATTGTATTATAACTACAAGTTATGGGAAAAACATGGAGACAATGAATCGTATCAACTTTATATTATAGTCTTGTTAATAGTGTTAATTTTAATGGTTGTTGTGAGTCGTGAACGAAATAATCTGTGGTTAAAAAATAAAATTATTATTCGCAAAGATAAAGATGATAATAATAAAAAAACAAAATTAAGCCAACAACAATTAGAAAGTGTTATCACGAAGCTTGTGTTTGAATCTGGTGTTAATCGTTATTTTTATGAACCATTACGCGATTGGCAAATTCGATATGAGAATAAGTTACAAATTGATGATGAATTGAATCGTATTATCAGTTTATATTACAGGCTCCGATTTGCAGAGAAGCAAGCGACTGCAGCATCAATTAAAGATTTAAACCATAAAGTGAATATTTGGTTAAATAAAAAAGCCAATTAAATCAAAAATAACACTAATAAAGTGTCACACCACCGTGCTGAACTGCGTCTAATTAAATACTATTAATTTAATCGACAGGAAAATATATGTACACATTGTATCACTATGTTTATTCACAACACGCGCGCCGGGTAGTGTCATTATTAGAGGAAGCTGGGCTTGAGTATCAATTACAGCCAATTGCAATGGATAAAGCCGAATTTTTATCACCAGAATATACTCTGATTAATCCAAATCAACAAATTCCAACGTTAATTGATGATGAGGTTAAAATACATGAATCTAACGTTATTATGCGCTATTTGTGCCTAAAGCACGGTTTAGAAGCATGGTACCCAAAGGATTTAAAACAGCGAGCTTTGGTTGAGCAATGGTTGGATTGGAATCAATGCCGTTTATCCAATAGTGTTGTTGATATTGTGTTAAACAAAGTGTTTATGGGGGAACAAGGTGATAGCGCAGCAATAAAACGCGGTGAGCAGGCTATTCCAACATTATTTAAAATTTTGGATGACGGTTTACAACACACAGCGTTTCTTGCTGGAGCGACGCCGAGTATTGCTGATTTATCGGTAGCATCGAATATTTTCCAGTTGAGCCTTGCTCAAGTAACACCAATTGAAGGTAACTTGCTTAACTGGTATCAACGAGTTAGTTTACTTCAGGGTTTTCAAAAATCGTTACCACAAAAAAATTAAATGGATAATATGGATATAGAAAGCCAAGTTACAAAGGCACAAAATGGTGATAAGCAGGCGCTTGAAAATATCGTTATTGAAATTCAAGATACTATATATTATCTTGCTATGCGTATGTTGTTTCATCATGATGATGCTCGTGAGGCCACTCAAGAAATATTGATTATTATTATAACCAAACTTTCAACATTTCAATTTAAAAGTAAATTTAGGACATGGGTATATCGTGTTGCCAGTAATTATTTATTAACAACTAAAAAGTTATTGGCAAAAGATCGGGGACTTAATTTTGATGATTTTAAGCTTGATTTAGAATCCGATTTACAATCACCTCAGACGTTACAAAAATCACCAGAGTATGAATTGCTGTTGAATGAGTTACGAATTATGTGCACCATGGCGATGTTATTATGTTTGGATCAAAAGCATCGCTTGGCTTATATATTGGGCGATATTTTTGAGTTAGATCATCATGAGGCTAGCGAGTGTTTGGCGTTATCGTCGGCTAATTACCGAAAGCAATTATCGCGCGCACGTTCAAAAGTTCATGCGTTTACCAGTGCTAGTTGTGGTTTGGTTAATGGCTCTGCGAAATGCAGTTGCGACAAAAAATTAACCGGTGCGATTAATCGACAACGTGTTGTTCCAGAAAATATTATGTTTGCTACTAAAAGTAACAATAGCTACCAACAGGTTAAGCATACGATAGCTGAAATGCGAGATGATTTAAAAACAGTGTCGTTGCAAACGTCGATTCCGATTTTAAAAAGCCCGGAGAATTTTGTTAAGGTGGTTGAATCGCTGATGCACGATAAATTATTTTAATCAAATTGTAAGGTGGGCATTGCCCACCTTACGGCAAGTGATTGTTATTCTATTATTAAGCGTGCATTTATGGACTGCACTGGCCGATTATTGGCGTGGTGTATTGTCTTATGAAATTGGCTGACTTGTTGTTTTGATACTTTAATTGAATTTTTAAGCACAAACCAACGCACTCCTTCTGAACAAGGTGGTGTGGTTAATGAGCCATTGAATTGGTAGTAATCCAAATTTTTTGGCAGCAAGCTTGATGCCGTAATATTGTTCGTCAGGTTTTGATGTTCACCGCTATTCATTGGCATGTGTTGCCATAATTCTTCTAACGCAGAATTTTTATCGCCATTTTCAAACATTACGGCGAGTACTGCTAAATTATTATTTTCATCGGCATGAACAAAATGACCTTCTAGTGGATAGGATTTGCCATTGATGGTATTTTCACTTGGGCTGTGAAAGTGAAATTGTTTTAAATTAAAATCGTTATTATCTATTTTAATTTTACTACCGGCCTGCATATTAATTTGAATGGTATGGCCATTATTAATAATTTCATTCACTTTGGAGTGATAGATTGGCTTTAAGCTTTTGTGTGGTGCTTTTATAAAGCCACTTATATTCACCGGTGATTGGTTTTTGCCACTTTGGCACAAAGCGTAATCTGGATTTATTTCACTCCAATGTGCTGGGCCATTGGTTTTTTGATATCCCCAATGGGCGGATTCGTTTGCACTAGACGTATTTGACAGCATCACTAATGCCACCATGAGTAATTGTTTTTTCATGAAAATCTCTCTAATTTGTATTTAAAATTGATGTTTAATAATTGACAGAAAAAACGGGTGGTGCACGTTGTTGTGGGATATTTGGATTTTTTTGAGATTGATTTGAGCGGTAAAGCCGACGTTGAAAGTTGAAAACACGAAGGCTGGTTGATGCAAAAGAGTGTATCGTTATTGTGTCAGGATCGAGGTCGTCAAGTTGAATGCACTTTATGCAATGTGACTCAGCACTAGTGGCATAAGTGATAGATGATAATTGGCTATAAAGCAGCAACGCAACGAGTAGCGTTGATATGACTTTAGTCGGCATGTTATATTTTATGGGTATTGCTAAGCTTTTCACGTATTTTAACCATAATACACAAATTTCATAGAATCAAATACTTAACATAAGCAGTAACCGTTTATGTCAAATTTTACTTTACCACAATAAAAGTATAAGTAACTACTTATATTAGTACTTCATGATATTTTTAATGCAATTTATCATGCTTTGCTGTAGAATACTTCTTTCTAGATATACAACCCATTTCTAGAAGTTAGGTATATTACCCACAAAATAGAACCTGTTTAACGAACGATAGTGATCATGACTGCTTGATCCACTCCTTCACCAAAAACAATTTGCTATAATGTCACGCTGACATCGCCGTTATTTTCTGTGATTCCGATGCCTTTATATTTCGTGATGATGACTATTCATTATAGTAATATGAAATAAAGGCCAATAATGTATATAAGACTATTATTCCCGTTCCTAAGCTGGTTCCGGCTTATTACAAAAGATTCATTAAAAGCAGATATGATTGCCGGGTTTACTGGCGCCGTTATTGTACTTCCTCAAGGGGTTGCTTTTGCAACAATTGCCGGATTACCGCCGCAATTCGGTTTATACACTGCGATGGTTACACCAATTGTTGCAGCATTATTTGGTTCTTCGCGACATTTAATATCAGGCCCAACCACCGCGATTTCAATTGTTATTTTTTCTGCAATTAGTAATCATGCCGAACCGGGTACACCCGAATTTATTTCGATGGCTCTGACCATGACATTTCTAGCCGGAGTGTATCAACTTGCATTTGGTTTAGCACGTCTTGGAGCATTGGTTAATTTTGTTTCGCATACCGTGATCATTGGTTTTACTGCTGGCGCTGCGATATTAATTGTTACTAGTCAGGCAAAAAGTGTTCTTGGTTTAACGATACCAAAAGGTGAATCCTTCTTACATACTTGGTTTGGTATTGGGCAACATCTTGGTAGCACTAATGTTTATGCTTTAATTATTGCGGCTATTACATTAGTTAGTGTGTTAGGCATTAAGCGCTACTACCCTAAAATTCCAAATCTTTTGATGGGTTTAGTGATTGGCAGTTTAGTTGCATTAATGTTTAGCGATCCTTCTTATAACATTGCGTTAGTTCCAGAAATTCCGGGACGATTACCCGAACTATCATGGCCAATGCTTTCTTTTGATACACTCAAAACACTTGCTCCCGAAGCATTTGCAGTGGCTTTATTAGGTTTAATTGAAGCGGTTTCGATTAGTCGAGCTATTGCGAGTAAATCCAATCAACAAATAGATTCAAGTCAGGAATTTATTGGCCAAGGTTTATCAAACATGGTTGGTAGTTTCTTTTCCAGTTATGCTGGTTCAGGCTCATTTACCCGTTCCGGTATTAATTATGAAGCCGGTGCAAAAACACCAATGTCAGCAATTTTTGCAGCAGTGTTTTTAATGTTAATTGTATTACTGATTGCACCATTAACAGCTTATTTACCCAATGCCGCAATGGGTGGTGTGATTTTAGTGGTGGCCTATAATCTAATTGACTTTCACCATATCAAAATGATATTCCGTAATAGTAAATCAGAAACAGCAATATTATTAACAACATTCTTCGCCACCTTGTTACTCGAACTTGAGTTTGCAATTTACTTAGGGGTATTGCTTTCACTTATCATTTTTCTATCTCGTACTTCAACACCCGAAATTGCAACATTGGCTTTTGATAACAGTGAAAATGATAAACGACGTTTAATTAATGTTACTAAAAAACCAACATTACAATGCCCGCAAGTAAAAATTATTCGTATTGATATGTCGATTTATTTTGGCTCGTTAACTCATATTCAAGCACGCTTACATCGGATTGTGGATAATGAAAATATAAAACACATATTAATTGTTGGCACGGGAATTAATTTCATTGATATTAGTGGCGCACAAATGCTCGTCATTGAAGCGCGACGACTTCAAAAACTCGGTGGTGGTTTGTATTTCACTGGTTTAAAATCGAAGGTGTATGAGCACGTGAGTAAAACGTGTTTGATTCAAAAAATTGGTAACAAATATTTTTCAGACAAGAAAAGTGATGCGATATGTTCTATTTATAAATCACTTAATCGCGATATCTGTGAAAAATGTGAAGCACATGTTTTTAATGAGTGTGACTAAAAAACAGCATCATAATGTTGTTATCATTACCATATATACTTTATGGTAATGACGGTACTTCTCCTCAATTTGATCCTCAGTTAAGAAATTAACACCTGTAGTACGCTATTCATACATTATTATCATCCAGCAATAACATACATATAAAATACAGTTTTAAAACTAAGTCTTTATCCACTAAAAATAAATTAACATAAGCTTCATTATTGTTAAGCATTTTAATAGTCTTTATTAATGGCAATAATATTGTTGAGAAGCAACAAAAAAAGATTTAGTATTACTATGCAAAATACAATATTAATATAATTTTGTCACTTGAACTGCCTGTTTTATTGTGGATATCGATAGCTATACTAAACTAGTATTAGTGTAGGATTGTTTAGTTTAAGTTGATGTTAACGCTATTATAAAATTTAATAACACAGAATAATTGATTGAATGTAGGTATTAAGTATGATTTTCCAAACAGAGCTCCCCACTCTACCGGCTATCTTAAATTCTATCGACGAAGGAATATTGGTTGTTGATAATGCCACCAAAATTACTTTGTATAACCCACAGTTCACTGAAATGTGGGGAATACCAAAAACCTTAATGCAAGAGCGCGATGACGAAAAAACATTAAGCTATATTTTTGAGCAGTTGGTTGATCCAGCCGCTTTTATTAAAAAAGTACGTGATCTCTATAGTAGTCTTGAAGAAGATCGCGATTTAATTCGGTTTAAAGATGGCCGTGTTTTTGAACGTCATTCCGCACCATTAAGCACCACTGATAGTGATACTCACAGTCGAATTTGGTCATTTAAAGACGTAACAGAAAAGGTAAACGCAGATTTAGAAATAAAAGTTTATAAAAACTACATTGAAAAATTAGTTGAAGTGAGAACAGAAAACTTAGAACGTGCTAATAGCCGCCTAGAAGCATTTAATTACTCCGCTTCACATGATTTACGTGCACCGCTTCGTAGTATTGAAGGATTCAGTGGAATACTACTCGAAGATTATAAAGATAAACTAGATGAGCGAGGCGTAAATTATTTACAGACTATTCATGAATCTGTGCAACACATGCGTTTATTAATAGAAAATTTGTTAAAGTTGTCTCAAGTAACACACACTAAATTAAGTTGCCAACAGGTTGATCTTAGCAGCATCGCGAATAAAGTAATCAAACGATTAAAAAATGAAGCGCCTGAGCGTCATTTAAATATTGATGTTTCAATGGGGATGCACGTATTTGCAAATTCCGAGTTACTCAGTATCGTACTCGAAAACTTGATTGGCAATGCTTGGAAATACAGCGCAACTCAAAAAGAAACTTATATTAAAATGGATTCTTATATTGATGAAGGTGAAACAGTCTTTTTCATTAAAGATAATGGCGTTGGTTTTAATATGGATGTTGCTCATGAATTATTCAAACCATTTAAGCGGCTGCATTCAAAGCAAGAGTTTAGTGGTTCCGGAGTTGGTTTAGCCACTGTGCAACGAATTATCCTACAGCACAATGGGAAAATATGGGCAGAAGCTGAGCCAAATAATGGCGCGACTTTTTATTTTACACTCGCTGTGCCACATAGTCATCGAGTTACTCATTAATTTCTGGTTTCGAATGAATAATGGCTTCCCGTTCGCTGGGATCATTACGCACTATAATTGCGCGTGCTTCCTCGGTGTCACTCAAATTAATTGGTTGGTGCCATAAATCGGGTGGAATAAAAATAAAATCCCCTGCCTCATTAATAACCGAGTGTTGTAAATCATTGCCATATAATGTTTTAACGCGACCTTTAATCAAATAAATACCTGACTCAAATACCGGATGATAATGTGGCTCTGCCGTTGAGCCCGGAGGGATAACGACCATATTCATTGAAATTTGTTTTGCTCCTGCCGTTTGATCAGAGATGCCAATAAAATACGGTAAGTTTTGTTTTGTTAGCACTTCTTTAGGGGTGGATACGGTAATAATTGTATTGTTTGGATGCTTACCATTTTGATTATGTTGCTTAGTTTGCATTTAAATTTCCTTTCTAGCGAAACGTTAAACCTTAATATAACATTAACCACAATGTGGAATAATTTAGAATACAATAATAACTATCTTATGGCAGAAAATATTTAACACTTTAACATTAAAATAAAATTATAGTGGTATAAATTTTAGTTTGTATGATTTTTATCAAAATGCGCTTTATGATTAACAATAGTTAACATTTGTATTTAACTTTATTGTAATTACTTTTTGGGCATTTAATGTGTGATTTATTCATACTAAAAAGTTGTAAAAGTACCAAGAATAAAATAGTACATTATCCATACTCAAAACATAAATTGCCTGAATGTTTGCGCAATGAAATAGGAGAGTATGATGTTTAAAAACTTCTTAACGGTAGTGTTAGTGGCACTAGTTTTGGGTGTGTATACAAACGTAAATGCACGCACCATTCCCTATCAAATAACCAAAGTTGCGACTGGGTATAAAGTAATGCTACCAACTCAAATAGTCAGTGATTTTGCAAATTTGCCACAGCGAGAAGCACTGGTAATGTCACTAGTTGACCCCCAATACGGCGTGAGTCGCATTCAAGGTTATGGTGAGATGCTCGATAAATCCACGATTCTAATGGTCAGCACTGAAAATTTTACATTTCTTCCCGATCTTAATAGGACGTATGTGGTTTTTGAGCTAAAAAATACAGTTGCTGGTGGTGGTAGCTGTGCTGGCTGTACGTTAACCAATAGGAATTTAAAAAGTGTGAGCCCTAATATATGCTGGTGTTTTTCTAAGATAAGTTCAGGGCTTGGTAGCAATTCACAATGCGCCACAACCGCGAGTGGTATTCGATTTCCAACACCTGCTGAATCAGCGGCACATTTAAAACAACGAATTAATGAACCAGTATCAATATCGGCTCAAGCTTATGGTGAGTGTTATCCTAGCTCAGGTCCTGGAGGGGAAGATTGCTCATTATTTTCAGCCATTTGTGATGCTGCTGGTGGTGGTAGTGCAAGTTTACCCGGTGGTGGTGTTAGCTGTGATACACGTCAATAAGGACAACGGATTCACTTAAATTATCAGTGTGGTTAAAAACCACACTGATGTGGCTACTTAAGCTGAGATTTTATAAAGGTAATGGTTATTGTTGAACCTTAAATTAAGAAAAATTCCCATTTTTTTAATTTCAGCCTTCACTATTTTTATTCTTTTTTCCTTGCGGTAACTCAACCAATGCTAATTTGAGGCTTAATTCTAAATTATAGCGGCCATTAATCTAAGTGATCACCCATTAACTTATTGTTATTTATAATAATTTTTGTTAGTGAATAATCACTAGCAATATTTTCTAATGCGCTCATCTAAGGCTAAAGTAGCGTCATTATATATATTTGATCTTTTTTTGTTTTGTGGTAAAATTTCCCACGTAGTAAATAAAACAACAAAACAAAATAACCTTGTTTATAACTTTTATATGGAGAATATAAAAATGAAAAAATCTTTATTAGTTTTACTAGTTAGTGGTTTAGCGCTTTCTGCAAACGTTGCAATTGCTGGTGGTCATTCAAATTCTGGTAATGGCGGTAGTCGTTTATCTGGTGGTATCATCAAATTTGCTACTAACAACCCACAAATCATCCAAAAAGCTGCTGGTACTATTGAATCAATTCCACCAGCTCAAGCTGCAATGGATGCTGCTATGGTAAAAAGCCCACAAGCAAATTCATTAATGACTGACGTACAACAAGCAGGCGGATTCACACCATCTAATTAATTAGATGCTGCTTTTTTGGCACGGCTAAATTTCGCTGTACCAACACCTAGCTAGACGTAGTTTGTCTCGGAATTTATAGAGGCTGCTGCGTGTAGCAAAGTGTTAAACAATGATCATGCCGCGTAAACTTCAACAGTTGTATACTATTTTAGTACCCAGTTTTCACAATTTTTTGTGAGATAAAAGTCTATCTTTAGCGTGAAATTTGTGCACCAGCATTTATAAACTTATAATCAAAACGTTCTAGTATTCGGTATTCTTTGATGCATGCTAGTGTAGTTTGTATTCACTTCGCATAACGATTGTACATCGTATTATTTTTAATCCTATAAAAATTTAAGCCAAATTTAAAAATGCTATGGCTATCATTATTCAGCATCAATTCAGCTAGTTCTATATATCATTATTATTCCGATATTAATTTACTCAAAGGGATTTTGAAATGGCTTTATATAAACTATTAGTAATAATTTTTATTATTACTTTGCCCTCCTGCGCTATGATGAATGTTAACTATGTTGATAGTAGCTTTAATGAAAAAAATTTATCGGCTGGCAATATTATATTTGGTGGTTTAGTATCACAAAAAGAAACATGGAATGAAGAAGCTATATTAAAATACTCATCAATTGCAGTTGCCTCACTTTCTCATATAAGAAACGATTTTATTATTAAACATTATAACGATATTATCGAGCAAAATAAAAAGCAGCAACTCAACGAAATATTAGAACACATTAAAAATGCTATTCTGGTAGATCAGGCGCAATTAAAGGGCCTTATCAATAGCTCAGAAAATTTTCGATACATACTCTTTGCCAGATTACAAAGTAATAACATTAGATACTCCAGAAGTGAACAGAAGGATAAAAATAAGGATGATATAATAATTTATAAAACGATGAGAGAGGTATTAATTTATGTTGATGTATACGATTTAGATTCATCTAAAGTTGTATGGTCAGGTGAAATTAAAAAAGAAAATGCTAACGAAAATAAAAATCCTCATGATAACAGCAGCAATTTTTTAACCGATGTTATATCGGCAATGATAGAAGATGCAATTTATGGCACATATCCGCAAGCACCGAGTTTAGAACATTTGATAAAAGATGCATTTGAAGATGTCGCTAGAAGTCTACCTGCATCGGATTGTGGGGTGATAGGGTTAGGCGAATGTGTAAAAAAAGCAATTATGAAATCCTATGAGTGGCTGTTTGGCGAAAATAGCACAATAACCCATCCAAAAGTAAATCTAGTTTTGTTACAGCAGAAAAGCTAGTTCTTAAAGAGCTTAACAATATTTTATATAACCCATTGTTTTTTAATGAATATTTAACATTGTTATTGTGATCAGATTTTAGCTTGATATATAAGAAAATGCTAATATAATGGTTTCCTAATATAGTTAAGAGGGCTCTAACATGAAATACAGTTATTCACTTAAAAAATCAATATTCACAAGTATTTTAGTATTATTCATGGGCACCACCAATGCTTTTGCAGCGGTTGATGTTGCAACACTGACATCCAATATTAACAGCTTAATAATACAAGGTGATGATTTGTTAGTGGTAGTTAAAACAACCACATTAACCTCGGTATCAGTTGCATCACAACTTGATTCAATAAAAACTGATATTAGTAATTATCAGTCTCAAGTTATTGCTAGCTATGACACGATTGTGGCTGAAACAGGCACCAATCTAACCTTAACAGATGATTTGCTGCTTGCCTTTCAAACGTTGATAACCGTAAATGCATCATTAGCAACAGCAGTACAAGAGTTAAGTCTTCAATTAGCAAATATCGCATCAAACACTTCACTATCCGCTCTAGAAAGTTCATTAACTACATTATTACGTCTTTCAGATGATATTGGTTTAATGGCGGATAGAATTCTTGAAATGGCCAATAAAATATTAGTGATGGCAGATAATATCGGATTAATGGCCGATCGCATCATAGCAACACAGATAATTCAAAGTGATAATCTAAAAATAATAGTTGATGCAACGTTGCAAACTCAAATTAATACAATTGAGTTAATTAAATTATTTTTATAAGTAAGCGTCATTCCGATAGTTTTTGAGTCGGAATCTAGAATTAAAACCTCAACATTATAAGTTTAAACTGATTTTTTTTTATACTTTTTTCTCATACATAGCGGTTAAATAATTAAAAAGGGAGTTTACTAAAACTCCCTTTTTAATTAGCACTCTCTTTTCCGGCAAAATTTATATCCTATGGTAATTTTAAACACAACCGCTGTATTTATAACCACTCCAGACTAATAAACAGCCATCAATAAACTTCTGTTACATTAATCACATTGTTTTTAAGGTTTTGGCTCGATATAGTAAAACATCAACACTTCGTGTTGGTTAACTTGATATATATAATAAAAGGGATGGGATATACATGAAAGTAAAAAAACGATTACTCACTGCAATAGCACTATCTGCAACACTGAGTTCAACAATAACAACTGCGGCAACAGTGCCTGCCGGAGTTGAAGCAAATGCCGAAAAAGTACAGCTGCGCCAAAGCTGTATGGAAAATGGCACCAGCATAGCAAATTGTTTTACTCAATTTCCGCAATTAGCACATTGGATGCAAACCGTTCGAAAACCAAATGCCGCAGCACCGTTGCACGTTAGTATCGGCCCCGGTACATTTACCGGAGTTAATGATTCCGGCCAGCCAGTAAACCTAAACATTCGATGTTCAGCAGTTGATGGTTATACCGGTTATACCAGCTTTGATGGCAGTGGCAGCAGCCAAACGATTCTCAAAGGCCAAGGCGATCAAAATAACGCAGCCATGAATATCAGCAATTGCACAGAACTAAAGTTTTCAGACCTAAAAGTCACAACGAATTTTTATGGTGGCATTTATTGGAATGGTGGTGGCAATTCTCGATGGTATAACGTTGAAGTTGATGGTGTCGCAAGAGCATGGGACGAAAGAAGTTGCGCGGCCACTCGAGGTAATCATTATTGGTTTAGTAGCAAGCTTAGTGCTACCTCGGCTTTTTCAGTGGGCGCACCCTATGTTGCAAACTGTGATGAAACATGGTTCTTTGGATCAGAAATTAAATTGGTTGCAAAATCAGGGCTTAGTGGCTCACTCACAGGAACAATCACAGCAACCAATAAAGGTATCATTCATCTTTATGGTTCCAACCTTCAAACGTTCTTTGATGCACCGGGAAGCACTGCTGCAGCCTATGCGCGATCCGGGGGCCAAATTCACATTCATGGAACAGGGATTGATGTTATTAGTGAAACAGGTAAAAACATAATTGCCCTGCAAGCAGAGTCCGGAGGCCAAATTCATGCTGATGTTTCAGCTTATGTGCTTCAGACCACAGGTACAATATCGCGTATTATTAATAACGGTGGTTTAATTCGTGCCCCCTACCAATGGGGACAAAATAACCAACCACCACAAGTTATTTCAGAAAATGGTGCCGACATGACAGTTGAAACAAACTGCGATCAAACTGCTTGCCATGATACCGACACTGGCACCGAAACACATTTATTAATTTACAATAGCAGCTGTAACAATGGTGTTCACGGTCCATGGTTTGACGTGGTGACAGGACGATGTCGAGGTGTTATTTAAATTTTAATCCATTGGATTAAAAAATAAAATCAACATAGTAGCGTTAAAAATAA
>CAZEPW010000032.1:0-40613 GCA_964514215.1 uncultured Thioalkalispiraceae bacterium
ATAAATAATTTCTCCATTACCCATTTTTAATTCCTTTTAATTTTATTCACATAACAATTTATTAGACTGCAGTTACTTTTTACCTTATTAGGGAGCAGCAGTCTAAATATTTGTAATTTGTTTCATTATTTACCATAATAGTAACAGGGACAGAAAATACTTGCGAGTATATTTGCTAAAGGAGTAGCGTGATGGATGACTTATTGATTTCACAATTTTGGAAAAAATATATAATCAAAACAAGAATGTATGGTGCATCAAGGGATGGGGAAATATGGCTTGTTAAGCATGCTGAGGAATATATAAAAACATATAGTGACACTAAACTTATTAAGCACCCAGCACAATTTGTAGACAAATATTTAAAGAACAAAGGCCGCAATAAATTTTTGCAAGATTGGCAATTCCAACAAATCATAACCTCAATTAAAATAATATTTACGGATATGGTTGCTGTTTCTTGGGCTGCTAAGTATCCATGGGAGGAGTGGTTTGTATTTGCACAAACATTAGAAAATTCACATGCTACTGTTAGCAGGGATTATCAACCAAGTGGTTCTGATGTAAAATCCGGTAGTGACTCTGCTTTTAAAATAGTAATGGCTCAACATCCTGAACACCTTAATGATCTAATTAATAAAATACGCTGCAAACATTATTCAATTCGAACCGAGCAAGCTTATGTTAGCTGGTTTGTACGATTTGTAATATATCATTCAATGTTAGATCCAGTTAACTTTTCTGAAAAACAGATAGCAGAATATTTGGATTACTTGGTAATTAATCGAAAAGTTTCTGCTAGCACGCAGGCTCAAGCCTTAAATGCGTTGGTTTTCTTTTTTAAGCAGGTGTTAAAATTTGAGTTTGGTGATGAAATAACGTTTAAACGATCCAAGAAACCCAAACGCCTTCCTGTCGTGTTATCACCTCTTGAAATGGTATCGTTACTTGATAATATTGACGGTACGATACAAAAATTAATGGCTAATTTACTTTATGGCTGTGGTATGCGGTTAATGGAGTGTGTTCGATTACGCGTATTGGATGTTGATTTTGATTATCAACAAATATTTGTAAGGCAGGCGAAAGGAAATAAAGATAGAGTTGTGCCGATTCCTAATAAAATAGTGACGGATATTCAATTACAAATTGCGGAAGTAAAAAAATTACATGCTGAGGATTTGGTTGAAGGTTTTGGCTCTGTATATCTACCTGAAGCGCTTTCAAGAAAGTATCCAAATGCAGAAAAAGAATTTCGGTGGCAGTATGTATTCCCCTCAGCTCGAATTTCAACTGATCCTCGTACTAAAATTACACGGCGACACCATGTTCATGAATCAGTTTTACAAAAAAAAATCAAAAAATCGGCTGAGTTAGCTAGAATTAATAAAAAAGTAAGTTGTCATACTTTACGTCACTCGTTTGCGACGCATTTATTAGAACACGGCTATGATATTCGAACGGTACAGGAATTACTGGGCCATGCTGATGTTTCGACCACGATGATTTATACCCATGTTTTAAATAAACCTGGGATAACAGTCCCAAGTCCTCTGGATTTTTTAACGACATAATTTATGTTTTCATTGGATAATCTTATTTAAAGTAAGTTTTTTGTTGCGTAGAAATTCCACAGTTTAAATATAACTTAAATTAATATGTTAATTTTGAAGAAAATTTACGTGATGTGCATCACACTTAGCTAGTAAAATGGCTTTAAGATAGTTTTCTTTAAAGATAAATTCAGCATGGACGTTATTATATTTAGTAAGGTTAATTCGATTAAGCAATCTGTTTAATGGAAAATATCGTATATTTAGCATAACAATTTACGGTCAATTATCTATTGTCTGTTCTACTGAGGGATATTGAGTGGCTCATCAAAAAGCAATTATGTCAGCTATCGGAATTCCAGCGCAAGAGCTCGTTTTGATTAAGGGTTTTTATAAAATAATAAAGTGGGTTCAAACTATTTATGAGTTTAAAGAATTTGATCCAAATAAATTTTCTGATGTATTGTTGGTGAATGCCGATGATATGGATGCAATGGAAAAATGGCGAAAGCTAGACGGTAAAAATGCCGCAAACACTATTATGATATCGGATGAAGAACAAAAATTTAAAGATACGATATCCATTAAAAGACCTATAAATGTTAAAAATTTTTTAGATAAATTAGAGAGCATTACGTCAACAACAGATTTAACTCACGATTTATATGATGATATTGTATCTGAATCAATTAATATACTCGTTGTTGATGATAGCTTGGCTGTCCATAAATATTTAGAACATAAACTACCGCTGCTGTGTAAAAATAGAATTGAAATGACATTTGCTGAAACGGGAAATGAAGCGGCTAGAAAGGTAAAGAATAATATGTACGATATTGTATTTTTGGATGTGATGATGCCTGGTGTGGATGGTTATAAGGTTTGTAAGTGGATTAAAGCAAACTCGGTTGCTGAAGTGGTTATGCTCACCAGCAAAAGTTCACGTTTTGATAAAGTGCGTGGCGCTTTATCGGGCTGTGATTTATATTTAACTAAACCACCACAAGATAGCAAGTTAAAAGAAATCCTAGAAAAACGAAATGAAAAGATTCAGGCTAACAATAATGGTTTTGTAAAAGTTAAAAAGACGATTTCTTTTTGAAAATACTAACCTAACTGCTGTTCTGTGTCAAAAAGCAGTAGCGCTCGCTGATGCCTAGGCCTTGTGTAAACTACCCATGCTCATTCTGGCAATATTTAATATGCTGGCGACTTCATTATGATATTCAAATAAAGAGACGACATACGGTTTTAAACGCTCTGGATAGGTTTTAGGCATAGCACATGCATCATTGTCGTTCACTTGTATTTTATGCGGCGCAGACTCAAGTAAAACAGCCAGATATTCGATAGGGGTGTTATCTTGTACTTGATAGGCAATAACCATCACAAGCCTATGAGACAGTGTTGCTGGCTGACCGGCTAAAAGGTTAATATCAACAACCGGAATAATACTATCGCGCCAAAATAAGACGTTATTACAATAAGCCGGTGCCAGTGGAATGTTATATAAAGACGGTGCTTCAATATATTCTGCAGCTTGATGTAATCCAATACAAAATTGGATATTTTTCGCTACGTGTAATAACCATGCAGCTGAACTTTGCTCGTCTTTAAGCATACCTTTGTTCCTGTGTATTAATGTAATCTCGCATCGATTCAGCACATGAAAGCAAGACAAGATTTGAATCTTTTTTTAACAAACCAATGACGGGCGATTCAGGATGATAGCTTAAAGCCGGTATTGCGTTAATTTTATTGTCATCATCAATATCATATTGCTCTACGGCATCACACATAATTGAAAATAGTTTTTTATTATCAGGATGTTTAAGTGAAACACAAAATCGATTATTTTTTGAGGGATGATCAACTAATGACAAATCTTTATTAAAGGCATAAACGGGTATCTCAATCGATTTATATTTAATACTACCAGATGATTTTTTGCTTTGCCGTTTAGTTGTTATCTCACTGATGTTTTCGATGCTTAACACAATATCTTGATCAAACCCTAAAATCATATTATCAATCGATAATAATCGTAATCGTTTTTTCCCTAATATTTTAGTTAATAACTTATCCATTAAGTGCTTGTCCTAATTTACTAACTAAATCATCCTCAGAAAATGGTTTGGTAATATACTCATTAACACCTAATTTCTGAGCTTGTGTTTGATGTTTTGCCATGGTGCGTGAAGTTATCATAAATATCGGTAAATCTGTATTTTCAGAATTGGATCGAACATGGCTCGTTAATTCTAAACCAGTCATGCGCGGCATTTCTAAATCAGTAAGAATTAAATTAGGTTTGGTTTTTTTCATTATTTCAATCGCCTCAAGGCCATCACGAGCTAACAATGGTTCATATCCAGCATCTTGCACTAATTGAGACAGTGAATTTCTCACGCTTAATGAATCATCAACAATTAATACTTTTGATAAAACCAATTTTTCGCTTGTAGCAGTACGCGAAGCACGAATATTACGATAACCTGATTTTTTTGCATCAAGTAACTCAGCCATATCCAATACAGGAACAACGCCACCATCACCAAGCAATGCAATACCGGCAATACCAGTAACATGTTTCATATAACGTCCCATATTTTTAACAACCAAATCATTACTTGATAGAACTCGTTCAACACTAACAGCAACTGTTTTAGAACCGTAGTGAATTAGCAACACAATGCTATTATTTTTTGTCAGCGCATTGCTACTTTCGGGCAATCCCAATAAATTTGTTAGTGTCTCTGATGGATAAACATTATTGCCCAATTGGAATGTTTGTTTTCCACCAAGGGCATTAAACTGACCAATACCAGATGGTAATATTTGATCCAACATCACTGTTGGAATCGCATAACGTTCATTTTGAATTTGAACTAAAATTGAATGGCTGGTTAATAATGTTATGGGTAACCTTAGGTTAAACCTTGTTCCAGAAGGTTTGTTATCGCTAATATCAATACTGCCTTTAAGTTTAACTATAGCGGTATGAACGACATCCATACCAACACCACGTCCAGAAATTTGAGTGGCGGTTTCTCGAGTAGAAAACCCTGAGTTTAAAATGACACGAGCAAGCGAGGCATTATCAATTTTATCCTTAGGATTAATTAAATTACGTTCCATCGCAATCCATTGGATACGCTCATAATTAAGACCTGCCCCATCATCACTGCAATTGGCTCTAATGCTATTACCTTCTTGATAAAAATGAAGTGTAATTTTTCCAACATCGGGTTTATTTTTTTCTCGTCTTTCATCAACTGACTCAATGCCGTGATCAATCGCGTTTCGTAATAAATGCATTAAAGGATCGGCAAGTTGATTTAATACATCACCATCCATCAGAAGTTGTTCGCCGATAATCTCAAGCTCTGCTTCTTTACCCGTCGCTCGACATGCTTGACGAACAGTACGTTGTAATCGTGCGACGATGGTTTTAACCGGTAACAATCGGGTGGTTGTCACTATATTTTCAAGTGAACGATTAAGACGTTGTTGCTGCAAAAACAAACCTTCAAGATCCATAATGTGGGACATGACATCTCGATTAAATTCGCGACTATCCGATACCGCTTCAATGAAACTATGAGTAGCACCATAGAACTCATCGTATTGATCTAATTCCAATGAATCAAATTGTTCATTACCGGCAACAACGTTTAGATGTTTTTGGGTGGCTGCTAAGCTTCGCACACTAACTAAATTTTCCAACTCAAAACGGCGAGCTTGAAGATTCTTTTCTTGAGCTTGCATATCAATACCACGTTGGTGCATGCGTTTTAGTTGCTCTTGAACTTGCGCTATCGCAATTGATGTCTCACCGATTAAATTATAAATAAGATCCAATGTATCTCTGGGCACTCGAATTAATTCGACTTGAGAAGCTAATTGACTGACTGCAGGTTGAGATTCATTCTCGGGTAATGTAGACTTCTTAATATCTTCTTTATTGCTAACACTTGTTTCTACTTTAATATTTGGCTTATTATGCTCAGAAACAACTGATGTTTCAGTAATATCATTTTTATCAATTCGATTAGCCCAGTTTAATACATCTTGAAGAATGCGTTGAGCATCAACCGGAGCGGGCGATAAATCTTGTAAGGATTCTATCATCATCTCTAGAGTGTCTGCAGCTTCGGTAATGGTATCTCCTAATGCTTTTGGTGGGACAATCGATAATTTGACAAAATATTCAAAAATATCTTCAAGGTGATGCGCAATATTTGCAATTCCCTTGGTCCCAATTAAGTTTGCCGAACCTTTAATTGAATGAGCAAGGCGCTGTGCTGCTTTGGTACTATCGAATATATCATTACCTTTAACTATATTTGCTATTCGCATTGTAAGTTCTTCAGCGTATCCGGGACATTCAGCAAAAAAGGCATCTAACAATTGTTGGTTAGTATCTTCTGATATTTTTAAAGCAACATCTTCTTCTAATGCTTCAACTTTACGCGCTTCGACTTCAAAGTCGCCAGTTAATTCTAATTCTTTAGTTAAAGCTTCAATGAGTTCACGCAATTCACTGTATTTAAGTGGTTTAGGCCATGAATCACCTTCCAAATAATCGACAACCGCCAAACACAAACTATTATCTTCTGGTTCTTGTAAGTGATTTATTACAACTTTAGGCCAGCCGGTTATTACTGCTTGCGATTTTTTTCTAGTCGAGATATCAAGTGCGAGTAATAAATCGATATTAACCAAAACAAAGTTTAACACTTTCACTAAACCGGTTAACCCAAGTTCTTCACACGAATCGCGTAATCGGCTAATAATATCAATATACTGTTGTACGGCTTGTTCCGGCGTATCAGTGTCGCCATCGTTGATATTGTTTATTTGCGGCACTAGTATGAAAATTTGTTCTTCGATGTTTCTTAATTCTTGACAAAAAAGAGCCATGATTCCTTCGGCAGTATCAAGCCCAAGTTCCACATCGGAATCTTCGGCAAATAACGAATCAAGTTCCATGATTTCATTTTCATCTGCTTCTGATGCTTCAATTAAATCATCAGACAAAAGATTCATTTCGCCAATTTCAATATCTAGATTAATATCAGAGTCTAAATCAGGTTCAGGGTTTGTAGCACTGTTTTCAATATCTTGAAGTAATAAAACGCGAATATTATCTGCATCGTCCGATAAATTGTGGGTAAGTTGTTCAATGCTATCGAGTGATTGCCAATCTTGTAAATAAGCCAGTATTTTTTCTAAATTAGAATCTAATTCCATTTTAAAATTCAAGGCATCTTGATTATTTTCCAAGCTTAAATTTTTTAATTGCTTATTAAATTCAAGACAAACCGCATTGAGCCCTATTAGTCCAGACATTTCAGCTATCATGGCAATGTTTTCAAACTGAATTAATATATCGTTCTTATTATCTTCAAAATTTGGTGGTGTTTCAATGGTTGTGTCAACATCGATAAGTGGCTTAATTAAAGCTGATATTGCATCTTTCGTGCTAAGCACAATGTCACAGATTGTTTGAGTATCTATTGACGAAGTATTATTCATTGCTATTTATTGCGCTCATTATAGTATTCGCATTGCTAACCTTATGCGGGAAGTTTAAAAATACGCACCGATTTCAATAATTGGTCTGAGAAATTAACTAAGTTGGCAGTATGTTTTGATTGCTCTTCAAGCTCTTTAGACGTTTCCGTGGTACTGCCCACAATTTCTGTTACTTGAGCTCGCAAAGCATTACTGACCCTAGCCTGTGCTAACGAGTGTTGTGCAATTTTTTCAACGGCTATCGCTAAGTCATGAGTCGTTTTTTGAGTTGCTTGCATTTGCTCGCCAGAGCGGTTAGCAAGTTTAGTACCATCAATCACTTGGGTGATGGTTTTATTCATGGTGGACATTGTTTCGGCTGTTTCGGTTTGAATATTACTAACCAATAATTGAATTTCAGCAGTAGACTGACGTGAAGCCTCGGCCAAACGTTGCACTTCGTCGGCAACAACAGCAAATCCTCGCCCTGCCTCACCGGCAGCTGCCGCTTGCATACTAGCGTTTAATGCAAGCACATGAGTTCGTTCAGCAATATTATTAATAATGCTAACGACCCCGGTAATTTCTTGTGACCGTTCACCTAGTCTTTTAATACGTTTTTCAGTTTCAGATATCGTTTCACGAATATCATTCATACCAACCGCGGTATTTGTAACCGACTTTAATGCTTCTGAGGTTGATGACGAAGCTTTTGTCGCAATAATATTACAGTTTTGAGCTAACTTGGCAATTTGATTCATGGTATTAGATGCTTCATCCAACTTCTGCATGGTTGCTTCCACAATGGAGCGTTCTTTTGCAGCAACTTCGGTAACATGTTGGCCTTGATCATTAACAATATGTGCCGCCTGTTCAACATCCACCGATATTTCATGGATTTTTTTTAACACACGCGATGTTTCTGCAGCCATCATGTTCATGGCATCAGCAACAGGCCCGGTAACATCTTCTGCGACGGGAACTTTTACGGTTAGATCACGTTCACTTAATTGTGCGGTGGCTTCTAATAGCTCAATAATCGAGTCATTGAGTTGCTCATTTTCTTTTTCGGCTTTTTCGAGAGTAGCCATCCGTTCATTAAGCAGAGCATCAAACGCTAACCCCAAATGCCCGAGTTCATCTACACCACGAACATTGGTTCGTGCATCCATATTGCCGTTTGCTTGATCGGCAATTGTTCCTGCAATTTTTGAAATAGGATTAGTAATGGAGCGATAAATCAAAAAACCCAATATAATAGCGACTAATAAACCAGTAATAACCATAATCAAACTGATTAATAGATATTGGTTTGATTCAATGGTGGCACGTTCAATAAGCTCGGTTGATATTTCTTGTTGTAAATACAAACTGGCTTCGACAGCATTTAGAAAAGGTGAAGATAATGGCGTTGAATCATTCAACATGAATAATGTTAACAAGCCACGATTTTCCTGTTGTACAATGTCAAGCAAGGCATCAAAACCTTCGATTAAATTATTAACAGACTCGCTGAATAAATCATTAGTGAGCTCTTTGTTTTGAGCATTTAAACTGGCAAGGTATTTTTCCCAAGCGTTATTAAAGCTGTTTTTACCTTGTTTAATGTTGTTGGCTGCATCTTTCCAAGTTGTACTACCAAGATACAGATCGGAAGATGCTTTCACATAACCGTTTCGAACAATAGATGCAATCTGAGTTAAAACAACACCTTCGGCAACTTTTTTATTCAATTTTTCTGATGATTCCGATGCAGAGTTTAAACCAAGCAATGTAATACTGCCGGTGGAGAAAAAAACAATGGTTAATGCCGATATCAGTAATAATAATCGGTGACCGATTTTCATTTTACTAAACATAATAATACCCTCTATTTATCAATAATATATTATTGATAGCTTATTCAAATAATCTTTTAAAATCCCTTCTACGGGCAATTTGATACACACCATTTTTTAAATACGTCGGTGTTATTAAGTCGGATGCCTGATTATCCGATGTAAAATCAAAAGCAACTCCACCAATATTAAACTTACTACCTTTTGCAGCAGAAATAAACGCTTCGCGAGTAAGTGTTTTCCCTGGGATTTTTTCCATAATTGCTAACATCATTTGACCAACCAAATAACCTTCTAACGTTATAGCTGAAAACTTTTTACCTAATAACTTTCGTGCTTTAGTCACTATTTTTAGTTTTGAATTTAACGGTGGTACTACTTCGGTAACGATAACTTTATTATGAACGCCATAGGTTGCTAAAATATTTTTTAGGTTTGTGGCACCGGTAAACGATACTGCGCTATACACCCAATTTTCTTTTTTCATATTGGCATAACCAATAAATCCAGCAACTGAGGTATAAGCCCCCACTGTTAAGACTAGACGACAAGTGGTATTGGATATTTTTTCCCAGTTTTTAAGTGACAAATAACCGGCTCTGGCGCTAAATGTATTTCGTTGATAAACACCAACAGGCCCAATACCGTTACGTCTTGGGTTATCACCCGGCATTGCAATTATTTGATTAAGCAGGGCAATAATTTTTTTGGTTCCTGGTTTTTTAATTAGGGCACGTTTAATTCCAGTGACACCAGCCATACCATAAGCATCATTTTGAACGTAAGCACAGATTTGATTGGTCTTTACCCCGGCACGTAATGCCGAGTTAATCACATATGCCGTTTCTTGTACGTAACTGGCACGATAATTAATAATATCGCCTTTGCCTGGACGCAATAAACCGGCACCGGTAAAAAAACCAACCGCAGGTATATTATTTTTTGCCAGTATCGGTAATGTTACTTTTGCTGTTGGTGTTCCAACATTACCTATGACTAAAAATATTTTTTTGTCTATTAATTCATTTGTTGCCGCAATTGATTTTTCCGGGTTATAAGAATCATTAAGTGTTATAAATTCGATGCTTTTACCCTTAATTTTTTTTCCCCGAATAGCGGCAACAATACCCGTTTTCATTCCGGTTCCTAAAGCTTTTGAACGTCCTTCCAAATCCATCACACCACCAATGGTAATTTTTGTGTTGCTAACACCGGGGACGGCATAAGCGTTGGATAAACTCATACTAGACAACAGGCTCAAACTAACGATACTAAAAAATATTTTGGCGTGTTTTTTATTTAAAACTAGGCTTGATTTTTTTGTTAAAAAGTTATTCATAATAAATACCTGTATCAATTAATCGAGTTTTTGGTTTTATTTGGATCGTAAGTAGTCACCGGTGACGCCTATAACAATTACACCGATAGTTTTTCGTTCATTTCGATAGTCAATAACCGGCGCGCTAATCTGTACTGCAGCAACCTTGGTGCTGTCATCAATTTTAAGCGGACCAATAAATACTTTACCTTGCCCGTCATTAAATGATGCTTGCCATTTTTTTTCATCACCTTGCCAATAATCACTGGTTGCAGGATAACTGGCGACATTTGCGCCTTGCATATCAGTTAAAAATGCTTCACTGATATCGGGATTTTTATCAACAATGGATTTTAAATATAAACCCGCTTCATTGTTTTGTAATGACAATTTAAATGCACTCAGTCCTTTGCTGCTTTTCCATTTGGCATCGATATTTTTTATTTTAGTAAGTGATGTTTTTTCACTGTTTTGTCTATTCACTGAATTTATGATCATTGGATTTAAACCAATATGACGTGCAGTTAAAATTTTTACCTTTAGTTTATTCTCTGAAATATCCACCTCAGCGATAGCCATTGCAGGTAGTAAAAAAAAGGTTAAGGTAAAATAACGTTTAAGATTCATTAATCTACTCCAAATATTACTGTTATATGAATTCTGACAATTTGAAAAATAAACTGGTTAAGTCAACTTCAAGCCATACTGTGTCTTGGACTTGATAGCTATTTTTCACATGTTGCTGTATTATTTTTGGTAACGCTGGCGGTAGCGGGCATTTATCTTGTTTTGAAATTGAAAGCGTCACCGGCAACTCATCAATTAATACTGCGGCTGCATTCGCTTCTTTACCGATAACCAATACTTTTCGATTATGGATTTTTTTTGTTTCAATATTAAGCTGAGCGTGCATATCAAATATTGGAATAATATTTCCCCGCAAATTCGCCATGCCAAACAACACCTCATTGGTGTTAGGTAATTGGCATGACGCGAGTTGCTCTGTCACTTCGTTAATTTCATTTAGCGGTAATAAAATACCAATATGTCCAATACTAAAAGCATGATAAGAACGTTTAATAGAATCATCTTCAATGCTGATGCCTTGCTCTTTGGAAAACATATCAGCACCCACAAAATTATTTTTTAGTGCTAAACTGGGTAAGATAAGTTCCATTGTTTTTATGCGATTAATTTAATTAAATATCACGTTTAATATTTTTTTATAACTTCAATTATTTCTTCGTCTTTATAAGGCTTGCAAATAAGCCCACGTGCACCTTGTTTTTCTGCCCATAATTTGTCAGCTCGATTATTTTTTGTTGAAACAAAAACAACCGGAGTGTCTTTGGTTGTATCATCATTCATTATTTCTCGACAAGCGCCATAACCATCTAAGTCGTCCATAACAATATCCATTAAAACTAAATCCGGTTTTTCTTTTTTTGTTAGTGCCACGGCCTCTGTTCCTGATGATGCCTGAATAACGCGACAACCTGCGCTACTAACGATGTTTTTAAGATTTTCTAAATGTGCGGGTGAATCATCTACTACTAATACTTTGTTTACACTCATGTTACGTCCTCTTTTAGTGGTTAGCGCGGTTAGAATTAGTAAAACAATTGAATAAAAAATGTTGCATTAATACACGGCATAAAGCCGTTGCATTTACTTTATTATATACAGCTTTAATTATTAATTTTACAATCTCAGTGAGTAGTGCTGCTGCATATTCAAAGTTTCGAACGATGCTGCCGTATAGATGTAGTGCCAGAGCGCTAGATAAAAATACTAATACTTTTATCATAGTATATGATTGTGCTTTTTCTAATAGTCGGTATTCCATTAGCAGCACATTTAATTTATCCCGTGGTCTGAATATAGCTGAATTGATTAATGTTAGAGTGTTTACTGTCATTTAACAAAATGCGTTTAAACGATCGCTATCTAACAGTGGTAACACTCTATTATTTCGGCTTGTAACACGTTAACTTTAATATTGAATTTTAAATAATGGATTTTTTAAGCGACGCTAGTAATTACGTTAAATTTCGCTCGATATAAAAAAAGGGGTAATAAAAATTGATGAGCCTGAGGCGCTGCTTTAGCGTTTGGGCTTTAAAAAATAGTCATTATGCCTACCTAAAACCCGGATTAATTACTTATAAAAAATAAGTATATCGGTATTTCGTTGTAGATTTTATAATTTGTGTAATGGGAAATGAAAACTGAAGTGGTAAAAACAATTACGCAAACTGTTATACAGTTGCGTAATTATCGCTTTAAAATTTAATCGCCAACACTTCTAACTTTTATAAGGTTGGTGTGTTTAATTTCTGCTTCACTTTTAATGTAAGTCGCTTTTTTAAATTCTAAAATTTTTACTCGCGGCTCGCCTTTTGCAATATATTCACGAGCACTCATTGAGCCTGCGGCGTCACCAATGATGGTGCAATTTTGTAACTTGCCATTATGAAAAAGCTTGTCTAATACCCCTTTTTCATAACCTTTGTTGATTTTATACACATGATTAATAGCCATGATAGACCTCCCTGTTAGAGTTAAAGTAAGTGAACCGAATGAGTACCCACATACCTATTATTAAAAACCCAATAATAGCTCCCACCCATTCAGATTGCGTTAAATTGTACTGTTAACATACAAAACGTAATTTAAAAGCCGTTAATTTCACGCAATTATCGCCATTAACAGTATCATTAATTTATATGCTGCTCAATACGTTACTGTTACTATCTTAATTTAATCGTGTTTATTGCTTATTAATCAAACAATATAATAAATCAATGAAGGCGATTAACAGGGTAAAGTAAGTTAGTCATGGGGAGGGCGATGGCGTTTGCCGGCTCGAGTCTGGTCATTATATTGAAATGAGGGCAAGTTATTAATCCACTTGCCCCCTACTGGTCCTGTCAAATCGTTAATTTAATGAAGCTGTGAAATTATAATCAAAAGCACCAAACCAATCAGCACCATTTGGATAGACTGAATTTAAATAGGTTGGTGAAGCCAATGCTGTCGAACGCCAGTCCATCGGATCGGCCCCTTGGTTTTGTTCGTGATTAAATAGCCCTTCTTGAAAAATACTATTAAGCAAAGCATTACAATCATCACCAACGTTAGCGCATAATGTACCGGTAAAATAATTTAAATCGAGGTTTAAAACATTAATCAAATTATCCAATGACGGATCGGCGGGAAAACTGCCACCGGTGCTTGGTGTTGTACGACCGCCTCGATATTCAGATGCGGTAATGCTTTTTTTAATCCACTGCCATTGCTGGTCGGCTTTGAAATAATAATTATCCGTTTTAGTAAATAAGTAATTACCAAGATGATTATTGCTATTGGCATTTAGCTCAAGGGGTAATGAAATGTCTTGAAACTCTGCAATAGCAGCACCTTTACCAAGGCTATCCGATACTGTAAAAATTTGTACATTTGGAATTTCGGTGATACCCGTTACCGGTAAAAATTGTTTTTTCATTTTTACCAAGCCACGAGCAAGGTATACTTGAGTCAATGGGTTTGCCGTTAAATCTTTGGTAACATTCATTCTGAAACCTTCAGCCCACTCATTACCATTATCAAACTGTAAAAACACATCGACATCTTTAGCTGCTTGTGTGTAATTAAAATCCATGCGCATTTTTATAGGGTCGTCTGCTTTGCGTGCAGCCGCTTGAATTTTAACAGCATCAATCACTAAACGGCCTTCGATAACCGATGAATCCGTTGTTGATTCATTCCATGAAATATAAAATTGTGGATCATCGGTAATACGCGGTGGTGTCGCACGGCTATAACGATAATAAATTCGAATCGTTGTTTGTGTTTCTGAATCATCGGTAATACTGTAGTGCGTTGGTTCTTGAGGATCGTAATTGCTTGCACTAGTATCATTTTCTGTTTCTAGAATCAACGCATCATGGGCAATAAAGTTCGATAGATTTATTAATGTATCGCCAATGCAAGTCCACGTGGCGACCGTTGAGACCATGAATTTCGTCATTTGATAACCATTACGAAACGGATCATCATCACTCACACCGATAAAAGCACACGGTTGGTTGCTGGCATTAACCGCATTAGTAATAACTTGTGCATCGGAAGCAGCAACAACTTGGGCTTGTTGATTAGCGGTCAGCGCTGCCGCCGTTTGAACGCCACCGGTTAGGCTATTGGGTAAGTTTAGCTCCAATGCCGGGGCAGTATTACTAACCGGACTGGTTGTTGCACTATCTTGCTTGCCACCACCACAAGCCGTTAATAGCGATAAGCTTGCCGCAAGTGACACGGCGAATAAGGTGTTTTTACTGGTAAAATTGTGGTTTTTCATTTATTACTCCTAATTATAGATGTCTTATTTTGTTTTATTCATTGTTAATACCCTGTAAGCCTTTGATTTATATTAATTCTTTAAAGGCCAACGGGAGAATCCGGGTGTTATGATTAACGAGACATTAAAACGCCTGTTATTTGAAAAATAATGTAACGTTTTAATTTTAAAATAATTTTCAAATAGCCCGGGGTTTAGCGTCTAGTACTATATAGTGGAGTAACGTTTTGATTAATTAACCTAAACTTGGAAATAAGCCGCAATTATAAAATGAAACACTATCGATATTACCAACACGGGCAACAATGTGTGCGACTGCTCACTAGCATGTTTTTTTATACCATATTGCTGAGCCAAGTCGCGGCCAAATCCATTATGCCGCCGGACGATCCAAGCCAATCGATAACCTACTGGAAACCACACACGATTGCGGCAGCAGATGACCCACTGGTTGCTGAAGCACACACGGTTTTTACTATTTTATTACGCGCCTGGGACAGTGCGCGCATCGAACCCACTTTGTATATTGTTAAGTCCAGTGCGGGTCCTTGGGCGGCATCATTATCCGATGGCACGATATTAATGAGCCGCGATGCAATCATCACCGCTAAAAAATTTGGCGCGTTACGTGCGAAACACTTATTGGCTTTTGTACTCGCACATGAGTTATCACACCAGCGTTCAGATGATTTATGGCACCAACGATTTTTTAGATTAATTGGCACTGAAAATAATGCCGCCACAAAAAAAATATTAAAGGCGATGGATCACAATAAACATTATTTTGATAATGTTGCCGAAAAAGAAATACAAGCAGATCATGATAGCCTATTGATGATGAGTAGTGTTGGTTATGATCCCTATCAGGTGTTGGATGATATTGACCGTAACGATTTTTTTACTCAATGGGTTGAAAATATTTGGAACGATTCCTGTCAATCACACAACAATAATTCCAAAATAATCGATTTATGTGATCAAGCAAAAAGCAGGGCGTTACGCGCTCGCTTGCAATTAAGCAATGTCGCAACCCAATCCATGCTGTATGACTTGGGTGTGCAAGCATTTACCGCAAATGATTTTAAAAATGCCCGTCGTTATTTTACTGCTTATGGTCGCGACAATACCAATCGAGCCGTGTTATCGGCACTGGGTTTAAGTTATTATGCCCAAGCATTAGCGTTAAATAAAACACTTGTTGATAAATATCAAATAAAACAAGTGCAATTTTATTACCCCTTATTATTGGATGCCAGTAGTACCTCGATTAGTAATACAGCCACTAAAAACAGCGCATTAAAACGAGCCGCAAATCAATCGGCAATAAAAATAATAAAAAACAATATTCACAAAAAATTAGAAAACAGCATTCGATTTTTTGAAAAAGCCATACGGCTGGAACCCAATCACAAAAAAACCTATCTATTATTAGCCTATAGCTATTTATTAGATGGCAATAGTTTTATGGTTCGTGGTGTTATCCAAGGAAAGTATCAACCAAGGTTTGGAAACGATAGTGCGGTAGGGTTAATTTTAGCGATGACAAATGCCATTGAAGGCAAACACAATAAAGCCAAAAAACAATTTAAACAATTAATCACGACGCTTAATAATAATAGCACCACAGTTTCTTCACTGTCACATGATTTACTATTGTATAGCGCCTATTATAATAGCAGTGCATTATTTAATTTTACTGGAGAAACCACTAAAGCAAGCGCGCTATGGCAAGCTCTAGCAAAAGCAAGCCAAAAATCCGGTAATAGTTTGTTATTTCAAATGGCTCTAGGCCAATTACAGCCAAACCGAAAAATAAATAATCTCATAAAAAATGCCCCAACCATTAATGGTATGCGTTTAAACGATAAATTTTCAGCAAAACAGTTAGCCAGACAAGGCCACAAAATTAATGATCTATGGTTGGAAGGCGAGCTACACCATGTCTATCGTTTTGATGATGGCAGCCGTTACGTCATCGGCCCCAATCAAAAAATTATCAGCGCATGGCAGGATTATGGTGCGCTGTATGTTAGTGGCTCCAGCACGGCACAATTATCCAATAATCAGACAGCGGATCGACCGTTAAAAAAATTCGGTATGCCGGATCGTCGCTTGCACATGATGTCTGGCGATTATTTAGCCTATGATAACTACGGTATGGCGATACATTTAGTTAATAATCGGGTTGCCGGGTGGTTTTTATATTAACACTAAACATTACTCCGCTATGAGCAAATCAATAGCCGATCAAATAACCCTAGCGCAACAAGCGGCCAACGGTGATGCTATTGCGCGCCAAGATGTAAATAGGCTTATCCATCCCATTATTCGCTATCAGACCGCGCGATTTTGTAAGCGATTTTGCTTTGAAAACCGCTATCGTTTTGCCTGCACGCTAGCAAATCCCATTGGCGCATCTGCCGTCGATGCGTTACTGTGTGAATGGGGTAATGCCAGTTATGGTTGGATGTTAAACGACCTTAGCGGTAGTAAGCGCTTACTAAAGTATCAAGCTAAGTTTGATTCAAGTTTACATAATTACATTTATAGCATTGCAAATTCCCTGGCATTTTACGAACGTTGGAAAGATTGGCGCTTTGACGGCAATGTCCATGTGCCGACCTATATCCGACAATTACATGCCAATGCCGCCACGGTTTTCCATGGCTTGCGTACCCAAGATGCCATTGAATTAATTGCACAAAAGTTGATGTGCAGCGAGCTTGAAGTGCAGCAGCTAAGCCGAGAAATT
This sequence comes from uncultured Thioalkalispiraceae bacterium, assembly GCA_964514215.1. Classification (GTDB taxonomy): domain Bacteria; phylum Pseudomonadota; class Gammaproteobacteria; order UBA6429; family Thiohalophilaceae; genus CAYQUC01. The sequence continues at coordinate 17,336 of CAZEPW010000032.1, forward strand.
ATCAAAATACTAACCAAAAAGAAACGCTTACACCTGCTTAATCCACCGACCACCGTCTCGTTAACCGAGCTTAATGCTGGGCACACTAATGAACTCACGACCGATGACGGCTATGGTGAAATGGATGTTGCCGTTTATGATGAAAGCCCCGAGCAACGTGACGATAAAGCAAAGCTGCATACCGCATGGTCTAAACTAAGCCCGGTTGAACAATATGTTTTAGAGGCTTTAATTATAGAGCAACAAGACGCAGAAGACGTTTTACATGCACTGAGTCAGTTAAATATTACGATTAAGCAAGGTGTTACGGCACAGAAAACCAACCGCCAGCAATTGTATTACTTTCGACGAAAAACCATTGTAAAGTTAAATGAATTAATGAAAAACGGGTGATACAAGCAATAATCGGAGCTATCCGTGTGGCACAGGAATCAAAATAAATAGTATTTTTCAAATATCAAACCATTTACTGTCTCATAACAGTAATTAGAGATTAAAAGCTGGATAAATTATGAATGTTACCACAGAGAAACATCCTGAACTCGTTGCTATCATGGCGTTTATTGATGCTCCCGATGCCGAAAATGAAGCGCTAGAATTACACTTAGCGAGCTGCGCGGCATGTCGCCATAAAACCGCGGAATTAAGCCAACTTCAAAGCAACTTAAACTCTGCCGGCTTTATTCGCGAACATGTGACACAAGCGTTAAAAAATAAGCACCAAGCATCAGCAGTGTTCGATGAACAACAGCTTGAGTACTATTTAAATCACGACGCCGATAGCCACCAGCGAGAAGATTTCAACAAACAATTACAAAATGACCCCCAATCATTAAAAGCGGCACTGCATTTTGCCAGCCACCAATCGGCAATGAATCGAGAGTTAACTGCCGGTGATTCAAAAAACAACAATCAAACCACTAAAGCACCGTCAAAAAAGACAACATTAAGCAGCATGATAAAAAAATATTTAACATTGCCAACACCGGTCTGGTTGATGATTCCCGCATCGGGGTTTGCCAGTGTGCTGGTATTCATTGCGCTCACCACACAGCTAACAACCACTGAAAACAACATGACTATCGCGAGCTATCAAGATAATGCCGTGCTTGAATACCGCAATAAAACTGCACAACCGGGAATCGGTTTTTTTAGCAATGCCGGGAAAAAAATCGTTAACTTTGAGAACGTCATTATTTCAATGAGTGATAATTCTACTTTAAAACTCAGCTGGCCTAAAATAAATGCAGCATCATCCTATACCGTACGCTTGAATAAAATTACCGCAACCGGCAGTATGCCGCTGGCACAGAAAACCGTTAACACAAATACGATTAATTTTGACAATATAAAATTAGACAAACAACGACGTTACCAATGGATTTTATCTGGAGCAACGTCAGACAATGAGCGCTTTTACGCTACCGGTGGCTTTGTTAGCCATTAAACTAAATAAAGAGTTAAATTATGAACATCGTTACAAAATTAGTAATAACCCTAAGCACATTGGCATTCAGTTATTCTGTTTTGGCACAAAGCCGTGGAATCACTATTGAGTCGCAAGCAAACAACCAGCCAAGTGACATTTCAAATGGAATTTATCGAGCATTAATCATTGGAAATAATGAATACACTGACAAAGAGGGGAAATGGCCTTCACTAAAAACCGCAGTGACCGATGCCCGCGAATTGCAAAAAATATTAAGCACTCATTATGGCTTTAGTGATATAAAATTACTCGAAAATGCCACTCGGCGTGATGTCTTAATCGAACTCGAGGCATTATCAAAACGCGTGCTGAGTAATGATCACGTGCTGGTGTATTATGCTGGCCATGGTTATATCGATGATGATAGCCAAAAAGGCTATTGGGTGCCAACCGATGCGATTGGTGTCGATCAAACAACTTTTTTACGCAATTCAACCATTCGCGATGAGATGACCGTGATTGCCTCGCGAGCCAAACACAGCTTATTAATTTCGGATTCGTGTTTTAGTGGCACGTTATTACGCCGTGGTAATCGCGGTATTCAAAGTGAACTCCGGACTGAAAAATACTATCAAAAAGTATTAAACAAAAAAAGCGTACAAATCATGTCAGCCGGTGGTGTTGAATACGTTGATGACGATTACAGAGAATCGGGGCATTCACCTTTTAGTTATTTTTTATTAAGTGAATTAAAAAACAATGATCAATCATTATTAACCTTGAGTGAATTATCCAGCAATGTTTCAAAAGCCGTTGCCAATAATGTCGATCAAGTGCCCGAGAGTGGTGTATTGCAAGGCGCAGGAGACGAATTGGGGGAATTTGTATTTATTAAACTCGATGTCAAAGTGTCTGGTGTTGCCAAGGAAAAAGTGAAAGTTAAAGTGAATATTATTTCAGATGATAAAAAATCGATTACTCAAAAAACAAAAACAACACCCGACCTAAATAAAACTAAAACCAGTAAACAAAAAAATTCCAAACACGAATTTAGGCCAATGCCAACGCTCTAGTAACATCGTAACCCAGTACAGAATATAAAGGTATGTATTTAAAATGAAAAACGATAACTCAACTAATAAAATCACACTGTTTTTACTGCTGATGCTCAGCAGCATGACAGTGAGTGCTCAAGATGATATTAACATTAGTCTGGGCGTAAAATTATTATCAGCTAATTGGACGGGTAATAATAACAACTCCGCAACCGATTTTAAACGAACCGGAGGAGGGCAATTTGCGTGGAATATCGCCATTCAAAAACAACGCTATTATGCAGGCTTAAACCTACAAGGTGGCGCTTATAAATTTGAAAATAATGCCCCAGACCAAGTCAGCAATAATACTTCGACTGCCGTTAATAATGTAACCATCCAACGTTCTGAAATTGATTTAATTGTGGGTTATTATTTCTGGGAAAATATCTCATTGTTTATTGATTTTAAAAGCACTCAAAATAAATATGATAATAATAACTTCAAACAAAAATTTTCAGGCTTGGGTTTAGGCGTGTCGGGAAGTTGGTTGTTAAATGATAATTGGTCATTATACGGCACATTTGGCTTTATCGGTCGAGGTGATTTAAAAGCTGATGATAAAGTGAATGGTTATGCGAATAGTGCTGCTTTAGAATTCGGTGGGTTATATCGTTACCGTGACGCACATCGATTTACACTCGGTATAAAAAGCCAAGGACAAAAATACAATTATAATAATGGCAGCACTCAAACGCACAATTTTGGTGGTGTGTTTATCGGCTATAATTATTTGTTTAGTTTATAATAAATGATGCAGATCAATTTCATTTTCAAGTACCGTAGTATAGTTATAGCGTCAATAATGACTTTAAGTATTTTAGTATTGAATGTAAATAGTGTTTTTGCTCAAGAAATAAAATCAAAAACACTTAAAGAAAAAATAAATATTGAAATTACGTCACACTTAGGAGATAAACAATTATTTGTTAAAGGCGATGACATTAAGTTTCTCATTAATTTAGATACCGATGCGTATATTACCGTCATTTACCAAACGGCTGATCAACAATTGATTCAATTAATACCCAATAAAAAACAAGCTTCTGTACTTTATAAAGCCGGTTTTTTTATTAAGGTGCCAAATGCTAATGCACCTTATCGGTTTACCATTCAGAAACCTTACGGTAAAGAAAAAGTATGGGTATTGGCTTCTGATCGAGAAATTAAAATGCTATCAGGAAAAAGCTTGGTTAATGGTTTACGGCAAATAAACATCGATATTGCTATGCTAAAAAAAATAATATCCGATGATGCTAAAAAATATTTTGGCATCGCCAGTTTTACGTTGAATACGTCAATCAAATGATTTTGAATAATAACGCCAACCTTGCTCTGTTTTTAAAAATTTCAAGGTTACTTTTTCTGGAAAGACGTCGCCTTTTTTAAAGTTACCATATTGCTGGGCTAAGCCTGCTTTTAATAGACCCGATTGACTTGCTAGTGCATATAATCCCTTGCTTAGTTCATCAAGCAAGTCATTACTTTTTTGTGCCTTAACATCCTGATCTAACATTGCTATTGCATCGTCGATATCAACTAAGCATAAACGGTCGTATTGCATTTCAGCGTGATAGAAACCATCAAGCATGTAACCATTGATTTTTTTAATGTTACGAATCATAAAAATACTTTTATATTCGTCATTAACAACCGCTTGCTGAATAGCATCTTGAAATTGCAATGCACGTGGTGTGTCGCTACAGGCTACTAAAAGCGCGCTGAAAACACATAAAACGAGATAAACTAATAAACGATTCATTGTCATTTTTTTAATCTTTTTTAAACTATGGCTAGCGAAAACGCAGTAAAAAAGGGTATTCTGAGTGCTATATTACCAGATTACATGTAAACACGCATAAAATTACGATATAACGATGAAAAATTTAAACACCATTATTTCAAAACGAATGACAGTAGCGCTAACTGAACCAAAAGTAGTCTTTTTGATTGGGTTACGTATTAATACGCTATGGAAGATACATCACTGGTGGCCACTCATTCGAATTATGCCAAAACTGTTGCGCGAATTACGCCAACAAAAAGTAACAGGATTCATCACCGGTAATCTCTGGTATGGCCGAAATATATTGATGGTGCAATATTGGGATGATTTTAAATCATTAGAAGAATACGCCCGTAACCGAACCAACTTACACATGCCTATTTGGACTTATTTTAATTTAAAAATACTATCAAGCGCAGCCGTAGGAATTTGGCACGAAACCTATCAAGTCGAACCCGGAAAATTTGAAGCAATATACACCAATATGCCGCGCTTTGGCTTAGCGCTAGCGGGCAGCGATACTGAAATCGATAATGACGGTGACAACTCCAGTGCAAGTAAACGCATGAACACGAAATAAAGCATTTGATAACACTTTATTTTTTAACGTCACTGATAAAAGGGATGGCCAATGGGTAACGAAATTCTTCGCCATTGCTGGCTTTAATGCTACCGATGATACTTAATATAAAATCGGCTAGTGCTAATAGAATTAAAAAGAAAAAACCAATAATAACAAATGCCAATAAAAAACTGACAAAATAATATAACATCATCGATAAATGAAAATTAACGGCTGCGATACCATGACGATTAACAAAAGCATGCTCGTCTTTTTTAACTAACCACATAATCAATGGCCCGAGTACACCACCCAATGGTACCATTAACCCAGAAAACGTCATTAAATGACATAACATGGCTGAGTTATTAATTGATGAATTGGTTTTTGTTGGATCAGTTTCAGTATCATTCGATATAACTGCAGCACTTTGTTTACTATTTTGTGCATTGGTCTTTATTGCCTGATAGCGAATGAACAAAATCAAACCAATAACGAATACAATCACACCCAACAATATAATTGCCACTCCGGTTAAAATTGTTGCGTTATGCCGAAACACATTATCGTAAACAATTAACCGAGCAGAATGTAACGTGGCATGATAAACCGTATCGTTGCCGATAAACACCGCTAGCTTTATTTCACCAGGATTAGGAATGGCTATTTTATCTAAATCAATTTCAACGATAACTTCGGCTTGTTGCGAATCAACATTATTTAAATCGTAAGACTTACTACCGTAGCGCCAATCCAACTTTCCGGTGTGTTGATATAGTTTTTTATCATTACGATCGCGGATAATCAAGCTTATTGGAAATTGAAATTTTGCTTCATAGTCGGATGACTGGGGCAGCGTATTATGACTAATTTGATTGCTGCTAAAGTGAATTTTTAATGCCGGTAAAACTAAATGAGTGGTATCAACCTTTATAATATCGATGACATCATTTTTATTAATGGCTATCGATTCGTTTAATACTTCATTGGTATTCATGGCATTATTAATGGCAATGCCAAAGGGCACGCAACCACCGAGCATGATGACTATCCCAAACAATAACACTAAAATATAATTTTTCATTTATTTTGTACTTCTTCACACAACTAATTCATGCCATCATTCAGTTTTAGGCTTATTTTCAGTATTATAATATAGTGCATGGTAAAAATATTCACTACTAATTATGAATAGATTACTCAAATAATTCTTTCCAATAAATTATTCGATCGTCACCGCGATAGCTGCCAAAAGTGGCACGTGCGGTACTGGGATTATTATCATGTGTGCCATTATTGTCCCAGTCGAATTGCAAATAGCCTAAGCCTAATAAATTAATATCGATATCAATATAACCGGGCACGGTTGGCGCGCTAAAAATTAAATTTGGATTGCCTGCTGCTACCGGGTTATTAGTAATAACACCGGTGCTAGTGCTGCTGCCAATTGCAATTGTTAGGGTGCCAGCGGCAGGGTTTGCACTGTTGTTTGATAAATCCAGCAACGTATTCGTCAGAGGCGTGCAGTTATCATTGCTATTAATTGCAAAACCAGTTTGCGCGTTAACAAAATATTCGGTATACCACGGCACGTTTAAGTCTAAAAATTCAGAACCAAAAATTGGGCTGATATTAACGCGCCCAAACATGACACTAGCACTGGTGAGTTGTTGGTGGGTATTGCTGCCGGTTTGTGCCGGATCACTATTTAAAGCTGAATTTTGCAATGTGACATTATCACTATCAATTGGATTACTGCTTATTCGTAAATCGTTAAATGGACCATCGCTGTTTGCGATACGTTGCAGTTGCATTGTTGCGTTTACGATAGCAACACCATTGGTAAAGCTGCCGGTAAATGCCGTTTGATTTAATCGGCTGCTTAAAGTGCTGGCACTACCGCTTGGATCATTAATGGCCGCAAAATTTAATGTGCCGGTCGATAATAAATTATCATAATTATAACCACTACCGGTTTCATAATTACTGGTGAGGTTATTGTCGGCATTACGTGCTTCGAGGGTAAAGCGAATAGTAAAATTTTCATCCATGTAACTATACGCATCGGCACAACCGGCGATATCACTGCGCTGCGTTAAAACCGATGTGCCGTTAATCGTAAAATGATTTGGGTAAAAACGGCCAATGGCATTGGATTGTCCACTAACGTTATTGCTACCAAGATAGTTGCTGGTATCGGCGCTGAGTTCGATCACCCCAACTTCGGAATAGCGTAAATTACTGCTGCTGGTGTTGCCGTTGCTTGCCGTTAACGACGTGCTACCGGATAAGCTACCGGCTAAGCCACCACTGGCAATACTCGGATGAAAGTGATTGCGCGTTAGTGTGATTGTGGCTTTGCTGGCTTCATTGCCAAAATTGATGGTGGTGTTATTATCGGCTAAATTGGCGTTGTTAGTCGGATCGCTATCGCCATAACCATCGGGTATGCCGTCATTATTGGCATCGTCAGCGCTGCTCCATTGTTTGGCTCTGATGTTGGCGCTAAAACTATCCCCGACACTGACACCGCTGCGAATAAAAGCACTGCCGGTATGATCCACGGCTTGTGGATTGCCGGGAATGGCGACATCAAAACCAAACGGTTTAACCACAAACGGTGGCAAGCCACCAATCAGTTCATCACCACTGGCGCTCGGTGGTGATCCTATATTGCTATCGTCTTTGGCTAAAATTTGAATTTGACCAGCATCGGGATAGTTTGCAGTAACCGTGGCAACACCGAGATTAAATGCAATGGTTTGGTTGGTCGCGGCCGCTTCGCTGGTTGCGATGTTGCTGGCATCGATAGTCACTTGTGGTGTGCCGTTGATGGCACCGGCATTGGGATCACGATAACTTGACCAAAATTTTATATTTTGATTGCCTGTGTAAGTTTCAATGGTGCCGCACAATGGACTGGCCGGTGTTTGTCCGGCTGCGGTTAAGGTTATCGAAAAAGGTTTATTTGAAATTTGCGTGGTAACTGGATTAGGCGTTATAACAAAACCAAAAGGGCGAAACACAATATCACCTTCGCTATCGTCATCACGCAAAGTCGTATTTAAACTGTCGTAAACATCGATATTAAATAATGCCGTGCCTTCCTGATATTCAAGATTAACCACCACCGACCCATTGTCTGCTAACACAAAGGTGTAACTGGCCAAGCCATCATTCGCTGTTGCATCGAGCAGCGTGCCCGATCCGGTTGTTGCGACCCAACTGCCTTTGCCGGTTTGTGTATCAAGCACGATGGTGCCGGTATAATTGGTAATCGCGGCACCACCGCTATCAACGACATTAATGGTGATGGCTTCATCCAAGCAGTGGATGCCATTATTATCGTGCACAATTTTATAACTGGTGACAACCACCGAGCAGGGATGACGCAGGTTTTTAACGTCGTTTATTTCTGTGCCAGTAAGCGCTTGGTTATAGATTCTAAACTCATCAATATTACCATCAAAGCGCCAACGTGGATTAGCTTCTCCCGACGCATTAGTTTCACCACCAATACTGGCACGGCCAGTATCACTACCCCACGTTCCGGTGTAGGCACTGGCATCTTGTGCCACCAGATTCGCATCGACATAAATGCTGCGAATTTTACTCGTGGCATCATGCACCGCAGCAACAAAGTGCCATTGATTGCTATTAATTACCGCATTGCTGGTATCCAATATTACCGGGTTGATGGCGCGCGAAAAAAATCGTAGCTTACCATTGCCACCATCACCTAAACTAAAAGCAAAACCACCATTATTACTTTCATCATCAGCAAAAATTCGTTGGTCGTTATTAATTTGTCGGGCATAAATCCATGCGGTAATCGTAAAACTGGTGTTTAAATTGGGAAACGTTGCGGGTAATAACACATGATCGTTATTACCATCGAGCTCACTGTAGCGACAGGTTCCGGGTGAACCGCTGAGTGCCGGATTATTACCAAGCGTATTGGCACCGTTAACCGCCAAAGCATGATAAGCATTGGGGCTGCTGTCAATAATATCGGCGCTCACGCCATCCCACAAGACTTCATCCATTTTATAATAACTCAAAGGCGTTGGCTGAATAAAAGCATCAAAGGCTTCTGAAAAAATCATCAAGCTGGCGCGCTCCGTGGTGTGACTGCGATCGGGATCATTATCAGTATCTTCATCCACCACCAAGCCAATGGCACTTGATGTTAATGAGCAGCGACGTAACCAGCCACCGTCACCACCATCATGCGTTGCTTTAATACCGGTGACTATCGGGCTAACATAATTGGCACTAAAATTAATGGTGTTACAGGCATTAGCCCAACCAAGAATCGTATCACTGGAACGAATGGTTTCATACAAAATGGTATTGTTAGCATTGTCAGTGAAGCTGCCGGTTTTAGCACTTTCAATGGCCAAATAAGCAACGGTTTCAGCACTGGTAACACTGCCATCATTCACTTCACTACGCTCTAATGCAATGGATGCCGAGGTATTACTGATGCCGATCACGGCCATGGTTAACCACGGCACCGATGGCGTGCCAGCAAGGTGCGCGGGTTCATTGAGCATGCCTTGTATTTGTAGCAATAATGTTGGTGCGGCGACAAAGCTGCTATAAAAACTTAACGTTGCCCAACTCTCGGCACCGGCAACACTGGCACCATGTTGTATCGCAGAAACGGATTGGGTGCCGGCTTCGAGTATCGTGCCATCCGGAAAAACATGGCGGCCGGCTTCAATGGCAAGGTAATGAACGGTTACCGGTGTATAGGTTGTTGCACTACCCGGAGCAACAACTTGGATTGCTTCAAAGGACGCATTAGTGACATTACGAATTCGCACCGCAACCGGACGATTATCGGCATTGTCGATTAATAAAAAAACCAACGGTGCGCTACTGTAACTTTGTCTAAAATTAATGGTAGTAAAAGCCGGTGTTGCTGGCATGGTAAATGCGGCGCTTTCAAGTTTCCAAAAACTATCCACGGTCGGCGGCGGCGGTGGTGTGAATGCGGAGTCGTATTCAAAGTCGCGCGAGAACGCGATAATGCTGGCTTGCTCTTGTCCGTGGGCTCGCTCTGAATCTAAAAAAGTATCTTCATCAACGGTTAAGCCTACCGCGCTATTGCTTAATGCACAACGGCGAAGCCAACCGCCATTATTATCATTACGTGTTGCTTTGCTGGCGAGCACGCGTGGCGTACTGGCAAAGCTGGCGGTAAAATTAATGTTATCACAGGCATTATCCCAGCCATCAACCACACTGGCCGATAAAATGGTTTGGTAAATAATCGTGACTGAATTATTATCAACAAACGTACCATTTTGAGCGCTATCAACCGCGAGGTAGGCAATGGTTTCATTTTGACTAACCGTGCCACTACTCACTTCGCTGCGTTCCAGTGCCAAACGAACACTGTTGTTGGAAATAGTATCAACTGCGGCAGTAAACCAGGGTGATGAGGTGCTGCCCGGCGGTGTGTTGGCTTCGTTATTCATGGTTTGAATTTGCGCTAACACGATTGGTGCTGAGGCAAAGGCGCTCGCGAAAGTGATTGTTTGCCAACCTTGCGCGCCAGCTACATTGGGGGCACTTTGTACTTGATTGGTGCTCACCGTGCCAGCTTCAAAACGGGTGCCATCCGGTAGGGTATAATTTCCTGATTCAATGATTAAAATATCAACGGTCATCGCAACATGCGGACCATCGCGACCGGGGGATTCAACTTGTGAAATTTCAAAACCGCTATTGGTAATATTTTGAATTCGTAAATCACTCGGATCACCACCCTCGATGCTTGGCAAAGCAAAAATTAATGGTGCAGTAGCATAACTTTGGGTAAAACTGATAGCCGTAAAAGTCGGGTTAGCGAATGTGTCATTTAATGTAATGCTGCGGCTTTCCATTTTCCATGCAAGTGCAGCAGAGCTGTATACTAGTGAGCATATAACACCTAATAACAACACCAGCCATTGCTTGGCTGCGATAGTAAAATAACAACGGACTATTGGATGTTGCATCGTGATAATATTTAATCCTATTTGCAATTTATAAAGTACGGGCCGAGACGCGAATAGTGCGCACCGCAATCGATTCGCCACTGCCACACTGACCGCTACTTTGTAATTCATAATAATAACGGCCATTAATAACAGCTGGGCCGCTACACGCAACACTAACCGTACAACTGCCAAAACCATTGGCCGTTAAATTAATTGATGGGCTATTAAGCGCAGCATTAACCGTGCTGCACGTTGTAACCACACTGCCATTAAGCGGAAATAATAATGCCATTGCATTTTGCGCACCGCTTTCTGCTGCAAAAAAACTACGACTGCTAAGCACTTCGTTACCAACGCTAACACTCGCGGTGGAGATTAACTTAACTAACGCGGCACTGATTACAGCAATCAATACCACGAAAAAAATCATCATTAATAAACTGATTCCCTGCTGTCGACTGTTAGTATTAAGGGACATTACGAATTTGCACCTCGTGACTTAACCGAGCCCAGTTATCATTACCCAGTTGATCGATTTTACGAATACGAAAATCCAGTTTCACCACTGCGTTACGCACTAACGTTGCAACCGTGTATACAAATGGAATAACCGGATTGCCGGAGTCAGTTAATTGTAAATCGTCGACCACACGTTGCACCGTTCCAAGTGGTGGTGTCACTTGAATATTATTAAAGCCGTAGGCACTATATCGTTGTAAGCGATTGGCAACCACGCAATAACTGATGGGGGCGCTCACGATAAACAAGCGTCGCATTGGCGAGTGCCGCGAAAACAAATACGCACCGTCCATTGTTAGTCGGGTGATAGTATTCGTTGGTGCATTAACAACACTTTGTGATGCAAAATTAAATAGCACACCGGGGTTTGTTGTTATATAGGGATCGGCATTAACTGAACCCGAGCCAATCGGATAAACCGTGAGATAATAATTTGTGCCGGCTTGCGCTGTGAAATTTAAATTAAAAACATCAACTTGATTATCTGCCAGATTTTGGCCACTAACCGGTAGCGGCTTCGAGGCAACAACCGGACTAGTATAGCTCAAGTTTTGATCCTGATAATGTGCGCTACTGACAATCGGAATAAATTCAACGCAATTATTGCTAATGCGTATTGATTGCGGCATGGCATTACGCAATTCACGGCTTAGTTTCTCAGTGGCGATACGTGCCGAATGTGATAACGTCACGCGTAAATCCGCATCATTATAACCAATAATAACATTGCTAAAAAACTGACTGCTAACACCAGCAATAATGGCAACGAGTACAATCACAATGGTTAATTCAATCAAGGTAAACCCCTGTTGAATCCGGCTAATAGGCGAGTAACATAACGCCATTAGAAATTAACCCGATAGGCACTAAACTCAAAACTCGCACCATTGGCGGTAGTAATGATAACGTTGATTCGTTTTGCATCATTGACACCGATACTACTGAGTTCATCGCCGGCATAACGCACTGAAATTTGCGCACGGTAGTTAGCATAATCCACGCGCGCATTTCCCAGTGAATCAATCAAACCCAGCTCATCCAAGCCATGAAAGTCATCAACATCATCGTATAGCGCGCGCGTCTCTCCGGCATCGGCACCAAAATTTGCCATAGCGGTGCAAGCCTGCGACCCAACATCGGATGAACCACAGCGTGGCACACCACCTTGGCCGCTGGTTTCATCGAATCGTTTATTTAAAATTTCTTCCAAATACGCTTGCGCGACTTCGATGGCGCGAATTTGATGTAGTGGTGCCGCGCTGTTTTGCATGACATTACTATAAGCCGATAATATGCCGACCATCGCAATGGAAATAAAAACAATAACAACAATGATTTCGACCAATGAAAAACCTTTTGGTAATTGTTTCGTAGCAAGCATTTTTAACAAACTCCTTGATGCGCAAAACCACTGGCATCAATACAGAGATTACTGCTTGCATCACCGGTAATCGTAATCGCTTGTGGCACACCACCAACAATATTACCCAAGGCGTCAAAACTAATGACAATATTTGCAGGCGAAGTTACAATATTATTCGGATAAGTAATTGGAAAGGGTTCACTATTGGCATGCGTTAACCAACTATAAGCGCCGCTACCTTGGCGACTGTCGATGCCATAATTTTGTGCGCTATTATTTAAATGAAAACGCACGGTATAATTTCGTCCCCGCATCATGGCGAGTTGTTGGGCGTAACGCGCGGTATTTAACACCTCATCTCGAAATACACGTTCATCAAATGTCGAACGACTGCTCAGGCGAGGCAAAATCACAGCCGACAATACCGCAATGAGAACAATAATGACAATTAACTCAATCATGGTAAAACCTGAATATTTTTTATCGCATCTGGTAAACATAGTCTTTAATTATGCTCATCAAAAAAGGGGCAATGAAGCCCCTTGGTGATTTAATATGACAATAATAAACCTTATAAACAGTTTGTCGTTGTTGCAACAATGCCCGGCGGTGAACCCGATGCCGCAGCAGCAGTATAAACAACCCTACAACTTGTGGCCGTGGCGGCACCCGTGTAACTCCAAATGGTAGTGGCTGGAGTGCCGGTGGTATAGGTCACGGTAAAATCACTGCCCGCATCGTTAACAATAGCAGTGATACCTGCTGCAACGGCGGCCGGATAGGTAAAAACATCAACAACATCAACACCAACACCTTCAAACCGGCTACTGGGTACGGCAATACCAGCCGTAGTGCCCAACGCTAATTTTACACCATGATACATTGATGTTGCAGAGCGCACACTCGCCTCCAAACCGGTAACAACCGAGGCACGAGCATCGGCATGTAAATTAGTAAAACGTGGAACAATGGTTGCCGCTAAAATTCCCAGTATCACAATGACAACAACCAATTCTATTAATGTGAACCCGCTAGTGTGTTTATATTGCTTCATACATAATCCTCAATCAGTCGTTACTACGACGGCTTAAATTTTTTCTGTTAAACTTTTCCAGGCGTAATGCTCAGAGCTAACTAAACGTAAACCTTCTATATTATCGACACCAAAATCAAATTTACGGTTATTGTTAATATCGGCATAAACTAATGAAACCTTTAATTCAATTCGTTTTATTCCAGTTAAATTTGTGACGAAATAGTCAGGATAACGTACCCGGTATATCAATAATTTTTTTGAGGAATCATATAACCAATCCCCTGCCTGCATTTTCCTTAAATTCGGTGTGTGTTTTTCACCAAGATAACCGCCGGGTTTTTCGATGGCGTAATTTAATGGATTAGTACCGACCAGTTTTAAAATATCCTGCATTCGACCTTTGGAATAATGGCTGATTACTTCAAGTTTTAATGCGTCGCGCAATTCCGATGTGAGTTTTTTGATGCTGGCTTGTTCGGCTGAAACACGCCATTGAAACAAGTGGTTTAATGCCAGCGTAAATAAAATAGAAATAATAATGACCACAATAATTATTTCGAGCAATGAAAACCCAGCACAACATCGGTGTGGGTAAATTGGCAATAGTTTGGTAAATGGTTTGTTCATTATTACGTTGCGACTGCCGCTAATTCCCACATTGGTAGGAATATACCCATTGCTAAAATTAATACCATTACGCCAATGACCACAATCATAATCGGCTCAATTGCCGAGCTTAATTTTTTTAAATCATAATCAACTTCACGTTCGTAAAAATCTGCAACCTCTTCCAATAACTCATCTACGGCACCGGTTTCTTCACCAACGGCCAACATTTGAATCACCAATGGTGTAAATAAATTAGTATTTGATGCGGTACGCGTTAAGGTATCGCCACGTTCAATACCGGTTCGAATCTCTAGCACTTTTGAACCAACAAAATCATTATCAACCGCCATCGACACCACATTTAACGCTTGAATTAATGGCACACCGGCCTTGGTTGACATTGAAAAGGCACGGGAAAAGCGTGCCAATGTGGCGCGTAAAATAATACTGCCGGTTAACGGAATTTTTAGTTTATAGCGATCCCAGTTAAATTTACCGCTAGTGGTATTAACATAACGAATGATTGCAATAATACTGGCAATTAAAACTATTAACATCGCAGGCCAATAATTAACAAAAAAATCCGAAGTGGTAATTAAAATTCGAGTTGATAATGGTAACTCAGCTTTAAAATTTTTAAATAGGTTTTGAAATTGAGGGATGACATAAATATTTAAAATCGTCATCGCCCCCAAGATAAATACCATGACGGTGACGGGATAACGCATGGCTGATTTTATTCGATCCCGTATGTCTTTTTCTCGATCAAGATATCCCGACAAAGTTAAAAAAGCTTCGTCTAAATTACCAGTGGTTTCACCCACTTTTATCATGCTGATAAATAAATTAGAAAATATTTTACTATGCTTACTCATCGCAGAAGTTAATTCATGACCCGATTCTAAATCAATGCCAATATCATGTAACACTCTGGAAAACAAGGGATTGCGGGTATTGTCTGATAATCCGGTGATGGCTTTTATAATTGGGACACCGGCGTGCATCAAGGTATACATTTGTCTGGAAAATAAAATTAAATCATCATAGCTGGGTTTGCGTTCTAATAATTTTTGTTGAATGTCTTTTAAAATATCACGTTTTTCTTGCGTTTCAGTGATGATGATTGGTGTGATACCATCACTGAGTAATTGCGACACAACAACATCGGTATTAATAGCATCAATCGTGCCTTGTGCTGATTGACCATTTGATAATCGACCTTTATAAGTAAATGCAGGCATTATAAATCAGCCTCTATTTGTTGTAGATCATCTGGATTAGTGTAGCTCAAATCTTCAATCGTTCCTGAGACACGAATAACTTCTTCTAATGAAGTGATTCCCTGAATGGCATAATCTAACGCATGTTGTGAAAACGAGCGGAAGCTTGGACTCGCTTGGGCACGTTTTGCAAACAATGACGCATTTGATTGTCGCAACGCATCTGCGATAGCATCGTCTATTTTTAACAACTCAAAAACACCAACCCGACCACGATAACCACTATTACCGCATTCATGACAACCATTACCTTTATGGAATGTTATTTGATTTGCTTTTTCGCCAATGCTGTTTAACAACCAACTGCGTTCGTGAGCATCGAGTTGATGTTGTTCTTTACAATTCATGCAAATTTTTCGGATAAGCCGTTGCGCAACAATGGCACGTAGTGCGGTGGCAACAAGATAACCTTCCGCGCCGAGATCCAATAAGCGGTTTGCAGAGCTGATCGCATCATTGGTATGTAATGACGATAATACTAAATGCCCGGTCATTGCTGCACGCAAACCAATTTCTGCGGTTTCGTTATCCCGCATTTCACCAACCAGTACGATGTCTGGATCTTGACGTAATGCTGCTCGCAATACACTAGCAAAGGTTAGGCCAATTTTAGGATGGACTTGCACTTGATTCACCCGAGGTAGACGGTATTCAACTGGATCTTCCACTGTAATAATTTTTTTCTCGGCATTATTTAATTCCGATAATGCGGCATAAAGCGTCGTTGTTTTACCGCTACCAGTGGGACCGGTTACTAAGATTAAACCGTAAGGTCGGTGAATTTCATTTCGTAAATCACGCAATAGTTTTTCGGGTAAGCCTAAATGCGCTAATTCTAAAATACCACTGGACTGATCTAATAACCGCATAACAACCGATTCGCCGTGTTGTATTGGCATGGTCGACAATCGAACATCAATGCTTTTATCTTTGACACGAATATTAAAACGCCCGTCTTGCGGAACCCGGCGCTCTGAAATATTTAAACCACTCATGAGTTTTAAACGTGACACCAAGGCTTGTGAAATGCGTTTTTCTTTCATGACGTGTTCGTGTAATACCCCATCAATCCGTTGACGTATGCGCAACACATTTTCATCGGGCTCAATGTGAATATCCGATGCGCCAACTTGAATGGCATCATCAAAAATGGTTTGTAATAATTTAACAACCGGTGCATTAACAACATCGCTATTATCGCCTAATGCTTCAAGATCAAAATCGGTTTCGGACAGTTCATCGCCGAGCTCTTCCGCGAGTGACGAAATTTCCTGAGTATGGCGGTACATTTTATCGATTGCCGACATCAAATCGGCTTCTCGAACAACGGCTTCTTTAATGGGGCGCTTTAACACTTTATTTAATTCATCAAATGCAAAAATATCGGTTGGATCGGCCATTCCAACAATAATACTACCGTCTTTATTTTCCTTTATGGCAATTGCGCGATAACGCCGAGCAATGGTTTCCGGTATTAATTTAACGGTATCCACTTCATAATTGAAATTTTTAAGCTCAATAAACGGAATATTTAATTGCGTTGATAATACTGACAGCATCTCCATTTCACTGACAAAGCCACTTTGAATCAATACCTTACCAAGCTTATGCCCGGATTTTTTTTGAGCCGCAAGCGCTTCCATTAACTGTGCTTCTGAGATGACATTACTTTTAACAAGTAAATCACCTAGTCGTATTTTTTTACGCGGGTTAGCTGCCATCTGGTCGATAAATCAATAATTTAGTTTGGATTAGACACAATTATCGACATATCGGCGCCAAGCTTTAGTGTTTGCTAAGCTAAGTAAAAGACCTAATGCTTATTAATAACCACTAAGCATTCTAAAAATGCCGGAAAACACTTATTTTAAAATCAGGATAGACTTGGGTGATGAGATAACCGCTATGGTTTTGAAACAGGAATTTATGTTGAAAAAAATCTACTGGGAGTAGAGTGCATAGAGATTCTCCCAGTAGTGATCAAAACGGTTTAACTATGAAAAATAAATTATGAAAATAAATAATGCAGTAAATAATCGAGAATATCTAATTAAAAAATAGATATCATCAATATAATTCTTATAACGCAGTTAGCGTAATATCATTTAAAAATATTTAAATTTGTAGGCAGGTGTGAGGCCAGAGATAATTTAGAAATACTTAACAAAACGTCTGCGGGGTGTGGCAGAAAGCTTATATGTTAGTGCTAAATTTAAAAACCCATAATAAACTATTTTTAGATTAAATCCTAGCCCAAGGTAATTTCTTTTATTAAATTATTTAGTAACTCAGATTGTTGTATGATTTGTTCCGCAATGACTGTCATTTTAAGACGTTTTTTGCGTGAATAAGTTCGAAGTTGTAACTCTGCATCTTGAGCAGACAGTTGACTATGTGACATTAAGATTCCAATCGCAATGCTGGTTTCTCGGCCATTGTGTAATGCAGTTGTTAAATTTTTTTCTTTCGCATGCAGCAATTGAATTTCATCGGCTCGACTCAGCGCAGTATCAATTGCCGGAATAATTTGCTTAATATCAATTGGTTTCACTAAATAACCGAGCGCACCTTGTTGAATAGCATCATCAACAATATTTTTTTCATCCAAAGCCGATAAAAATAATATTGGAATATTCAGTTTACGTATTACTTGTGCCGCATCTAAGCCTGAGATGCCGGGCATGTTAACGTCAAGTATTACTAAATCAGGTACTTCAGATTGGCATAAACGAATGGCTTCTTCACCGGATAATGCTTCAAACACCTGAAAGCCGACATCACGTAAACCGACACCGAGTGTGGCAAGAATTAAATAGTCATCATCAGCAATAACAAGCCGTTGCTCATGCAGTTTTTTGACCGTTGCTATCATGTGTTTGCTGTCCATCGCCCATTATGACTGGTGAGCTTAATTGAAAAGTTGCTAAAACCCCAACATAAATTTGTTGGATCGATAATTTAGCACCTTGCCGTGGTAATAACGACTTTATTAACGATAGTCCGGTACCAATTCCAATTGCGTTATCAAAATCAAAGTTATCAGGTAGTTGTGCGCCATCATTTTGAATACTGATAATAACATAGTGTTCGGACGATGATATTCCGATATGGATGTTTTGCTCATTGATGTTTGATGTGTGCTTTGCTGCGTTAAAAATAAGTTCATTAATAATCAATGCGACGGGGACAGCATTCGCTTCGTTTAAATAATGTTGGCTATCGGGTGTTGTATTAATATTAGGAACAATATTAACCCCCATAATTTCAAGTGTCGCTTTACAGATAATATCAACTAATTGAGAAATTGAAATTTTTTGTTTTGAATTATCACCCTGTATACCATGGACTAGGGATACAGAGTTTAATTGGCTGACGGCATGATCTAACATAATATTATCTATCGATTCGTATTTACCATGTTGTTGCAATAACCCAACAACACCCTGCAGGCTATTTTTAATTCGATGATGCACTTCTCGCACGAGGGTATTTTTTTGTTGTATTTCAAATGAAATACGATTTTCTTCTGCTAATTTACGAATCGTAATGTCGCGCACTAAACCAATCATTTTAGGATTTGAGCTACTAGTATCCGTTTCAATGTTTCCGGTTATTTCAATCCAGTGTTCATTTTGTCCGTCTATTTCAACTTTATGCTCAATACGATGCCGTAAGCCAGTATCAACACAATGTTCAAACGATTGACGAACGGATTGCCGTTCTGATTTTGGGATAAGCTCTAAATATTCACTAAAGGTTTTAGGCTGCATTAAATGGAACACATTTCTTGCACGCGTGGACCAGATGAATTCTTGGGTTACGGTATCATATTCCCAAATTCCAACATTACTAAATGATAATGCTTGTTCGAGTCGGTCTTTCATTTTTGATAGTGCTTTTTCAGATTGCAAGCGGGTATTTTCTTCGCGCCGTGCAAAACTTAAAAAGATATAACTAATGAGAATAAAAACCAAAACGATAAATATAATTTGAGTAATTCGCTCATTGCGATATTCAATTAAAATATTTTCATTTTGTATATCAACTAAATCCCACGCGGTTTCATCAACTGATTTTTTGAAACCAATTCGAGAAATTTGTTCGGGGCTTAGAAAAAAATTGCCATTTAAATTCGGAATTTGAATTCGACTGCCTTGCGCTGAAATTTCGATTAAGTTGGGCCTATCTTTTTTAAGCAGAAATAACTGATGATTATGTACTTGGGAATTTTTTAAAATACGGGTAATGATTGTTGGTTTAAAGCTAATAAAAAATACGGCTTTACTTATATTCAAATCATTAAAATCACCAACCATTACGGGTTGATTGTCCCATGCGGTCATAATATCAAAATGATATGCTTTAGGATTTGGGTGCAACGCGATATCGTAATTAAATTCGTTTTCGGTAAATTCTAATATATTTTTTTGACAAATTTCATTTACCGATAAATCAAAATTGGCTAACAGCGTTTCACCTTTTTCATCGGCTATTGTAAAAGCAAAGCTATTTGGAAAACGGTTGTTGATAATTTTTTTTAATTCTAGATAACTTGGCCGATCATCTGGATTTTTGGTTAGACGTTGAATTAATTTTTTATGCTGTTTTACAAAAACTCTAACCGAACGCTGACGCTCGACAATAGCGGCGGTGATTTCAGCCGAAGCACCTTGAACCGATTGTTGCATTAAATCAGTTTGATGACGTTTGAAATCTGCATGATGATGGTAGCCATGAAAAATTAAAATAAGCAATAGAAAAACTAATATCACAGCAACATAACGCCGCGAATACTTACTCGTACAACCTGGTGGGGGGGTAGATTTTATCACTTTACAAAAGCTCTTGTTATTTTACGTATATTTTGTTCTCAATATTTTTTGTGTTATCAATAGCTAAAAATTTCTTATGGTTAATCTTATTAAACCGGTTTATATTCGAAAATATAATACCACAAGCTGATAACCTTGATTTTTCTTAATATTTTAACTCTGGATTCTGGCTGCAAATGCGCCAAACATTTATTGGTAATTATGAGCTGTGTTGTGATATTTAAACAGGACTATTTGGGTTTTCTGTGAATTAATGCTTTTAATGTTTCACTAATATTACGAGTGCAGTTTTAAGCTGCCAATTAAATCCGATAGTGAATTCATTTGGTTATTTTTTAGGTAGGATGCAATGCCATCGTTTAATTTTTTACATATTAACGGATCATAAAATAATGCAGTGCCAACACCAACGGCCGTGGCACCGGCAATTAAAAACTCAATGGCATCATTAGCAGAAGTTATTCCACCTTGGCCAATAATGGGAATATTGTGCTGTTTGGATACTTGATAAACCTGGTGTACTTTAAGCAAGGCAACGGGTTTGATCGCCGGCCCCGATAAACCACCTTGATTATTACCGATATGCGGCTCGCGCTTTTCGATGTCAATGGACATTCCCATTAAGGTATTGATTACCGCCAAGCCGTCGGTGCCAGCTTCGATGCAACGGCGTGCATTTTCGGCAATATCGGTTTGGTTTGGTGATAGTTTGGTGATCAGCGGTTTTTTTGTTACCGCACGACATGCTGCGACAACACGCGCCGACATATCAGGATCATTACCAAACGCAACGCCACCTTCTTTGACATTTGGGCAGGAAATATTGATTTCCATCGCATCGATATTGGAGTCATCAAACAATCGCGCCACTGCAACATATTCTTCAACCGTTGAGCCGGATAAGTTGGCAATAAAACGTGTTTCAGAAAAATCGAGCTCGGGTAAGATGTCATTAATAACAACTTGCGTTCCGGGATTTTGTAAACCGATGGCATTCAACATTCCTGCCGGTGTTTCATAAACACGATGGGGTCGGTTACCGAGCCTTGGTTCTAAGGTTGTGCCTTTTAAGCAAACGGCACCCACATCGGTATTTGAAAAACCGTCGACCCGAGTATATTCTTCACCAAAACCAACACAGCCGGATAATAAAACCAATGGACTATTAAAAGTCATGCCACAGAAAGTGGATTTTAAAATGGGATCGGGTGATTTACTTGTTATACTAGAGTCATTCATCATTGAGCAGCATTATCGCTTAAAAAACCAAATTTGTACATCAAGAGGAATCGTCATGGCTACTTATACATTATCAATACCAACAATGAAATGCGCAGGCTGTGTTTCGGCAATTGAAGCGGCTTTAACGGCTGTTAATCATGTTGACAAGGTCGTGGTGGATTTAGAGTCAAAACAAGCAAGCATTGAAGGTGAGATTGATGTTAACACATTAATTTCAGCCGTAAGCGATTCGGGTTTTGCTGCAGAAGCACTTTAACAACACGGCAGTATAGCTGCTAGCTAAAATACGATGTTTAATATAGTCTTATTCGAACCCGAAATTCCTCCAAACACGGGTAATATCATTCGTTTGTGTGCCAATAGTGGTTCAAATTTACATTTAATCAAACCACTCGGGTTTGAATTAGACGACAAGCGCTGTCGCCGAGCAGGTTTGGATTATCATGAATATGCTCAGGTAAAAGAATACGATAGTTTGGATGAATGCCTTGCACAATTTGAAGCTTCTCGAATATTTGCCATCTCAACTCGTGGCTCACACTACCATCATCACGTTAACTATCAAGCCGGTGATGTGCTGGTATTTGGCCCCGAAACCCGTGGCCTTGAGCAAAACTTTATCGATAGCCTTAATACAACACAAGTAATCCGGATACCGATGTTGCCCACTAACCGAAGTTTAAATCTCTCAAACTCCGTTGCGGTTGTCATGTATGAAGCTTGGCGGCAGTGCGATTTTAAAGGGGCCAAATAGAGTGGCACGAAATAACGATTAGCATTAAGTAATTAGATGCTAACAAAAATACTCCGTAACACAGCGGTTGAACTAAGCGTTATATTTTATAAAACAAGAGGGAAATTAAATAATGATCAAGTGTGCAAATGGATGTGGATCACTAGAAACAGTATTATATGAAGGCATAACTATTGATACATGTAACTCCTGTATGGGTGTTTGGCTCGATTATTCTGAATTATCACATATTGTTAAAACTAAAGATGAATCATGGTCAAACAGTTATATAGAATCTATAAAAAATGAAATAAATATTCCTGGAATTCCTGACATCGAAAAAGAAAGAACTCTTTTATGTCCTAAATGCAATGAGCATATGCCACCGGTAAACTATCAATATTCATCAGGTGTCATTGTAAACTCATGCAAGTCAAATCATGGTGTATGGCTAGATTCCGGTGAGCTAGAAAAAGTACAAATATATATGGAACAATGGCGTGAAAAAGCGTTAAAAGATAGAAATAAATACGATGAAGCAATAGCAGAAGTTAAAGCACAACATGATGAACGCTTTACTTTTAACTCATTACTTAAGTCAAATCGCTTTCAATTTATTAATGCAATGTTTCTTGGTATATTTAAATAGCTTTTGTTTTAGTTGTGAGGTAAAGCTAAAATAAAAATTAGTAAGAAATGAAACCGAAAAATAAGGTTTAAAATAACATCTAAATAACTTACTCATTATCAATATATTCTACTGACAGAATTTGTCAGTAGTGTCGGTATATAATATAAATTAT
>CAZEPW010000033.1:0-39638 GCA_964514215.1 uncultured Thioalkalispiraceae bacterium
TTATGTCACAAATACAGTGCTTTAGTTTATTTTGGGAATATAACATAGGTCAATAGCTATAAAGTAAAAAGTAAAATATAATTACTCTAATTGAGTAGTTTTTAATCTAATGGAGGTTGGTTTTGATGAATGTTGTTATTATAATTTAACAATATTTATTTTGGATGATTACTATACAATATTTTATTTTAAATAAGTTTGTGGAATTGCTTGAAAGAAAAGTTGGGGATAATGTTTGATAAAATAAATAACAGACATGCGTTTAGCATTTTATCGATAGTACTAACTTTAAAAACGCTATGGATTTTTAGTTTAACTATTTCGTTTTTGTAACAATAGTACCTTCACCCGATAATTTATTACTACCCGTTGCAGTTAAGGTATAACCAGTCGTTCCGACTAGCACAATAACATAGGTGCAATTTCTATTGGCAGCGAGTGGTTCGGCAGCGGTCCAAAGACCTTGGCTCGCGGTTTGAAGTGCCGCGGCATTAGCGCCAGCAAAGTAGACCCGTTGTTCTAAGAAGAATTCTTCTTCAGCAAGAGATAATGAAGCGGCTTCTTGTTGGCATTCTTGGATGCGTGCGGTTCGGATATAACCGGAATAGGCTGGAATAGCGATGGCGGAAATGATCGCAATGATGGCAACAACTATCATTAACTCTAATAGTGTCATGCCTTTATTGTTAATTTTTTTTGAATTCAATTTGGTTAACCTGATTTTGCAATTACAAATTTTGTAACGTAAAAATACAGGATGAGAATCAATGCTCATCCTGCATGGTTTTGGGCTTTACAATTATTCAGCTGTAAATATTGGTCCTAGGACATAACCTGCTGGAAAATCGTCGCCTAAAACGGTACCGGTTGGTACTTGTAAAGTAATAGTAATGGTTTCACCTGAAGCAGGACATGCACCAGCCATATTTGTAATACCCACTTGACCATCAACAGCAGGAGCTGCAGCTAAGTAAGCATCGGAGCCTGGTGTACCAACAGCATCTTTGTTGCTAGACATCAAATCCGCTAGAACTGAATATCCAGTTTCACAGGTACCGCCACGAGCCTGAGCTTTAGCGCCTGCAGCATGAACAACACGAACCGCATTTTCATGGTTACCAATAGCACTACTGACTTTACTTTGTTGGATATACCCAGTGTATGCTGGGATTGCAATGGCGGCTAAAATGCCGATAATCGCGACCACAATCATAAGTTCGATTAGGGTAAAACCTTGTGTTTGGCGTAAATTTTTCATTAATCTCTCCGATTCTGTTAAATAAAAACGTGCTTTACTAAAAATCCGTTAAAACGTTAGTGGCATCCGATGCGCTTTTAGGGGCCACCACTAACAGTGTTATCTGACAGCTTCCCGTTGAAGTACTATGCAAACCTTATTGCAGCTTATATGCCAAATTTATGAGAGTTTGAAATTAATCGTATATTTTTACATTTATTTGCATAACAATTACTAAAATCAATAACTTATAGAAAATTATTTTTTTAAATAATGGTATTATTTCAATAAAAATAATTATAAATTGTGATATTAAGGTAGATTAAATGAACCGATAATGACTTGGAGTGTCATATTGTGACCGTTAGTGTCATACACGGTTTAACTAATTAGTTACAAATTTCTAAATTATTATAAATCTTAAAATTTTTAGTGTATTTTTGTATAAATATAAGAGAAAACTATTCATAATCGAGATTATGAAAAAACAAATACCATGATAATACCTATATACAGTCAAGCTATACTTCTATTATCTTCTGTTTGCTATAACACGAGACGCCGTTTATGAATGTTAGTATTGATACAATTTCCAAGCTTCGAGTGCCATCAAATTGGCGTAGTGTATTGCTTGATTTACCAAACCAGCCTGGTTTTTCGAAATTACCTACAATTTTAACGGGGTTAATGATTTTAGTGTTTACATCCAGTTTGGCTGAGTTTACGTGGATGTTTTTTAGTGTTGATTCTGCTGTGTCGAGTAGTAGCCAACCCCAACAACGTGCGCGTAAGTCCAATCTCAATTTAAATAACATTCGGTTACGGGATGTTTCAAAACTGAGTTTATTTGGTAAGGCGAAACTAAAAAATATGATTGCCAGTGAAAGTGAACTTATTAATGCGCCAAATACGCAATTGCGATTAACGCTAAAAGGAGTGTTAGCCGTTGATGTAGCGACACGTGCTATAGCGATTATTGCGGATGATCGTGGTAAAGAAAAATATTATTCAGTCGGGGCAATGTTACCGGGTAGCGCTAAATTACATACTATATATGCTGATCGCGTTATTTTGTCACGTGCTGGGCGTCTTGAAACTCTGCGTTTACCAAAAACAAAATTAACAAAAGGTGCTGTGGTGCGTAAGGCGGCGGTGCCTAAGTCGCGGCAAGTTCGTGCAGGTGGTAGTTTAAAGTCAATGCGTGATAATTTAATTAAAAATCCGCAAGATGTGTGGAAAAATATTCGAATTGAACCAAAAATGTCGAAATCTGGTGGTATTCAAGGTTACACTTTGAGCCATAAAAATAAGCAATTAATGCGTAAATTAGGTATACGAAAGACTGATATTATTACTTCAGTAAATGGAATGCCTCTAAATGATCCGACGAGTTTGTATCAAATTCTCGATGTATTGAAAACCACACAACAATTAAATTTGTCTATTATTCGAAATGGTACAGAAGAAACATTGAATATAGACATGATGTAATACAATATGAACCTAAAAATAAATATAAGCAAAACTCATAGTTTAAATAAAGGATTAATGGATTATATGGTCAATCTTAGTAAACAGCTAGGCAAACGACTGGTGTTAACTTTTGTAATACTTGTTGGTTTGAGTATTAACCCTGTTTCAGCGGCAGATCAACTAACACTTAATTTTACAGATACTGATATTAATGCCGTGATAGGTGCGGTGTCTGAAATGACCGGCCAAAATTTTATCGTTGATCCTCGGGTGAAAGGTAAGGTTACTATTATTTCGAATAAGGCCATGAATGCCGATGATGTTTATCAAGTCTTTTTATCCATTCTAAAAGTACATGGCTTTGCTGCGATACCCGGTAAACATGTGACCAAAATTGTGCCAGAGGTTAATGCGAAGCAAGATGCGGTTCCTACTTTAACGCGCAGACGAAAGAACGCGGGCGATGAATTTGTAACACAGGTTGTT
Source organism: uncultured Thioalkalispiraceae bacterium (assembly GCA_964514215.1). GTDB lineage: Bacteria > Pseudomonadota > Gammaproteobacteria > UBA6429 > Thiohalophilaceae > CAYQUC01. The sequence goes on from CAZEPW010000033.1 coordinate 3,197, forward strand.
GAAGTTAAACATGTTAATGCCGCTCAACTGGTTCCTATATTACGCCCACTAGTGCCACAACGAGGACATCTTGCGGCATACCCGTCATCGAACATACTTGTTATTTCGGATAGCGCTGCAAATATTAATCGGTTGATGACAATTATTCATCGAATCGATCAAGCAACCAGTGATGAGCTTGAGATTATTGAATTAAAATATGCTTCAGCTTCTGAAATTGTTCGTGTTATTAATCAGTTAACCCGCCAAGATGCAAAAACAGCGAGTAGCGGGGCAAAATTAAAAATTGTGGCGGATGATAGGACGAATAGTATTTTATTGGGTGGCGATAAGTCACGCCGAATAAAACTGCGATCAATCATTGCGCATTTGGATACTGAAGTTGATATTGGTGGTGCAACTCATGTGGTGTATTTGCATTACGCAAATGCCAAAGATCTTGTTAAAGTATTAACCAGTGTTGGTAAAAATATACAAAAGAAAGGTAAAGGGTCGATTAAGGGCGGTGTAGCTAGTACGCGAAATAAAATATCAATTCAAGCGGATGATACGACCAATGCTTTAGTTATCAATGCACCACCTGATGTGTTTCGGACATTACGTAATGTTATTCAAAAATTGGATATACGACGTGCCCAAATTTTGATTGAAGGTTTAATTGCCGAGGTTTCAATAAACTCCGTTAATTCGTTTGGAGTATCTTGGGGGGCTGCTAAAATAAACGATGCTGGTGCACTGTCGAATGATGCTCCCGTTGGTGTGGTCAACTTTAATGGTTCCATTGAAAGTTTATTAACCACTCCGCCAAGCATTGGCAGTGGCCTCAGCGTTTTAGTCGGAAATTTATCGGGTGCAACTAAAATTGGGGCATTAATTACTGCTTTTGCATCAGACTCCGGTACCAATATCATTTCGACACCATCCATTCTAACGATGGATAATGAAGAGTCAGAGATTGTTGTTGCACAACAAGTGCCTTTTACCACCGGTAGTTTTGCCAGCACGGGTACCGGGGGGACGACCAATCCGGGTAATCCATTCCAAACAATTCAACGGCAAGATGTTGGTTTGACTTTACGAATTACGCCTCAGGTTAATGAGGGTGATACAATTAAACTCGATGTAGTTCAGGAATTGTCACAGTTGTTAGGCAGCTCCATTGGAACGCAACCTATTACAACCAAGCGATCAATTAAAACCAGCATTATGGTTGAAGATGGGCAAATGATTGCTTTGGGCGGCTTGATAGAAGAGAAACTGGTTGAGACCGAAGATAAAGTACCTCTATTAGGTGATATACCGATATTAGGTTGGCTGTTTAAGTCGCAATCTACATCCACTGAAAAAACAAATTTTATGTTGTTTTTAAGTCCTAAAATATTAAAAGATGCTGCTATGCAAACCAGTGTTACTGGAGAAAAATATAATTATCTTAGAGCACGTCAATTAGCTATTCGAGAACGTGGGGTGGCGCTGATGTCTGATGATGTTTCGCCATTATTACCTGAATTTAAGGAATTTTTAAAATTACCCAAGCCTTTTGAAGTAGATAAAAAATCAGATGATAGTATGGATTCCAGTGAATCTGAATCCTCTTACGACAGTGACGAAGATGACTCGGCTACTAGCGCAGCAACACCCCCAGATTTAGATGATGTCGCGTTAGATGAACGTGATAAATTATTATACCAACAAGAAATAATATCTAGAAAAAACAAACAGTCAATATTAAATGGAGATGTATTTTGAATGCTGATTTGAATCAGCCTGGTTTTACTGAATCAGATGATGATTTTTCATCAGATTTAAATCCTGATATTGATTTAACTGCGGGTGACAATTTAAAATCAAAAGCAGTACTAGATGATAATCGTGTTAATAATAAAAACGAGTCATTTGGTCTACCCTATAATTTTGCTAAACGCCATGGTGTTATTGTTAATGACATACATGACGATATCATTGATATTCGACATCGCCCTCATATTTCAACGCAAACGATAATCGAGCTTAGACGTTTTTTAACCGGAACACTTGAACTGCATCAGCTTTCACTGGATGAGTTTGATATGATGTTACAAGGCAAGTATGAATCGCAATCAAATGATGCGATGGACATGATTGAAGGTTTAGGTGACGAGTTTGATTTGGACAGTATTGCCGAAGAGCTCGCTGAACCAGAAGATTTATTAGAATCTCAAGACGATGCTCCCATTATTCGATTGATTAATGCTTTATTAACCCAAGCAATTAAGGAAGACGCTTCGGATATTCATATCGAACCGTTTGAAACCCGAATGATTGTACGCATGCGTGTTGATGGTGTATTGCGCGAAGTATTGCAACCGCAACGCGCATTAGCACCATTGATCACTTCTCGAATTAAAATCATGGCAAAACTGGATATTGCTGAAAAACGTCTACCACAAGATGGTCGAATTTCATTGCGAATTGCAGGTCGTTCTGTTGATGTTCGGGTGTCGACATTACCTTCGGGGCATGGTGAACGAATCGTTATGCGTTTGCTTGATAAACAAGCTGGTCGTTTGGATTTATTTCAGCTTGGAATGGCGATGGAAAACCAAGTTACCATGGATCGCTTAATTCATAAACCGCATGGCATCGTGCTGGTTACTGGGCCAACCGGTTCAGGTAAAACCACAACACTCTATGCCGGAATGCAGCGCTTAAATGACAGTAAATATAATATTATGACGGTCGAAGATCCGATTGAATATTATATCGATGGTATCGGACAAACGCAGGTTAACACTAAAGTTGATATGAGTTTTGCGCGTGGTTTGCGTGCTATTTTGCGACAAGATCCAGATGTGGTGATGGTTGGTGAAATACGGGATTTGGAAACTGCAGAAATTGCGGTGCAAGCAAGTTTAACAGGGCATTTAGTGTTTTCAACCTTGCATACCAATACTGCTGTGGGCGCAGTAACTCGATTACGTGATATGGGTGTTGAACCATTTTTATTATCATCAAGCTTAATTGGTGTGTTAGCACAGCGTCTGGTTCGAAAATTATGTGAACATTGTAAAGTAGCCAGAACTCCCGATGTTGCTGAGTTTGCCGTATTAGATTTGGAGCCGGGGGAAGGAATTGAAATTTATGAACCTATAGGCTGTGATCAATGTAATAACTCAGGTTATCGGGGTCGAACGGGTATTTATGAGCTAGTTGAAATTGATGATACGTTTCGTACCATGATTCATGATGGTAGTGGTGAGCACGAATTAGAAAAACATGCTCGAACTAAATCAAAAAGTATTCGCTATGATGGTGTTCGTAGAGTATTAGCAGGAGAGACCACACTTGAAGAAGTTCTGCGTGTCTCACGAGAAGGTTAGATTATGGGTGCTTTTGAATATGCCGCTTATGACAAAAATGGCAAACAGAAAAAGGGTGTTATAGAAGGCGATTCTGCGCGTCAAATTCGTCAAAAATTACGTGAGCAAAGTCTTTATCCCATTTCAGTTGACGCTGTTATCGATAAAGAAACTCAAAGCCCAGGAAGCGAAAAAGCGTTTAGTCTTAAGCGAGGCATCAGTGCTTCCGACATGGCATTAATGACGCGACAATTAGCAACCTTAACCCGCTGTGGTCTGCCATTAGACGAAGCAACCGGCACAGTCGCTCGGCAATCAGAAAAACCTCGACTTAAAAGTTTATTGCTGGGTGTTCGCAGTAAAATTATGGAAGGTCATACTTTGGCTGATAGTTTAGGCAGTTATTCTCATGTCTTCCCTGATTTATACCGTGCAACGGTTGCGGCTGGTGAATCTTCTGGGCATTTAGATTCTGTATTAGAACGATTAGCCGATTATACCGAATCCAAACATCAATTAAATCAGCGCATCAAATTGGCCATGTTTTATCCTGCTATTTTAACCGTGATGGCATTTACTATTGTGATTGGATTATTAACGTATGTTGTGCCGCAAATAGTGGGGGTGTTTGATAATACCGGGCAAGAATTACCGGGGATAACTCAAGCATTAATTGGCGCTAGTGATTTTATTCGAGAAAACTTTTTGATATTGCTTGGTATTATTGTTGCTATGGTGATGGCATTTATATCAATGAATAAAAATCCGGTTACTCGAGAAAAAATTCATTTGATACAATTAAAAATGCCGGTTGTTTCCAAATTGGTTCGAGGTGTTAATACTGCTCGATTTACTCGAACGTTAAGTATTCTGGTTGCGAGTAGTGTGTCGTTGCTTGAAGCAATGCGCATCGCCTCACAAGTATTAAGTAATATTCCGATGCAGCAAGCGGTAACAGAAGCAACTGAGAAAGTAAAAGAAGGCGCGAGTTTGGCCAAGTCGTTAGAACAGAGCGGCTACTTTCCACCAATGATGTCGAATCTAATTGCAAGTGGTGAGGTTAGTGGTAATCTCGAAGAAATGCTGGAGCGAGCATCTGAAAATCAGGAAAAAGAATTAGAAGGTTTAATTTCAACCATCATGGGAATGTTAGAGCCCATGTTAATATTAATTATGGGTGGTGTGGTTTTAATCATCGTTTTGGCTATTTTATTGCCAATATTTGATATGAACAGTTTGGTCGGGTAAAAGCTTAAATAATGTTAGTTTTTAAATTTAATAGGGCAAAAAAATGAATATACAGAATCGAAATAACGGATTGAGCGTGCAAAGTGGTTTTACCTTGATAGAGGTAATGGTGGTGGTAGTTATTTTAGCCATTTTAGCAGCCGCTATTGTTCCTAACATTATGAACAAACCCGATGCTGCGCGTATAACAGCAGCTAAAGGTGATATTCGGACATTAGAAAATGCGGCGAGTATGTATAAATTGGATAATTATAATTACCCAAGTACGGATCAAGGTTTGGAGTCCTTAGTGACTAAACCCGCAGGAGCACCTGAGCCCAAGCATTATAATAAAGGTGGTTATGTTAAAAAAATTAAGAAAGATCCTTGGTCAAATCCGTATCAATATTTGAGTCCGGGTGTTCATGGTGATATTGATATTTACTCATTGGGGCCAGATCAACAACCGAGTGATGATGATATTGGTAATTGGAATATTGAATAAACAATAATGTCATGCGTAATTTGGTTAAAAATAAGGGATTTACCCTCATTGAACTTATGGTGGTGGTTGCACTTATAGGTATCATCATGGGCACAGTGGTTTTGTCTGCTGGCGATGGTGGACAATTAGACCGAGTCGAAATAGAAACGAAACGCATGTCAGCATTAATTAAATTGTTAGCTGAAGAGGCGATATTAAAAAATAAAGAGTTTGCAGTCGTTGTTGATGAAACTGAATATAAATTTCAGTTTTTAGATAAAAAAAATAAATGGAACAATTTTGCAGGAGATGCAATTTTTCGTCAGCGAAAAATGACTGCAAACTCAAAAATTGAAATAACACTTGAAGATTTTGATGTTGATTTTGGAGCTCAAAAAAAAGGTGAAGATATTAGAATATTTTTATTTTCCAGTGGTGAAATGTCACCATTTGAAATTAAAATTATTGATCTTGGAAGTGAAAGTTACTTCACGATAACCGGCTCGCTTGTGGGAGCTTTAAAGATTGAAGGCCCTTTTGAATCTAATTAATGTTTATCATATGACGGACTAATATGAGATTATTGTTATGAAAAGTATTAATCAACGAAATTGTATAAAAGGATTTACTTTATTAGAAGTCTTGGTTGCATTGGCGGTGTTGTCAATAGCAATGATTGCATTGGTTAAAACACCGGTGGCTATTGCCAGTAATCAAAGTTATTTAAAAAACAAAACTTTTGCCGAGTATGTTGCGCTAAATAAAATTGCAGAATTACATTTAGATCGTAATTTTCCAGCATTAGGCACAAAAAAAGGTTCTGAACTAATGGCTGGCAGAGAATGGTTTTGGCAATCAAAAATTATCAAAGCTAATTCACTGTTTAAAAATATTAGACGTATTGAATTAACTGTTTATGACGTAGAAGGTGATGAGTCATCTGAAATTATTAAGATCATCTCTTTGGTTGGGAATCCAAAGTGAAAACAGTAAAAAGTAAATTTGGATTTACTTTATTAGAGTTGCTTATAGCTATGGCGATATTTGCTACCATCGCGGTTATTTCGTATAGCGGGTTATCTTCAATGTTAAAAACTGCAAAAGCAGTTGAGATAGATGCTAGTCGTTTAAAAGAAGTTCAAACGGCTATGTTATTTATGCAGCGTGATTTGCTACAAAGTGTTAATCGGGCTGTTCGAGAAGAATACGGTTCTTTTACAAAAGCATTACAGTCAAATGATCAAGGTAAAGTTTTATTAGAGTTTACTCATGGTGGACGACGAAATCCTGCAGGTTTTTTACGCAGTTCTTTGCAACGGGTTGGTTATGGCATTGATGATGATGAAAATTTAGTTCGTTATATCTGGCCGGTTTTAGATCGCTCTCAAGATACTAAGGCAGTAAAACATGAATTACTATCGAATGTTGATAATTTACAGTTTCGATTTTTAAATGCCAGTAATACTTGGGCAGAAAGTTGGCCGCCAATATCGGTAAATAATAAAATTGTTCCTTTACCTCTGGCGGTAGAGATTAGTTTTGATATGAAAGATTGGGGCAGGATTAAAAGATTAATAGTGTTACCCAATGGTTAATATTAAAAGACAGCGAGGAGTTGCATTATTAACGGTTATTTTAATCGTTACCTTGATATCGATTACAGCTATTTCGATGAGAGCGCATCAGGAGTTAGATATCCGGCGTACAGTAAATGAATTAAGTCACTCACAAGCGGTTATGTATTTGAGGGGGGCGGAGTATTTATCAAAAACAGTTTTAAAAGAGGATGCCAAAAATAGCAAAATCGATACTCTGGATGAAGATTGGGCTAGGATTTTGCCACCGTTCCCGGTAGATGGTGGTAGCATTGGAGGCGTTTTAGAAGATCTTTCTGGTCGATTTAATATCAACAATTTGGTTGATGCTAAAGGTAAAAAAAGCATTCCAGACCATCGAAGTTTTCAAATATTGTTGGTTAATCTTAAACTTGATGCTGATATAGCGGATGCTGTTGTTGACTGGATAGATAAAAATGAAACGCCTGAACCCGGTGGTGCGGAAGATGGTTATTATTTGGGTAAAGATAAACAACCGTACCGTACTCCTAACCAGTTTATTGCGAGTACTTCGGAATTACTTCGCGTTAAAGGCATAAATTTTAAAGTATTTAACAAAATTAAAAATTTTATTACAGCATTACCAAAACGAAACACAATAAACATTAACACTGCGGATAAAGAAGTGCTAAGAATGATATCAATTTCAATAAGTGAAGCAGATGCACAAGATATGATTAAAAATCGAGAAAAAAATGGCTATAAAAAGGTTGCTGATTTATTGAATCATAGCTCTTTATCCGGTTTAAGTGCTGAAGCGAAAGGAAAATTGATGAAACTGGGTGTTAAATCAGATTATTTTTTATTAACATCAACTGCAATTATTGGACAGTTAGAAATACGGATGAAAAGCATACTTAATAGAAACGATAAAAAAAATGTGACGGTATTAGTTCGTTCTCAGGGTGATTTATAAATGGCGCGTCTTTTATTTATACGGATTAATGAAATTCAATTAACGTCTGCTGATATAGAAGCAGCTAATTGGGTGTTAGTCGATAAAGCTGATCCGCAACAAATTGTTGATAAGGGGACATTGTATGATCCGCCGGATCTCAGTCTTGGGGATAAAGCTATCATTTGTATTCCTGCTTCAAAGCTAATGTTAACGAAAGCATCACTACCAAATAGTAACATAAATCGTTTACGTAAAATTGTACCATTTGCTTTAGAAGAGTTAATTTTAGATGATATTGATGACGTGCACTTTGCTATTGCTAATGTAGAAGCTGAAAAAGATACAGCAGTTGCCGTTATTCAAAAATCTTTATTAGATGATAACTTGAGTGCAATTGATGCCCTTGGTATTAATCCAACGGTAATGTTACCGGATTGTTTGTGCATCCCATTTACAAATAATACTTGGACGATATTTGTAGAGGATGAAGTAGCTCTGGTTCGAACAGACAAAGATATGGGGTTTACATGTACTCTCGATATTATTGTATTAATGTTATCGCAATATCTAAAAGAAGAAGGGATTACACCGCCGGAAAATATTAAATCCTATAACGTACCTCAAGAAATACAAACCAATATAATGAACATTTCATTTGATACTGAAGTTGAGTTTTCAACATTTGAAGTATCAGGAAATACCGAAATGTTGTTTCTTGAACAATATTTAGAAAGCACTCCTAGTTTAAATTTATTGCAGGGTAGCTATAGTCGACGACAGAAATTAGGACAGCAATTTAAACCTTGGATACCTGTTGCAGGTTTACTGGCGGCTTGGCTGGTGTTGGCGTTGCTGATAGATATCGTTAACTACAATAAAATGTCTTCCACTTTAACTTCATTGCAACTGGAACAAAAAAAGCTTTATAAAAGCATATTTCCTGAGGCAAGAAAAATTATCGCACCACGGAAACAAATGGAAGCAACTTTAAAACAGTTGCGTAAAAAAGCCGGACAGAATTCGAGTAGCGCAACTACGATGCTTGTCTTAACGTCAAAAACATTAAAAAACTACATTGTTAGTATTAAATCGCTACGTTATCGCGACAGTCGTCTTGATATCGATATCAAATTAAAAAGTCTGCAGAAGCTTGATGAGTTGAAAGAAAAATTAACAAATAATGGTCAATGGGAAGTCGAAGTATTGTCTGCAACATCTCGTGATAATTTTGTCGAAAGTAGAATACAAATTAAAGGATAATTAAGATGAAAACGTATTTTACAAATTTAAATTCTCGAGAGCAAAAGTTGGTATTAGCTGCTATTTTCTTTGTTTTGTTATATTTACCATATCAATTTATTTATGAGCCATTTCAGGCTAGTTTGGATAATATGGGTGTAAAAACCAATCGCGCAATTCAAAATATTAGTTGGATGAAGAGTAAAGCTGTTGAAGTACGGCAATTAACCGGTGCAGGGGGCAGTACACGAAAATCCAGCCAATCTTTATTAAGCTTAATTGAAACGACATCTAAAAAAAGTAAATTAAATAAAAAATTACGCAAAGTGCAACCTGCGGGCTCAACTAATGTAAAAGTTTGGTTGGATGAAGTTTCATTTGATAGATTGATGCAATGGTTGGATAGCTTGGTTATTACTCATGGCTTATCTATTCAAGATGTTACAGTTGAAAAGCAAGCTGAAACCGGCATCGTAAACGCAAGAATTAATATGAGTTTAGAATGAATAATTTACAAATGGTTTATCAAGCGATAGTCGAGTATTTAAAAGGTAACTGGAAAATAGTTGCTCTTTCTTTTTTATTGTATTGTTTTTTCTTAATTAGTAATTTACCGGCCAAAATGGCGATATCGTGGGTTATGCCTAAATCAAATTCAGGGATTTCAATCGTTGCCCCTGAAGGTTCGGTTTGGTCGGGTAAATTAGCGAGCGTTGGTGCCAAGGGCATTAATGTTAATAACTTTAAATGGGATTTAAACCTATTTCCATTATTGTATGGCAATTTAAGTATCGACTTTGTGTTTGGCGATAGTGAAACACACGGTACTGGAGCCATTAATTTTGGAATGAATAGCAATCGAATCGAAGTTGAGGATTTAATGGCTCAAATGCCAATTAGCTTCTTAGAACCCTTGATGGTTGGTGTTCCTGCAAAGCTTGATGGGCAATTATCGGCTCACTTTGATTCAATTGTATTTGCACCAGGAGATGAAATACTTGCTAAAGGTAATTTAGTTTGGAATAGCGCAGCTATTACGGTTTTACAAACCGTTCAACTGGGAGATTTAAAGTTATCATTGTTACCTCGCGATAAAGGCAGTCATGGAGTCTTAAAAGATGCTGGTGGGCCACTCATTCTAGATGGTACAGTGCAAATATCAAATAAAGGTCAGTATCAAGCCGCGATTAAAGTTGGGACGCGTTCAACAGCAGAAGCTGCGCTTAAACAAAGCATGCCATTTTTAGGCCGTGCGGGAGCTGATGGCAAAGTTCAAATTAGACGGAGTGGAAGACTGCCGCTCTAATATTAAATATCCTGAGTTTAAATTAGACAACTAATCAATGTCTAATTTTTTGAGTCGATAACGAAGCTGTCTAAAAGAAATACCTAATATTTTTGCTGCTGCAGTTTTGTTGTATTTGGTTTTTTCTAATGCTTTTATAATCACTTCCCGTTCTTTATTTGATAGTAGTGGGCTTAATGATAATTCATCATCGTCAATATTTTTTGCTTCATTGGTTTCTTTAGAGTGTATTGAGGTTTTATTATTTGTTAGTCGTAGGTCATTTGATGTGATTTGATTATCTTCACACATGGTCATTGCACGTTCTAAAATATTTTCTAATTCACGAACATTTCCGGGAAAGTTGTAATTTTGTAATAAGTTGATTGCATCACTTGTTATCTTGGGTATTTCTGTTGACCAACTTTGTGCAATTTTATTGAGAAAGTGTTCTACTAGTAATGGAATATCTTCGATATGTTCGCGTAAGCTTGGAACGTCTATTTCGATTACATTAATTCGGTAAAATAAATCTTGTCTAAAACCGCCATTTTCTACCATGCTTAATAAGTCTTTATGGGTTGCACTTAATATTCGAACATCAATTTTTATTTCATTTTCGGCACCAACACTTTTAACTGCTTTTTCTTGAATTGCGCGTAATAATTTAACTTGCATTGATATTGGCAAATCAGCAACTTCATCTAAAAATAAAGTTCCTTGATGAGCAGATTGGAATAAGCCAAGCTTATCACTACTCGCTCCAGTAAAACTGCCTTTTACGTGTCCAAAAAACTCACTTTCCATTAGTTCACTGGGGATAGCACCGCAATTAACCGGAACAAATGCTTTGTCGCTTCTTGAACCTTGTTCGTGAATCATTCTAGCAACAAGTTCTTTGCCTGTGCCTGATTCACCTTGTATAAATACTGGAGCTTGGCTTCGGGCTAATTTAACAATGGTTTTGCGTGTTTTTATAATGGCTTGCGATTCACCTAATAAATTATTAGCTGAATCGTTCATTTGGTTTTCTTTTTTATTTCCTAATTTTAATGCACTTGATACTAGGGTACGGAGGTGATTGAGATCAACCGGTTTGGAAACGAAATCAAATGCACCTGCTTTTAGTGCTTCTATTGCAAGTTCCATATTACCATGAGCGGTAATCATTGCGACTGGTGTGTCACTATGATTTTTCTGGATATAACGAACTAAATCAATTCCATTACCATCGGGTAGTTTCATGTCAGTAAGGCATAAATCAAAGTTATGCTCTTGTAACATTTGTTTACCTTGTTTAATGTTTTTTGCTGATTCTGAATCTATACCCATCCGTGATAAAGTGATTTCGAGAAGCTCTCGAATATCGGGTTCATCATCAATAATTAACACATGTGATTTTTTCTGCATCTTAATATTCTTTTAGTTAATGTGTTTTCGAGGATCTTGAAAGGTTAATCTGAAACAACTGCCACCCGTTGCTACTGGGACGTAGGTTAGGTGTGCTTGATTTGATTCTGCTAATTCTCGTGATAAATACAATCCAAGACCAGTTCCTTCATTTGATGTGGTATAAAATGGCTCAAATATATGTTGTGCAACTTCTGCATTTATTCCCTCGCCTTTGTCGATAACATCTAAGAAAGGACGCTTGAAATCTTCAGTAATTCCCGCGTACACGATTAAACTAAATTCCTTGTGATCATTATCGATAGTATGTCTAATACCATTTTCGTATAAATTTGTTAAAATCTGCCGAAATTGATTTTCATCGAATCTAATTTTTATATCTTCAGGATCTAAATTTAGACTGATATTTGATGGATCGATATTTTTTAATTGAGAAAACTCGATATTAAATTGTTCAATAAACGATTTTAATACGATTAATTCAGGATTGGTACGATCCCGTCGACTAAGTCGTAAAATATTTTCAATAATTTCATTCACTCTATTCGAGTGACTGGTTATTATTGAAATTAATCGCTTATCATGAACATCAATATTACTTGATTCTTCTAATAACTGGCTTGCATGGCTAATTGCTCCTAGAGGGTTTCGAATTTCATGTGCAATACTGGCAGTTAATCTTCCAAGGGATGCTAATTTTAATTGCTGTGCTCGTTGAGCCATTGCTGCTGTATCTTCCAAAAAAATTAATACACCTTCTGAATCGGTGTCTTGAGAAATCTTTGCAAATCGCGGCATAACCTCGGTATGTTGGTGGTTTAACTGAATGACACTCGGCAGCAAATCATTTGTTTCTCGCCATTGCGATACGCGTTGATCTAATTCAGGTGAAATTTGATTAATTTTGGGTTTTTTGCCTGTTGACGGCATTCCAATCATATACCAAGCAGATTCATTCATTAGACGTACTTTGTTATGCGCATCTAAAACAATGATACCTGTTTGCATTCGTTCTAATATGTGCTCAGTTAACTCTGACATGTTGGCAATATCAACACCACGTCGACGTGCCAGAGCTTCACTTTCGCGTATTCTGTCGGCTAAAAAGTTACCAACACCGGCAGTGGTAAAGAACGCTAGCCCTAATAATCCCGGTTGAATAAAATTGCTGGAGTCGAGCATATTATCGATATGAAAGAGATAATGTTCTAACAGAATGGCTAATGAAGCCAATGCGGCAAAAAGTAATGCCGGGCGACGAGGTAAAATAATACTGCCGCCAGCAATTGTGATTAACAATAATATCGCCAAGCCACTATTTGTACCGCCACTGGCGTGCATTAATAGTGTTATCGAAATGGTATCAATAACAATAAATGCGTACATGTGTAAAACAAATGTAGACATTTGTAACTGCAAAAATAACCAAGCGATGATGCTGGCGCTAAAATACAGTGAAGTTGCAATTAGAAATAATGATTGATTGGTTGATCCCAAAGGGGATACTAGATTATCACTTAGAACTAAAACCATAAATAGGCCCGAAACACTAAACCGGTATAGGTTCAAAATACTCAAGGCTTTCCATGAATCAGAATGACTTGATTCATAGTCACGATTATAGGTGGGTCGGATGAGGTATTGTTCTATCATTAATTAATAAATATAGGCTAAAAATGGCATAGCCAGTATTACTTTTGGTATTTCAGCGTAAATATGAGAAATTGCACATTAGCAACTCGCTGTTACCCGTACTGTGAATTATTTTTGATTATCCAAATTTAGGTGTTCAGTACTACAGTAGTACTTATTTCCTGACTTAATAGAATCTTTTGTGGGGATATGTACTCCACAATATTGGCATTTTTTGATATTAACAATTTTAGGAGGTTTTTTACCCGGAACGCGATTTTTATCCATTTTAATTCGAATTAACCGAAAGATTAGCCAGAAGACTAAAAATATGACTAATACACGTATAATTGTCATTAAAATTCCTATCGTGAAGCTTATTGTTTTTACTAATTATATTATGATTATACCGTAAATAAGCTTTGCTTCGATGAATAGTTTGTTTCAAAATACGGCAAATTATTCTTAGTAATAGAATTGTAATAAAATTTGATTTTTAACATTAATTTTGCACTAAAAGACAGGACTCGATATGAAGTTGCATGAATATCAGGCAAAAGCCCTATTTAAACAATATGGTATACCAACTACGGTAAATACAGTTGCTAGTACAACTCAAGAAGCTTTAGAACAGGCCTCAAAACTGGATACCGAACGCTGGGTTGTGAAAGCCCAAATTCATGCTGGAGGGCGAGGTAAGGCCGGAGGGGTGAAAATTGTAGATTCTGTTGCAGATGTTAAGCAGTTTGCGCTTGAAACATTAGGTTCTCGGCTTGTTACAAATCAAAATCAGCCTTTAGGGCAGCCTGTTAATAAGGTTTTAATTGAAATTCCCACTAGCATTAAGCACGAATTTTATCTGAGTGCGTTAGTGGAACGGGGTGTTTCTAAAATAGTGTTTATTGCCTCGATTGCTGGTGGTATGGATATTGAAGAAATAGCACAAAATCAACCTGAAAAAATTGTTAAAATAGCGGTTGATCCGGTTGTGGGCTTACAAAGCTACCAATGTCGAGAATTGGCATTTGCCTTAGAATTATCCGGGCAAATTCGACAATTACAAAACATAATGTTATCGATGTACCAGCTCATCATTGAGAAAGATTTAGCGATGATAGAGATAAATCCACTGGTACTAAATGATAATGATGAAATAATTGCTCTCGATGGCAAAATCACGATAGATGACAATGCTTTGTATCGTCAGAAGTCCTTAACTGAATTAAGAGATCCAAGTCAGGACGATGAGCACGAGAATAAGGCACAAGATATTGGGCTTAATTACGTGAGATTGGATGGCACTATCGCCTGTATGGTTAATGGTGCGGGGCTGGCTATGGCTACGATGGACTTGATTAAACTGCATGGTGGTGAACCTGCGAATTTCCTTGATGTTGGTGGTGGTACTTCTGCAGAAAAAGTGGCACAGGCGTTTAAACTTATTTTGTCAGATACTCGGGTTAAGTCGATTTTGGTTAATATTTTTGGTGGCATTGTACGTTGTGATTTGATTGCTGAGGGTATTATTAATGCAGTTAAAGAAGTCGATATCAACGTTCCTGTTGTTGTTCGTTTAGAAGGAACTAACATGAGCCAAGGTAAAGAAATGTTACAAGCCAGTGGACTTGCTATTATCACCGCAGAAGATTTAACTGATGCGGCTAAAAAAGCCGTTCATGAGTCAAAAAATTAAAAAATTCAATTTAGGTAACGTAGTAATTATGTCGATACTAGTAGATAAAAAGACCAAAGTTATTTGCCAAGGATTTACCGGAAATCAAGGTACTTTCCATTCCCAACAAGCCCTAGATTATGGTACGCAGGTAGTGGCTGGCGTTACCCCGGGCAAGGGTGGACAGCAACATATTGGTTTACCGGTTTTTAATACTGTAAAAGATGCAGTAGCTGAAACCAAAGCCGATGCTAGTGTTATTTATGTGCCCGCGCCTTTTGCTGCCGATGCTATTTTAGAAGCAGCCGATGCCGGCATTGAATTGATAACCTGTATTACAGAAGGCATACCAGTTATTGATATGCTCAATGTAACATCAGCATTAAAAGGCAGCAATGTAAAATTAATTGGGCCTAATTGTCCGGGAATTATTACACCGGGGGAATGTAAAATAGGTATTATGCCGGGTTCCATTCATTTACCCGGAAAAATAGGGATTGTTTCTCGTTCAGGAACATTAACCTATGAAGCTGTTGAACAAACTACCCGAAATGAATTAGGACAAAGTACTTGTATTGGTATTGGTGGTGATCCGATTCATGGCTTGAGTTTTGTTGATTGTTTAGAAATGTTTGAACAAGACCGAAGGACCAAGGGAATTATTATGGTTGGCGAAATTGGTGGTGCTGATGAAGAAGCGGCAGCAGATTATATTAAATCCAATGTTCGTAAACCCGTTGTAGCTTATATCGCGGGCGTTGCTGCTCCAAGTGGCAAACGCATGGGCCATGCTGGTGCAATTATATCTGGGGGCAAAGGTACCGCAAAAGCAAAAATTCAAGCCTTAGAAAATGCGGGTGTAATGATTGCTATGTCACCTGCCAACATGGGCAAAATAATGTTGGATTATTTTCATGGCTAAATTTAATTACTATATAATGTTTATTGGTTACTAGTTTTGTTAAAAGTTGCTATAGCTCAGCTAAATGTTGTGGTAGGTGCTATTGAAGCAAATACTGATCTTATTATTGATTATTGTATTGCAGCATATACTCAACAAAAATGTGATTTGATTGTATTTCCAGAGTTAGTGCTCACTGGTTATCCTCCTGAAGATTTATTATTTCGCCCTGAATTAATTCCGAGAATTGAACAAGCATTAAAACGAATTCAATCAACAATTGAGAATATTGATATTTTATTAGGAACACCTCAACTTATAAATTCTAAAATGTATAATTCTGCAGTATGGATTCATGAAGGTGCAATAATAAATATTACTAATAAAATGCACTTGCCGAACTATAGTGTATTTGATGAAAAGCGTTATTTTAGTGCCGGTACTGAAGCTAATATTATTACGATTAAAAATATAGCCGTTGGTGTTTTGATTTGTGAAGATATTTGGTATGAGCAACCGGTTCTTGAATTAAAATCAAAAGGGGCAAAATTAATTATCAATATAAATGCGTCTCCATTTCATATCGGTAAACAAGCAGAAAGAGAGCAATTAGTTTTAGAGCATGTTAGTAAAGTACAAATTCCGATAATCTATATGAATTTAGTTGGAGGGCAAGATGAGCTGGTATTTGATGGTGGTTCGTTTGTTGTTAGTGCCGATAAAAAAATTAACTACTTTGCAGCTGAGTTTGAAGATGGTTTGTATTATTGTGAATTTAAAGTAAAAAATGATCAATTAGAGACACTAGCAAAATCAAATTTTGCCCGACTTGATAACGTTGCGGCTGTTTATCAAGCTTTAGTGCTTGGCGTTCGTGATTATATTGTTAAAAATGGTTTTGAAGGTGTTATTTTGGGATTATCCGGAGGCATTGATTCAGCGCTAACCTTAACAATTGTAAGTGATGCTATCGGAAGTGACAATGTAGAAGCGGTTATGATGCCATTTACCTATACTGCGAAGATGAGTGTTGATGATGCCGAGCAAGAGGCTAAAAGCCTTGGCGTTGAATATAAAGTGATTGAAATAAATAAAGCGTATAATGCCTTTATTGAACTGTTAGTTGATGAATTTGCAAATACCACAGTAGATACCACTGAACAAAATTTACAAGCGCGTTGTCGAGGGGTGTTATTGATGGCAATCTCAAATAAGAAAAGAAAATTAGTGGTGACAACCGGTAATAAAAGTGAGATGGCTGTTGGATATGCGACGTTATATGGTGATATGGCAGGTGGTTTTGGTGCTTTAAAAGATGTACCAAAAAGCCTAGTGTATCAGCTTGCACGTTATCGAAATACCATTTCACCAGTGATTCCCGAACGGGTCATCGAACGTGCGCCATCTGCTGAATTAGCTCCAAATCAGCAAGATAGTGATAGTCTACCGGATTATGATACGCTTGATAAGATTATTGAACTATACGTTGAGCGCGATATGGGGGTAAATGAAATAATCTCTTCAGGCGTCAAAAAAGAAATTGCCGTTAAAATAATTAAGATGATTGAGCAAAATGAACATAAACGCCGACAGGCTGCGCCTGGGGTCAGGATTTCTCGTCGCTCATTTAGTCGTGATCGACGTTATCCAATTACATCGGGGTTTTAATAGTAAATATCTACTAATAGAAAATAATTCGATGTTCGAATGGTATTAATTAAGATATTATTCGGTGTTTAATAACAGTAATAGACTATTAAAAAGGTAGTTTGTAATGAAAAAAATTGAAGCAATAATTAAACCCTTTAAACTTGATGATGTTCGAGAAGCATTATCTGATATTAATATTACCGGCATGACAGTAATCGAAGTCAAAGGTTTTGGGCGACAAAAAGGCCATACCGAGTTATACCGTGGTGCTGAATATGTAGTTGATTTTCTTCCAAAAGTAAAAATCGAAATTGTTGTTGAAGCATCTCAAGTTGATAGTTGCGTGGATGTGATTTCAAATGCTGCTAGAACAGGAAAAATCGGTGATGGGAAGATATTTGTTTCTCAAGTAGAAAAAGTAATACGGATACGTACCGGTGAAGAGGGTGTCGAGGCTATTTAAAATTAAAGCCATTTGTAAATCGACTTTATCCGGAATAATTTTTATCGAATACTCGTTGGGCATCATTCGCTAGTTTAAGCAGCTTTAACTTTTTATATGCTTTTATCATTATTTGTAATGCGGCTTTTACTGATGGGGTGTTTTGGTAATTATTAATAACGTATTTAGAGCGGTTGGCAGCCGCAATATAGGCTCGACGTTTTAGATAATAGTTTGCCACGTGTACTTCATGTTGCGCTAAACTATTTCGAAGAAAAAGCATTCTTTTTTTAGCATCACTATTATATTCACTGTTTGGAAATTTGGTGATTAATTGATTGAAATAACTAAAAGCATTTCGTACTGATTCTGGATCGCGTTCTGTTAAATCTTGGTCAAACCACTCATCAAAAAATGATTTTTCCATGTCATAGCGAGACACTCCTCGCATATAATATGCATAATCAACATGAGGATGATTTGGATATAATTTTATGAAGCGCTCGGCTGCAATAATTGCTGATTCGAGATTTTCATATTGAAAATAGGCATAAATAATTTCAAGTTTTGCCTGTTTAGCAAAGGGGCCATACGGGAATTTAACTTCAAGCTTTTCGAAAAATTCAATGGCTTGATTAGCATTGCCATCTTGTAGTGATTCATGTGCTTCATTATAGATTTCTTCGGCAGTGAGATTGAATGTGGGATCCGAGTGATCGTTATCGCCATCTTCTGGAGTTGAACTGCATGAAAAAAGCATTAGTGATAATGCGAAAATTAACATTACCGAGGCACTAGTGTGCCGGAAACTGACTACTTTACTTAGAATTAAATTTTGCATGGTAAAAATGAGATAAAAGTAAGATAATAGCCAATTATACGTCAACTATGCTGCTTAAAACACTCAAAAACACCAATAAACCGACAATTAATGTGACTCAAGCTAGGGAAATCGAACATCTAACCGCGATTGTGCCAGAATATTTGGCAGGGCGGCGTTTGGATCAAATTTTGGCATTACTATTTAGTGATTATTCGCGAGCCAGATTACAGCAATTAATTAAAGACAAACATGTATTGGTGGATAATCAGCTACGTAAGGCAAAAGACAAACTATTGGGTGGGGAACAGATACAACTCGATGTTGTTATTATCGAACAAGAAGTTTGGAAAGCGGAAAACATCGAACTAGACGTTATATTTGAAGATGAAGCAGTCATTGTTATTAATAAACCCGTTGGTTTAGTTGTACATCCTGCGCCGGGTAATCAAACGGGGACCTTGGTGAATGCGTTATTATATCATTTTCCGGAATTGGGCTTGGTGCCACGAGCGGGCGTTGTGCACCGTTTAGATAAAGATACTAGCGGGTTATTAGTGGTTGCGCGTACAGTGCAGTCGCAAACACATTTGGTGAAACAGTTACAAAATAGAACGGTTAGAAAAGAATATATAACCTTGGTGCACGGTGAAATTGTGGCTGGCAACACCATAAACGCAACAATTGGACGAGATCCAAAGAACCGGCTAAAAATGGCAGTTGTTAATGGTGCCAAAGAAGCAATAACGCACTATTCAATTGCTAAAAAATATAAAAATTTTACACTATTAAACGTTACTATCGTGACAGGGCGTACCCATCAAATTAGAGTTCATATGAAATCAATCAATCATGCTGTCGTTGGTGATGCCGTTTATAGTGGTCGAGTTAGAATTCCTGCCGGTAGTTCTGATATATTACGTGAAACTTTATCAGCCTTTAAACGTCAGGCCTTGCATGCGTATCAACTGGAAATTATTCATCCGGTATTACAAACGGCAATTTCGTGGACATGTCCATTGGCAAAAGATATTGAAGAAATATGTCTACTGTTAGATTCCGAAAATAAGCATGACATTTAATTTTATAACAGCAGACTGGCCTGCACCAGAAAACATCGTTGCGGGAACGACAAGTAAAAGTGGAGGATTTTCTGCTGAGCCTTACGACAGTTTGAATTTAGCATCACATGTTGGTGACACTATTCATAATGTATTAAAAAACCGAGATTTATTAATGACTAAGTTAGAGTTACCACATGAACCTATTTGGTTAAATCAAGTTCATGGAACCAAGGTTGTTGATTTCTCTGAAATTGAAAATAACGTGAATTTAGAACATTGTGCTGATGCTGTTATTAGTTTTGAGTCGAATACGGTGTGTTCAGTACTAACTGCAGATTGTCTACCCTTATTAATAACCGATATCAGTGGTAGCCGTGTAGCAGCAATCCATGCTGGATGGCGTGGACTAAGAGATGGTATTATTGAACAAACAGTATCCAGTTTAAACTGTGATCCTGAAACATTAATAGTGTGGCTTGGTCCAGCAATCAGTGCTGCAGTTTTTGAAGTTGATGACTCGGTTCTTGATGCGTTTGTTCGTATCGATAAGGGGGCTGCAAGCGCATTTTCAGCGAGCCGGGATGGGCATTGGATGATGGATTTAGTGTTACTTGCTAAACAACGGTTAACAAAAAAGGGTGTTAATGATAAAGCAATTTATGGTGGACATTATTGTAGTTTTACCGATAGCAAATTATTTTATTCCTATCGACGTAAAAATAAAACCGGACGAATGGCGAGCCTTATTTATAGTCGTAACATCGACGTTAATTTTTAACCCAAGTTAAATATAATATGAATGAATTATTTTGGATAATTTTATTTAGTCTATTAAGTGGCTTACTTAGCGTGCTAGCAGCATCATTGTTTTTAATAATGCCAACGAAGTATCGTAATCAAGCAATACCTCATTTTGTCAGTTTCGCTACAGGGGCATTATTAGGCGCGGCCTTTTTGGCGTTAATACCGCATGCATTAGATAACCCTGCAATTGTTGATGTACATGATATTGGTTTAACCATACTTTTAGGTGTTTTACTGTTTTTTGTGTTGGAAAAATTTGTATTATGGCGACATTGTCATTCGCATGATTGTGAAGCTCACGCACATGGTAGCACGCCATCAAATAATCATGATGAACTTGCTGAGCGACATGCAGCAGGTACTTTAATTATCATCGGTGATGCAATACATAATTTTGTTGATGGTGTATTAATTGCGGCAGCTTTTTTGACTGATTTTCATCTAGGTGTTGTGACTAGTGTGGCGGTTGCTGCTCATGAGATACCGCAAGAAATTGGTGACTTTGCTATATTACTACAAAGTGGTTATAAACGTTTGTCGGCCTTTTTGTATAATATTTTAGCCAGTTTAGCCACTGTTATTGGTGCGTTATTGGCGTATTTTAGTTTGGCTAGCGCTAATCACATACTACCTTATGTATTGGCGTTAGCAGCAGCAAGTTTTATTTATATTGCAGTTGCCGATCTTATTCCGGGTTTACACAAGCGTTTGCAAGTAACCGCATCAATCCAACAAGTTGTTATCATTGCCGTTGGTGTAATTGTGATATATCTTGTTCATTCAACCTTACATGCTTAAAGATCTAGAATATTAAAAAATAATATGGCTTATAGCTCACTTATAATTTATTTTTTAATTTTTATTTTTTTATTTAGTTTATTATTTTTTATTGGATTAAAAAATTCAGGTTGTGATTGGAATCATACATGGTTAAATAGTATTGATGGTTGGCTTAGATTATTTTGTCGTTTTTATCATAGGCTAGAGGATCAAAAAATACCACTACCAGAAACTGGTGATGCAATCATTGCATCAAACCATATTTCAGGTTTAGATCCACTATTATTGATAACTGTTACAACTCGACCCATCCGATTTCTTATTGCACGAGAAGAATATAACCGGTTCGGACTAACGTGGTTATTTCGAGCGGGCGGTTGCATTCCGATAGATCGTTCAGGAAACGTGACTCGAGCCATGTCAGCCGTGATACAAGCCTTGGAAGAGGGTGAGATTGTTGCTATTTTTCCTGAAGGCGTTATTCACAAACAACAACAACCGATAAAACCACTTAAACGTGGGATTGCTTTGTTGGCTCAAGTAACAAACTCCATTATCTATCCAGTGCACATCTCAGGAGTTAGAGGGCAAGGACATGTGCTTCGAGGTGTGTTATATCCAAGTCATGTGATTTTAACGATTGGAAATAAAATAGCCTGTCATAATGATGATCATGCTGAATGCTTACAAAAAATAAGTAAAATTCTTCATCCTGGATAATTACTTGTTAAGAGTAAAAAAACATCCCTCCTGAGTTTGTAAGTCAGGAGGGATGTATTGGGTAGTTTATTCAATTCGAAATAAGAGCTTGATTGGTGCGCATTGCGAACCGACCATCGCCAAGAAGAATATGCACTATTGAAGCTAGCATTAAAAACATTGGATATTCCCATCCACCACCTTCATTAGTATGCAACCAGCCGTTTGAGAGATGAGTCCATGTAGCAACAAGTATAATCGGTATTAAAACGGCTGAAAAATAGCGGCCGTAAAAACCAATTAGAATCATTAGGCCACCCGTTAATTCAAGTAAAAATACAGGCCACGCCATAAATGCGGGAATACCTTGGCTTTCAAGCCAGCTAGCGAAACCTGGAATGGTAAATACAAACCACTTTAAAAGAGCATGCGCAATCCACATAATCCCTAATCCCATTCGTAAAAACATTGCTGCTGTAGCATCGTATGTTTTATCCACTATATTCATGGTTTTACCTCACTTTGTTGATTCAACAGAAAAATTAGCTTCAAGCCAGTGTTGTTTGCCTTCGACGTATTCAAAGGCATTGCTATATCCCATTTGTTGGAGAGTCTCTGTTGCTATTTTAGAGTTTTGGCAATCGGTGTTGGCGCAATACACGGCGATAAAGGCCTTTTTATCCGGTAGCATAGTTGGAGCATGTGTCTTTATTTCATCGTGAGGGATATTGAGTGCTCCCGGCAAGTGTTCAGCATCGAAATATTTTTGGGGAAGTGCTTCGATAATCGTTATTGGTTTTTTGGTGTCAAGTTTTTCTTTAATCTGTTCACGCGTAATTGTTTTAGTCATTAAAAATCTCCCTTGCTGCTTATTGTTGCAATTGCAACAATAAGCAGCGTAGCTCAATATTGTTGTAATTGCAACTATAATGGATTAGTATACAACCATGAGCAAAGAACCGACAAAAGAAACGATACAAGCTTGGATACAACTGCATCGAACACACCGGCTATTATTGGAAAGAGTGGAAAATTCATTAAAAAGTAAAGGGTTACCGCCTCTGGGCTGGTATGATGTTCTTCTTGAACTGCACCGAGAGAAAAGTAAAGAATTACGTCAGTTTGAAATAGGCGAAAAAATATTGCTGAATAAGCACAACCTTTCTCGTTTGATTGACCGGTTGGAAAAAAATCAGCTGGTTGGTCGTCACGCTTGTTCAGACGATGGACGAGGTAATCGAATTAAAATTACGAGGAAAGGTGAAAAAATGTTAAAACAAGTTTGGCCTGTATACGGTCAAGCGATACAAGAAAGTTTCGGCATTAAATTGAAATCCAATGAGCTTATTGAACTGTCCCATATTTTGAACAAGGTGCTTGGTCAGAGTGAAGGCACCTAGCAATAACGTGTGACATTTATTGCTGTTGAGCAAGGTGTTATGTGCATAACTAAAAATTAAAATGAATAAAAATATATTATCAGTAATTCGTGTAATTGTATGGTTAAACTTTTATTTTCTGATTTTGCTACTCATTACAATAAAGGGAAAATTCAATGAACAGAGTCTATTTATTTTAATAACGATTTCAATTTCAATATTGGGCACAATTATTCATCATCTATTTTGGAATACTATTTTTAAATCGACTGAATATCAAGATGGTTTAAAATATTTTAAACCTTACCGGCTTGTTTTTTTCTAAGTATTGGTATTGTAGTACTACTGACTTCAATATATATTATTTAGTAACTAGTTGAGCTAAAAAAATAGTAATGCATAGCAGCATTATATAACGCAGATAGAAAAAATACTCGTCCAATTTTCACTTATAGTATTTTGTTTCAAAGAAAACACGTAGGATACAAAATATGACGTTTAAAGAATTACATAATCAAAATGATCCATTGTTAATCTGCAATGTTTGGGATGTTGCTAGTGCTAAAATAGCTGAGAAATTAACCTTCGAGGCTATTGGCACATCAAGTGCGGCAATAGCCACTATGTTGGGCTATGAAGATGGAGAAAATATGAGTTTCTCCGAACTAAATTATTTAGTTAAACGAATAATAGCAAACACCAAGCTTCCTTTAACGGTCGATTTAGAATCAGGTTACAGCCGAGAGCCTTTGGAGATTGCCGCTCATATCAAAAAAATAGCTGATTTGGGGGCCGTCGGGATTAATATTGAAGATAGTATCGTTAACAAAAAGCGTGCACTACTAAATGCTCAAGAATTTGCAAAAACAATCTCTACTATTAAAAGAGAATTGGAACAAGACAATATAGATATTTTTTTAAATGTACGAACGGATGCTTTTTTATTGGGGCATTTAAATGCTGTAGATGAAACTAAAAAAAGGCTGCAATTTTTTGAAGAAGCAGGTGCAGACGGTATTTTCATCCCCGGTATTGAAAAAGAAGATGACATAAAAAAGATCACAGAGAGCACTAAATTACCAATTAACGTAATGTGCATGCCAAATCTTCCCAATTTTGAAAAGCTAAAGAAATTAGGCGTAAAACGTATCAGTATGGGCAACTTCCTTTTTGATTATGTGAACAATAACTTTGAGTGGACGTTGAGTGAAGTTGTACATAGTCAATCGTTTAATCCAATATTTTAACTATGTTAATTACTGACAAGAAAAAAATAAACAGCTACTATCAGGCGCTATTAGATCGAGAGCCAAGCTTTGTGGGGATCTTTTATGTGGGCGTTAAAACTACTTCTATTTTTTGTATTGCAACTTGTAGAGCAAGAAAGCCAAAATTAGAAAACGTTGAGTTTTACACCACATTTAAAGACGCGCTTGATGCGGGTTATCGACCTTGTAAAGTGTGTAAACCAACCGAAAATACCAATGAAGCACCTGAGCAAGTAGAGCAAGCAATAAAGATGGTCAGGGATAACCCGAAAGAGAAAATTTCAGATTTTCAGCTTCGACAAAATCAAGTTAGTCCTGAGTTGGTACGACGATGGTTTAAAAAAAACTATGGAATGACCTTTCAAGCTTATCAAAGAATGTATCGCATTAATAATGCGTTTCAAGAATTAAAAACTGGCAAAAAAACAACTGAGACGGCTTTTGATACGGGATACGAATCGTTAAGTGGGTTTGGTTATACCTACAAGAAGTTTGTCGGTAAATCACCGAAAAATAGCATTGATACTAGTGTTATATTGATTAGTCGGCTAACGTCACCTTTAGGGCCAATGTTTATTTGTGCAACCGATGATGGCGTGTGTTTACTGGAATTTGTTGATAGGAAAATGTTGGAAACAGAATTTAAAGATTTACAAAAACGACTAAATGCGAAAATTATAGCAGGTGAAAACCAGCACATCAAAAAAGCACGAATAGAAATAGCCGAATACTTTGATGGTCAACGTAAAAACTTTGATGTCAAAATTCAAACGCCGGGTACCGACTTTCAAAATTCAGTTTGGAAATGTTTGAGGAGGATACCTTATGGTGAAACGTTAACATATCAGCAACTCGCTAAGGAAATATACAACCCTAAAGCCGTTAGAGCCGTTGCGTCTGCTAATGGTTTTAATCGAATTTCTATTATTGTACCTTGTCATCGCGTGATTGGTAAGAATGGAAAGCTTGCTGGGTACGGTGGCGGGATTGAAAGAAAACGTTGGTTAATAGCGCATGAACGGGAAAATGTTTGTACATAAGTTGCTGCACTAGGCTTCGGCATATTGTGGTGTTTTTTGTAAAAGACGCCAAAATATCGCAGCAACTTGTCCCTCTGGTGAGCAAGACTGTTAACACTGGGATTAATTCACTAAATTATTGATTTTATCCTAAATATTTAGTTAAAACTGTCGAAACTGTATATTATAATTGGTCTTCACTGGATAAATAAAACGCATGGCACATTACGTCGATTGGATAGTAGTCGGATTTACGATACTGGTTGGTATGGCGATAATCGCGATAGTGCTAATGTACATTCAAGATGTCACCCAAAAAACGCATACGATAAGAAGAAATTACCCGGTTATAGGCCGCTTACGCTACGTCTTTGAACGCCAGGGGGAATTTTTTCGACAATATTTCTTTGCACATGATCGTCAAGAACAACCCTTTAATCGCGCAACTCGAGCTTGGGTATATCGGACTGCGAAAGGGTTGGGTGGTTTGGTTGGTTTTGGTTCGACTAATGATTTACGGGAACCGGGTTCTCATATATTTGTTAATGCAGCATTTCCACTCTTAGTTGAAGAGTATCAAGACATACCAACGTTAATGATTGGTGCCAATTGCGCAAAACCATTTGAGGCACAAAACGTTTTTAATATTTCTGGAATGAGTTACGGTGCTTTGTCTAAGCCTGCTATTCAGGCATTATCAATTGGCGCTGGAGAATCTGAAATTTGGATGAATACTGGAGAAGGTGGACTTTCACCGTATCATCTAGAAGGTAATTGCGATTTAATTTTTCAAATAGGAACAGCCAAGTATGGGGTTCGGGATTTAGCTGGGAATTTGAGTGATGAGAAGTTACTCGAGGTATCAAAACATATTAAAGCCTTTGAAATTAAATTATCACAAGGAGCAAAACCCGGGCGCGGTGGGGTTCTACCTGCGTTGAAAGTGACTCAAGATATTGCTGAGATTAGAGGTATTCCTGTTAACCAAACTTCGAGTAGCCCAAATCGACATAAAGATATTAGTAATGTTGATGAATTATTAAAACTGATCCATCATATACGTAATCTCACTGGCCGTCCTGTTGGTTTTAAAACGGTTATTGGTTCGAATAATTTTTCTGATGATTTATGTCGTGCAATTGAAAAATATGGAATAGAATATGCTCCTGATTTTATTACGGTTGATGGTGGCGAAGGTGGCACCGGTGCAGCACCACAAATTCTTGCCGATCACGTTGGTTTGCCATTAACTGAAGCATTGGTTATTTTAGTTGACTCTTTAATGGCTGCAGGACTAAAAGATACTGTTCGAGTTGTTGCTTCGGGTAAATTAGTTACCTCAGCCAAAGTTGCGTGGGCTTTGTGTATTGGTGCGGATTTTATTGTTAGTGCCCGCGGTTTTATGTTTTCATTAGGATGTATTCAGTCTTTGGCGTGTAATAAAGATAGCTGTCCAACAGGTATTACAACGCATAATACACGATTACAAAAAGGTTTGGTTATTACACAAAAATCCAAACGGGTTGCTCAGTATGCACATTGGATGAATCATGAAATTAATTTAATTGCACACTCTTGTGGTTTAGAGCATGCAAGAGAATTCCGTCGAGAACACATCCGAATGGTTCAAATGCCAGGTAGAAGCTTTCCGATGGATATTACCTACCCTTACCCTAAATCTCATTAATAATTTAAAATTTTACTTGAATAATGAATTAAAACCCAAATAGTATAGTAAGAGACAATTAGTACTGTGGAGGGGAAATTACCATGAGAATGGATAAACTAACTAGCAAGTTTCAATTAGCATTGTCAGATGCGCAAAGTTTGGCTATTGGAAAAGATCATCAATTTATTGAGCCTGTGCACTTAATGATTGCACTGTTAGATCAGCAAGCCAGTACCGTTAGATCTCTTATAATACAAGCTGGAATTAATATTAATTTATTACGTTCACAATTAGATGAAAAACTTTCGCGTATAGCTACGGTATCTAATGATAATGGAGATGTTCATCCTTCAAATGATCTTATTCGTGTTTTAAATTTAACCGATAAATTATCTCAAAAACGGAAAGATAAATTTATTTCAAGTGAACTTTTTGTACTTGCATGTGCAACTGATGGTAATCCATTATTTGAATTATTAACTAAAAGCGGTGCAAATTATCAAGCAATAGAAAAAGCAATAGATAATATCCGTGGTGGTGAAAAAGTTGATGATGTTAATGCTGAAGAAGAGCGACAAGCATTAGAAAAATATACTATCGATTTAACTGAACGGGCTGAACAAGGCAAGCTTGATCCTGTTATTGGCCGTGATGATGAGATTCGCCGAACAATTCAGGTATTACAACGACGAACTAAAAATAACCCGGTGTTAATAGGTGAACCTGGGGTAGGTAAGACCGCTATAGCCGAAGGTTTAGCGCAACGAATTATTAATGGCGAAGTACCTGAGGGCGTTAAAGGTAAGCGTGTCTTGTCATTAGATATGGGATCGTTAGTTGCTGGTGCAAAATTTCGAGGTGAGTTTGAAGAAAGATTAAAAGCATTATTAAAAGATCTTAGTAAGCAAGAAGGCCAAATCATTTTATTTATCGATGAATTACATACCATGGTTGGTGCCGGTAAAGGCGAAGGCGCTATGGATGCGGGCAATATGTTAAAACCTGCTTTAGCAAGAGGTGAATTACACTGTGTTGGCGCTACCACACTTGATGAATATCGAAAATATATTGAAAAAGATGCCGCATTGGAACGACGTTTTCAAAAAGTTTTGGTTGATGAGCCTAGTGTAGAAGATACTATCGCTATTTTGCGGGGGTTAAAAGAAAAATATGAAGTTCATCATGGGGTCAATATTACTGATCCTGCAATTGTTGCAGCAGCTACGTTATCGCACCGATACATCACCGACAGACAATTGCCCGATAAAGCAATAGATCTAATTGATGAGTCTGCTAGCCGGATTAGAATGGAGATAGATTCAAAACCAGAAAGTATGGATAAATTGGATCGAAAAATAATACAATTAAAAATAGAGCGTGAGGCATTACAAAAAGAACGGGATGCATCTTCAATACAACGATTAGAAAAATTACAATTTGAGATTGAGCTCTTAGAACGAGAGTATAATGAGTTAGAAGAAATTTGGAATGCTGAAAAGGCTGCAGTGCAAGGATCGCAGCATATTAAAGAACTATTAGAACAGGCAAGACAAGAACTTGAAACGGCAAGAAGAGCCGGTGATTTAGCGCATATGTCTGAATTACAATATGGTCATATTCCTGATTTACAAAAACAACTTGATATGGCAGCTCAAGCTGAAATGCAAGAGACTACATTATTACGTAGTTCCGTCACAGAAGAAGAAATAGCAGAAGTTGTGTCAAAATGGACGGCTATTCCTGTGACTAAAATGCTGGAAGGTGAACGTGATAAACTTTTGCGTATGGAACAGGAGTTACAACAACGCGTAGTGGGTCAATCCGAAGCGCTACAATCTGTATCCGATGCAATTCGACGATCTCGAGCAGGCTTATCCGATCCCCATCGGCCTAATGGCTCATTTTTATTTTTGGGGCCTACTGGTGTTGGTAAAACTGAATTAACAAAAGCTTTGGCAGAGTTTTTATTTGATACTGAAGATTCAATTATTAGAATTGATATGTCAGAATTTATGGAAAAACATTCTGTTGCACGGCTTGTTGGCGCACCACCTGGCTATGTGGGATATGAAGAAGGAGGCTATTTAACAGAAGCCGTTCGACGTAAACCATATAGTGTTATTTTGCTTGATGAAATTGAAAAAGCACATCCAGATGTTTTTAATATATTGTTGCAAGTTCTTGATGATGGTCGATTAACTGATGGTCAGGGGCGAACGGTTGATTTTAAAAATGCGGTTATTGTGATGACATCAAATCTTGGTTCAGAAATTATTCAGGAAATGGTCAGTGAAGGAAAAAGTGAAACGAGTGATGGTTATTCAAAAATGAAGTCGGCTGTTATGGATATTGTCAGTAACCATTTCAGGCCTGAATTTGTAAATCGGATTGATGATTTGGTTGTTTTTCATCCTTTAGGACGAGAACAAATTAGTCTTATCGCTAATATTCAAATTGATTCATTACGTGCACGTTTAAAAGATCGTGATATTGCACTTGAGTTATCGAAACAAGCTTTGGATTTAATATCTGATAGTGGTTTTGATCCAGTTTATGGTGCTCGGCCATTAAAACGTGCAATTCAGCTGCTCATTGAGAATCCACTAGCACAGGATATTATTGCCGGTAAATACATGGCTGGGGATACGATTAAGATAGTTGCAAACGATGGTCAAATTGTATTTAAGAAATCAGCAAAGAAGGCAGCAGCTTAATTGTGATTATAACTAATATTATTTGTTACTACTGAGCTTCTCGTGATAAATTCTTTATTTCATAATAGAGAATTTAAACGTGGTTAATGTATTTAAGAAAAAATATGATGCTAATTTAATCGTTATTGGCGCCGGTGCAGCAGGTTTGGTGAGTAGCTATATCGCTTCTGCTGTGAAGGCAAAGGTAATATTAATCGAAAAACACAAAATGGGTGGTGACTGTCTTAATACTGGCTGTGTACCAAGTAAAGCTATCATTCGTTCGGCAAAGATCAATTCTTATATCACCCGCGCAGAAAATTTTGGTATTGATGTTAAAGAGAGTAATGTTAATTTTTCTAACATCATGTCAAGAGTGCAAGCGATTATATCGCGGATTGAGCCACATGATTCTATTGAGCGATATTCAAAATTAGGTGTTGAATGTATTATTGGTGATGCCGAAATAGTAACTGCTAATAGTGTCGTAGTTAATGGTCGCAAGATTACTGCACGAAATATCATTATCGCATCAGGAGCCCGCCCATTAATCCCCAAAATACCTTCGCTAGATAAAGTCAATTATTTTACTTCTGATACAATATGGGATATTAAAGAACTACCCAAAAGACTCGTGGTGTTAGGTGGTGGTGCGATTGGTTGTGAGTTAAGCCAGAGTTTTTCTCGGTTGGGTGCTTCGGTTACACAAATAGTTCGTGGAGAACGGTTGTTAAAAAATGAAGATAAAATTATATCAGATGAAGTTAGTAAGAAATTTATAAGTGATGGAATCAATATTAACATAAATAGTACGGTACTTCGTTTTGAAGTAAATAAGATTTCCGAAACTAAAGAAATTGAAAATATAATTATTTATAAAGATGCTACAGGAAAAACGCAGACATTAGTATTTGATGTGTTGTTAATTGCAATAGGTCGCAAGGCGAATACCTCTGGATTTGGATTGGAAAACATTGGTATTAAATTATCGGATAATGGTTCAATAAAGGTTAATAATTATCTACAGACAAATATAAAAAACATCTATTCTTGTGGCGACGTTATTGGGTCTTTTCAGTTTACCCATGTTGCTTCTCATCAGGCATGGTTTGCCGCTGTTAATAGTTTGTTTGGTGTTTTTAAAAAGTTTAAAGTTGATTATTCTGTCATCCCTTGGGCAACGTTTGTTGATCCTGAGGTTGCTCGTGTTGGATTAAACGAATTTCAAGCGCAACAACAAAATATTAAATATGATTTAACCCAATATGATATAAGTGACTTAGACCGAGCCATTACAGACGATGAAGATTATGGTTTTATCCGTATTTTAACCAGAAAGGGGACTGACAAGATATTAGGGGTGACTGTTGTCGGATATCATGCGAGTGAAGTTATCACGGAATTTGTGCTGGCAATGAAATACAATATTGGACTAAATAAAATATTATCGACTATTCATATTTACCCAACATACAGTGAGGCAAATAAGTATGCGGCAGGTGTTTGGAAACGGGCAAATACGCCACATAGATTATTAGGTTATATCCAGAAGTTTCACCAATGGATGCGTGGTTAGTGTGTTTAATATAAACTTAACTTAGTGATGAATTTTAAATATTCGTTCTTTTGCTTGAGCGTATGCATCGTCACTGAAAACAGCTTCATTTGCTAAACGTCTTAGTTCTTTTAGCTCGATTGCTAACATTTGTTCTCTGGGCACTTTTAAGCTTTGAGTTGCCATTAGTATTCTATTTTTTAATTCTTCGACAAAACTTGAGAACTCTTTTTTGGAAGGTTTATTATATAAAAGGCTGACGAGCACGATGCCTCCAAATCGACTTCGAAACTCCATAACATTTGGCGATGAATATAAATAACGTAATGATGATGCGAGCATTAATAGTATTGCCAAGGCACCAATGTCAACAGCTAAGCTAATGTATTCTGGATTCTCTGAGTAATATAAATATAAAGCACTAGTACAAGAAATAATGAAGAAAAAAATAATTGATGCTAACCATTTATATGAAACCCAGCACTGCCTTGTGGGCCATGGTTCCAACATACTGAGATTGATATGGTAACTTTTCTCTTCAATTAAGTTTTTAACTGTAACTTTCATAAATTTTTGATTGTACACTTCAAAAATTCGTTCTTCACTTTTCGCATTACTTGTTTGCAGCAATAGTCTGTCAATGGCTTTTGAGGGCATTAGTATCGAAATTCCAGGTTTATTTTACAGCTATGGCGAGCTAATTTAATATATAGTAGGTATAAAAACATGATTAATGCAAATGTTATAAAAAATTTATAATTAAGTTAATTTATTGATCTATAGTACCTTAAAATAGCTTACGCGGCTAAAACTACCCACAATTTCTGTTAAATAATTAGGGTTTCTAGTCGATAACTATTTTTATCATGAACTTATACTAATCAATACAGTCTCAGTGTTAAATAACAAGGGCCAAGCTTAATGTTAATAAAGAAGTCGCAAGATATTAAATCATCCGAAATTACTCCTCAAACGATTTATGAAAATCGTAGACAATTCATGCGTTCAGCGGGTGGTTTGTTACTTGCAACAACAACTTCGTCGTTATATTCATCAGGACTTTTGGCCGCTGAAAATACTCAATATGGCGGAAAAACGCTTAATGTTAAAATAAGAAAAAATCTTGCAGATAATGAGGAATTGACTGCATTTAATAAAGTGACTTCTTATAATAATTTTTATGAGTTTGGAACGGATAAATATTCTCCAGCAAAACTTGCCTCATCATTAAAAACCGAGCCATGGACTGTTGAGGTATCCGGGCATGTTAAAAATTCAGGTCGTTATCACCTTGATGATATACTTAAACATAATGATTTAGAAGAACGAATTTATCGGTTTCGCTGCGTTGAGACTTGGTCTATGGTGGTGCCGTGGGTAGGATTTTCTTTAGCTAACTTTATAAAACGCATGATGCCTACCGCTAACGCTAAATATATTAAATTTTCTACGCAGTATGATCCTGACAATATGCCGGGTCAAAAAAGACGGGTATTGCAGTGGCCTTATGTTGAAGGACTTAGAATGGACGAAGCTATGCATCCACTGACAATGTTAGTGACTGGGCTTTATGGTGAATCGTTACCCAATCAAAATGGTGCGCCATTAAGATTAATCGTACCATGGAAATATGGTTTTAAAAGCATTAAATCCATTGCAAAAATTGAGTTTGTTGAACAACAACCAGTTTCCTCGTGGACAAAATCGGCCCCTAGGGAATATGGTTTTTATTCTAATGTTAATCCCAGTGTCAGACATCCTCGTTGGAGCCAAGCTAAAGAAAGACGACTTGGTGATTTCTTTAAACGAAAATCACTAATGTTTAACGGTTATCAAGAGCAAGTTGCAAGTTTATATACGGGTTTAGATTTAACTAAAAATTTCTAAAATTTTATTTTCAGGATTTAGCTGTGTGGTTAAAAAAGTTAGCTCAGTTTCAAGTTTTAAAAGTTGCCGTTTTTATTCTTTGTTTATTACCTCTGGTTAATTTTGGTGTTGGAATCATTAATGACAGCTTAGGTGCAAATCCTATCGAGTTTATTACTCGAGGATTAGGTGAGTGGGGGCTTCGATTTTTACTGATTACCTTATCACTTTCACCTATTAGGATAATAACTCAAGAGGTTAAAATTTTACGGTTACGTCGTATGCTGGGTTTATTTAGTTTTTTTTATGTCAGTTTACATCTAATAACCTATATCTGGTTGGATCAATTTTTTGATTGGAGTGAAATTTGGATAGACATAGTTGAGAATCCATTTATAACAGTGGGTATGTTTGCTTATCTTTTATTAATTCCATTAGCCGTTACTTCAACAAATAAAATGATGCGTCGTTTAGGTTATAACTGGAAGCGTTTGCACCAGTTAATATATTTAATTACCGGGTTAGGAGTTCTGCATTTTTTTTGGTTGGTTAAAGCTGATCTACGTCAACCAGTAATATATCTGGTTATTTTTTTGTTTTTGGTATTGTTTCGTTTTAAACGATTTACCAAGATACTCCCGATTAATAACTATAAAGCTAAAGGTTAATTCTAATGGAATATGAAGGTTAGAATATAATTCTATATATAAAAATCATATTTCTATAAATTATCGATATAAAACAATAAGATACGTACCATGGGTTTTAGCTTATCACACTAAAACTGCGTTAATATGGTCATAAATTAGCCAAAATATGGCTATTTCTTTGATTGATGCTCGCCTTCTTAGAGAATTCAATGGTAAAATGACATAACATTCAAACTTATCTTTTTTCATTGGATTAACGCTACTTTTTATTCAAACAATAAACAATAATATTCTATTACTTAAACTCTTTTAGATTTATTAGATAGTAATTTTTACAGAGAAGTAAATTTTTTAATCATTATTTCGAGAACCTAGTGTCAGCAATTGAAATTGTAGAGCAGTTAACTACAGCCGATAATCAAACGCAGATGTTAATATCGGTAAGAAAGTATAATTATAATTAGGAGACTTAAATGTCAATTAACCGTCGTGAATTTATTCAATTAATGGGAATAGCTGCTGCAGGTGGCTTATTACCGGGTTGTGATAGTGATATAGGTACTAAGGAAAAAACTACTAAAGTTCATTCTAAAACACCTGAAGATATGTACAACATACCAAGCTTTGGTAATGTCACATTAATGCACATGACCGATTGTCATGCTCAGTTATTACCGGTGTATTTCCGTGAACCAAATGTCAATATGGGTGTTGGTGGTGCTTTTGGCCAACCGCCACACTTAGTTGGCAACAAACTGCTTGAACATTTCAAACTAAAACCAAATTCAATTGAAGCTCATGCTTATACTTATCTTGATTTTGTTGAAGCGGCAAAAGTCTATGGTAAAGTTGGTGGTTTTGCCCATTTAAGAACATTAATTAAAAAAATTCGTCAAGATCACGGTGTTGACAAAACATTGTTACTTGATGGCGGGGATACTTGGCAAGGTTCTGGTACTGCATTTTGGACACGTGGTAAAGATATGGTTGGCGCATGTAATTTACTTGGCGTTGATATCATGACAGGGCATTGGGAATTTACCTATCTTGATAGTGAAGTTTTAAGCAACATTAAAGATTTTAAAGGTGATTTTGTTGCTCAAAATATTTTTGTAAAAGAAGATGCTGCATTTGATTATAAGTTTGCTGATTTTGAAGGCTTCAATGAAGATACCAGCCATGCATTTAAACCTTATACGATTAAGAATCTCGGTGGTGTACGTGTCGCTGTTATCGGACAGGCTTTCCCTTATACGCCAATCGCAAATCCACGTCGGTTTATTCCTGATTGGACATTTGGTATTCGAGATCTTGAAATGCAACAAACCGTTGATATGGTGCGTGAAAAAGAAAAGCCTGATGTTGTAGTTGTTATTTCACACAATGGTATGGACGTTGATTTAAAAATGGCATCGATTGTAACAGGGGTTGATGCTATCTTTGGTGGGCATACGCATGATGGTGTACCCGCTCCAACCGTTGTTAAAAATCCTGGTGGTCAAACCTTAGTAACTAATGCGGGTTCAAATGGTAAGTACCTTGGTGTTATGCAATTAGATGTACGTAATGGTAAGGTACAAGATTTTAGGTATAAATTATTACCTGTGTTTTCAAATTTACTTGAGCCTGATGTTGAAATGGCTAAATACATTGATGATGTGCGAAAGCCTTATTTATCAACGTTGCGTGAAGAATTAGCCATTGCTGATTTGGAATTATACCGTCGAGGTAATTTTAATGGCACATTTGATCAAATAATTTGTGATGCATTAAATGTAACTCAGGGTGCTCAAATATCGTTATCGCCTGGTTTCAGATGGGGTACTTCAGTATTACCGGGGCAAACTATTTATATGGATAATGTTATGGATCAAACCTGCATGACTTATCCTGAAACCTATGTTCGTGAGATGTCGGGGCAAACAATTAAAGATATTTTAGAAGATGTTGCAGATAACCTGTTTAATGATGATCCTTATTATCAACAAGGTGGAGACATGGTTCGAGTCGGTGGTATGGACTACACAATGGATATTGGTGGTAAAATGGGAACCCGTGTTGATAATATGACATTAGATGACGGAACAAAAATTGAAGCCAGTAAAAAATATACTGTGGCTGGTTGGGCAACTGTTGGGTCAAAAGCGCCTGGGCCACCGATTTGGGATGTTGTTGCAGAATATTTGCGTAGTGAAAAAGTAGCAAAAGTAAATAAATTAAATACACCAAAACTGATTGGCGCTACTAACAATCCAGGTATTGTTAAATATCTTGGTGAAGAGGCTTAGTTTTAGCTCGATAGAAGTAAATAAAAAAGGAAGCAATCGCTCACTGCTGTCCCATAGTTGTAAATCATAAAGCGAACCTCATCTGAGGTTCGCT
>CAZEPW010000034.1:0-38184 GCA_964514215.1 uncultured Thioalkalispiraceae bacterium
CGGCCTGTCACGCCGGAGGTCGCGGGTTCGAATCCCGTCCGGTCCGCCATATGTTAAGAGGATAGATAACTATCCTCTTCATTTTAAAATAGTATATAATCCATCACTCGAATAAATTTAAAAAGAATATTTTAGAGTTAAGGTTTAAAGAATAATAATGATTACGGAAATTGGAAATCTAGCACCATGATGCAGCTTATACGGGATAAAGCCCAAGGTATCTTCGTTTGGTTAATTGTCGCTTTTATAATTGTAACTTTCGCTACATTCGGTTTAAGTAGTTATTTATCGGCTCCATCTACGGTGGCTGTGGCAGTTGTTAATGGCGATGAGATTTTGACTCCAGAGTACGATCGGGCTTATCAAAATTTTCAACAAAGATTACAGCAACAGCAGGGTGAAAATTACCAACCTAATTTATTTCCTGAATCATTCATGCGCCAACAAGTCATTAATTCATTAGTTACCGATTTAATTTTTGAACAATATTTACAAGAGCAAGATTTTTCTGCTTCAGTGGAACAAGTACAAGCTGAATTAGCAAAGCAAAATGTTTTTAATGGTGATAATAAATTATTTTCAAAAGCGCGCTATCGTGAAGTCTTAAAGCAACAGTCTATTAATGTTGAATTATATGAAAATAGCGTTAAGAAACAAATTGTCCAGCAACAGCTTTATAATGGCTTACAAGATTCGGCTTTTGTTTTAGAGTCTGATGTTGAGAAGTTTAAAAGATTAAAAAATCAACAGCGTGACATTGGTGTCTTACGATTATCAATAGCTAAATTCAAAAATGATGTCAAAGTAACTGACAAAGAATTAGACGAATATTATAAAACTCACTCAGCAGAATTTATGACTCCAGAAATGGTTAGTGTTGAATATGCCGAGCTGGATTTAGAAAAATCAGCATTAAATTTTTCAATTACTGATGATGAAGCTAAAAAATATTACAGTGAAAATATAAAATTATATTCAGCAGGAACGGAACGTCGAAAAATTCGTCACATTTTAATTAATGTCAATAAAAAAATTGACGACGCTACAGCTAAAAAACAAATAACAGCGCTATATGAAAAAATTATTGCCGGTGCGGAGTTTGAAGCAGTCGCAAAAAAATCATCTCAAGATTTAGGTTCCTCTAAGAAAGGTGGTGATCTTGGTCTTGTTAGCAAAGGTGATAATGATAAATCATTTGATGAGGTAGCATTTTCATTAGAAAAAAATAAAGTTAGTCAACCAGTGAGATCGCGTTTTGGTTATCATTTAATTAAAGTTGATGAAATTAAACCAGTAAAAATAACTGAATTTTCTCAAGTCAAAGAAAAAATTAAATCTGAGTTAAAGAAAAACAAAGCTGAGAATGATTTCTACAAAGATGTTGATCGAATGGATCAGCTAGCCTACGACTCATCGACTTCATTGGCACCAATGAAAGATGAGTTAAATATCGAAATTAAAACCAGCAAATTATTTCCACGTTCTGGTGGCGGTGGTATTTTTTCTGATAAGCGTGTGCTCGATCAAGTATTTAGTGATGATGTTTTAAATAAAGGAAGAAACAGCACACCTGTTGAATTATCGGAATCTCACTATGTTGTAGTCCGATTAGCGAAACGTGAACCCGCCAAACAAAAACCATTTGACGATGTTAAGATAGTCATTAATTCTCGTCTTTTAAATGAAAAGTCTAGCGCTCTCATCGCCAAATCGCTATCAGTAGCTATTGATAAGCTTTCAGATGGTGCTGTTGGTGATGATGTTATCAAATATAGCAAATGGACTCGTTATGGCTATTTAGGTCGTACTCAATCCGCTGCTAACAAAGATTCGATTGATGCGGTGGTTCGTAACAAAGCATTTAATATGCCTCGTCCTGGTAAAAAACCAGTGATTGAAACTGTCAATATGACCGGTGGTGATAAATCTATCGTGGTTGTGTATGGTGTTAAAGAAGGCGGTAGCGATACGCCAAAATCTGATCCTGCTGCTATTAGTAATGAATTGCGTGGCTTGACGGCAGCAAATGGCACAACCGAGCTTGATGCTTTCATCGCATTTATCAGAGAACAAGCTGATATTAAAATAATAAAACAAGCAGCCGAACAATAGAATAATAATTCAGCTGCAATAATAAGGTAATAGTTCAAGTGATTATTACCGAATATGACCTGAGCTTAGTATAAGAATCGTGATTATTTTATTATACGGATCTGAGGTTAAAATACCTTTTTTAATTCTAAATTTTGTAATGCTTGTTCCTGTGTTCTAAATCAAATAGGTTTAGTGCTTGAGGATTTTAAATACCGACTACTGACTCTGATAGGGAGTATCCTTGATGTCTAAACTGGCACTTCATTGGCAAATTTTAATCGCATTAGTATTGGCTTTTATCAGTGGGGCATTTACTGCTCCCGATAGCGTTGTTCTTGGTATAAAGTTTTATGCTGTATATGATTTTATAGGGACTTTTTTTCTCAATGCTTTAAAAATGATTATTGTGCCTCTGGTTTTGGCTTCAATTATTACCGGTGTTGCTGGAATTGGTAGTGCCGATGGTTTAGGACGTTTAGGTTTTAAAACTATTTTGTTTTATGTTGTTAGTAGTTTTTTTGCAATTGTTATTGGTTTATTTTTCGTTAATGTATTTCAACCAGGCATCATTGACGGTGTTCCGGCGAAAGATTTATTAGGATTAACTTCTGAACGGGTAGCGGATGTAGCCTCTCGGGTAGGAGGAAAAGATGCATCGAGTATATCGGATGTTTTCCTAGGTTTAGTTCCGCCAAATATCATTAAAGCCGCGGCGAATGGTCAAATGTTGGGCTTGATATTTTTTGCGATTTTGTTTGGTGTTTATATAACTAAAATAACCAAAAAATACGCTGATGCACAATATAATTTTTGGCAAGGTTTGTTTGAAGTTATGATGAAAATGACCAATTTTATCATTAGCTTTGCTCCGATAGGGGTGTTTGGGTTAGTTGCTAAAGTTATCGCTGATATTGATGCTGATGAGTTAGATGCGTTATTTGAGTCATTATTCTGGTTTACCTTTAGTGTTATGGCGGCATTGGCTACTCATACATTTATTGTTTTACCGTTATTGTTAAAATTTATTGCTAAAGTAAAACCTACTCGTCATATTAAAGCCATGGCACCGGCAATGTTAACGGCATTTTCAACGGCTTCATCATCGGCAACGCTACCATTAACAATAAAGTGTATTGAAAATAATGCTGGCGTATCTAATCGAACCAGTTCATTTGTGTTACCACTTGGTGCAACTGTTAATATGGATGGCACGGCATTATATGAGTGTGTTGCAGCAATGTTTATTGCGCAAGCATATGGGCTTGATTTAACCGTGACGGTACAATTTACCGTTGTATTAGTTGCGTTATTAACTTCCATCGGGGTAGCGGGAATTCCATCGGCAAGTTTGGTTGCAATAACCATTATTTTGTCTGCAATTGGTTTGCCTTTAGATGGTGTAGCGCTAATATTTATTGTTGATAGAATATTGGATATGTTTAGAACCAGTGTGAATATTTTTAGTGATTCTTGTTGTGCGGTAATTGTTGCAAGACTTGAAGGAGAAGAAGATATTTTAGGCGAATCGAAGGCATTAGTAGTTAAATAGTTGTTTAAATTGTAAAATATGAAACATCCCTGTTTCATATTTAGTTTTATATCATTGTTTATTATGTTTCTTTATTCGTGTTTTCGTTGGTTTCTAATGGCCCCATTCCGATGTGGCTGTAGCCAGAATCTGCATAGATAATTTCACCTGTGAGTGATGATGCCAGATCCGAACAGAGGAAAGCCGCGACATTACCCACTTCTTCAATGGTTACATTTCGTCTCAGAGGTGCGGTGTTTTCAACATGGGTTAGCATCTTACGGAAATTGCTAATTCCCGCTGCAGCCAAGGTGCGGATTGGGCCTGCGGAGACAGCATTTACCCGTATTCCATCAGGCCCTAGACTTTGAGCCATGTAGCGC
This sequence comes from uncultured Thioalkalispiraceae bacterium, assembly GCA_964514215.1. Lineage (GTDB taxonomy): Bacteria > Pseudomonadota > Gammaproteobacteria > UBA6429 > Thiohalophilaceae > CAYQUC01. The sequence goes on from CAZEPW010000034.1 coordinate 4,006, forward strand.
ACGTTTGCCTCTAAACTTGCTTTTGCCAGCCCCATGATATTGTAATTCGGCATTGCTTGAACAGCGCCAAGATAGCTCAGTGTAAGTAAAGAACCATTACGTCCTTCCATCATTGGCAGACCTGCTTTAGCCAGTGCAGCAAAACTGTATGAACTGGTTTCATGGGCTTGTCGAAAGCCGTCTCGTGTTACCGAGTTTAAATAATCACCTTCAAGCTCTTCACGGGGTGCAAATGCAACGGAGTGCACAATGATGTCTAAACCATCCCAAAAGTTGTCTAAATGATCAAAAACATGATCAATTTGATCGTCATCATTTACATCACAGGGAATTGTGATATCTGAACCGCATTCTGCAGCCATTTTATCGACACGATCACGAAGTTTTTCGTTTTGATAGGTAAAGGCAAGCTCCGCGCCTTCACGTTTCATGGCCTGGGCAATACCCCATGCAATTGAACGATTGCTTGCGAGGCCTACAATAAGTGCTCTTTTACCATCGAGGAAACCCATACTTCTTAACTCCTTACAAAATTTATATTTGAGCAACTTTATAACATACCTGCGTCGTACACAACATTACTATTGAATGTTTACTCGAAAGTTTGGCTGCTAGTTTAGTAATACTGTTGTATCAATTCTCTGCTTGCTATAGCATTGAATCCAGTATGTTATGAATTTACCAATTGTAGTAATGTCAATTGGATTGTTTATTTAACAAAAATAAGAACAAAAATCGAGAGGCATTTGGCCGATATGGAAAAACGTTTCACGTCGAAGGACATCATTCTTTTTAGTGCTTTAATAGGCTTAGCAATTTTAATTATTCTGTCAATGTATATGGTTGACCGGCAATGGTTAAAGATGGCTGAAATACAAGAAACAATGAAGGAACAGGCGCAAGATTTGCGAAAAATGCGCAGTTTAGTGCGTTCCTTGAGTCAACAGGTTGATTCGGGAGCTCAATTATCCCAAACGTCAACAAAATCTTCAGCCAGCCAAATTCCGGCAGCTTTTAAACCGGCGTATAAGGCGAGTCAACAAAAAGATTATGCTCAGGGGGATTGGTTGGTTCGCGCTTTTGGCAGCAACCTTAAAACCATCACTCCAATTGTTTCACAAGATGCTTATGCCTCCATCGTACAATCCAATGTTTTAGAAACCATGATTGTTCGGGATTCAGAAACACTTGAATGGCAAGGTTTATTAGCGGATAGCTGGACAATCAGTGATGATGGTTTGACATTTACGTTTAAATTGCGTCAGCAAGCAACGTTTTCAGATGGCGAGCCTTTAACGGCTAATGACGTGGTTTTTACTTATAACTTTATCATGAACGATAAAATTGCTGCACCACATCACCGTGCTAGCATGTCAAAAATTAAAAGTGTCACTGCCAATGGCGATTATGAAGTAATTTGTGTTTATAAAGAGCCTTATTTTAAAGCGCTTGAAATTATTGGCCAGATGCAAGTTTTACCAAAACATTTTTATGCAAAATATTTAAAAACAGCACAAAAATTTAATCAATCAAAAGGACTTTTAATGGGCTCGGGCCCTTATCGTTTAAAAGATCCCACTGGTTGGACACCGGATATTGGTTTTGTTGAATTAAAAAGAAACCCTCGTTATTGGGGGGCGGTGCAACCCACTTTTGATAAGTTATTATGGAAAATAATTGAAAATGATAGTGCACGTTTAACTACCTTCCGTAACCGTGAAATTGATGATTATGGTGCAAGACCGATAGAATTTAAAAAATTAACAAAAGACGCAAATTTGTCAAAACAAGCAAATAGCTGGGAATACATGAGTCCAGTTGTTGGATATTCATACATTGGGTGGAACCAATTAAGAAATAATAAAGCAACATTGTTTGCGAGTAAAAAAGTTCGACAAGCCATGACTTACCTAACAAACCGAAAGGGCATTATTAAGGATATTATGCTTAATTATGGTGAAGTGGCAATAAGTCCATTTAACCCTCGGACAAAGCAACACGCAAGTGAATTAGTTGCACGTGAATATGATCTTAATAAAGCCAAGGCATTATTGAAAGAAGCAGGATTAGAAGATCGAGATGGTGATGGTATTTTAGAATTTGCAGATAAAAAACCATTTGAATTTGAATTAGTATTTTTTCAAGATAGTGAAGATACTAAACGTATCGTTTTATATTTAAAGGATGTTTATGCTCGTGCGGGGATATTGTTAAAACCTAAACCCACAGAATGGTCGGTCATGCTTGATTTGTTTAATACTAGAAATTTTGACGCAATGACTCTGGGTTGGACTAGTGGCTTAGAAACCGATGTGTTTCGTATGTTTCATTCGGACCAAATTAAAGATGGTGGTGATAATTTTGTCGGACATTCCAATCCTAAAATGGATGCTTTAATTACTCAGGCTCGAAAAACAGTTAATGAGCCACAACGGATGAAAATTTGGCAAGAAGTTGAGCGCTTACTCTATGATGATCAGCCTTATACTTTTCTGATGCGTAGAAAAACCTTACGTTTTATTGATAAACGAATTAAAAATATTAATAATTCTAAACTAGGTTTAAATTTTGGTTCGATGCCTATTGAAAATTATGTTCCAATCGATGAACAGCGTTATCATTAGTCATAAGACGTAGATTGATATTAAATGCACACTTATATATTACGCCGAATTTTATTAATGTTTCCTACTTTGTTAGGGATTACATTAATCGTTTTTATTGTTATGGCATCAGCACCCGGTGGTATATCGGCTCAAAAATTGATTGAAGGCCAAGAATTAGACGCAGAGCAAAAACAAGCACTCGAAAAATATTATAATAAGCTTTATGGTTTAAATGATCCAGCTCCAGTGCAATATTTACGGTGGTTGAATAATGTATCACCTATTGGTTTCACTTTTGATGATGACAATAATTTGAATGGTTTTTCCTTCACCAAGGGATCCAATTTCGGCACCAGTTTTTTATACGGTCGACCGGTGTTGGATGTTGTTGTGGAGCGTGTTCCTATCACATTATTGCTTAATGTGATTTCATTACCCTTAATTTATATTATTGCGATTAGCTTTGGTGTGCGCGCAGCGGTGATGCGGGGTAAATCCTTTGATGTCGTGTCCAGTGTTACTATGTTGGGTTTGTGGTCGGTTCCTACTATGTTAGCAGGGGTGCTATTTATTGGTTTTTTTGCAAGTGACCAATATTGGCATTGGTTTCCAACGGCTGGACTGAGCGATCTTGAAGCCTTAGATATGCCGTTTTTACCCCATTGGTCATCAATGTCGGATATTTTTCTGATGTTATTATTCATGCTCGGTTCCACTTTTACATTTATTTGGATTAGCTTGTGGCGTAATAATAATTTGCGAATAATAGTGATGAGCTTAGTTGGATTGGTATTAGGTATATTGATGGCGCTAAGTGTTTCATCAGAAATACACTTTTTGTTTAGTTTTGCTAATGTTGCAATATTAAGTATTGTTTTTTTTATTGTGGCTAAGTCTGAATTTATTACATTACGAATCGTTATTTTTGGTTCTGTCGGTTTATTTATTGGTTTGGCTATTGCGATGAATCTTGCTTCTGGAGAGTTTGTTCGGGGTTTTGTTTTAGACCGTTTGTGGCATTTGGTGTTACCGGTAATTGCTTTATCCTATGGTAGTTTTGCGGCATTATCAAAGTTAATGCGTACCGCAGTATTAGAAAATTTGCTAGCAGATTTTGCACGTACCGCACGAGCAAAAGGGGTATCAGAAAAAAATGTATTGTGGCGGCATGTGTTTCGAAATAGCTTATTACCATTAATTACTATTTCAGCCAGTTTATTACCTGCATTACTTGCAGGGTCGGTGATAGTTGAATCGATATTTAGTATTGATGGCATGGGTAAACTTGCAGTTGAGGCTGTTAAAGGGCGCGATCGTGAAATGGTTTTATCCGTGACTCTCGTTAGTGGTGTTTTAACGTTGGTGAGTTATTTAATCGCCGATATTTGTTATGCGATTGTTGATCCGAGAGTAAGTTATGACTGAGTTAGTTATAAAAAATAGCGGTTATGCGCAACAAATATTGCATAGTGCACTTTCAAATAAAGGTGCACGTTTAGGTTTGTATTGGATTTTATTCTTAATTGTTATTGCTGTTTTTGCGCCACTTATTGCTAATAGCCATCCATTATTATTAAGCCAAAATAACATTATTACTAGCCCTTTAATCCAAAATTTAAATAACCTTGATATCGGATTATTTGTTATATTTTTTACGTTTATCATTGTGTGGTTTTTAAAAATTCAATTTAAAAGTAAATTGTATATTTTTTTAAGCTCGATTTTAATTTCAGTCATACTGGGTTTATCGCTTAATTCACCACCACAATTAGTCGTCTATGAACAATACCGTGAATCTGAATCAAATAAAGATTATGATTGGATAATTAGAACACCAATAGTGTATTCACCAAAAGATTATTTACGAGATTACGGTGATACTGGTTTGGAAAAACCTTTTTCTGCAAATAACAGAACACATTTATTTGGCACTAATGTTAATGGTGCCGATGTTTTTAGTCGCATGGTTTATGCCACTCGAATTGCATTAGGGATAGGATTTGTAGCAACCGGTATCGCGATGATTATTGGAATAATTATTGGCGGTTTAATGGGGTTTTATTCCGGTGTGGTTGATATGTTGGGTATGCGTTTGGTTGAAATATTTGAAGCAATTCCAACGTTATTTTTGTTATTAACATTTGTGGCTTTTTTTGGCCGCAGTTTGTATTTAATGATGGTTATCATTGGGCTTACTAGTTGGTCGGGTTATGCGCGATTTGTGCGAGCTGAATTTTTGAGGTTACGCGAACAAGAATTTGTTCAAGCTGCGATAGCGAGTGGTTTACCAACACATTCTATTTTATTTCGACATATGTTACCAAATGGTGTTGCACCGATATTAGTGGCGGCAAGCTTTGGTGTTGCCTCTGCAATACTTGCTGAAGCAACATTAAGTTTCTTAGGTCTAGGTTTGGTTGACGATCCATCGTGGGGACAAATGTTGAATCAGGCTGTTCAATCGTCAACCTTTAATTGGTGGATGGCAGTATTTCCCGGTGGCGCAATTTTTTTAACGGTATTCACTTATAATTTATTAGGAGAAGCATTGCGTGATGCTATTGATCCTAATCTAAAGAAATCCTAACATCTAAAGGATTAATAATGGATTTCTTATTAAACATTGAAAATTTAAAAACCTATTTAAAAACATCGGAATCAGTCGTTAAAGCGGTTGATGATATTAGCTTTACTATTAAAAAAGGTGAAACTTTTTGTTTGGTTGGTGAGTCGGGAAGTGGTAAATCGATATGTGCATTATCAATTATCCAATTATTACCAAACGATATTAGTTTTCATCCTACGGGTTCTATTGATTTTAATTATCGTCATAATAATGATACTCATGAACAGGTTGACTTACTTAATTGCCCAGAAAATATTAAACGAAATATTCGTGGTTCACGGATCGCCATGATTTTTCAAGAGCCGATGACTTCATTAAATCCAGTATTAACGATTGGCGAACAAATTATTGAAGCCATTCAATTACATTTTCCTGAATTAACAGAACAACAAAAAATAGATAAAACTTTAGATGTTCTTAAACAAGTACAAATACCTGAGCCGGAACAGCGAATAAATGAATACCCCCATCGTTTATCTGGAGGGCAACGTCAACGGGTGATGATTGCTATGGCAATGGTTTGTGAACCTGATCTTCTAATTGCTGATGAACCTACAACGGCATTAGATGTAACGATTCAAGCTGAAATTTTAAAATTAATGCAAGATTTACAACAATCCAAGGGCATGAGTATTTTATTCATCACACATGATCTTGGCGTGGTGTCTCAAATAGCCGATCGGGTTGCTGTTATGCGTCTTGGTAAAATTGTGGAGTTGGGTGATACAAAAACAGTATTAACACAGCCACAACACGATTATACCAAAAAATTATTGGCGGCTTTGCCTGAAAGAATGAAACTGGAACGGGATAAAAAGCTTAGTTCTTTAAAATCCAGTTCATCACAAATTAATACTGATGTTATCTTAAATAATAGTAATTCTAAAATTGCTTTAGTTAAATTAAAAAATCTGCAAGTTTATTTTCCCGTAAAAAAAGGAATATTTCGACATACAGTTGATCATATAAAAGCCGTTGATGGGATTAATTTAAATATTACTAAAGGTGAAATATTAGCTTTAGTCGGTGAGTCCGGCTGTGGTAAAACAACCTTGGGGCGTTCTATATTAAAATTAATCGAGCCTACAGCAGGTTCAATAGAATTTTCAGGTAGAAATATATCCACTTTAAGCCGTTCAGAAATGAAGCCTTATCGAAAGTCGATGCAGGTAATTTTTCAAGATCCAATGTCGTCTTTAAATCCACGGTTAACTATTGCCACAACGTTAACCGAACCGATGGCAGTTCATAAAATTGGTGTTTCGTTTGAAGAGCGAATTGAAATAGCGCGTGATATTTTAAAGAGTGTACAGTTGGATCCAGATTATTTATGGCGTTATCCGCATGAGTTCTCAGGAGGACAAAAACAGCGGATTGGCATTGCTCGAGCCTTAGTTTTAAAGCCTGAGTTTATTGTGTGCGATGAAGTGACTAGTGCTTTGGATGTTTCTGTTCAATCAGAAATATTGGATATATTATTAGAACTGAGAAATAGTCGTCAGCTAACATTATTATTCATTACTCACAATATATCAGTTGTTGAGTATTTAAGTGATAGTGTTGCGGTTATGAATGCCGGTAAAATCGTTGAATATGGACAAACAGAACAAGTTTGTTCGCGTCCGACGAATGATTACACAAAACGATTAATGGATGCTGTTCCTAAGGTCAAGTTAGAGTATTAAAAGCTATTATATTAACTCGATTGTCTTGTAATATCGACATACAGGGTGATACGTTGTCCTGGTTGCAAATATTTACTTCGAGATAAACGTCGATTCCAGCGCCGAATCTGTTTAATTGAAACTCTAAACTTTTTCGATATTCTTGATAATGAATCACCTCGTCGAACGCGGTACCCGATTCGCTGGGTTCGGCTGGGTGGACTAATTATGGGTTGAAAATCTGCACCGGCATTTATTTTTGCCCAAATAACAATTTTTTGTCCAGGGGTTAATTTATCTCTTGGTGCTAAGCCATTCCATTTAGCAAGCTGTCTGGTTCCAATGCCGTGCTGAGTCGCGAGCCCCCACCATGTGTCACCTCGTCGAATGGTGTAATTAATTTTTCGTCCTTTACGTTTAATATTTTGCTTTATTTTAACGCGTTCATTTGAGCTTAATTTATAAGAACTTAATCTTTTACTCGCCGTTGGAATTAATAAACTATGACCTTTTCGAATGCGATTACTGCGTAAGTTATTAGTTCGTTTAATAATTGCAGTGCTAATATGATATTTTCGAGCAATGCTGCCAATTGTTTCACCTTTGCGAATTTTATGTCGTTTCCAGTTAACACGTTCACTAACGGGTAAGTCTGCTAATGAAAACTCAAAATTATCTGATTTTCCGGTTGGGATTAATAAGTAGTGGGGGCCTTTAGGTGCAGTTGCCCAACGATTAAAGCCAGGGTTTAAGTTATAAAGTTCTTCTATTGATATTCCAGCCATTTCTGCAGCTAGGGCGAGATCGATTTGAGAGCTAATTTCAATCTTTTTAAAATACGGTTCATCTCTAATTGGTAATAAGGTTAAATTATAGAGTTCAGGATTTAAAATTAATTTTTTTAAGGCTAATAATTTGGGAACATAGGCTTTTGTTTCAGTGGGTAACCTTAACGAAAAGAAGTCTGTTGGGCGTCCACGTTTTTTATTGCGTCTAATGGCACGTTTAACTGTACCTTGGCCTGAATTATAGGCGGCTAGCGCTAACATCCAGTCACCCTTAAAATATTTGGCCAAGTTCTTTAACAAGCGTAGGGAGGCATTGGTTGAAGCAAAGATATCTCGTCGTCCATCGTACCACCAATTTTGCTTTAAACCATATAAACGACCGGTTGATGGTATGAACTGCCATATTCCAGATGCTCGACCATGAGAATAAGCAAATGGCTTAAATGCACTTTCTACTATAGGCAACAAAGCAAGTTCGCCAGGGATACCTTGAGCTTCCAATGATTCAACAATAAAATGCATATACGGTGTTGCACGTGCGGCAACACGGTTAATGTATTCAGGATGATTTTTAAACCAGTTGAATTGTGTTGTAATTCGGGAATGTTTTATATCATCAAATTTAAAATTATTTCGGATTCTATTCCAGATATTTGTTGACTGCGTATCAACCAGTATGGGGCCAAATTCATGTTCGTCTAATTGGGCTTGTAAATCGGCTTCATTTAGAAATGCGGGATAGGTGTGATCACCTGCAACACTGTAAATTCCTTGTGGTTCCTCATCGAATGAGTAAACCTTATTACTGTTATCTGAGTAATTCGTAAAGTCGGTAATAGCACATGATGATAGCGAAAAAATCATCGGTGATATTAGAAGAAATGCGAATTTATTGATTTTATTTTTAAGTATATTAGCTAGCATATTGATATTTATAGTAAAAATTATACAGCGATACGTCAAGTATCATTTAATAATATTGCCAACTGTGTGTGAAAATAAGTTAGCGCTCGTTATATCTGATTGGTGTTTTTTATAACCTATATAATGCCAGAATCTGCAAATTGGTGTAAGGTTGATATATAGGATATAAGGATTATTTAAGCTCATGTTTGCTCGATTCGTTAAAAATTCATTTCGATCACAAAATGTATCGGCAGATCAAGGGTTTACTTTATCTAAATGGTATGAAACAAATTTAGGTGTCAATTTCGAACAACAAGAAAAATTGAGTCTTGATAGGAACTTAAAAAATCTCTTTGGATATCATTTATTGCAAATCGGTCGGCTTGGGCAATTGGATTGGCATGAAAATAGTCGGGTATCACATTGCGTCACTATGTCACAAGCAGTATCAACTGAATCGAATAATAACGAACACGGTCAGCTAAAAAAACAAAACGGCATTTCAGCGATTGGATCTGCTGTAGAATTGCCAGTACAAAGTGCCAGTGTTGATGTGCTAATTTTGCCTCACTTGCTTGAATTTTCTAATGATCCGCATGAGGTGTTACGAGAAGCCGAAAGAGTGTTAATACCAGAGGGTTATGTTATTTTGCTGTCTTTTAATCCGGTGAGTTATTGGTCACTGTTTCGTTGGTTGTTTATGTGGAAACAGAATGTCCCTTGGCGTGGACATTTTTTTAGTAAATCACGAGTTAAGGATTGGTTAGCACTATTAGGTTTTGAGCATGTCCAGTGTGAGAGTTATTTTTTTAGACCACCAATCCAACATAATAGCTTTATGACGAAAGTTAAATTCCTTGAAAATATTGGTAAGCGTTTTTGGCCGGCTTTAGGTGGTGGTTATATCTTGGTTGCCAAAAAACGTGTAAACACCTTTACTCCGATTCGACCTAGATGGAAATCACGTCCTATTGTTTCCGCTGGATTAGAACCATCCAATAAAACTTCTTCTTTAAAAAATAAATAATTAAAAATAATGACTGATATAGTAAAAGCTTTTACTGATGGCGCATGCCGTGGAAATCCTGGACCGGGTGGTTGGGGCGTGTTGTTACAGTTTGGCGAACATGAAAAACGTTTATGTGGCGGCGAAAAAAGTTCGACCAATAACCGCATGGAATTGATGGCGGCTATTATGGCACTTGAAAGTTTAAAACGACGATCAAAAGTTTTGATTACCACGGATTCTCAATATGTCATGAATGGCATTACTTCGTGGATTAAAAATTGGAAAAAACGTAATTGGAAAACCGCAGCGAATAAACCGGTCAAAAATGTTGATCTGTGGCAACGTCTGGAGGCTGCAACTGCTCAACATGAGGTTAGTTGGGATTGGGTTAAAGGGCATAGTGGTCATATTGAAAATGAGATTGCTGATGAACTTGCAAATGAAGGTATTGATAATATTTAAACGTTCTCATTAAGTTCTATTGAACACTTGCTTTGATTTTTCTGCTTTGCTCATAAGGCAAATCTGCTGTATGTTATAGCCATGAGATACATTGTTCTTGATACAGAAACTACCGGTTTAGAAACCTCCCAAGGTCATCGTATTATTGAAATTGGTTGTGTTGAAGTGATTGATCGAAAGATTACGGGCAACACTTATCATCAATACATCAATCCAGAACGCGAAATAGACGATGGAGCCATCGAAGTTCATGGAATTACCAATGAATTTTTAAGCGATAAGCCTAAGTTTCAAGATATTGCGACTGATTTTATGAACTTCATTAATGGCTCCGAGTTAATCATCCATAATGCACGATTTGATGTTGGATTCATTAATTATGAATTATCAAAATTAAAGGGTAGTGTTAAAAAAGTTGAAGATAGCTGCACTGTTCTTGATACTTTAGCGCTAGCCCGAAAATTACACCCCGGACAAAAAAATAATCTGGATGCGTTATGCAAACGTTATGATGTTAATAACTCAGAACGAGATTTGCATGGCGCATTATTAGATGCCGAGATTTTATCTGATGTCTATTTAGCGATGACCGGTGGTCAGGTTAAATTATTATTAGATAATTTTTCTGAAGGATTATCTGATAATGATGCACAATCACAGATTCGAAGAGTTGATGGTTCAAGAGCGAAACTACGTGTTATTGCGCCAAGCTCAATAGAGATTGAAGCACATGAGCTTAAATTGAACGCTATTGAAAAAAACAATAATGATACTAGTCTTTGGCGAAATTTAACCAATAAATCAACAACCCATGTTGAAAAAAATAGCAACGAAATTGAAGAAATTTCAGGCTAGTTTTTTCTTGCCAATATTTGAACAACAGCACCTTTACCGATATGATACTTTCCTTCGTGTATCTCACGATCAATTTCTTGTGCGATTAAAAATTCCAACCCGCTTAGTTCTTGTTTAAGTACATCTAAACTCATGGTTAACTCTGGTGTGGGTGGCCCACCAGTCGCATACTGAATTTGTTTTTCTGTGTATGCCTCAAGAACGAACAATCCGCCTGGCTTTAAGCCTGTGACAACTGCGTTGTGAATTTTTTGTCTTATTGGTATTGGTATATGACAAAAAATTGAAATAATAGTGTCGTAATGCGTTTGGGTAATTTGATAACTTGCTAGATCGCATACTTGGGTGTTTATAGCGACATTACTGTCTGTTGCTAGTTGTTTTGCTTTTAGTAAACCAACATTGGAAGCATCAACGGCAGTTACTTGGTGGTTTTGTTTTGCTAAATAAACTGCATTTCGACCTTCACCTTCAGCTAAGGATAAACAATTTCCTTTTGTTAATTGTTCTGATACTGATATTAGAAAATCATTTGCCTTTACGCCATAGGCAAAGCCTGATTCTGAATAACGAGAATTCCAATCCATCATGTTAAAAAACCTATTTCAAGTATTTTGTTATTTTATAAAGCTAAAAAATAAATACATAAATAATAAAACAACAACCCAAATGACCATTGTGTTAGTCATTTTAGTTTGAAAAATCGCACTTGATGGGTTGTTATAATGAAATAATGTATTAATAATTAGTTTAATATAATACATAAATTGCTGACGAATAGCTGCATCAATTCGCCATATTAATTTAAATACAGTGTTAAATTGTCTTGGTAAAAATCGTCGATAAATCCATTCAGCATCAATGTTTATTGAGTGCAATTCTGGTGGATATAAGCATTTTAATTTTAACCAAACAAATGCTAACGCTGAGAAAAATAGTAATTGCGTTTGTGCCAGAACATGTGTTGCATCATAAGGATTATAACCAGTGTTGTAGGGCAATAGTTGATATAAGATTGAGGGATATACTCCAATTGTTATACAAAGTGCTGCAGCAATTGACATAGCAAATAACATATTTAATGGTGGTTCAGTGGTGCGTATTCCTGAATCATGGCCAAAAAAAGCAAAGAAAGGTATCTTAATTCCTGCGTGATGAAATACACCGGCTGATGCAAATAATAGCATTAACCAAATAATAGTATAATTATTTTCAAGTGCAGCACTCATCACCATTGATTTACTAACAAAACCACTGAACAATGGAAATGCCGATATTGATGCTGCACCAATAATACACAGTAGCGTCGTTTTGGGCATCGATTTATAAAGCCCTCCAAGATCGGAGCCATTGATCCGTCCGGTCATGTGTAATACTGCGCCCATCGACATAAATAATAAACCTTTAAATATCACATCATTAAACGCATGAGAAACGGCACCATTAATCGCAAGTGCTGTTCCAATACCTATACCGGTAACCATAAACCCAATTTGATTGATCATACTGTAGGCTAACACACGTCGTAGATCGTTTTCGATAACCGCATAAAAAATAGGAAAGCATGTCATTGTGGCACCAATATACACCAATATTTCTGTGCCCGGGTAAGCACGAGCTAGCGCATAAATGGCAACTTTAGTGGTGAAGGCACTTAAAAATACACTTCCGGTAGGTGTTGCTTCGGCATAAGAATCCGTTAACCAGTTGTGTAATAACGGAAACGCAGATTTTATTCCAATGGCAATAAAAATAAACCAACCTGCAAGACCATAATCGTTTAATCCAATTTTATTAAATTCAATTGTTCCTGTTTGGTTTTCAAAAATTAATGTTCCTGCTAATAATAATAAACCGGATAGAACTTGGATAATTAAATAACGCATTCCCGATGCGTAGGCTTTTTCTGTGCCTCTAGCCCAGATTAAAAATACTGAGCTTAAAGCCAATAATTCCCAAAATACAAATAGCGTTAAAAGATCACCTGCAAATACTGCACCTAATGCGCTACCGGCGTATAACATGCTGGTGACTTGTTGTAGGGTATCACGAACGTGAATGGCATAAATTAGTGATATGAAAGCGGCAAGATGAAATAAATATCCAAATAATAAACTGAGTTTGTCGACCCGATATGGTGATAGTTGGTAATTTAAAAAGGTGAATTGTAAATAATTTCCTTCAGGAAGATACCATAGCTGTAGACCACCGAGTATTGGAACAGCTAGCATTAATATATTTCGTAGGTATCCTCGTGTTATTAAAGCTAGCAAGGCTCCAATGAAAAAAGGTATAAATGCTGGTAACTCATTTATCCACATTTTGAGTTCCATTTTTTTGTTGCATTGAGTCTATATTGCTAGTGTTTTCATTACCAGTGTAATAACTTTCTTCACGCATTAAGAAGGTTCTCATCCATTTAGCAATGAGCACCAGTATGACGCACGCTATAAAGCCATATATGGCATAAAACCCCCAGATTCTTTCTAGCCAATGATTAATGTGCCGGTTAATGACGAAGTCTAATATGAATAAAATAAAACAAATTGCATATAAACTGTGTATTACTCGTTTAACGTTTTGTGGTTTATCAAATAGATGCTGCTTATTTTTTGTCATATTATTTAGTGATACTCGTTCAATTAAGTGTTATTGCGGATACTAAATTGTATAAGGGCATAGGATATAAAAATAAACTGATGCAACCTAATGTTGTTATCGTAATTGCTATTAGTGAAAATAGTGGTGCTTCTTTAATTTTTGTTGCTGTTGATTTGTATTTTTCACCGGGAAAAAATGCTCGCATTGGGATTGGCAGTAAATAGGCAATATTCAGTAACGAGCTTAACATTAGTATTAACATTAATAGTATTTGTTCTGTTTCGATGGTTGCTAATATTAAATACCATTTGCTCCATGAACCTCCTGTTGGAGGTAAGCCAATAATGCTGATGCTGGCAATAAAAAATGCGGTCATGGTTAATGGCATTTGACGGCCAAGGCCGTGCATTTGATCAACATCGGTTTTATGCGTGGTAATTAATATAGCACCAGCACAAAAAAATAACGTAATTTTGGCAAAAGCATGCATGGTAATGTGCATACTACTTGCTGTTATTGATGTGCTAGTGGCGAGTAGGGCACCTAAGGTTATATAACCCAGTTGACTTATTGTGGAGTAAGCCAGCCGTGCTTTTAAGTTGTTTTGTTTCATTGCGACTATTGACGCTAATAATATTGATGCTCCTGCTAAATAGAGTAATGCTTGAGTTGTAACTAATGTGTTGACTGTATCGATACCAAATATATAGATTATCACTTTTAAAATGGTAAAAACGCCAGCTTTAACAACAGCAACGGCGTGTAATAAGGCGCTTACCGGAGTTGGTGCGACCATTGCTGCTGGTAGCCATCGGTGAAATGGCATGATTGCAGATTTTCCAATGCCAAAAATAAATAGTAATAATAACAACCCTAATACTAATGGTGAGCTTGTATCTGGAAAAATGCCACCGTTGGTAAAGTCGAGTGTGCCGGCGATAAACCAACTTAGAATTATTGCAAATAAGAAAAATACTATGGATGTACTGAGTAAAATGGCCAGATAGGTTCTGCCACCTAATTTGGCTTGTTGCGTTCCAGCATGCGTTACTAACGGATAAGTTGATAGTGTCAAAATTTCGTAAAATATAAATAACGTGAACAGGTTTCTTGAAAATGCAATTGCTATAACACTGGATATTGCAATTGCAAAATAGGCGTAAAATCGTGTTTGGTGCCGTTCATTATGAACGCGCATATATCCAATAGAGTATAAGGTTGTAACAAACCATAAAAAACTTGCGACCAAAGCAAACATTATTCCTAATGCTTCTATTTTAAAAGCCAGTTCTAAGCCGGGGATTAATTCAAACCATTGGGTTTCGATGTTTTGTTGTGAACTAAAGATTAAATATAAACACCAGACTAAATAAAATAATACGATGCTTGTTATTACTGAAACGCTGTCGCGAATATTAGGATGTCTATCCAATATTATAATTATTAACATCGCAACTATTGGAATTATTATTGTAAGCGTCACTATTACACTTGGATTAGTGCTGATTATTGGAATCATGAATTAACTCCAAATAAGGATTGCGATATCAGCTTACTGAGTCCAACTGTAAAGCGGGTGTCGATACCAAAATAAATATTAGCAATGACCAATATCCAAATGGGGATTAGCATTTGTAATGGCGCTTCAGATTGTGTTATTGCACTATCAGTATGATTGGTTTTGTCTGTTGAAAAATAGGCTGCTTCTATTATTCGCCAAACATAGATAAGTGCAAGTAATGAACCGAGTAATATTAAGATAACGACTGGCCACCAAGAAATTTCTAAGGCGGCTAAGACCAGATACCATTTGCTGATAAAACCTGCTGTTAATGGTATGCCAATTATACTGAATCCTGAAATTACGATGGCGGCCATTGTCCACGGCATTTTTTTACCAAGTCCACGAAAGTTTTTTATATCAATATCACCAATTTTATAAACAACTGCACCGAGAGCCATAAATAGTGCGGCTTTCATTAAAGCATGATTAAATAAATGAATGAGCATTGCCATTAAACCGGCAGAGGTTTGCATACTAAATCCAAGGATCATATATCCTATTTGAGCAATACTGGAATAGGCAAATAAACGTTTTATGTTTGTTTGGAATATGGCTGTGCTTGAAGCAACAAAAATACCTAGAAGTGCGAAAGTTAATAAAATATTTTGTAACGGCACGGAAGTAAATGCAAACTCAACTCCAAAGACGCTAAATATGAATCGTATAAGTATGTAAATGGCGACTTTTGTAGCGCTAGCAGCCAGAAATGCAGTTACTGCAGATGGCGCAAAACTATATGCGTTTGGTAACCAATAATGCAGTGGAAATAATGCCAGTTTTAAACACACGCCAACGAGAAAAAAGGCAAAAGCACTGTAGATTGTTCTAGTGTCGGCAACATTGGGCAAGCGCTCAGATAAATCATGCATATTTAATGTACCGGTCATAACGTACATCAAACCGATACCAATTAATATAAATGTGGCTCCAATGGTTCCCATTATTAAGTATTGATAAGAAGCCATTAATGCACGTCTATCTTTACCAAGGCTTATTAGAGTGTAACTTGATAGCGATGAGATTTCTAAAAAAACAAATACATTAAAAACATCACCTGTCGCACATATTCCTAATAAACCAGTAACACAAAGTAAATAGGCAATATAAAAATATATTTGACGATTTTTTGGAATCTCTCTTTGAATACTTTTATTGGCATAAAAAAGTACGATGGTACTGATGCTACTAATTAATACTAACAAATAGGCATTTAGTTGATCTATTCGATATTCAATGCCCCAAGTAGATTTCCAATCTCCTAGTTGGTAGGATATGACACCATTTTCGAGCACGTTTAACAATAGTAAAATACTGATTATCATACTGAGCGCGCTAACAAAGGTTGCGAATATACTAACGACTTTGACATCTTTCAAAATCAAACATAATGGTGATGCAAGTAGCGGAACGATTACCTGCAAAATAGGTAGATGTGAAATCACAAATTAGTTTCCAGTTTCAGGTTTCTATAGAATAAATTTTTTAGTTATTTTAATGTTTTTGATTTTCTTGTTGTTTTATATCAGCTTGTTGAATTACATCTTCTTCTATTGAATTATAACTTTCATGTATTCTAATCACCAATGCTAATGCCAGAGCCGTTGTTGCTATACCAACAACAATGGCTGTTAATATTAAAACATGAGGTAATGGGTTGGAGTATAATTTAACGGTTTCATCCAGTATTGGTGCGCTACCATTATTTATTTTTCCCATGCTGATATACAGTATAAATACTGATGTTTGAAATATATTGAGACCGATAATCTTTTTTATTAAGTTATGTTGTGACATAACAATATAAAAACCAAACATCATTAAAATGATAGCAATCCAATAATTATACTGCCCTAAATAATTAGTTAAATTCATTTTTTAAGTGCATCTGTTGTTTGCAATCGTCCAGTGAAGGTGAAAAACATAATCATCATAACACTACTAACAGTAATCCCGACACCTAACTCAATTAAAAGGATACCAAGGTGTTGGCCTTGGATATTATTGTTGAGCAAAACATTGTAATTTAAAAATCGTCCGTTATTTAATATCGAGACTATGCCTATGCTGCCATACAATAATAATCCTGATGCGGCTAAAATTCGCAATAGTGTTGGATTTATTACTCGGTGAGCAGCACTTAATCCAAAGATCATGGCATAAAGAATGAAGCCGGCAGCAAATATAACACCAGCTTGAAAACCACCTCCAGGACCGTAATCGCCGTGAAATTGCACGTAGAGTGCAAATAATAAAATGAGCGGAATTATTAATTTTGCAATTATTCTTAAAATTAAATGTTGTTGCATTGGTGCGGGTGTGTTTTTATCAACTTGCTGTGATGATTGATTAAATTGTTGTAATAATGTAAGTACACCGATACCCGCAGTAAAAATCACCGTTACTTCACCCAAGGTATCATAGCCACGATAACTTGCTAATACCGATGTTACAATATTGGGAATTCCAATTTCGTTCATGGAATCTTTTATATAGTGTGGAGCGACAAATTGATGAATTGGAGCTGATGCTGAGCCTACCATTGGCATATCAACTGTACCATATAGTAATAATCCAGTTGTGGCTGTGATCAAAACAATAATTAATACAGAGTATTGTCGTGGACTGCGTTCAAAGCGCGTGGTAGCAGCAAGAGTATTCATGATTAATAAGGTTGAAATTCCCGCTCCAACTGCAGCTTCAGTAAAAGCGACATCAACTGCATCCATGACCATAAAAAAAGCCGCAGAAATTAAACTATAAATACCAGATAACATTGCAATACTAAATAGGTCATTCATTTTTATGATAGCTATTACTGTTAGCACTAAAAAACTGAGTAATATTATATCAATTAAAATTAAGATGTTAATTCTCCTGCTGTTTGTCTATCGTTTTTGGTCTTAATCCACTGTGATATGCCGCTTTTGCCAATGCATGTGATGCGGTTGGACTGGTTAGGAAAATGAATAATAAAATGATAATTAGCTTAACTAATACCAAGTCCCACTGGGTTTGCAACATGAGCCCAAAAAGTATCAAGCTTGCACACAATGTATCGGTAATTCCTGCTGCATGCATACGGCTGTAAAAATCGGGGAATCGCATGATACCAATTGCGCCAGTTATTCCTAAAAAACTGCCTAACAATAATGAAATCCAACTTAGTATTTGTAAAATTTCGTTCATCGATTATTTGTCGGCTGTTGATTTGCTGGTGTATTCAAAAAAACGTAATACTCCAATTACCGATATAAAATTTATAAGCGCGTAAACTAGTGCTATATCAAGAAAATCAGGACGCTCCATAAAAAATCCGAGCGTTGCTATTAGTAATACTGTTTTGGTTCCAATCATATTTACCGCCAGTATTCGGTCGTATAATGTTGGCCCGATAAATGCGCGAATAAGTGCAATAAACATTACAATTAATATTGCTATTATTGTTGCTGATAACATTTAAAATATTCCATTATTTATCTAAAGATGAAATTCGATGTTCCAGAATTCCATCGTAAAGTAATTGAGCGGCTTGCTTTGTTAACGAGTGCACTATAAGTTCATCGTCTGTCAGATTAACCGTAACCGTGCCCGGTGTTAATGTAATTGAGTTTGCAAATATAACTTTTGTTATAGCAGTTTTTTGGTTTGCTTTTAAAGTGATAAGAATAGGTGAAATAGCGGGTGTTAAACTCCAAATACAGCGAACGACCGTAATATTAGCGATAATTATTTCTTTAATGAGCCAGAGAAAATAGGCTGGCATTTTAAACGTTAAATGTATTGGTTGCGACTCATGATCGACTAAATCCATTCGATGAGATATGAATATTACAAAAATGATAGAAAATAAGCCAATAGAAAGTAATAACACCGTAAAATTTTGTGTGCCGGAGTTAGCAAGCCAAAAAATGGCCAATATGCAAAATAAACTTAGGGTATGACGCAAATAGATACCTATATTTTATTAATGTTTTATTACTTATTATTGTTAGTTATATGATGTATTAGCATTCTATTAATAGCGTGCAATAATGAGCAATATGCGTATTTTTTAATACACATGTTTATTGTAGATTTAATATTGAGCTTATTCAATTAGATAGATAACAAAATTAGATATTAAAATTACTGTTAAATGTTAAAGTTTGTACAATTGCATCCGATAATTGTATTAAGTAATTATTAAGGTTGGTTTTGAATTTTTTATATGACTGGATATTCCTCCCCCTGCGCCTAACAGCGCAACACACCCTGGCCCTGCTCCCCAGCAGGGCATTTTTTTTTCTAAATCTATATTTATAGTAGTGCCGTATCAGAATATTTTGTAACGAATATATCGATTTTCTCAAGTCTTATTTAATGGTGCCGATAATGATTTAGACTTAATTAATGATTATGAGTGATGATGCACGCGCTATCTTTTAAACCATATAAAATACCGATTTTAAGTAGTTTTGTCTGTGTCGGAATTTTATTTATAACACAGTCAATTGTAATTGTAGCGCTATTATTTTTATTGCAATCTTTAATATGGACGTATGTTGCAAACTCCGTTAATAAAAAAAACTTGAATGTTGATTGTTATTCTGGGAATGAATCTCAAGAGTATGTCACTGAAGTAATGTCTGATATAAGTGCTGTGATGGATGATGAAGTTAGTGCTATTAAGGATGAATTATCACAAGTTAAAAATATAATTGTAGATGCCATTGGTGAATTGCAGAATAGTTTTTCAAGTTTAAATGAGCATTCACGTTCTCAAGAAGGTTTGGTTATGTCGTTAATTGAAAATATGGCAAGCCAGAATGATGATAGTGATATCGATGACGAAACGAGTTCAATAAGTTTTGCTCAGTTTGCTAGTGAAACCAGAGTTGTCATGTCTTATTTTGTTGACCAAATTGTTGGGGTTAGCCGTGAAAGTATGATGATGGTTCATGTTATTGATGATATTGCAGAACAAATGGTTCGAGTGGTTGATTTATTGTCCGATGTTAAAATCATTGCAGAACAAACTAATTTATTGGCGCTAAATGCGGCCATTGAGGCAGCTCGTGCTGGTGATGCTGGTCGGGGCTTTGCTGTGGTAGCAGATGAAGTTAGAAAACTTTCTAAAAACTCAAATAGGTTTAGCGATCAAATTAAAGAAGTCGTGAATAATGCTCATGTAAATATTGATAAGGCGCAAAAATCGATTAGTTCAATGGCTTCAAAGGATATGAGTGTTGCTATTCAATCAAAACAGCGTGTTGAAGAAATGTTTGTTCAAGTTGGTGATATTAATCTATTTATAGAAAATAAATTAGGAAACATTAGAGAAATTTCAGATGAAATTAATACATCGGTTGGAATGGCCGTTCGTTCATTACAATTTGAAGATATAGTACGGCAATTGGTTGATCATGTTAATAAAAGAGTTGGTGCTGTTGAAGAGTCTTATCAAATGGTTAACCATTCATTTGCTACTGGCCATAAAATCAATTCAGCTGAGCATGTGCAAGAATTGCAAGAAATACATAAGAAAATAAAGTCGAGTATTTTGGTTGGTGTTGAAAATAGTGGTAATCCTGTAAGCCAAAAATCCATGGATGAAGGTGAGATTGAATTATTTTGATTATTTCAATTACAGTTAATAATAGAATGTTTAATATAATAGAATAAAGGTGAAAAATATGCCGATTTCCAGCACAGTTTCTGATAATGGAAAAACCGTCACTATTAATATTAGTGGTCGCTTTGACTTTAACTCCCATCGGGATTTTCGAGCTTCATATGGCGACGAAGCTGGTAATTTAAAGTATGTCGTTGATATGGGAGGCACTGATTATATGGATAGTTCTGCATTAGGTATGTTACTACTATTAAGGGAACATGCTGGTGGTGATGCTTGTGATGTTACTATTACATCTTGTAGTGAGGAGATTAAGAAAATATTAACAATCTCGAACTTTGAAAAATTATTTAAATTATCTTAGTAGCTTTTAATATTCTATGAGCAATATTAAAGTTTTAATAGTTGATGACGATATTACAAATCGTTTGGTGTTGAAAGCGATGTTGGCTAAAGATGGCTACGATATTGTTGAAGCAGAAAATGGTCAACAAGCAGTAGATGTTTATAATGAACAAGATTTAGACTTGGTATTAATGGACGTTATGATGCCTGTTCTTGATGGTTACGAAGCGACAAAACTAATCAAAGAAAAGACTACTGAAAAATTTATACCCGTTATATTTTTGACAGCCATGACAGATGAGGATGCATTAGTGAAATGTGTTGAATCTGGTGGAGATGATTTTTTAACGAAACCTTATAATAGGGTGATTTTACAAGCGAAAATTAAAGCATTAGAAAGAATTGGAAAGTTGTATAAACAAAATTCTGATCAAAAAGATATATTGTCCATGTATGTGGACCGGATGGAACGTGATCAGAATGTTGCTGAGAAGATTTATTCCAATTTGATGGGGCAAAGTGAAAAAGATCCTCGTATTATAGAATATTTACATCAACCTGCGGATAAATTTAACGGCGATTTAGTATTGTCATTAAAAAAACCAGGTGGAGGGATTAATTTATTGGTTGGTGATTTTACTGGTCATGGTTTAGGTGCGGCTATAGGTGCACTACCTGCTGCGGAAGTATTTTTAGGTATGACGGCTAAGGGATTTTCTATTAGTGAAATTATTGTTGAAATAAATAGTCGCTTAAAAAAATTATTGCCAACCGGAATGTTTTTAGCCGCAGTTTTGGTTGATGTAGATGAAAAAGAACAACGAGTTTCTATTTGGAATGGTGGATTACCTGAAATGTATGTTTTTAGTTCTGAAGATAAGAAAATATCAGACGTTGTTTCATCATCGTCAGTGCCATTAGGTGTGCTCGATTCTAATTCACTTAATATCACGGAAACGACTTTAAAGTTAAATTCTGGTGATAGTATTATTATTCACTCAGATGGGGTTATTGAAACAGACAACCCTGAAGGCGAATATTATGGCTCTGAACGATTGGAAGCTTTAATTGAGTCATCGGTACCAAAAGGAACTTTAATAAATGATGTGATTACATCGGTGTTGGAGTTTAGAGGTGATGAGATTCAGAAAGATGATCTGACTGTTGTGCAATTTAAATTTGATTGGGAATTCTTAAATAGCGTAGAAAATGATGCTGTTGCATCGGGTCGTTATAAAGCATCATCATCGTGGAGTTTTAATTTAGAATTTGAACATGATACATTAAAACATACCGATCCTGTTCCGTTAGTAATACAGGTATTAACAGAAATACAGGGTGTTGAATCCCATAAGGGTAATTTATTTACTATATTATCTGAGTTAATTGTTAATTCGCTTGATCATGGTGTTTTGGGACTCAGTTCATCTTTAAAGGCCACTGCTGATGGTTTTTTAGAATATTATCAACAACGTGAGAGCCGATTAAAAGAATTAAATAGTGGATGGATTAAAATAAAGATTAGTAATTCACCAACCGATAATGGTGGGGCGATCACGATTCGTGTGTCTGATAGTGGTGGTGGATTTGATTTTTCAAAGTTTATACAAGATAAAAATACCAAAAAAGGGAATTCTGGTCGTGGTTTATATCTTATAGACGAACTTTCTTCAAAGGTGAATTATGATAGTGATGCGAATTTACTTGAAGTTATTTATGAATGGGAATAAGTAGAATGTCACAATATTCATTAAAAAGATCAGGGTACATGACTCCTAACGAAGTTGCAGAGTTATTGTTAGTTTCACCTATAACAGTTCGACAATGGGCTCAAAAAGGGCTAATTGATGCTGTTATGACACCGGGAGGACATCGACGATTTACTCGTGATGCGATACAAGCGTTTGCGCAAACACGGGGTTTAAATTTGAAGTGGCCAGACGATGAAGAAGAGGTAACGCGAATTTTGGTGGTTGATGATGATACTCAGCTAAATCAATTTTTACGTGAGTTTTTAGAAAATCAACCAATCCCGGTGATAACTGAGTCAGCTATTAATGGTTTTGATGCTGGAGTAAAAGTTGAATCATTTAAGCCTCATGTTATCTTACTTGATTTAATGATGCCGGGCCTAGATGGTTTTGAAGTGTGTCAAATAATAAAAGAAGATCCTCAAAGAAATAGCATTAAAGTTATAGCCATGACGGGCTATCCGACAAGTAAAAATGTGCAGCGGATTAAAGAAGCTGGTGCGGTTACTTGTTTAAACAAGCCATTAGATACAAAGTTACTTCTTTCTGCTATTGGTTTGGTTGACCGACGTCGTTCAATGAAACATTAGTCTAGCTTGGCAACATGTTGAGTAAATTTGGGTTATTGATTAATTTATTGGATAAAATTAACGATGTAGCTGACCAAACTTGATTGGTATTTGATCTTCTGCCAATTAACCGTCCTGAACGGCTATCATAATATTCTGGCCAATTATCTTGGTATAATTTATCGGTTGCTGTTTTGTAGGCTCGCTCGGCTAAATCACCTCGTCCAGCTTTTAATGCTGCTGCAACAAAAGTCCACAGTAGTGACGGCCAGTTTCCTCCATTTTGATAAGACCAAGGGGAGTTTTTAGGGTCACTACCGGTTCTAACCTCCCATTCTAGGCCACTCATTGCAGGAAAACATATTTTTAGTGGCATGCTACCAATTAAATCATTCCAGTTATTTTCATATAAGCGCAAGATTTTTTCAGATTGTAGAGGTGTCGTTAATCCAAACAATATTGCAAGTAAATTGCCTAGTGAAAAATAACGAAAATCCATTCGACTTGCACCAATATTTCCAACCAAATAACCACTGTTGTTTGGCAGCCAGTCAACTAACCAATCAGGAATGGATGCAGGATGAATATTAAGTATATTAATACTGTTTACGCCAAATTCTTCGGTGCTGTAGCGGTGGATTTCATTTAGTCGTTGTACATCTAACCAATAAAAAATACGAACGTAATTCATTAATGCTTGTTTACGGGTTTTTGCAGTTGCTAGTAATGAATAGTTTTCGCTTGAATCATTGCCATCAATTAATTCCTGAGTAATTCGCAGAATACCATAAAATAATGATTGAATTTCGATAGGGTGTCCGTAAATACCCATGCGACGATCGATCATGGTACATGCATCCGGTACTAACAGTGCGGGACTTACTTCGAAACTGTCTTTTAAGCATAAATGCAATATTTGTTTCATCGCATTTTGAAAATCATCGCGTTTTGCTATTTCTTTGTCACCCGTACTTTTGACGTAAATGTACAATAGGATGATCCACCACATCATTGAATCGACCGGAGCAACTCGACCAATTGCGCGTTCACCAAAGTCGGCTCGTATTTCTTCTTTGCCATCTTTATTTTTTTTAATGCCAAAACTGGCAGGCATGACTCCGGGTTGAATTTCATGGCCGGATACAATTCTTTCTTTAGTTCTCAAAGAAAGTACGGTTTCAAGGAAATTTTTTACAATTTCAGTCTTTCCATCAGTTAGAAATACCAGTGCCGATGGCACGAAATCTCGAATAAAACACTCATTGTAGTTTTGAGCAGCTAGATCTTCACCGCCAACAGCCGCAACTGTTCCGATGGGTTTATTTTTGTAATAAACAATCGATTTTTCGAGTAATCGATACGCGGATTCTAAGGCTTTATCGTTCATAATTTTAAAATTATTAAGGCAATAATCATGCCGTTATTTTGACTAATATAAATATACTAGATGAGAAAAATTGAAATGTATCCAATTTTTGGGTTCTAATATTTTTACTAGTTGTAAATCCAATTGATAATTGTTTTGTGAGCCAATTCTATATATAAGGCCTTTAAAATCGATATTTTTAATATTTATACTATGATTATATTTATACAAAGTTAGAGTTTATTTATATTGTATTATTATAAATAGGATAACTTTAAACATTTCTCTTATTTTTAGATAGTTTTTTCTAACTTAACAAATTATAAGTGCCTATATCACTAATAGTAGATGAAAGTTAAACACGAAAAACCAAAATTATATATTGTTTTAATTAGTATTCATGGGCTTATTCGTAACCATGATCTTGAGTTAGGACGTGACGCTGATACAGGAGGTCAAACGTTGTATGTCACTGAGTTGGCTCGGGCTTTAGCGGCTCATCCTGCTGTAGGGCGCGTTGATTTATTAACACGCCGAATATCTGATCAAAAAGTTGATATTGATTATCAAAAGGAAATTGAATATCTTTCGCCTCATGCCCGATTGGTTCGTTTAGATTGTGGACCTAAACGTTATTTGCGAAAAGAAGTGTTATGGCCTCATTTAGACGCTTTTATTGATAAATCTTTGCAACATATTCGAAGTGCAGGAAGAGTACCGGATATTATTCATGGTCATTATGCTGATGCTGGTATGGTTGGCGCCCAGTTAGCGGGTTTATTGGGGATACCGTTTGTTTATACCGGACATTCTCTGGGTCATGATAAATTGAACCAGTTGCTGAATAATGGTGTTAATGCTGAAAATATTGAAAACCGATATAATATTTCACAACGCATTGAAGCAGAAGAAGTTGCAATTGGTTCCGCGGCTATGGTCGTTGCGAGTACTCACCAAGAAATAAATCAACAATATGCACGTTATGATAATTATCAAACTAATAGGATGGCGGTGATACCTCCCGGGGTAGATTTATCACGTTTTCATCCGCCAAGGCGTGGTTGTCGATATGAACGAATAATGACACTATTAAATCCATTTTTATCTATACCGAAAAAACCCATGATAGTTGCAGTATCACGAGCTGATGAACGAAAAAATATTTCATCATTAATTCGAGCGTATGGTGAATCGACAGAGCTACAAGAATTAGCAAATTTAGTTATTGTAGCCGGTAATCGCGATAACATTAAAGATTTAGATAAAGGTGCTAGAGACGTACTGACTGAAATATTAATGTTGATTGATGAATATGATTTATATGGTAAAGTTGCTTATCCTAAACACCATCAACCAGATGATATTCCGGATTTATTTCAGCTTGCATCACAGAATAAGGGAGTGTTTATTAATCCTGCTTTAACCGAACCTTTTGGTTTAACTTTAATTGAAGCTGCTGCAAGCGGTTTACCGATAGTGGCCACCAATGATGGCGGTCCTAAAGAAATAATAAATTTATGTAAAAATGGCGATGTAATTGATCCTCATGATATTAAGATTATAAGTGCTGCATTAAAACATGTCTTGGTTGATCCGAAATGCTGGAATCGTTGGTCTAAAAATGGCATTAAAAATGTTTCACATCATTTTTCTTGGAAAGGACACGTCGACCATTATATCCGTGAAATTCAAAAGCGCACACTAACTCAATATCGTAAACGTATTACTAATACCGTGAAGAGTCGGCTACCAATGATTGATAGGTTGGCTTTTTCAGCCATTGATAATTCGTTGATTGGTGATTTACAAGGATTATCTGAATTAATGTCACGGTTAAAACGCAATGTTAATCATAATGTTGGTTTTGGTATCGCTACAGGTCGAAGTCTCGATAGTGTGTTACGTTTGTTAAAACAAGAAAATATCCCAATTCCCGATGTTATTATTTCATCTGTTGGTTCAGAAATATATTATTATCATATTGGCAAAAAAATGATTGAAGATAAAGGTTGGAAGAAATTAATTAGCTATCGTTGGCAACCAACTGAAATAATTCATTTAATGAAAAATATTGATAATGTTAAAATCGCACCTCAAAAAGAACAACGTGAACACAAGATTAGTTATCGAATAAGTAACTTTGATAAAAATTTATTATCGTCTTTAAAAAAATATTTACGTCAACATGATATCCATGCAAAAGTAATTATTACTCAAGAACGCTATTTGGATATTTTACCAACGAGAGCATCTAAGGGGCTCGCTATACGTTATATAGCGATTAAATGGGGTTTACCATTGGATAGAATTTTTGTGGCGGGTGATGCTGGTAATGATGAGGAAATGTTGAAAGGTGATACTTTGGCTGTTGTTGTCGCTAATCATAGTAAAGAGCTATTACGCCTTAAAAATAAACCTCGAATCTATTTTGCAGAGAAAGGCTTTGCTAGCGGTATTTTGGAGGGGTTAGAGTATTATGATTTTTTAGGTGATATTAATCCTCATGATGAAATTATTAACATTCAGTCTGTTGTCGGGCTGTAGTCAGAATCGATTAGTTGGATATTTTTTTTATTATAGTGTTTATTTTAGCGTCTAAACTTAAATGGTAATAGGCTAAACCTTCTAAAATACCGGAAACATAATTTCCATTTAAGTGATGAAAACCGCCTTTTGCTTTATACAAATTAAAAGCTAGCCCTGATTCTTCAAAACTGCTAATTTGATTCAAAATATTTTGATGTGCATTTTTAACAATAATCGATGGTATGCCACTTAAAAAGACGTCAATATCATTGCCGCTATCGCCACAAAAAATAGTGTTGTCATACGAATCACCATTATTATTCATTAAATAATTTACTGCATGTAGTTTAGAAACTGATTTTGGTAATATATCGATTAAATACAGGTTTTTAATATCATCATAACTAGAAATTATATTTGTATTGACATTAATGGAATTTAGTCTTTTTTTGATCTCGGTAATGATATTGTCTGAGTTTGTGCCGGAATAATAACTTAATTTATTGATGCTTTGATTTTCATGTTCTTGCAGGTTTAGATCATTAATGTCATATAGAAGCTCATGAATGAAATTAATATCCATGCCATTCCAATCGGATTTTATTTCATTTTGCCAATTTAAATCAATAACATATTGCTTGTTGTCGTGGTAATACATGGTTGCACCAACATCACAAATTAAAAAGTCTGCAATTGGTAGTTTGTAATCAACAATGGCTGTGTTGGTCAATTCAAAATTTCGGCCAGTAACATAACATAATTGAATCTCATTGGATTGACATAACTCGGTGAAAATGTCGAGTGCACCATCCGATACAGGCTTGTCGCCATTTGGAATTAATGTTCGATCTAAATCGCTACAAATAAGTATGGTGTTAGTCATATAATAATGTAATATAATTGTTATATTATAAATTTAGCCTAAATAAATAATTGTTCTCTCTTAATAACAAAAAATAGCAGAAAATATTTTATGGATAAAATTGTATCAACCAACTCAGAACAAGTAATTGCTCATGTCGGCAATTCTATTGTAGCACTTGCAAAGCAGTGCATAACAAATAATGGTAAGTTTACTATCGCATTATCCGGAGGTAGCACTCCAAAATTATTATATCAATACTTAATTAAGGAACAGCAGTTTAAAACTATCGACTTATCAAAAATTTTTATTTATTTTAGTGATGAGCGTTATGTACCACTTGATGATGAGCGGAGTAATTATAAATTAGCAGTTGATAACTTCTTAAAGCTTCTTGATATTCCGGAAAACAATATATTTCCGATAGATACAACGTTGGAAAATAAAGTAGATTCAGCAATAAATTATCAAAATATTATTAAGACTAATATTTCTAGTAATGAGCGTGGTATACCTGAGTTTGATTTAATTATCTTAGGCATGGGGACTGATGGACATACGGCCTCCCTATTTCCTAAGTCTGAGTTGGTTTTTGCTAATGATATTTTAGTCGGTGCTTGTTTTCATCAAGAGAGTAAAACGGATCGTATTTCGTTTACTTTTCCTTTGATTAATGCAGCAAAAAATATTTTTATAATTACAGTGGGCATCGAAAAATACAATATTATTCGAGATATAAAAAAATCGAATAAAAATAATGTAATGGTTTATCCTATTCAATATGTAAATCCCCAAGGAAATTTGAGGTGGTTCTCTGATACCACCGCGGAATATGGGGTTTAAAGAGTTTACGATTATTCTAAGTCATCATCCATTGAATTTCGCCAGTAATGATCATCATGATCAAATAATCTGGAGTCTTGTTTTGGTCCCCAGCTGCCTGCTGGGTAGGTGTGAATAAAGTCGCGTTCAACCGACCATGATTTTAATATTGGATCAATCACTTCCCACGCTAATCGTATTTCATCATATCGTAAAAATAATGAACAATCATTTTCAATAACATCTAATAATAATGCTTCATAAGCATCAATAGAATATTCAGATACGCCACAATAACTGGCATCGAGTGATGTGGTATGAGTACGTAACTCTAAGCCGGGTTGTTTGACTTGCATTTCCATCCGTAAACATTCATTTGGTTGAATACCCAGTAATATCCAATTGGGCTTTAATTGATCAATTTGAGTTTGTCGAAATAATTGTTGTGGCGGGTGTTTGAAACGTATACTAATCAATGAGCTATTTTTTGGCATTCTTTTACCGGTTCGAAGATAAAAGGGTACATTTTTCCAACGCCAATTATCAATATAAAGCTTTAGAAAAGCATAAGTTTCTGTAACGCTCGAATTTGAAATACCTTCTTCGTTTAGATAGGAAATTACATTTTCTTTATTGACAGTGCCTTCGGCATATTGTGCGCGAAAAGCATGAGCATTTACCGAATTTTTCGAAATTGCACGAATCGATTTTAACACTTTAACTTTTTCATCGCGTAATGATTCGGCATCCATAACGGCCGGTGGTTCCATGGCGACTAATGTCAGCATTTGTAATAAATGACTTTGAATCATGTCGCGTAATGCACCGGTGTTGTCATAGTAATTGGCTCGACCATCAACTCCTTGGGTTTCGGCGTGGGTGATTTGAATGTGGTCAATAAAATTTCGGTTCCATAATGGCTCTAACATTAAATTGGCAAATCTAAAAACCAATACATTTTGAACCATACCTTTACCAAGGTAATGATCTATTCTAAAAATTTGTTTTTCAGAAAAATCTTTGTGTAATTGGTTTTCTAATGTTTTTGCGCTTTCAATATCATAACCAAATGGTTTTTCGATGACAAGCCGTCGCCAACCACAGGTTTGATCATTTAGATTTGAATTTGCGATGTTATGACTGACCACTGCATATTCAGATGGTGGTATCGACATATAAAAAATAATATTTTTAGAAATATCGGGTGAATTTGTAATGTGTTCGTTTAAGGTCTTATAGGATTCTTGTGATGCTAGGTCACCTTTATAGTAATGAATGCGTTTTTTAAATTGTTGTATGATTTTTTCATCGTTATGACCTTGGTCAGATAAATTTTTAAATACATAATCCTTCCAGCTTTCATTGGTATAATCTCTTCTTCCAAATCCGATAATGTTCATTTGTTCGGGTAATCTATTTGCTTTTTCAAGGTTGTATAAAGCTGGCAATAGTTTATTTCGAGATAAATTACCTGTCACACCAAAAATAATAAAAGTACAAGGCTCTAGATTTTTTTGCATTATTT
The DNA here is from genome assembly GCA_964514215.1 of uncultured Thioalkalispiraceae bacterium. Taxonomy (GTDB): domain Bacteria; phylum Pseudomonadota; class Gammaproteobacteria; order UBA6429; family Thiohalophilaceae; genus CAYQUC01. The sequence goes on from CAZEPW010000034.1 coordinate 34,464, forward strand.
TTTAAACACCTTATGACCACCAAAGGCTTGTCGCATTTTAGATAATAATTTATTGCCGTAGTGATTATTATCTTGACTGGTGAAACGGCTAAACAGAGCCATGGTTAAAACTGGTGTCGCAACACCTTGTTGGATGGATTCTTCAACTGTCCAACGGCCTTCCCCCGAGTCTGATACAAAAGGGGAAACATCATCGAGTTTTTGATCTTCTGATAAGAACTCCGCCATTAGATCCAATAGCCAACTTCGTACTACGGAGCTATGTCGCCATAACTCTGATATTTGCGCTAAGTTGTAGTTAAATTCTGTTTTACCTTTGAGTAGGGTAAAGCCTTCTGAAAATGCTTGCATCATGCCATATTCGATTCCATTGTGAACCATTTTTGAAAAGTGTCCGGCACCAATGGGACCAACATGCGCCCAACCTTGGGTTGGGCTGGGGGCTAACGCTTCTAAAGCAGGTTGAATCATGGTGAGCGCAGTGTTACTGCCTCCGACCATTAAACAATAGCCATTGTCATTGCCCCAAATACCGCCGGATACGCCTGCATCCATATATTGAATTGATTTATGAGCAAGTAATTCACCTCGGCGTATGCTGTCGTTATAATTTGAGTTGCCACCATCGATGATTAAATCACCTTTATTTAATTTATTTGATAAATCCAACAACATATCTTCAGTTGCTTGACCACTTGGTAACATTATCCATACGATTTTTGGTGATTCGAGTTTATTGATGAGATCATCGATGTCGTTTGAACGAGTAAATGCCTTGTTTTTGGACAATTCGTCTAGAATATCAGATGATCGATTAAATCCAATCACCTGGATGTCATGGCGTAATAGACGACGAGCCATATTAGCACCCATTTTTCCTAAGCCAATTATTCCAAGTTGCATGAAATCTCCTTATTGTTTTTATATAAAATGAATTTTTAGTTTAGTACTTATTTTGCTTTGATGCTTGTTTCGATAACCTTGATTCGCTTCTAAAGGTGTGATCTCTATAGTAATTATGAAATTTAATGGCTTATTAGTAGCTTCTATTCCTAAAGTGCAGATAAATATAGCCGTTATAAACACCATGGCGACAGACAAACGAAAATACTTACGATTTGAATTACCGGTAGATGTTAAATTAACGGATACTAGTGGTGAAGAAATAATTCTAAAATCACAAGATATTAGTGATAGTGGATTGTTTTTACGTGGCGATAGTTCATCACTTCCGTCTGTGGGGGAGGTTGTCGTAATACAATTGGCTAGTTTAGTTGCTGGTGATGCGCCACGCGAAATTACAGCAAAAGTTGTACGACAAAACAACGAAGGCATTGGTCTCGAATTTGTATTAGATGGTGAAAATTAATGAACCATATATCGAATAGTGGGTTAAAAATTATTATTTCGGTAATCGCCTTTTTTAATTTGTCGTTGTGTTTTTCGAACGAAATATATAAATATATTGGTGAAGATGGCAGTGTTAGTTTTTCATCCATTGCGCCTAGAAATTCAAAAATCTTACAAACGGTTAATATTAAAAAATTAATTAACAAAGGATCCGTTATAAATGGTGCTGCGCTGCAAAACGATAAAATAAAAGCAATTACGAATAAACTTACAAAATCTCGAATTAAGCGCAATGAAAATAGAAAAAAAAGTAATCAAAACTACCAAGATGAAATAACACTAATTAAAAATCAGAGGGTGGAAGGATTAAAAAATTTAACCGATGGAAAGGCAACACTTAGTACTCGTATCAGCAATAATAAAAAAATTAAAGACGCTATTAGTCGTATTATTGAAAAACAAGAATAACTCGCTTCATAGTCATTTCCCTAAGTACTTCTTTCTCGTCATTCTTCATGGACTGAGCATCAACATCACGGTAAAATCATTCTTTTTTGAATTTTAAGGCTATTATGACTACTCGTACCCGTTTTGCTCCAAGCCCAACCGGTTATCTTCATATTGGAGGTGCAAGAACTGCATTATTCTCCTGGTTACATGCAAGAAAACACGGTGGAAAGTTTATTCTTCGAATAGAAGATACCGATCGAGAACGATCAACAGAAGAATCAGTTAATGCAATTTTGGAAGGTATGAATTGGTTAGGGCTAACTTATGATGAAGGTCCTTTTTATCAAACACATCGGTTTGATCGATACAATGAAGTCATCAAACAGTTATTGGATGAGGGCAATGCCTACCACTGTTATTGTTCTAAAGATGAATTAGAAACCATGCGTAATGAACAAATGGCACGCAAAGAAAAGCCGCGTTACGATGGTCGATGTCGGCATAAAACCCAAGCTGTTGCCGGGGTTAATTCCGTTATCCGTTTTAAAACACCATTAGAAGGACAAATAGTTGTTGATGATTTAATTCGAGGTAAAATTCCATTTCAAAATAATGAGTTAGATGATTTAATTATTGCGCGATCCGATGGTACGCCAACCTATAATTTAACCGTGGTAGTGGATGATCTTGACATGCAAATAACTCATGTTATTCGCGGCGATGATCATATCAATAACTCACCTCGACAATTGCATATTTTTAAAGCACTTGATGGCAAATTACCGGTTTTTGCTCATGTGCCGATGATTTTAGGTGAAGATGGCAAACGTTTGTCGAAGCGACACGGTGCTGTTGGAGTGATGCAATACCGGGACGATGGTTATTTACCCGAGGCACTGATTAATTATTTAGTGCGCTTAGGCTGGTCACATGGTGACCAAGAAATATTTTCTCTTGATGAATTGGTTAGTTTATTTAATATAGAAGATGTTAATAATTCTGCTGCTGCACTCAATATTAGTAAACTGCAATGGTTGAACCAGCATTACATTAAAACCTTGGATCCTGCCTATATAGCCACTCAATTGAGCTTTCATTTTGGTAATTTAGGGATAGATCCTGTTGAATCTGGTCCTGAGCTTGCCGCTGTTGTATTGGCGCAACGTGAACGCGCTAAAACTTTACTAGAAATGGCTGAATCGAGTTTATTCTTTTATAAAGATTTTGATGATTTTGAACCTAAAGCGGCTAAAAAGAATCTAAATGACAAAACGAAACTGGCTTTAACGAATTTATTGGCCGCTTATACTGCAGTGCAGTCATGGGAAAAGGAGGCTATTCATACGGTGATTGAGCAGGTTAGTGCGGCTATGGAGTTAAAAATGGGCAAAGTAGCACAGCCATTAAGGGTCGCTGTGTCAGGTGGTTCTGTTTCTCCACCTATTGATATCACTTTAGAATTGCTTGGAAAGCAAAAAACCCTCGAAAGAATTCAAAAAGCACTAACTTTTATTGAAAATCATCAAGATAGCTAAGGATTTGTGCTTGATGATAGCGAATGACTCGCGTACAATCTCGCCTTCTTTAGGGGCTATAGCTCAGCTGGGAGAGCACTTGCATGGCATGCAAGGGGTCGGCGGTTCGATCCCGCCTAGCTCCACCAGTTATTGCGGTACTGATAATTTGGTAAAATAAGAGATTTATTTTAGTTATATCAGTGCTGCGATTTAAAGGGATAGTAAATTTAAGGTATAATTGAGTTTACCATCTATTGATAACAATATGACTAGCTATTGTTTGAGAAAATAGAAAATCATTATTTGATTTTCAATGTTTTGTCCCCATCGTCTAGTCGGCCTAGGACACTGCCCTTTCACGGCGGCAACAGGGGTTCGAATCCCCTTGGGGACGCCAATAAAAT
>CAZEPW010000035.1:0-15391 GCA_964514215.1 uncultured Thioalkalispiraceae bacterium
ATTTTTCTTGTTGTTTTATATTAGCAATTATTTTTTGTTGTTGTTTTTTGGATATGGCTAAGCTTTTAGAATTGGAATAACGTGAGTACATGTCATTAATAAAGCGTGATAATTTTTTGGTTTTTTCAGTTATCGGGGCATTCGATTCAGATAAAAAAACGATTTGCGATGAGTAGTTAACAATAAAATGAATTTCATTAGAAACTAATTTTTCTAAATTAAGCAGTCTTTTTAATTCATCTGAATTATCTTGAAAATACCATTTGGTATGTAAGGATCGAATTTGTTCAAAGCCATAATCTAATTTACTGGCCATTGCGGTTACATTTTCAGAAAACGGCGCTAAATTGATGTAATGAGTTTTTTGTATTTTGCCATCAAGGCTGCATGCTGAGAGTAGTGCTAGAGGCAATAAAATTAAGCTAAGTCGTTTTATAATGCGCATACTGTAATATAGGTTATTTTAATCATCTTTTCAGGAATACTTGCATTGTTTGTTGGGGGGATGGTAGGAACCATAGCATTTTAATTTCTCCAAAATGAAGGCATTAATAATACCAGTAAGGTGAAAATTTCGAGTCGTCCTAGCAGCATGGCAAAGCTGAGTACCAGTTTTGCGGTGTCGGGAATTGTGGCGTAGTTTTGTGCTACGCTGCCAAGGCCCGGGCCAAGATTGTTGATGCTGGCGGCGACGGCTGAAAAAGCAGTTACTTGATCCAAACCGGTAAACATGAGTATTAACATCATAATCACAAAGGCTGCAATGTAGGCGGAAAAAAATCCCCATACGGCATCAATAACGGTAAACGATACGGGTTTTCCGCCAACTTTAATTGCAATAACGGCATTTGGGTGGATGACTTTTAATAACTCACGAAAACCTTGTTTGATTAATAGTAAAAACCGTATGACTTTCATGCCGCCACCGGTTGAACCGGCACAGGCTCCAATGAAACTTAAAAATAATAAAATCACTGGCACAAAACCTGGCCAATTATAATAGTCTGTTGTGGTATAACCGGTGGTGGTGGCAATTGAGACGGTTTGAAAAATACCGTGAATAATGTCATCAGATGATTTTTCAAATACACGTTGTTGGATTAAATAGGCACAAATGATAGTGGCGCTGACTAATAGAATTATTATATAAACTTTAAATTCGGTATCCAAAAAATATTTTCGTAAGCTTTTGGTGCGCCAGGCGGAGAAGTGTAGCGCAAAATTAATACCGGCTAATAACATAAAAATAATGGCGACCACTTCAACCATGGGTTGGTCGTTATAAAAACCCATGCTTTGGTCGTGTGTAGAAAAACCGCCTATGGCAATGGTGCTAAAACTGTGTGCGATAGCATCAAACCCGGTCATACCGGCTAACCAGAAACTAAGCGCGCAGGCTATTGTTAAAAATAAATAAATATACCAAAGTGCTTTTGCGGTTTCGGTGATGCGTGGTGTTAATTTGTTGTCTTTCATTGGCCCGGGTGTTTCTGCGCGATAGAGCTGCATGCCGCCAATGCCGAGCATGGGCATAATCGCGACGGCTAAAACAATAATACCCATGCCGCCGAGCCATTGCATTTGTTGTCGATAATAAAGTATCGATTTTGGCAGGGTGTCGATATGGGTTATGACGGTTGCGCCGGTGGTGGTGAGTCCGGAAATGGATTCGAAAAATGCGTCCACCACACTTAGATTTAGTTCATCAAACAAATATAACGGGATAGCGCCAAACACCGATAGCACCACCCAAAATAATACCACAATGAGGAAACCGTCTCGTTTGCGTAATTCTTGTTTGTAATTTTTAACCGGTAACCACATCACTAGGCCGGTTATCATAGTGACTGCGGCGGCATGAAAAAAGTGCACAAACGCGCCATCGAGATAAATAAACGCAACAATCATTGGTGGTAGGTGAGTAAAACTGAATATAACCAGAAATAATCCGAGGATGCGTTGTATAACGAATATTTGCATTTTATTTTATATGAATGTTAAGCCGACAGCGAATAAACGTTCTATAGCCGAAATGTGTTTTTTATCAATCAAAAACAAGATGACATGATCTTCAGATTCGATCACCGTATCATGGTGTGCGATGATCACTTTATTACCGCGAACAATTGCACCAATGGTTGCACCCGTTGGTAATTTTAATTGGCTAATCGATTTGCCGACAACTTTGGAAGTTTTTGGATCGCCATGGGCAATCGCTTCAATGGCTTCAGCAGCACCGCGTCGCAGTGAATGCACGTTAACGACATCGCCACGCCTTATGTGTTTTAACAGGCTACCAATGGTGGATTGTTGTGGCGATATTGCAATATCGATATCGCCACTTTGAATCAGATCCACATAGGCGGTACGGTTGATTAGCGTCATGACTTTTCGGGCACCAAGGCGTTTGGCTAACATTGATGATAATATATTCGCTTCATCATCATTGGTGAGTGCGCAAAATATATCGGTATTACTGATATTTTCTTCTATTAGTAAATCTTCGTCGGCGGCATCACCTAATAAAACGATGGTGCGTTCGAGTATGTTGGAAATTTCTCGTGCCCGAGCCGGATTATGTTCAATTAATTTTACCTGGTAGTGTTTTTCTAATACTTTTGCTGTTCGTGTGCCGATGTTGCCACCACCGGTAATGATGATGCGTTTATAGGGTTTGTCTAATTTACGAAGCTCACTAATAACCGCGCGAATATGATTTTTTGCGGCAATAAAGAAAACTTCATCATCGGGTTCAATAATGGTTTCAGCAACTGGGATGATGGCATGACCTCGGCGGTAAATTGCAGCAACACGAGTATCAATGCCGGGCATGTGGTCACGTAGCTCACGTAGCTCATGGCCAACTAGCGGACCATCGAAATAGGCTTTAACGGCCACGAGTTGTACTTTTTTGTCGGCAAAGTCGAGCACTTGCAAAGTGCCGGGGTGTTCGATGAGTCGTTGAATATAGTCGGTAATGATTTGTTCGGGGCTAATTAATACATCGATTGGCAGGGCATCTTGAGTGAATATTTTTTGGTGTTCTAAATATTCAACGGCACGAATTCGGGCGATTTTTGTTGGGGTATGAAACAGGGTGTAGGCTATTTGACATGCAACCATATTAGTTTCATCGTTATCAGTGACGGCAATGATCATATCGGCATCATCGGCACCGGCACGTTCCAATACTTCCGGGTAGGAGGCTACGCCAGTTACGGTTCGTAGATCGAGTCGGTCTTGTAATGAGCGTAATACGATATCGTCAGTATCAACTATTGTGATGTCATTTGATTCGCTCACTAAATTTTCAGCGAGTGATGCGCCAACCTGACCTGCTCCGAGTATAATAATTTTCATAATGTTATTTTACATGTAATTGCGTGATTTTAATATTTATAATCATCCGCGTAATTTATTTTTTCTTTTTGGTGATACTTTTTGCATCAATGCCGAGCGAGCGTAATTTACGATATAAGTGTGTTCGTTCAAGTTCTGCAATTTTTGCGAGTTCGCCAACACTGCCATTCACAATACGCAAGTGATGCTCAAAATAAGCGCGTTCAAATTGGTCTCGAGCCTCGCGTAATGGTTGTGCGAAGTTCATATCAATACCGTTGTCTGTTTTTAGAGCGCCGAGTGCATGATTAACTTCTTCAGATGAAATATCGGTTTCACTGCCGGTGATTAGTAAGCGTTGTACTAAATTTTCGAGTTCACGTAAATTGCCCGGCCAGCTATGGTTGCGTAATTGGTTTTGTGCTGCAACCGAAAATTTGCGATAAGGTAATTTTTCTAAATCAACATATCGAGCTACAAAATAATTTAACAGTTCGGGGATATCTTCATAATGTTCGCGCAAGGCCGGCACTTTAATGGGCACGACATTTAATTTAAAATATAAATCTTTTCTGAATTTATTTTCTAACACGCGTTCGGCAAGATCAAAGTTTGTTGCTGCAAGTACACGGACGTTAATCTCAACCGGTGTTGTGCCTCCAATGCGATGAATTTGTCCGGTATCCAAAGCCGATAATAATTGAGTTTGTATGGATGGCTCCATATCAACAATATCGCATAAATACAAACTACCGCCATTGGCTTGCTCTAATAAACCGTGGGTTACCTTTCCGGCGTTTTCGCTGCCGAGTAGTTCTGTTTCACCATTGAGTTTGGATAATGATGCAACATTAACATCGATAAATGGACGTGATGCTCGGTTGCTATTTTTATGTAAATAACGAGCAATGACTCCTAAGCCAGAACCCGGTTCGCCGGAGATTAATACCCAAGTATCGTGTTGTGCTACGCGTTTAACATTTTCGCGCAGATTTTGAATGTGTGCACTTTTACCGATGGGCTCATCTAGGGTATTGCCGTGCTGCCGTAAATCGGTATTTTCGCGTTTGAGTGAGTCGGATTCAAGTGCGTGTTCAACAGTTAATAATAATTTTGCTAATGATAATGGTTTTTCGATAAAGTCATACGCACCTAAGCGGGTTGCTTCAACTGCCGTTTCGACTGTACCGTGACCGGACATCATTATTACCGGCATCGGTAATACGCCTGCTTCAGACCATTCTTTGAGTAAGGTAATACCATCAACATCGGGCATCCATATATCGAGTAAAACTAAATCAGGGCGTTGGCGTTGTTTGCTTTTTCTGGCTTCTTTGCCATTTTCAGCAACGCTGACATCGTAACCTTCATCTTCTAAAATTTCTTTTAATAGATTACGAATATCGGGTTCATCATCGACCACTAAAATATAAGGTGTTGTATTTTGGAATGTTTCCATTTTAAATTTTTAAATTTATACCGTTGTTTTATTTATCGAGCTATCTCTATTATCGGAGTCTTGTTGGCTTTCGTCTATATTATTTTTAGTGGTTTGTGAAATATCCGAGTTAGATGAAATTAATACTGGTAAACGAATTACCACCGAAGTACCACCTGCGGCGAGATTTTCAGCCCAAATAACACCACTGTGTTCTTCGACAATTTTTTTAACAATGGCCAACCCTAAACCGGTGCCTTTAATTTTTGTGCTGACATAGGGGTCGAATAAATTTTTAAAAACATCCTCCGCGATACCCGGGCCATTATCGTTTATTTTTATTTCAACATAACGGTTATCTAATTCAGATATTGATTGTGTTCGTAAAATGATTTTACTATCGTTGCTATCAGTTAACTCACAAGCTTCAAGTGAATTTTTAATTAAATTATGCAACACTTGTCGCAGGCGACCGATGTCAACGGCTATTTTAGGTAGCTTTGAGTCTAGCTGCTCTTCAAATAATATATCAGTATTGGTATCTTTATATAAACTTAGTAATTCAGAAATTAACTTATTAAGATCGATATGTTTTAGTTTTAAAGAAGGCATTTGTGCATATTCTGAAAATGCTTTTACCATTTCTTTTAATGTTTCAACTTGGTGCACAATGGTGTTAGTTGAGCGATCTAATAAATCAGGATCATCTATGCGGTTTTTGTCTAGGTATTTGTGCCGCAGACGTTCAGCTGATAATTGAATGGGGGTTAAAGGATTTTTAATTTCATGCGCTAAACGTCGTGCGACTTCACCCCAAGCGGCATCACGCTGCGCTTGTAATAAGGTGGTTATGTCGTCAAATACCACCACGTGTCCGGCATGTTTGTTGTCTCTTGCTGGTAGTGCGGTGCCGCGACACATTAGTACACGGCGACCGCCGGGACCAAATAATATAATTTCTTCATTCCAGTTCGTATTGTTCGAATTTAATTTTGGAATAACGATATCAAAGAACGCATGCAAGTGAGTATGCACGTCTATTATTTCGATAATGTCTGTATCTAAAAAATCGTTCAATTTGCAGGACAAGACTTGTTCAGCAATGGTATTGCTGGTTTTGATATTATGATTTTCATCTAAGGTAATTACACCGGATGATAAATTGGATAATACTGCTTCTAAATAAGAGCGTTGTTCTTCAGCTTGTTTTTGGCTTTGAGATGCTTCTACCTGAGCGGCTGAAATTTTATTGGTCATCTGGTTAAACGAGCCGACTAAAAAGCTGAGTTCGTCCTTTCCGGGGATTGTTAGTTTCTTTTGGTAGTTACCATCGGCAACCGCTCTTGTGCCTTCAACCAAATCGGATATCGGTTGTACGAGCCGTCGAGCAAAGAAAAATGCTGCCCACACGGATGTTAGTAAGGATAGTAATAAAACCAAGGACAAGGTTAATACAAATACATTGCGTAATGGTCGACGTAAAAATAATAATTCGCGGTAGTGGGTAAAGGTTTTGGTGACGTTGTTGGCTAACATATTCATTCTATCCGATATTGGATAGAGTGCTTGCAGTACTCGTTGTTCAACAGACTGATCGTAATTAGGCAGCAATACCGCTATGCGAATATGCAAGCCGGTATCCTTGAGTGTTATCAATTCGCCATCGGAGTTGCTTTGGCGTAAATTTAATTGCGTGCTGTTGGCGAGTGATATTGGAATTAAATTATCATGCGAACTACTACTTGATGCAATAATGCGACCATTTAAATTAAACAATGTTATTTCTGTTGCGGTGCTGTCGATTCGAGATTCATGTAATTTTATTGCTGCAAAGTCATCATCAACATCCACTAATTGATTGGCCATGTTGGTGGTTTGTCGGGTTAATTCCCGCATTCGTAATCCGAGTGACGCTTGGCTCAGTTCGAGTGAATCGGACAGGGCATTTTCGACGGTGATATTAAACCAATCATCAATACCATGACGTAAAAAATCCAAAGAATAATAATAAACCAACGACACCGGGGTGACGGATAAAATCGTTAACATGATCACTAGACGCGTGGTTAGGCGTGAGCCGGGTTCATGGTTTCGATATTGTACGATGAGCCGGTATAGATTTTTAATAATCAAACCGACTAATAAAAACATGGCCGATAGGTTTATGATTAATAAGGTGGGATAGAGTTGGCCAAAATTAGTGGAGCTGTAGGTTGCCCGGCTCATTAAATATAATGAGGTTAGCACCAAGGTAAACAAGATGATGATTGGCTTGCTGCCGGAGAATAATTTTTTTAAGGTGTTAGAGACCATACATACCAATCACTTTCGAGTCGCCATTCGGGCGATAAATAGGCTAATGGTCGAATTGGTCCGGGTAATGAATCCAGATCCAAATAGGTTCGCAGTTTCACTAAATGTGTCGAACCTTTTGCCAATAGTTTTAAATCTAGTAACGGTAAGTTTTTAACGTCGCCGAGTGCATCGAGTGCCGAGCTGAGGGTGGTGTAATTATTTTGGTTTCCACTGTTGAGATTGTTTAATACGTATTTTTCGGTTAGTGCATGGTATAGCAACATGTAGGTTTGCTTTAGGCTGGCGATGTTTTTGTTGCGCCACCAGCGTTCACGGTAGACCTCGATTTCCATTGTAATGAATATCGGGATACCATTAGCAAGTGCTTCGAGTACGCCATTGGAAAATTCATAGTGTATTTGGGCATTAAAGGTATACACTTTTTGGTTTAAGGTGGAGCTGGCGCTATTGATGGTAAACCCAGAAGCGCGTAGTAATGACGATGAAAACAGCAGTGCGAGCAGTAGCACCAATAGCAGAATTGGATGTTTTATTTGCTTATTGTTATTCCTTATAGAGTTGGGCATAGTAAAAGCCATCCATATTCTCCACAACAGCTATCGAGCTTGGCAATATTTGTCGACCAACAGTTTGTGCTAAACCCCATGTTACGTCAATTTTCTTCTCTACAGCATCATCTGTTTGCTCGATGAATTTTTCGATAAGTTCCGTGTTTTCAATAGGTAATATAGAGCATGTACAATACAGAAGCATACCTCCTGGCTTCAATAACGGCCACAAAGATTGCAGTATTTGCAGTTGAGTCGCCACTAATGTCGGAATATCCTGTTCTCGGCGTAATATTTTGATATCGGGGTGACGGCGGATAACGCCTGTGGCGCTGCAGGGTGCATCCAGTAATATACGGTCAAACGGTGCGCCATCCCACCAGCTTTCAGGGCTAGCGGCATCACCTTTGACGATACTTGCGTTGAGCTTGAGCCGGGTTAAATTTTCTTCAATTTTGGTCAAACGGGCAGACGAAATATCCAATGCGACACATTCGCCCAAACTGGTTTGTTGCTCGACAATGTGACAGGTTTTACCGCCGGGAGCAGCGCAGGCGTCGAGTATTCGCTCTCCCGCTTGGGCATTGAGTAATGTCGCGGCGAGCTGTGGCGCCTCATCTTGAACGGAAACGTAACCCTCCGAAAAATCTGGTAAGTCATTGACATCACAAGCTTTTTCTAGTGTTAACCCCACTGGCGAGTGCGTTGTCGCCCGGGCAGGTTTGTCATTGTCGGTTAACTGTTTTTGGTACTGTTCAATAGTAGTGAAGTGAGTGTTTACTCTCAAACTCATGGGAGCCTGAATATTATTCGCGTTAAAAATATCGGTAGCGTGGTTTGGCCAAGCTTGTTGAATCATTTCTGCTAGCCATTTAGGATGTGCTGATTTACCGGTCAGGCTATTACACGCTTTTTCGATGATAGCGTCTTTTTCACGTAAAAATTGCCTCAAAACACCATTAACAAGGTTTTTAGACCACATTTTGCGTATTTTTTTGCACATGGTGACAGTCTCGGATACTGCTGCATGTTCTGCTATGCGCATGTCCAGTAGCTGGTATAAGCCGATATAGAGCAATATTTCAACATCTTGGTCTTTCTTGCGCAGTGGTTTAGTCACGAGTTCGGCTAAAATCGCCTCTAGCTTTGGCAGCCAACGGCAGACACCAAACGAGATGGCCGATATCAATGCTCGGTGTTTTGGATCTTTTGCGGTATTGTGTTTACTTAGCGCAAAATCAAGCGAGTGCCCTAATACGATAACTTCGGTTAATACATGGTGTGCGGCTAGTCTTGGATTCATATTAAACTATTAAAATTGCTACAAATTATTAATTGTGCGGATAATAACGTAAATCGATTTTAAACGGTATTAATATAATATTGGGTTATTTTGTCGGGAGTGGGGGAGGTAGCTAATTATTGTGTGGCATCTGATCTGTGAAAGTGAGTATTTAGGCAACTTGTGCGCTATAGCCTTTTTTAGAGCAGTAGGCGATTCCACGTGAGGTTAAGTAGTAAATAGTGCCTTTTTGGCTGGCAACGGATTCAATAAAGCCATTTTCTGATAAGTAATTTAACGGATAGTTTACTTCTATTTCATGTAATTCCAAGGTATCGGCAATTTGTTTAATTAACATGCCGCTGGCACCGTTAAGTGCAATGGTTTTGATTAGTATTTTAGCGAGTTTTTTATCGGCATCCATGTTCACGGTGTAATCTGAACTAGGGCCTTCTGATGATGACCAATTGTTATTAAAATTAAAATTTAAATCAACCGCTGGCAATGGGGCTGATTTTTTAGGGGGTAGTTTGACCTTAGCTTTAGCTTGCATTTTTGATAGGTGCGAGTCGGATTTTTTAGTATTTAAATAGCGAAAATATACCAATGTTAACGGAATAGCCGCCACCAATAAAAATACGGTAACCCAAGTAATAATTTCGCTAAAGTCTAGTGATGTCATCCTGACAACCCTTATGTGGTTTAGAGTTAAAAATTAATTTTATTATAAGCCAAGTAAAATTAATTAAAAATAGCGATCAAACAGTTTTACAAAAAATAGTTAAAATGTTATACAAATTTGGGCTTTATTAGAATACGTCTAAAGCAAATACTGTTTTTTTAAGCAGTATAATCGAAAGTATTGGATCAGTATGAGAATGAGTTGGCAAACATGAAATTAATTTTATTCGACATGGATGGTACTCTAATCGATCCAAAACTGGGCTTTGTCAGGTGTATTAATTATGCCTTAAAGGAATTAACTGAAAAAACACTACACGAATCGGTGTTAGTCAATTATATTGGGCCACCATTGGACTACGCCTTTAAGAAAATTTTAGGTAGCTATACTGAACAATTAATTGAGCAGTGTGTGGCAAAATTTAGAGAGCGTTATGTTGATGTTGGCTGGCAAGAAAACCACCTTTATAGTGGGATAGATTCGGTTTTGGCGACATTACATGATAAAAATTATGAGTTAGCCATTTGCACTTCACGACGAACCGATTTAGCGCTTAAAATTATTAACCATTATGGCTATGATGTCCTGTTTAAACGGGTTTTTGGTGCCGACGTTGGCATTAAAAAGTCGCAGGTTATTAAAAATTTAATGGCCCAAGGTTCAGTGCATTCCGATAGCTGGTTAATTGGCGATAGAAGTTTTGATATTAGTGCAGCAAAATTAAATGGTTTACAATCGATTGCAGTATTATGGGGCTATGGTACTAAACAAGAGCTAGAAGAATGTGCGCCTGATTATTTTGTAAAACAACCAGCTGAGTTGTTACCAATACTGGATAAAAATTTTTAGTGGCTTAAATGATTTACCAATAATATAAAATTCTAAAGGGATATGTGATGAATAAAGCAAAAATAATGAATTTAATGCTCGTGCTAACAGTCAGCGCAATGGCAACAGCCGTTCACGCACAAGGAAATATTAAAATTAGTGATTTGCCAAAACCACAAATTGAAAGTTCAGCAACAACAACCCCATCGGCAACAACGCAACAGCCAGCAACACTGGAAATGATTGCTTTATATAAAACGCATAACTTAACACCCGAGGCTGCCTTGGTGGTTGCGAAGGCGGCAATGAAAAATTGCCGCGATTCCGGTTACCAAGTGAGTGTTGCGGTGGTGGATCGCGGTGGTGTGTTGCAAGTGTTATTGCGCGATAGATTAGCCGGAATTAAAACACCTGAGATAGCAATCTTAAAAGCTAAAACGGCATTGAGTTTTAAGTCGTCAACTGCCTTATTAGCCAGTGCGGTGCAGGAAAATAAATCATTAGAGCCGGTAACCGATGTTCCTGGTGTGTTGTTTTTAGGTGGCGGCATAACGATAACCGCGGCAGGCACCATTATTGGTGGCATCGGTGTTTCCGGTGCACCGGATGCTAAGTTTGATGAGCGTTGTGCCATCATCGGACTCAAACCCATTGCTGGTATGTTGGAGTTTGCTGAATAAGATTCAAATGGTTTTTGGGTGCAGCGGTTTTCGTGGATATCACTTGCTTATAAAAAATGAATTTACAATTAAAAAACAAAATAATTGAAGTGTGCGATAAAAAGATAACATCAAAAGGCACAAATGTTGGTTTATCCTTTTATGCATTTTTTTCAAACAAAAATGATAACCCCCAGCTTTTAATGGAAGCAGCTCAGTGGTGGATAATGGAAAATAAACTGGATCACTTTGAAAAAGCCACTAAAATAAAACAACTGGTCGAAACAGGATAACGATCGTTTATTTAAATGACTGGAAACAATCGTTATCCCGGTAATAGCCCGTCGTATTCAACTGGCTACTTTTCTGTTAATACCCGGTGTGCTTTTTGCTGAATCATAGTAACCAAAGGTTGATAACCTTGCCCGGCCACCATGCCCCCGACTTGTTGGAAGTGCGCGTTAGAACCAACAAGCCCGAAACCATCGGCAAGCCGATTTAAAAAAGCAAAAGTAGCAACGACACAAATCGTATCTTCGATGGTTTGATCCGACCAACCCGCTGCGCGCATAGCCGCGATATCAGAGTCATTTATGTTGCCCGGCTCCAGCGTCAGTTTATTTGCAAATGCAAACACAGCGCGTAATTTGTCATCTATCGCGTCAGTTGAACCGTTTGCCAGCGAATCGACAATTTCCCCATCAGTGTCCAGATTGAGCAGCACGCAGGAATGCGAGTCAACACAATAATGGCAGCCGTTAAGCTGGGAACAATAGAGCGCCAGCATTTCCTTTTGCGCTGCCGACAGCGCCGATTCAGTTGACATAACATTATCAAGCAGTTGCACGAACGGTAGGTAGCGTTGTGGATCACGTAGAAATACATCACCAACACCCTGAAAATCTTTGGAATAGTTTAAAAAAGACATGCTTAATTCTCCTGTGGTTTCACTGTCCGTCAGCTTACCCTGTGCTAATATGCAATGTAATTAGACAGTTTGGAAAGGTGGTATTGCATGAATGCACAACAACGCTTGGAATGGAATGATTTACAGTATGTGTTGGCTGTTTGTCGTGCAGGCACCTTGTCTGGCGCGGCGCGTGTACTTGGTGTCAATCATTCAACCGTGTTTCGGCGTATCAGCACGATTGAGAAGAAATTAGGTGTCCGATTATTTGAGCGGCTTGCTTCCGGTTATACGATGACCGAGGCTGGTGAAGCCATGCTCGACTCGGGTGAGCGTGTCGAAAATGAAATGCTGGCGCTATCACGCAAGCTCATTGGTCGTGATTTGCAGTTGAGTGGCGTGTTGCGCGTGGCGGTGCCCGATGCCTTATTACTCAAAATACTCATGCCCCATCTTGCCACGTTTGCTCGGCGTTATCCCAAAATACAGCTTGAGCTTGTTGTATCCAATCAGTATTTGAACCTAAGCAAACGGGAAGCCGATATTGCCATCCGGGCAACCCGCGAACCGCCGGAAACCGCTATTGCTCGACGCATGTGCTCCATGATGATTGGTATTTATAGCGCAACCGACTATCTTAATCGGCAAGCAGGACAGACGATTGAAAATAGCACGTGGCTACTGCCGGATGACAGCCTGACGCAGCTACCCATAATAAAATGGTTAGACCGGCATTACCCAAAAGCCATCGTGGGACTGCGGTGCAATACCTTATTGGGTTTGCATGAAGCCGTGATACACGGCTTTGGTGTGGCGGCATTGCCGTGTTTTTTGGGGGATGCGGATGCCAGACTCGTCCGTATGTTGCCGTTAACTGCCGAGTTGAATACGGAATTGTGGTTACTAACACATCCGGATTTAAGGCGAACGGCTCGTGTTCAAGTGTTAATGGATTTTCTGACAGAGGTTCTCGAGCAGGAAAAAAATCGAATTGAAGGGCGGCTAACCTAAATTAGCGTGTTTGCTTTTAAAAAAAAATGCTTTACTAGCTGATAAAAGCGCGTGACATGAATTGGCTTTTCACCATGAAATCGATGCACCATATAAAAAGGCCATTGCCATCCCTGATGCTTGGGTAAAACGCGAACCAGTCGCCCACTGGAAATGGCCGGTTGGATCACGAATGCGGGCAACAAGGCGATCCCCATATGATGCAGCGTCATTTCAAGTGCGCTTGGCAAGGTATTGGTTTTTGCACAATACTTTACATCAACAAAAACCTGCTCAGCCTGCATATCGTTATCGTATAGTGTCAGAGTGTTTTTTTGCCAAGCAGTGCTGATGATGCGGTGCTTATCCAGCGCAGTGGTAGTGTCGGGCAGGCCATATTGTTGGATATAAGTTGGCGTTGCACAAAAAATTTCGCTGACTTTGCCAATGGCTAATGCCCGATAAAGACTGTCTTTTAACGCACCCCCGTAAATTGCAACGTCCAGATTATTTTGAATTAAATCCTTTTCGTCATCGGTTACCAGTATTTGCGGCTCAATTTGCGGAAACTCACTGCAAAGCTGGCTTAAAGCGGGGATGGCAATTTCCTTCTCAAAAGCATGGGGAATGGTTAAGGAAAAACGGCCGGACGGCGTTTGTTTACTATGGTCGAGCGCTTCAAATGCCAGATCAACCTGATCCCGTAATAACTCACAACGGCTCAGTAATTTTTCGCCGACCGCTGTCAGCGACATTGCCCGTGTATGGCGAGATAAAAGCTGTTGCCCGAGATCCTGTTCCAGCCGCTTAATCTGTTGGCTAATGCCGGATTTGCTTATCCCCAGTTGCTTGGCTGCCAACGTAAACGAGCGCTGCTTGGCGACTTCGGCAAACATCAGCAGTGATGAAAGTTGTTTTATATTGTTCATAATATGAAACAATTAGTTTAAATAATGGCTATTGTTTAATATTGTCAAGTTTTCTATGCTACGTCAAGCTTACTAGCCCAGCTTAACTTAACGATAACAGGAGGAGAACATGGATTCTTCGACAGCAAAAGTGATACGTTTTCACCAGACTGGAAACGCATCTGTTTTAAAAATTGAAGATCTGCCAGTGGCAGAACCGAGTGAATACGAAGTCCGTATCACAGTAGAGGCCATCGGTCTGAATCGCGCAGAAATTATGTTTCGAAACGGTGCCTACCTTGAAACACCACAATTTCCTGCGCGTTTGGGGTATGAGGCCGCAGGAATTATTGATGCCGTTGGCCGGTATGTGCGTGATTTTAAAGTCGGTGATCGGGTAAGTACCATCCCTGCTTTTTCGATGGGGCAGTATGGTGTTTATGCCGAACGCGCCATTGTACCAGTGTCTGCCGTTGCAAAATATCCGGAATCCTTCAGCGCCCAGCAAGGCACATCGATATGGATGCAGTACCTTACCGCCTACGGCGCACTGATTGATATTGCCCGGTTAAAGCCACAGCAACGCGTATTAATTACTGCCGCAAGCAGTAGCGTGGGTGTGGCAGCAATACAGATTGCAAAAAGCCAAGACGCAATAGTGATTGCAACCACTCGTGACAAAACTAAAATACCATTTTTACTCGAACAAGGAGCAGATCATGTGATTGATTCTGGTTCAGATGATTTGGTGACAGCCATGGCAGACATTACCCAGAATGAAGGTGCTGAAATTATTTTTGATCCAATAGCTGGCCCCGTATTGCCTCAGCTTGCCGAAGTAGCAAGCAAAGCTGGCCTGATTATCGAATATGGCGCACTGCATCGTGATGCTACACCATACCCTCTATTTACCGCTTTAGCGAAAGGGCTGGTGATTCAAGCTTATACCATTTTTGAAATTACCCAACATAAAAATAAATTAGAACAAGCAAAAGCGTTCTTAATGGCGTTATTCGATGCTCAAAAAATAGCACCCGTTATTGATAAAGTTTTTTCATTTAACGATATTCAACAGGCGCATGATTATATGGAATCAAACCAGCAAATGGGAAAAATAGTCGTTAGCGTCCTGTCATCAAGGTGAGTCTGACCCCTTGATATACTTTTTGGGATATACTTATGGCGCTATGGCGGCATTAACGGGAACACTGTTAGCCAGTGTTTCAGGTTATGTGATCAGCCGTTATTATGGATATAGAATTATGTCAATTTTAATGAAAGACAGGGATAAACGTATCGAAGCAATAGCGGCTTTTGATCGAGCGGGTTTTGCAATGATTATTTTATCTCGAGCAGCTCCAATACTTCCTGAGGCATCAGCGTGCCTTGCAGGAATGACAAGAATGAAATTTTGGCGGTTTTTTCTTGCTTGGTCAATTAGCACGATACCGTATGTGCTTATCGCCACCTACGCCGGCTCAATAAGCTCTGCGA
>CAZEPW010000035.1:15491-20837 GCA_964514215.1 uncultured Thioalkalispiraceae bacterium
CTGCGATTTTAACGGCAATCTTCATTTCATCATTTTTATGGCTATCGTGGTTTTTATATCATCGTTATCTTCAAAAGAAAGTCATTTAAATAGGATTCAAGGCTTTAAAATGTATTAAACCGATATTCATTTATTATTGAAACGCTATAGTTACCTCTAAACACTTTGCGATTTTTGGTTAACTGCACTAAGATTTCGTACTATTAAAAATAGGATCGTAACTGTAGGATTTTTATAAAATATTATTATGACTAAATTTTGGAGTGAGTTGACTAAACAATTGCAGCCTTATGAAGCAGGTGAGCAACCACAAGATCAACAGTATTTAAAACTCAATACCAATGAGAATCCTTTTCCACCATCGGATAAGGTGCTGTCGCGAATAAAACACTGTGCAACTGATGCCTTACGGCTTTATCCCGATCCGGATGCGCGAAAATTAAAGCAAGCCATTTCAACATTGCATTCAATCAGTACGGATAGTATTTTTGTTGGTAATGGTTCCGATGAGGTTTTGGCTTTAGCGTTTATGGCATTTTTTAAGCAACAGCAAGCCATTACGTTTCCAGATATTAGTTATAGCTTTTATCCGGTTTATTGTAAATTATTTGAAATTGAATACAATTGCTTTGAATTAAATTCTGATTTTGAAATTGAGTTGTCGGCTATCCCAAAAAATAATGGTGGTATTATTTTTCCAAACCCCAATGCCCCAACCAGTCTTTATTATGCTATTTCAAAAATAGAGCAATTATTACAGCAACACCCCGATAGTGTGGTTATCGTTGATGAAGCGTATATTGATTTTGGTGGTTTGAGCTGTGTAACATTAATTGAACAATATCCGAATTTGTTGGTGATACAAACATTATCAAAATCACGTTCATTGGCCGGGCTGCGAGTAGGTTATGCGGTGGGCGATCGTCATTTAATCGAAGGATTAGAGCGTGTAAAAAATTCCTTTAATTCCTATCCGTTAGATTTGTTGGCCATTGAAGGTGCGGTGGTGGCTATTGATGATGTTGATTATTTTACGCAATGTTGCACTGACATTATTGCCACCCGTGAGTGGTTAAGCGCAGAATTAAAACAATTAGCATTTACCGTGTTACCATCAAAAGCAAATTTTGTGTTTGTGAAACACGAATCCCAGTCGGCAAAAAAATTGTATCAGTCGCTAAAACAACAGGGTGTTTTGGTGCGCTATTTTGATAAACCGAAAATTAATGAATACTTACGAATCACCATTGGCTTGCGTCAAGACATGCAATTGTTTTTAGACAAAATGAAAGCCTTACTTGCGGTTTGATTTAGTCTATTCTTATATAGATTTGGTTTAAGTTATTTAGCTGGTTTTATGTTAATTTGTTGGCGCTACGTCAAAAGTTAGTTAATGATCACTTTACTTTTGTTCTTTACTTTATATACTGGATTGAACTACGAATAAGGAGCTTTAATGAAAGCGGACGACTATTGGTCAGCGACAACCTCGGTACTGCTGTCAGATAAAATGCAGAGTACTATTGGTGGGCCTGAACCTATTATCGATGCGTTAACAGAAAAGCTAAAAAAAGTGGGTATTGACGTTAAAAACAAGCATTATATTTTAGATAATTATTCCACTGAAAATGATTACAGCACTATTAATGCGGCTCGTTTTACCGATGATCCGGGTTCTTTTTTAAACTCAATGTCACTGCATACGGCTAAATTACACGCGCAAGCGGGCACAAAACATTTTTCAAACTACATGATATCACTTGATATCGGTGCAGATGCGGGCGTGGTTAAACACATCGAAAGTTTTTTACAGAAAAATGGCATTAAATTTAATAAGCACGATGCTTTAATTGAGGATAATCATATCGATTTTAGTTATGAATTAACTCATATCTCCGAATTAAATTAAAATTTGTTATTAATCTTCGTGTTCATGATGCTCGTGTTCTTCGTCATCATCGTCATGGTGTGAGTGCTCATCATCTTCTTCATCGTCATTACCATCGTGTTCGGGAAGATCTTCATCACTTAGTGGTGCGTCTATTGGAGAATTATCCACGACACCGGGAGCAAGTGGTGGCTCGGTAGCTGAAGTGGCGTCAGTGCTATCATCAATATTAAAATCATCCGATACACCAAGTAGTGCAAATTCTATTTCTTCAGAGTCAAAGCGAATTGCGATGACATTTTTAGCAACAACAACTTCATCAAGTGGTACTAAAGAATATTGACGAAATTTTTTAGCGACACATTCAAACTTTGTGGCATGAGCTGTTTCGAGTGACGATGAGCACGATGCAGCCGTTCTTGTTATTGTTATACTATAGGTGACATCTTTCACGCGCTTGACTGCTTTATGCTGGTGTTTGTTTGAGTTATTTTTATTAGCGCTATATTGCCAACATTGATGTCGATATTGTAGCGTGGTTGAACTTTGCTGTGGATTTTTCCAGCTGATCTTTTGGGGTTTTGCTTTATGGCAGTGCAGTGCCTTATCGGTCATATTTTTCGGTATTTTTTTTAGTACCGTACTATTAAAACCCGGAAATGAGCTGTCAGTGGTTTGTATGGCATTGATATGTTTTTCAATATGGCTGTTTATTTGCGAAGCGATAACATTATCACGTTTAATATCAAGCTGCTGTGGATTATAGAGTGATTTTTCACATTGGTAGTTTTTGCAGTTATGCGTGGTTGATGTTTGGTAGTTTGCTTTATTGGGAGTGCTTGCAAAGCTAATAGGGACAAGCGTGCAAAAAAATATAATTGCACTGTATTGGGCAAAATGGGGGGTGAGTTGATTTAAATTGTTGTTATTTTTCATCAATGCCAATGACAAAAGTCGCCCTGTTATTTTTAACAGTACAATTATTATTGTAATCTAGTATTTTTGATTATGATAAGCAAATTATATCGATGCTAATGACAACCTTTATTACCTAGGTTTTATTTTATATTTAGCTTATGAGTATAGATGAAAAAGGAATTAACGATAGGCTAGCTGACTTTTACAATTAGACTTGGGGTTAGGTTTGGCTGGTATCGTGTCTTACAAACAGTGATAAAAAAGGTAATGTATTTTTAGTGTCGCGCGACTTAATCGGTATTATGTAAAACAAATAGTATTTTTACATAAAGTGATAACTCTTTCTGGAGTTGCCGTTCTTAACAGTGCATAGTTATAGCAGAGAATGAATATTATTCGAATTGAACCATATTAGACGTTATTTGCTTTAAATGTCGTGAATCTGGGCTATATCTAAAAAATAGTAATTAGCGAGATCAATTTGGACGAAAATTTTAATCAGTTTGGGCAACAGATTGGAACAGCCGTTCCTAATTGGCGGGCGCCTAACATTCCTTCACAAGAGACATTAGTGGGGCAATATTGTTGTGTTGAGCCTTTTGATATTGGGCTACATGCAAAAGATTTATTTGACGCTCTCCAACTTGATAAGCAAGGGTTGTTGTGGACCTATCTGCCGTATGGGCCATTTAACAGTGTGGCTGAGTACTGTTTCATTCTTGAAAAATTAATGAACCAAACCGAGCAACAGTTTTACGCCATTATCGATTTAAAAACGAAACGGGTGCTAGGGCTTGCAGCTTATTTGCGCATCAACCCTAGCGCCGGTTCGATTGAAATTGGGCATTTATGTTATTCACCATTGTTGCAAAAAACCATTATGGCGAGCGAAGCAATGTATTTAATGATGGCTAAGATTTTTGATGCCGGGTATCGACGTTATGAGTGGAAATGCAATGCACTAAATCAGGCTTCGATGGCCTCGGCGGTTCGTTTGGGGTTTCAATTTGAAGGAATTTTTAGGCAAGCGCTGGTGGTTGATGGCTGTAATCGTGATACCGCATGGTATTCGATTATTGATTCTGAATGGCTGGTCTTAAAAAATAAATTTGAAGCGTGGTTAGCAACATCGAATTTTGATGGGTATGGGCAACAAATTAAATCATTACAAGAAATTTAATTACTGAAATATAGTAAAAATATGAAAATTGTATTACTGCGGCATGGCCGCCCCGAAATGGATCTAAATGAACGTCAGAACGAAAAAATATCAGCATTTGATATAAAAAGAATTGTAGAAGATTATCGCTGGGTTGGGTTGGCTGAACCTCAAACCATTCCACCGGAAGTTAAATTACTAGCATCGCAATGCAATATTTGTGTCACCAGTGATTTTGCGCGTTCAATAGAGTCTGCTCAATTAATTGTTGGTGACAATATTTATAAATCCGATTCAATTTATCGTGAAGCTGAAATGCCACATCCATTATGGCACTGGCCTAAATTTTCGATGAAATATTGGTTTTATTTATTACGTTGCTTTTGGTATTTTGGTTATCAACAAAATGGTGAGAGTGTTACCGAGGTTAAGCAAAATGCAAGGATTGGCGCACAACAATTAGTGGAATTTGCAGAAAAACATCATTCAGTTTTATTAGTTGGTCATGGAATTAATATCCATTTTTTGTCAAAAGAACTGCGGGCTTTAGGTTGGTTTGGAGCTAATAATTGTGCGACAAACTATTGGGACTACAATCAATTTGTTTTAGAATAATTTATATAAATTTGGACAAAAAACTGAAATAAAAAATATAAAAAGAGATTAATAAGGCATGACAGTTTCAATAAAAGAAAGCTATAAAGGCAGTTGCTTGTGTGCCACGGTTCGGTTTGAAATATCTGGCCCAATTAACGATATTATTATGTGTCATTGCTCATTGTGCCGTAAAGCGCAAGGCAGCGCTTATGCAACTAATGCGAATGTTGCAACAGACGATTTTAAGTTTATGAGTGGTGAGCATAATCTGACTGCGTATGAGTCAACACCGGGCCAGTTAAAATCATTTTGTAAAACCTGTGGTTCGCCAATTATGAGCCAACAAATAAATAAACCTGATATTATTCGAATTCGCTTAGGCACCATAGAATCGGATATAGTCGAGCGCCCAAGTGCGCATATTTTTATTGATTCTAAAGCCAATTGGGATGAAGTAAACGATCAGTTGCCGTGTTATAAAAACTATCGGTGAATAGCTGAGTGGATTTTAAATAATTAAACCGAGAAGTGCATAAGAATAATAGTTATTTTTTTATTTAAAATATCCGTTACCCCGGTAGTTTTTTAAGGTTTGCGGTGTTGGTAGCGTGTATTGAGCAATGGACCCCGGCTCAAAAGACTACCGGGGTGACGGTTGTTTTTGGTGTTGGTTTTTGTAACGTTTAGGGGTGACAGAAATTCGATTGGTAATTTATCAACGGAGCTTGGTTTTAAGGTTTGCGGTGTTGGTAGCGTGTATTGAGCAATGGACCCCGGCTCAAAA
>CAZEPW010000035.1:20937-37825 GCA_964514215.1 uncultured Thioalkalispiraceae bacterium
TTTTAAGGTTTGCGGTGTTGGTAGCGTGTATTGAGCAATGGACCCCGGCTCAAAAGACTACCGGGGTGACGGTTGTTTTTGGTGTTGGTTTTTGTAACGTTTAGGGATGGCTGAAATTTGAAAGTAATGGTTCTTTATTAAAACTCAAATTTAAAAACAACCGTCATTCCGGTAGTCTTTTGAGCCGGAATCTAGAGTTAAAACCTCAAATTATTAAGTCCCTCTACTGTTTTTTATTATGTCGATCTGATGTAACTATTTTTACGTAAAAATATTTCCAAGTGATACTAATTTAGCATGACCATTTAAAAAATCGGCGGTGCTCATTGCTTTGCTGCCAACGCGTTGCAAATTTAAAATGGCAATAGCCGCATCACCACAAGCCACTATAATTTCTTTTTTATCAACCGCGATAATTGTGCCGGGTTTATCGGTTGAGGTATTGCGCGTTATTTTTTTTGCTTGCCAAATTCGAATGACGGTATCTTGAATTGTGGTTTGCGCGACAGGCCAACTATTTAATGCTCTTATTTGTAATAAAATAGCATCGGCTGGTTGTGTCCAGTTTATTTGTGCTTGGGCTTTTGAGAGTTTGGCGGCATAAGTGCTAAGTGTGTCATTTTGTTTTTCTGGTTTTAATGCCTTGTTTTGTAGTGTTTCAAGCGTGTCCAAAATTAATGGTCCGCCCAATAGCGCAAGTTTATCGTGTAGACTACTGGCGGTATCGTCGTTTGATATGTCGCAGTTTATTTTGTTTAACATGTCTCCGGTGTCTAAGCCTTTATCCATTTGCATGATGGTTATGCCGGTTTGTGTATCGCCGGCTAGAATGGCGCGTTGGATGGGGGCGGCACCACGCCAGGCGGGTAATAGTGATGCGTGAATATTGAGGCAACCGTAAGTTGGTATGTTTAGTATTGTCTCGGGTAATAGTAAACCGTAAGCAGCGACGATCATTACATCGGCATGATACTGCGCTAATGTCGTGACACTCTCTGCTGATTTGAAATCGAGTGGTTGTTCTACCGGGATGTTGTGTTCCAATGCCAAGGTTTTTACGGCACTGGCTTGTAATTTTCTGCCGCGGCCTTTTGGTCGATCAGGTTGCGAATAGACAGCAACAATGTCGTGCTGCGATTTTATCAAGTCGGCGAGAGCAATGGCAGCAAACTCAGGTGTTCCTGCAAAGATAATTTTTAAAGGGGGGGGCATGGTAAGTATTATTCTTTTAGTTTACTAATAATGATTATACAGTAGCATTTAATTTTTGTGCTTTTAATAATTTTTTGCTGATTCGATTGCGTTTCATTTCACTTAAATAATCGACAAATAGTTTTCCAATGAGATGATCCATTTCGTGTTGGATGCAAATTGCGAGTATGTCATGGGCTTCAATTTCAATTTCACCCCCTTCAAGGGTTTGGCTTTGGACGACTACGTGTTCTGCGCGCTCAATTGGTTCGTAGATTTCGGGCACCGATAAACAGCCTTCGTCAGATTTCTCGACGCCGTCTTGGGCGATAATTTTGGGGTTAATGAGCACCAATGGGTCGCTTTTATCTTCTGAAATATCAATAACGATGACCTGCAAGTGTACGTCAACCTGAGTTGCGGCCAGCCCAATGCCGGGGGCCTGATACATAGTTTCGAGCATGTCATCCACCAGTTTTTGGATTGAGCCATCGATGGTGGTGACGGGTTTTGCTTTAATTCGGAGACGACTATCGGGATAGTGGAGTATATTTAAAACTGACATACATTTTTGGCATATTTTATAAACAAGTTTAGAAAAAGCTGCTAACATTATGAACATAATACTGAAAATAAGATTAGCGAACAGCGAAATTAGCTCTCAATTAAGCTTTTAATCTTGGTAGCGCCTTTAATTAATAAAAGAACTGCCGTTAAATCTATTATAGATTAATTGGGTCAATAAGTGCTAAATTCAATTAGATAAAGCTGTTACACGAGGATTACCAATGTACGACGATCAAAAGCACGGTCATAAATTGTCTAAATTTACACCGTATTTAACTTTGGCGATTAGCTTGAGTCTCGCATCTTGCGGATCTGCGCCAAAACAACCTGAACCCGTTGCTGCGCCTGAGCCAGAACGGGAGCGGGTTGAGCAGCCGTTCACACCGGCAGAGATTGAGCAAGTTACCGCTGACGATATTAAACCCAATGTTCCTGAGCGTTATATTATTCAAAAAGGCGATACTTTATGGGATATTGCGGCTAAATTCTTAAAAAGTCCGTGGTTATGGCCTGAAGTATGGCATATCAACACTCAAATTCGAAATCCGCATCTGATTTATCCCGGTGATGTTATTTTACTGTACTACATTGATGGCAAACCTTATTTAACATTAGAAGGTTCGGCCGGCTCTCGTCCAGCCTTGCCTGCAGGTGTTGGAACGGTAAAATTAAAACCGACCATTCGGTTTGAGAATTTAAATCAAGCGATTGATACTTTACCTCGTAGTGCGATTGCGGCTTTTATATCCAATCCGCGAGTGCTAACTCGAAAAGAATTTGAAGAAGCGCCGTATGTTTTTTCGAGTCGTGATACGCATTTAGTTAATGCCCAAGGCGATCGAGTTTATGTACGAAATGTGAAAGATGAGCAACAAGTGCAATACGTGCTGGTTCGTCGTGGTGATCCGTACCGCGATCCGGATACCTATGAAATTTTAGGCGTTGAAGCAATTGATATTGCCGATGCACGTATGGTGCGCATTGCTGATCCATCCACCATCATCATTACACGTGCTCGAAAAGAAGTCTTAACCGGTGATAATTTAATACCTCACCTAGAGCAAAAAATTGACTTTAACTTTTTCCCTCGAGCACCGCGTAAAAAAATGGAAGGTAAAATTATTGCGGTCTATGATGGCTTATCACAAATTGGCCAATACAACGTGGTGATTTTAAACCGAGGTGAAAGTCATGGCATGGAAGTTGGGCATGTTTTAGCCGTTTACCAAGCCGGTACTTATGTGCGCGATAACCGCACCGGTGATGATGTATTATTACCCGAAGAACGGGCTGGTCTGATGATGGTCTTTCGAGTATTTGATAAGCTAAGTTATGCACTCATTATGGAAACTGAACGCGCGTTAAAAGTGAAAGATACTTTCAGAAACCCTTAGTTCTACTGGTTTTGTAGTACTATCGAAAATCCAGTGTGCCCCGTAGTTTGAATACGGGGTACTACTAACAATAGCCGCTGTCTCCCACCACATAAAATTTCCAACGATTTTTTCAATTTACGACTACAGAAGTTTTTCTGACCGTAGTACGATGTTATTTCGCACGAGTGAAAAACAGTAAATTCCACGGACTGGAGTCGGGTTAAATTATGCTTACTACCGAACAGCAACAACGCTATCGAGCTTGGCTAATGTTAGCGAAAACACCGGGTGTTGGTACAAAAACCTATAGCCAGTTATTAGCACAGTTTGGTTCACCCGATGCAGTCTTTAGCGCGAGTGCTGATGATTTGGCAGCCAGCGGTTTGAAACCTAAATCACTTAGCTTTTTAAAAAAACCAGATTGGTCGTTGGTTGATGTTGATTTAAAATGGGCTGAACAGGATCGGGCGCATATCATAACGCTGGACGATGCACGTTACCCCAAGTTGTTACGCGAAATTGCTGATCCACCACCGGTGCTTTATGTCTATGGCCAATTATCTGCTTTGTCGGTAAATCCTTTTGCGATAATTGGTTCACGTAACCCCAGTAGAACCGGCACTGAAACCGCGTTTGCCTTTGCGGAGCACCTGTCTCAGATGGGTTTTAGCATCGTTAGCGGTCTTGCACTTGGAATTGATGTTGCTAGCCACCAAGGTGCTCTTGCCGCTGATGGGGCAACTATTGCGGTAACAGGCACCGGTTTAGATCGGGTTTATCCTGCCAAACATAAAGATATTGCGCATCAAATTACTGAAAAAGGTGCCTTGGTCAGTGAATTTCCACCGGGCACTGCACCAACACCAGGAAATTTTCCACGTCGAAATCGAATTATTAGTGGCTTGAGTTATGGTGTTTTGGTGATCGAAGCAGCCATAAAAAGTGGTTCGTTAATTACCGCTAGACTGGCAGTAGAGCAAGGGCGTGAAGTATTTGCAGTCCCCGGATCAATCCACCATACTCATGCAAAAGGATGTAACGCATTGATTCGTGAAGGTGCTAAGCTTGTAGAAACAGCGCAACATGTACTAGAAGAATTGCAAGGTATTGGATCTGTGATGTTGGACAATTTAACGCACGATATTTGTGGTATTAATGAGTCGCAACTTGATAACGTAGATCAGACTCAAGAGCTTGATGAAGATTATGTAAAAGTCCTTGATGGCGTCGGTTTTGAACCAACCGATGTCGATATGGTCATAACTAGGAGTGGATTGACTGCTGATGCAGTATGCTCCATGCTACTAATATTAGAATTAAGAGGTTATATCGTTTCAGCAGCAGGTGGGGGTTATTTTAAAGTTTGAAAAACATTTTGATACAATAAATATCAAAACGGGGGAATAACGATGAAAGAAACAATTTTGGATGTATTAATGTACCTGTTTGAAAATTACATAAACGATGAAATTGAATTTGATCCAACAGAAGACACACTACGCATTGAATTAAAAAATGCGGGTTTTAGAAAGAGTGAAATAAGCCGGGCATTTGATTGGTTAAGTGGTCTATCAAATCATAGTGAGTTAACGGCACATAATGTTGCTTGTAATAAAACATCCATGCGGCTTTATTCAGAATATGAATCTGAAAAAATTGATACCGAGTGTCGCGGTTTTATTATGTTCTTAGAGCAAACCGGCATGTTAGATCATCATTCACGTGAAATTGTAATCGACCGAGTAATGGCATTAGATTTTGATGAAATCGATATGGAGCAATTAAAGTGGGTAATACTCATGGTATTGTTCAATCAACCTGGCAGTGAAGCCGCATTTGCTTGGATGGAAGATAAAGTTTTCGAAGAAGGAGCAGGTAGCTGCTTACATTAAATTTAGCAATACAGAAGTCTATTTGAAGGTGCCGTTAAATTGAGTGTTGATTTATCGGTATTTCAATAATATAAATAATAATAATTGAATCAAATAAAACACTGTAAAATCACATGGCAATTGAACGAAGTTTAGTTATTGTAGAATCACCCGCGAAAGCTAAGACGATAAAAAAATACCTTGGTAAAGGTTTTGAAGTTTTGGCATCGTATGGTCACGTTCGTGATTTACGTCCAAAAGAAGGTGCCGTTAAACCCGATGACAATTTTGCAATGGTGTATGAAGTCATCGAAAAAAACGAACGCCATGTTGATGCCATTGTTAAATCACTAAAAAAAGCTAAAAACTTATATCTCGCAACGGATCCGGATCGCGAAGGTGAAGCCATCTCCTGGCACTTATACGAATTATTAAAAGAACGTGGCTTATTAAAAGATAAAAATATTAGTCGGGTTGCCTTTCATGAAATTACCAAAAAAGCAGTGAACGAAGCTGTAGCCAATCCACGCGAATTATCACAAGAATTAATTAATGCCCAATTAGCGCGTCGGGCGCTAGACTATTTAGTTGGATTTAATTTATCGCCCTTGCTTTGGAAAAAGATTCGACGCGGACTGTCAGCAGGGCGGGTACAAAGCCCTGCACTACGAATGATTGTTGAGCGCGAATTAGAAATTGAAAAATTCGAAGCCAAAGAATATTGGACAGTCGAAGCCGATTTAAGACACGATAAGTCTGCTTTTCTTGGCAAATTAA
Source organism: uncultured Thioalkalispiraceae bacterium (assembly GCA_964514215.1). GTDB lineage: Bacteria > Pseudomonadota > Gammaproteobacteria > UBA6429 > Thiohalophilaceae > CAYQUC01. The sequence continues at coordinate 26,720 of CAZEPW010000035.1, forward strand.
CCCACCTTGGTGGACAAAAGTTAAAACAGTTTGATATCAATGATGTTAAAAAAGCCGATAAGGCTGAAAAAGAAATAAACCAAGCGGCTAATGGTGAATTAGTCATTAGCAAAGTCACCAAACGCAAGCGCAAACGAAATCCGTCAGCGCCCTTTACCACTTCAACCCTGCAACAAGAAGCGTCACGTAAACTCGGGTTTTCAGCCAGTCGAACCATGCGGGTTGCACAGCAATTGTATGAAGGTATTGCCATAGACGGTGAAACCAATGGGTTAATTACCTACATGCGTACCGATTCTGTCAATTTGGCACAAGAAGCATTAGATGATATTCGAGCCTTTATCGGTGAAAAGTACGGTGCTAAAAATGTTCCTGCCACGTCACCGGTTTATAAAACCAAAGCCCGTAATGCTCAGGAAGCACACGAAGCGATTCGACCAACCGCCATTCGATCGGTGCCAAAAGAAATTAAAAAACACCTATCTAAAGATCAACATCGTTTATACGATTTAATTTGGAAGCGCACCATCTCCAGCCAAATGATTCACGCCACAATGGATACCGTTGCAGTGGATCTAATCGCCGGTGATAAAATTACATTTCGAGCCAATGGTTCGGTTATCGTTGAGCCCGGTTTCATGGCGGTGTATCAAGAAAGCATCGATGATAAGAAACACCAAGATGATGATGGCATCTTGCCAGCGATGTCTGAAGGCGACATTGTTAAGTTAGAAAAAGTCCGACCCGAACAACATTTTACCGAGCCACCACCGCGTTTTACAGAAGCGAGCTTGGTTAAAACCTTAGAAGAATATGGCATTGGCCGACCTTCAACCTATGCTTCGATTATTTCAACATTACGCAATCGTGAATACGTTGAGTTAGAAAAGAAACGGTTTACGCCCACCGACGTTGGCCGTGTGGTTAATCGGTTTCTTACCCAACATTTTACCAAATATGTGGATTATGATTTCACCGCAAAACTAGAAGACGAGTTAGACGAAATTAGTCGCGGTGAAAAAGAATGGATTCCGTTATTAAAAGAATTTTGGTATCCATTTAAAGAATTGTGTGTCGATAAAGAAGCCAATGTTGATCGCAAAGACGTTACGCATGAAGCAATGGATGAGAAGTGCCCGAAATGTAATGCCGAGTTGTCCATTCGACTTGGGCGGCGTGGTCGATTTATTGGTTGCACGGCCTATCCAGAATGCGATTATACCCGTAATGTCGGTGATGATGCCGATGCCGAACCTGAAACAGTCGATCGTAAATGTCCGGATTGCAATTCTGAATTAATTATCCGTCATGGTCGCTATGGTAAATTTATCGGTTGCAGCAGTTATCCCGATTGCAAACACATCGAACCGCTAGAAAAACCCAAAGACATGAACGTAAAATGTCCCGAGTGTCATAAGGGGACAATGCTGATGCGTAAATCACGCAACGGTAAAATATTTTTTTCGTGTGAACACTATCCAACTTGCACCTATGCCGTTTGGAATGAACCTCTAGATGAAACGTGTCCTGATTGTGGTTTCCCCATGTTAACCTTAAAAACCACCAAACGTCGTGGCACTGAAAAAGTCTGTCCGCAAAAAGAATGCAAATTTACTGAAAGCGTTGAAGTGGAAGAAACAGACGAAGAAGAAACTCAAGAAGAATAAAAACGAGATTTAAAATGCTAAAAAAATACCAGCCAGTTTTGGTGAGTATTCTGTTATCATTTGCAGCTGTTTCTACAACAGTTTTTGCAGAGCAAAAAAAACTAGCATCATCAAATACGGCAGCCAATGAACCCAGTTCTAAACCCGAATATTGGGGAATTGCATTAACCGTTCGAAGCGCTGAAATTCCATATAGCACAAGCCAAGGTACAGTGAGTGATGTTGTACCATTATTGTTTTATAAAAAAGGACGATTTTTTTGGCGTGGAATTGACGCAGGTTATAGCTTTGCTGATTATCAGCACTGGAGTTTAAGCTTTCTTGGTCGCCAGCGGTTCTTTGATATCCCCGCAGAGTTTCAAAACAAAACACGTGGCACCGGTGCCGATGTTGGATTACGATATCGTTATAATATTAAAGAAAATCTGACAGCCGATTTTGAGATTATGGATGACCTCAACAGTCGGCGTTATGTTGATGCGCGTGCAACATATACTATTGATCACGCCAGTTGGAAATTAATTCCCTACATCCAACTGCGTTATAAAACTAAAAAGTTTAACGACTTTTATTACGGCCTAGAAACTGAATCAAGCGCAAGCGATTTTGATCTGACTGTCGGTGGTACAGTTCGTTACCATGTTATTAGTAATTTTTATTTACTAAGCCGAGTTGCAATAACGCAATTTGGTACAAAAACTAAAAACATCTCAACCGTAGATTCATCAATTTCGAGTGAGCTATATGCTGGCATTGCTTTTTTTAATAATGTAACGACATCAACGTTGCGTTATTTAAAATCCAAGCCGTATATTAGAGTGGCGCATGGCACTGCAACACCATCGAGCTTGGGGGAAATTCTTAAATTCCAAGAAAATTCCGATCCGCTTCAAAATAAAATGATATCTATTTTTTACGGCATACCGATATCCGATAACTTGTTTGGATTAGCCATACCACTTTATTTTACCCCGGGCTATGTTCATCACCAAAAGTCAGCAGTCCAACAAAGTATTTTTTCAGAATACGTTATTGCGATTAAAGGTTTTTACACCGTTAAAATACCGTTTAAACTCAGGTTTGGATTAGCCGAAGGCTTATCTTTTGCCAGTAAAATCACCTATATCGAACAAACCGAAATGGACAAAAATAACTACCGCGCCAGTAAATTACTTAATTATCTCGATGTTTCTATCGACGTGGAATTAGGTGATGTGTTTAATTCGAAAGCATTAAAAAATCTATGGGCGGGTTATAGCATTCACCATCGTTCGGGTATCTTTGAAACTTCTTCCGCTTTTGGTCGTATAAAGGGCGGTAGTAATTACACTAGTTTTTTTCTACAGTATCATTGGTAATTTAATCTGAGACTAACTGGGTATAGAAGTTTTTATGGTTGTTTTTCAAGTATAGTTTACCTCAGATCTATATTAAGAAGAATATTACAGTAACTTGATAAATTTGATGCTTTAATTCTAGATTCCGGCTCAAGCTACCACCGGAATGACGGTTATTTTAAAACTTAGGTTTTAAAAACAGTTGTTATTCTTATGCAAACCTCGGGTAGTTAAATAAATTCAAGCCTAGTTTGTTCCTATTTTGTTTTTTAAATTGTTTAATTTACCTAAACAATTTATATTCGGGTAGAATAACCGACCTAAACTCGGGATAAAAAACAACAAGCTGCCATTTCCTAATATTTTTTTCGCACTAAAGTATTAAAGTTAAAATGGATTTTGCTTCACCTGAGTTCAGTTAATTATTTTATGGGATCAAAAGGGAGATAGGGAAATGATATTTCGTGCAAAATTAATACTAATTTTTTCAACAATAATAATAGTTTCGTGTAGTGGTGGTGGCAGTGGCGGTGATGTCAGTAATACCACGATACCGGAGGTCGAGCCACCGGTAATTGGTAATGCACCCGATCCAACTGCTGTTTATCAACCTTCACATGCGGCTTTTATTGTTCAAGATAAAGTCCATGGTATTTCAAGTGGTGTAATTTTATCAGACGGTCGCTTAATTGCTAGAGGCTTTATTGATCCGTCAAAGCGCACCGGTTTATTTTCAACTGGACCAGATTTTAGTCAGTTTACTGCGTTAACACCTAAGCCAGTTCGTTATAGTGAATTTGCCATTGCCAGCAATCGCTCTGTTTATTTAGACAATGGCGTTTTATATAGTGACGATTCGGTTGCATCATTGCAGTTATCAGCCACTGATGTGGTTGAATTTTTTTGGTTATCACCGGATCAAACTAAGATACTTTATATTGCGAATGTATCTGAAAGTCGGCAAGTTGATGCAACCACTGGAAAAGTGACTTTTAAAGTGAGTAATGAACTTTTTGTGGTAGATGTGTTGGGTGGTAATCGTGCTCAAATCAATGTTACTGCTGCTAATAGTTATATTTTGTATGAAGGACTTGATAACCGTGATGCTGCTCATCGCTTGCGGCCACAATTTCTACCGGATATGTCGCGTGTTATTTATGTTGTCGTTAATACTGCTAGTAATGGCGGAAGTGCCAATACCACAGAGCTTCATTCAGTGCGACTTGATGGTAGCGATAGAATAATATTAAATGCTAATTTATCCAACCGTGCTTTAAGCGCCAAAAATGAATTCACATATACCTTCACATCAAACTCATCACACGTGATCTATGGCGTAAGAGTTGATGCTGTAATGGAGTTGTATTCGATAACTCCGGATGGTCTTGCTAATACTAAAATTAGTGGCAACTTAGTGACCGGTGGTTCGGTTTACTCTGGGCGTTCAAATTTTACTGTGATGCCATCACCGGATAATAGTTATGTGGTTTATCTTGCCGATGCGGATACTGATGGAACCAATGAACTATACCGCGTTGCACTTGATGGCAGTAATTTAATTAAGCTCAGTAATGGCACTAATGTTTTTACCAAAGCCCCGTTGTTTACCGCCGATGGTCAAACGATTGTTTATGTTGCCGGTGGTGTTTATGCCGTTGCAGCAACCGGTGGTGTTGCAACAAAACTAACCTCGGCATTAACCAATCCGAGAGTTGTTTTTAAACCCGTGCTAACAAATGATCAAACTGCCGTGGTTTTTGTTGCCAATGATAATGATATTACGTTGCCAAAATACCGCCTGTATTTGTCTAAGCTTGATGGCAGTGCCACTATTGATTTGTCTGGAGCAATGATAGATGCAGGAGAAGTGCATATTTTTGCAGGTTATGGCCCCGTCTTTATGTTAGATCCAACGGCTAATCGGTTAGTTTTTCGTGCTGATGCGTTAGTTAATTCGGATTATGCGTTATTCGCGGTTAATCTTGATGGCAGTAATCGTATTCAAATAACACCGGATCGATTATATTCGCGTTATAGCTCAAGCAGGATGTTTGGTTTTTTTGGTAATAAACTTTATTTTAGCTATGACAGTAATTTTTGGGCATTCACCGAACTGTATTCGTATGACTTTAGTAATAACAATGTAGCGAATTTGAATAATCAATGGCCAAAATTTATTAGCGAAGACACGCAACGATTCAGTGTTAAGCAAAGCAGTAATGGCGTTGTACAGGCATTTTATAGTGAAAAAGCCGCATTTCGAGATGCAGCAATAATTATTATTAATGGCGCCTCAAGTTGTCGTATTGAATTACCGGAAAATACTAAAACAGCGAGCGGTTCCGCTAACTTTTTTCTTGAATCAAATGGGAATAATCTTTACTACACGCTTTATGACGCCAATAGCACTGCGCCTTGGCGTTTTTATAGCGCCGCCACGAGTGATTGTTCAACAATATTGGTTAACCAAGGTATCACAGAAAACTTAAATCGATTTAAAGTTTCGCCTAATGGTAATTATGTGGCGTATTCTGGTGTTGATACTGGCACAGCCGGTTTGTATCTGTCATTACCCGATGGTAGTAATGTTATAAAATTAAATGCCAGCCGAGCGACAGGCGGCATTAAGAATATTAATAATGGTGGCTTTACTTTTAGTGCTGATTCCAGCCGAGTCGTTTATTGGGGCGATCAAGATGTGCTTGGTCAAATTGAACTTTATTCTGTAACCCTAGATGGCTTAGTGACAAATAAAATCAATGCGTCACTTGGTGTTGGTGGTAAAGTATTTAATAATCCATATTATTTTACACCGCAATTGTCTCCAGACAACCAGTGGATTATTTATAAAGCCAAACAAGATACGGTGACTTGGGAATTATATAAAAGTAAACTCGATGGAACAGCAAATACAAAACTAACCGACACCCTGGTTGATGTTAATGTTTACACTGGAAACCGAAATGGTTCAGTAAAAATTACAGCTGATTCATCCAAAGTGGTTTACTTGGTCAGTTTGGCGGGCGAGCTAACGGATATTTATTTTGCTAATTTAAATGGTGCACCAAATCCAATAAAATTGAATAGTAATTTTGTTGGTGTTGAACGATTTTCTGTCAGCCAAGATAACGAACTCATTTTGACACCAAATTCAAATTCCGTGGTTTACATGGCGCGTGATGATGTGTCTTTGCCAATCGAATTATATGCTTCAACATTAAATGCTAGTGCTACTACAAATAAACTTAATTCCGCATTGGTAGCGAATACTGATGTGATTAATTTTTCGGTAACAGCCGATGGCAGTAAAGTGGCATACCACACCAGAGAATTTGAAACGGGTATCGTTAAACTATACGTTAGTAATATTGATGGTAGCAGTAAAAAATTCCTAGTAACACCAACGGCGGTTAAACGTTTAAATAGCTTATCTCACCCACGTTTAACGGCTGATAACCGCGTGGTATTTCGAGCCGTTTTAAATGAAGTTGATGGTATTTATATTATGTCATTAACCGGTGGCGATGCCCGATTGGTATTTGCTATTAATGACTCACATAATATCGAAGAAGTCTTTATTTCGAATAATTCTGAAATAACGGTACTTGGTGATTTACGATTAGCAAATGTACTCGAAGTGTTTAAATTTGCTATTTAACCTGAGTTGCGCATAAGCAGATAATATAGTTTAAATACGGATCAGCAGTGGAAATAGACAAATCATGACTCGCTAGTCACATCCATGTGCGCTCGACTGCCGCAGGACGCGGCAGTCGAGCAGCCATGGATGGCATCTTTTGCGCGTCTTTATTTGCTTATCCCAAGCTCAGGTCATTTAATTTAAACCGTTCCTTTTGAGTAAAGCTCGCAGGCTTTTTTGATGTCGTTTTCTTCGTAAGTTTCGTCAAAGAAGCGGTAAATCGATTTGATGTCTGAATTAAAATTAACCGGTGTTAGACCTTCGTCGTTGCTGTCTAATGGAATTATGCCAGTGAGTACTGCGCGATAGTGTTCTGGATCATCAATGTGGCCTAGGGTTTTTATAAACATATTGATTTTATCGAGTGTTAACGCATGATCAATGATTAATACCATTAAATCGTATAAGTCACGTGAGCGGACTCTATCGGCAAGTATTAAAATTTTAGAAACTTTTATGCCATCGAGCCCTAATACTTTAAATTGCATGTTTTTGCTTTGTATACATTCACATTTTTTGTAAAAGTCACGTTGCAGTTGTGTTTTTCCCTGAACAAAAAAAGTGACTTTAACACCATTAATAATATAGTCTCGTGCATAGTGGCGTAGATTTTCTCCGGTGCTTATTTTAAATTGCGCAACTTCATTGGTATCGGTTACGTCATGAACGACAAAATTTTCTGATTTTAACCTTACAACAAAATCATCAACTTGTTTTAGTGGTAGCATTGCTTCGTAATATGCAAATTCAAAATTTAGCGTGACGCGGTGTTTAATTTGTAAGGCTAGGGCATTGCCGCCAACTAAAGTAAACCCGGCTAATTCTTTTGAACGTAACAGAGTCATAAATAATGCTTTTGCATTACTGTGTAATGCAGAATGATGAAGTGATGCCATGCTACGTTTTACTCTCAGCTATTTTTATGCCAATTCGAATTCGCGAAAGTAGTTTTAGGATGATGTCGTGTTGCGGTGTATCGCAGAAATGGCTTGTCTCTGCTTCGAGTTGTTCAATGCCAAAATGATGGGCGATACATAATATATCGTTATAACGTGTTTTTGCTAATACCATGCGAATGAATGCTGCAATAGTAATACTCGGGTTAGACCAGTCGTAGGGAAATTCTAAATTTAATTGTTCAGATAATGATAATTTATTGCTAGTGGTGTGTGTTTCTGGGTGGTAGGGTTTAGCTAAGTCTTGCACCGAATTGTGTTTCGATGTTGCTATGGTATATTTCTCAGGCTTTTGGACCACCGCCATGTCCAGTCCGACAGTATGCAGCGCTGATATTACTTTACCAATTTCAGCCGTTACTTTACCGCGCTCTAATTCGGATAAAAATCGAACCCCAATTTTTGATTTTGCTGAAGTTTGTTGCAGGGTAACCCCAGAGGCTTTACGTTCTGATCGAATTAGTTGACCCAACTCTGCGGTGTCATAAATGATATTTGCGTTTAATTTCATATCTCTTATTTATACAGTTCGGTAGCTTCTGTCAAACATATTTGCAGTAAGTGCATTTATTATTACCGAACGGGTTAATTTTATAACGCATGGCTGATAGAAATTTAAATTAAACTATAAAAGTGTGGAATTAATATAAGAAAATTATACGCAACTTTATATCCAGTAACCCCGGCTCGGTAGAAAAATAGTATTAAAGTAACTTGTTAATCTTGATGTTTTATCTTTAGATTCTGGTTCAAAATATCACCGGAATGAGGGTTATAATAAATCTGAACTTTATATCCGTTTCAGGTTTATAAAGTCCCGATCGTATCAGGATAATGCTGAGGTTTTACTTTGGATATCAGCTTAAAAGATTACTGGAGTGACGGTTATATTAAATTTGAACTTTAAAAAATAACAGTGATTTTGATACACGTTTTAGGTGAATTAAAACCACATTCGTATAAGGATAATATTGCACGTTAAAGTTAATCGATCAAAATCTTGATGTCTAATTAAATTAGTGTGTTGCTTTGGTTTTGTTTGTAAAGTCGTAATCGACGTTAAAGCTTACATCTTTATTGCATTTTGAATTTAACTTGTTAGTCTGGTCACAATTTTTTTTCAAAAAAAGGCACTCGATTGTGATCCACAATTTATATTGTATACTCCGAATCTTGACAGGGAGAACACTATGATTGCACCGCGTAAAAATAATTTTAATAATATAAAAGTCACACTTAATATTACGTTAGGAACTATTTTATCAACAGTCCTATCGGCTAATGCTTTTGCTACCGATCTAACTTTAATTCATGTATCTGATTTACATGGTGCACTTCAATCACATCCAGGCGTTGTACATGATATCAATGAAAATGAACGTTATGTTACACAAGGCGGTGGTATTGCAAAAATTGCAACGGTTATAAAAGATATTCGTAATAGCGCGAGTAATAGCTTAACGCTTGGTGTTGGTGATATGGTACACGGTAGTGCCGAAGTATTATTTACTGTTGGTGATGCTATTATGCCAGCGTTAAACTCATTAGGCTTTGATGCTTATACACCTGGTAATTGGGAGTTTGGTTATGGTCCTGCGGTTTTTCGTAATCGGTTTGCATCATTTGGGCCTAAGCCTAAGTTGCCAAAAAATATTCAAGTGATGGCCGATGCTTATGATGGTCCGGGAGTAACGGCTGCAAATTTTCCGGTGTTAGCCGTGAATTTATATAATGATGCCAGTAGCGCACCATTACCAACAAAGATTCATAATAAACGCGTGCTTGCACCGTATAAAATTTTTACAGTTGCTAATAGTAATATAAAAGTAGCGGTTATTGGTCTTACTGCAACATTTTTAAAGCACGGTAATCCGGCATTAACAATTGGTTTACGTTTTACCCAAGGTCATTCAGAGATGAAAGCTATTCTTGCTGAGGTTAAATCTCAGGGAGCCAATTTTGTTGTCGTAATGTCTGAAATGGGATTAACGGGTAATTTGAAATTGGGTCGAGACTTTAATGATATTGATATTATTTTATCGAGCCATACACATGAAATAACAACTCGTCCTTATATAGCAGACCACCAAGGCTTTACTCCAATGTCTTCAGCTAATGGACTTACTCTGTTTGAACGAAATCGTTTACTTAATGGTGGAACATTGGTTGTTGAAAGTGCCGATGATATTGTTATTGGCCGTATTGATTTAGCGCTTAACCGTAATGGCTCTATTCGTGATGTTTCATGGGATATTGTTCCTGTTGATGATGATGTGGTAGAAGATTCAGCGGTTGCGAAATTGGTTGCCGATGCAGAAGAGCCGTTTATTGCCGGTAACGATGGTGTGGTTAAACGGCATAGTTATTTGCCGGGTGGCTTTTGTCCCGCCAGTGATTGCGGTGATAGCACAACGCGTGGTCATCAATTAACTGAAGATCTTGATACCGTTGTTGGTTATACCGATATTATTTTACATCGCCAAGGTGTGCTTGAACGAACATTGGATAATTTTATCAGTGATGCCTTTCGGGATACGACCGATAGTCCTATTGCAACACAAACTACATTAACCGGTGTTGATTTAGCATCGACCAACGGTTTTCGCTTTGGTTATCCGGTATTGAGCACCACGCAGGTTTCTGTGGATGCAAAATATGGTGATGGCCGTACTACCGGTGAAATTACTTTACGTGATTTGTATTCAATTTACCCAATTGCAGCTGGAATTGTTGTTGCCGAAGTTCAAGGCCAGTCATTAGTTGCCGCCATGGAAACGATGTTACAAAATAATATTAGCCGACATGCTTATACGCAACGCGGTGGTTGGTATGTTGGTTATTCCGATACTGTTTTTCAACATCTTGATTTAATTAATAAGCCGTATGCTTCTGCCGATGGTCGAGTTGTACAAACTTGGATTAAAGGCGCGCCATTCGATTTAAGTAAGCGCTATGTTAAAGCCGGTTTTTATGGCCATAGTTATGCCGTTGGACAAGTATCGCGAACCAGTGGTGGGGTTAATGCAAAATATTTTGCATTAGCCGATGCGGATGATTACAGTAGTGCTTTAACGGTGGTTGAACCAAAGGCGTTGAATAATATTATTGTAATGAATAAAATTAAACAAGTTGCACCTGATCGCTATCTTCATCCTATCCAAGCAATGCGCCGTTTTATCGACAGTTTACCGGGTAAAGTCATTACCGAAGCACAGTTTGGGCTTGGTCGGGTAGTGAATGTTGATACAACAAAAGTTTATATTGATGCTAATGGCGAACGTTTATCACCTGCTTCACCACTACCTGCTAATGCTCCAACACCATTTATAAATCAACCTATTGATGGTTTTGGACCGGATTGGTCATCGAGTAGTAGCCATCACTCAAAATAATGTTTTGTCATTCCAGCTATAAATGTTTATTTATAGCTGGAATAATCAAAGGAT
>CAZEPW010000036.1:0-37716 GCA_964514215.1 uncultured Thioalkalispiraceae bacterium
GCATTTTTGAACAGCAATAAATATTTTTCTTATCCCGAGTTCAGGTTAATTATTATAATTTTTTATCGTTTAATAATATTTTTTACAAAAAATTATTAACATAATGTGAAGCATGCACGTTTTTTAAGCTCAAAGAAACCTATCTTTCGTTTTAGGCAGACGATGTATGAACCGATTTAGGCGTGGTGACTGCGCATCGTAGTGAGAAGGACTTCACCGTGGCATGGATCGCCACATTAAGCCATGGTTTTGGCCTTTCACTGCATTATCGTATATACGCTTCTTAGATACTTGCTACTCGTTATATTCCGCACAGTTAACCTGATAATACTTTAATTCTTTATTAATCTTTAGAGCCGTTAATTGGTTTCCCCATAAGCAACCGGTATCAATAGCAAATACTGTGTTTTGCAGACGAAGCCCTAGGTTTGACCAATGTCCAAAAATAATTTTATCTGATTGCATTTTTCTAGTATTTAATTCGAACCAAGGTTTTAACGGTTCGCTAGAATGCTTAGCGACAAATTCTGGTGCGTTTTTTTCGGTTAAATTCAAACGTCCATCGTCATAACAAAAACGCATTCGGGTAAAGGCATTACAAATATAACGCAGCCGATCCCAGCTTGTTAATTTTTCATCCCAACGATCGGGCATGTTACCATACATGTGTTCAAGAAATTCGATGTAATTGTCATTTGATAAAACACGGTGCAATTCCTGGCCATAAGCAAGCGCTGATTTTAAATCCCATTCGGCAGGAATTCCGGCATGCACCAAGGTGAAATTTAATTCTGGATCATGATGGATTAATGGTTGGTTTCTAAGCCAATGAAATAACTCATCAGCATCCGAGGCGGTTAATAAACTCGATAGTGAATCACGTTTATCTTTTTTTATACCCGCTTGCACCGCTAACGCGTGCAAGTCATGGTTTCCTAAAACCATTACAGCGCTATCGCCGAGTGATTTAATGAAGCGTAGTGTTTCTAATGAATTTGGGCCGCGGTTAACTAAATCGCCAGCAAACCAAAGTGTATCATTTATTGCAGAAAAATTTATTTTACTAAGCAGATTTTGTAAATCAGTATAGCAACCCTGAACGTCACCAATTGCATAAATTGCCATTGTTAATTTACTGCTTTTGGAGTTCGATTCGTCTAAACCAACTGCTAAGCTCGGTTTCTTCATCGGATACTAGCGTTAGGTTAGGACAGGTATTTAATAAATTTTCAAATACAACATTGGTTTGAGTTGCTATTTGCCCAATTAAAGGACTAATTAAGCGCCTGAAATAGGCTTTTTGTGTCGGTCGTAAAAATTTATCAAGGACAATAATTGTACCACCGGGTTTCGTTACCCGTACTGTTTCTAGTAAGGCTTTTTGAGAGTCGGGAACAACGGCTAAAATTAAGTGCATAATAACGATATCAAACGCGTTATCTTGATAAGGCAGTTGCATTACATCACCAACGCACAAATCCAAACTTTTTAAGGTATTCTTTGGAATTTTGCGTAACATGCCGGGAGTAATATCGATGCCGGTGTATTGTGCGTTAGTATTTAAATGTGGAACATCAAGCCCGGTACCTATTCCTGAAATTAATACTTTTTTATTTTCTATTGTTGTGATTTGCTCAATACTTTTTTTACGCATATTGTAAGTCGCTTTAGCAACTATTTTATTATAGATAGGAGCAATATAACGATATGAATGTTTTAAGGCCATGACAATACTCGAAAAAATTAGTGCAAGGAATGAGGTGTTGATAAAGTAAAGGGAGGTATCTCTGCTTCAAATTCAACGCCATCATCGGCAATCATAAAATATTTACCGTGCATGCTGCCAACGGGCGTTTCAAGCATGGTGCCGCTAGTATATTGAAAGCCTTCTCCTGGGCTTAAATCGGGTTGTTCACCAACAACACCTTCGCCTTTTACTTCTTGAGTATTACCATCAGCATTGGTAATGATCCAGTGGCGACTAATCAGTTTCGCACCAATCGTGCCAATGTTTTTGATAATAACAGTATATGAGAAAAAGTATCTATGTTGACTTGGATCGGATTGATGTTCGATATATTTAGTACTTACTTCTACTTCGATGGTATATTCAGGTACTTCAGTATTCATTTAAAATCCAGTTTGCGTAGTTTATCAATTTCGTTAAAACAACATTCTGTTATTTATTTCTTTTTTGGATGATGCTTTAAAACATATTTAAAAGCATCTTGTATGGTGTTATCAACAGTTTTTAGCATTTCAGCACGTTCGTCCGTTTTTGTGTAGAATATCATATCTACATTGTGGCGAATATATCTAGCGGGTAGCTTATTTAAAGCCACGCAGGCGACATCCAGAAGAAAGTCATCGTGTTCTACATCACTCGGAACGACCACATTTTTAGTAATACTATCAAATACCAATTGTTCATAATAATTTGAAATTGAGTCAAATGGCATGCTTTTATCCTGTAATTAATTGCTTAATACCATTAGTATATATGACAATTTAAAAATGTAATTGTTGATTTTCTTTTATTATATTTTTCTGGATTAGCCAGTTTTTAGCGTCTTCTGCGTCCTGCTCAAACCATTTTTTTGCCGAACCCAGTCTAAAAGTGTATCCCCAGCTATCCATATCTTGGAGCATTATATTTCGATTAAAATCAGAAAGGTGATCACTTAATAGTATTTGTAGGTAACATACTGCATTTTCCTCGTCATAATCACCCCCGGCATCGGTATCAAGTGTTGCTCTGCGTTTTTGGTCCATGCAGATATAGTGACAGGCCTCGTGCAGCAAAGAATGTATTGGGGTATCTGTTCGCACATAGAGTTTATTACTGATTAAACCGGCTTCTGAATCCCCCCAGTAGCTTCCGGGAATGTGCTGGGATTCAATTTTTTCAATGGCTAAGCCAAATTGGGCTAATAAATCACTAATTTCAAGCGCTGAAATCTGCGAATATAAAGTGACAGACTTTTTAGTAATTTTAAATAACTCCCATGCTAGACATTCTATTTGGTGAATATTTGTATAATATGTACACGATCACCCGGATAAATTAAATCTGGATTCTTAATATTACTTAAACGAGCCAGTTCAGGGTAGCGATATGGATTATCGACATAAAATTTCGCAATATGCCAAAGAGTATCACCTTTAACAACAATATGGATTATTTCTTTGCTAATAATTGATGGTGCTAGTTTAATTTGTTTTTTATTAATTATTTTTTTTGGTATTTTAATTACTTTATTTTGATTTTTAATGCTATTCGTTTTGGTGTTATTAGTCGCCATTTTAGCGGGGTTTAACGTTTTAGGTTTACTGTTTATTGGAGTATAAAGTTTTATTGTAATGCCCTTGGAATCATTGATTACATCAGCAGTATGTTTGTTCTTCACTACGGGTACTATTTTGGATACTATTTTTTTAGGTCCCTCATTATTATTTATTCCTAATTCAATATTCGATGGATATTGTTCCGCAATAGTGTTGAATTTTTTATTTGATTTAATTAACGCTTTTTTTACTCCTGTTAATTTTTCTTTAGCTTCAGATTCTATCTTCGTTGTATTAGTTTGCTTCGGATCGGAAGCTTGAGCTTCATCTGTTGTGGTCGTTGCACTATTATTATCAGTTATGACAGGTTCTGAAGACTGGGTTGATTCCGATAGAGTTGTTGCTATGTTACTACTAACATCAGTTGTACTTGATTCCAATGATTGGCTTGCTTCTGGTATTGTTGTTTTGCCGCTACTAATATCTAAATGGTTTGTATTCGTTGTTACTGGTTTAGTAATATTTGGTTCCGATGTTTTGGTTGCTTCTGTCATTGTGATGCTACTGCTAATATCCGAAAGACTTGTATCAGCCGTTATTGTTTGAGCTACGGTACTAACTTCGTTGAAAGCCGTATTTTTAACTTGTTCTGTTATTGTTAATTTAGCCAGAGTCGTTTGTTGTTGAGATGAAATTAAATAATATCCAACGATTAAAATTGGGATTAATAAAATCAAACTAAGTAATAAACCACCAAAAGATTGAGTTGTACTGACGTTATTCGATGAAAAGTTAGGGGGGGATGGAATATCTTTTGTTTTTTTAATATTAGTATTTATTTTGTTTTCAGTTGTTGGATGACTTTGATAATGATTAGGTTTCGATATTTTATTTTTAGTATTTTTATTAGACAGCTTTGATTTTATTTTGTTGTTTGTTTTCGTTGTAGTATCAGCGATTACTTTATTTGTTTTTTTTACGTAAGATTTATCATGTGATGTAACGGCTAAATTTGTTTTTTTATTTTTTGTCGATTTATTATTTTCAGTGATGCTTTTAGGTATGATTTTATTTATTTTTTCAATATTTGATTTTTTGGATATGGTACGCGGTAAACTTGGTTTTTTATCATTAGTTTTTTCTGGTTTATTGATTTCTGTGTTAGCTGTTATATCCTCATGTGTTTTTTTTGTGCTGGTGTTAGGGGTTGATTGAATATTATTATTAGTAATATTGGAGGGAGTAATTTTATTCGTTTTTTTATTATTAGGTTTGTCGGGTGATGTACCGGATAGAGAGTCTTTTTTATTATTAATTTTAACCGTTTTATTGCTTTTTGTCTTTGACGTTACTTTTAGAGTTGCACTTTTAATTTTTTCTAGGTGCGCGATGTACGATTTCAAATAACCAATTTGTTTTATTGTGTTGAGGTTTTCAAAGTCGGCATATAAATGAATCTCATTGTTTAAACGCAGCGTTTTTGTAAATATTGCTCTAGGGATTAATGGCGGTGGGTTTCCCCAGCCTTCACTCGGGGACTCCATAACATCAATAATTTCATCAACCCAAAAACCGATATATCCGGAAGTTAAATTAGTAATAATTACTCGACCTGGATTCAGCCACATCTCGGGAGCAACACCAAAATTGGTTCTTAGCTCACAGACGTTAACCAAGTTAGTATTAAATTTAAATATTCCAGAATGACGTGATTTTTGTCCTGGAAGTTTTGTGAGAGGAGCAGGGTGTGTTATCGAAAGAACCGATATACAGGGCGCGCAACAGAATACAGGTCCAACCCTGTATATTAAAATCGAACTGTTATCCAGAATGGTCGCCACACCGATATCCTATAAATAAATAGTGAACCTTTATATAGTATCGGCTGAAAAATTGCGTAAATTAGGTTTCAGTTCGGGTGGTTTAGTGAAAATTAGAGATATAATCTCCCGTGATTTCCGTTAGTTAATGCGAATAGCATTTATTTCATGTGGGAATGGTGGTTTTGTTAATATAATGATGTTTTAAACAGTTATTCTTCTACGTGGTTTGAGGTTAACGATGCTGTTTGTGAATTTGTATAACAGTTTGATAATATGGCAAAATCATTAATACTTAACTGTTCGGGTCTGATAGCGGGGTTGATGTCACAACGTTCAATTTGGGTGCTATCCAATAATTTTTTTATACTATTTCTGAGTGTTTTTCGTCGTTGTGAAAAAGCGCTTGTGACGAGCTGTGAAAAATCTTTTATATTAATGACTTCAACCGGTAATTTTTGGTATGGCGTTAACCGAACTAATGCCGATGTTACTTTTGGAGCGGGTGAAAATGCTTGGGGAGCAATAGAAAATAGAGATTCAATTTTACAGTAGTACTGTAGCATAACACTCAGCCGACCATAAGTTTTACTGCCGGGAGCGGCGGCCATTCTGTCAACCACTTCTTTTTGTAACATGAAGTGCATATCCTTGATTAAATTAAGTTGTGACATTAAATGAAACAGGATAGGTGTTGAAATATTGTAGGGTAAGTTTCCTATGACTCTGATTTTATTATTACTATCGAAGCCCAATTCATTTAAATTGACGGTTAATACATCGGCTTGAATAATATTGAGTTCACCAAGATCGTTACAATTATTTTGCAATTTAGGAATAATATCCCGATCCAATTCTATTACGGTTAAATTGTTACAAATTTTTAGCAGTGGTGCTGTAATAGCGCCTAGGCCGGGACCTATTTCAATAATTGTTTGCTCGTCTTTGGGATAAATAGAATGAATAATATTTTGGATAACAGATTCATCGGTTAAGAAATTTTGGCTAAACCTTTTTCGAGCCTTGTAATTATCATTACTCATTGGTGTTGTTTTGTGTTGTTAAGCTAACGAGTTCACTTGCCATGAAGCAAGCATTAAGCATACTGCTAGTGTCTGCAGTACCCGTTCCAGCTAACTCGATAGCCGTACCGTGATCAACCGAGGTTCGTATAAATGGCAAACCGAGAGTAATGTTGACAGCTTGCCCGAATCCTGAATATTTAAGTACCGGTAAACCCTGATCATGGAACATTGATAATACCACGTCAACGTTAGCTAATCGTTCCGGAGTAAATGCTGTATCAGCGGGAACCGGGCCGTTAAGGATTACGTTTCGGTTTTTAAACGATTTAATAACCGGTGCAATAATATTAATTTCCTCGTCACCTAAATGCCCACCTTCACCAGCGTGTGGATTTAGGCCACAGACTAGTATATTTGGTGTGGCGATATTAAATTGGTTTTGCATGCTATTGATTAATATCTCGATGGTAGTGCTTAATTTTTCGTGAGTGATTGCTTTGCTTACTTGAGATAATGGTAAGTGAGTGGTGGCTAAGGCAACTCGAAGTGTTTTATGTGCCAGCATCATGACAACATTTGAGTTGGTTTTATCGGCAAAAAACTCAGTGTGTCCAGTAAATGCAACGCCGGCATCGTTGATCACGGCTTTATGAATTGGTGCGGTAATAACGGCTAAAAATTCTTTTTCCAGACAGAGCTGAGACGCTACTGACAATGTTTCTAAAACGTATTCTGCATTATCTGTATTTAATTTTCCTGCGATACAAGGAGCGGGTAGTTTTACCGGTAAAACATAAACCTCTGATTTTTTAGGTATTTGTAGTAGGGATTTATCATAAGCTATTATTTTTAACGGTAAATTAAGTTGCACGGCTCGTTGTTGCAGTAAATTCGGATCGGCAATAACAACATATTTAAATGAATGTTGCTGTTGCGCTAGCTGGACAATTAAATCCGGGCCAATTCCAGATGGCTCACCCGAGGTGACACAAAGTTCAAAAGCTGCGTTCATTTAATAAACCAAAAATTTTTATTTATCAAATTTATACTCAACAAAGGCTTCATCTCGAATTTGTCTTAACCAGTTTTGAATCGCTTCATCTACCTTACGGCGTTTGATTTGAGAACGCACTTGGTCGTGTAAAAATTTCTTGGTATTATCTAATTCACGGCGCGCAATCGTTTGCACAATATGCCAACCGTATTGGGTGCGAAACGTTTCGCTGATAGCACCATTTTTTAGTTTATTCATTTCTTCTTCAAACCGGGGAATCATAACGCCGGGGCTCACCCACCCTAAGCTACCCCCTTTGATTGCAGAAGCTTTATCATCTGAATGGGTTTGAGCTAGTTTAGAAAAATCTTCTCCATCGGTAATACGATCGCGGATTCGTTGCAGTTTTTCTCGAGCTACTTCATTGCTAACTAATTGGCTGGTTTTAATTAAAATATGCTTCGCTAATGTTTGTTTTACGATATGTTTTTCTTCTTTTGAGCGTTTATCGTTTAATTTTAAAATGTGAAATCCACTGGGGCTTCGTATGAGCCCGCTAATGTCGTTGATGTTCATTTTATTTAAGTGTTCGGCAAAAAGCTCGGGTAATTGTCCTGATTTTAACCAGCCCAACAAACCACCTTGTAGTGCATTTTGACCACTGGAGACAGAAATAGCGACTTTGCTAAAATCGGTGCCAGAATTTAAATCTTTAAGCACGTTTTGTGATTTTTTTAATGCCGCATTAATATCTTGATTATTTGCCGATTCGGATATAGAAATTAATATATGTGAAATATTGTATTCAACATTGGCGTTAGATGAGTTTATATTTTTTTCCAGTTGATTTTTAATTTCTTGTTCGGTTACGATTATCTGGCTTTCAACTTGTTTTTTTCTAAGTTGATTAATGATCATTTCATTTTTTATATTATTTCGAAACTCTGAAAAATCAAAATTATCTTTTTGTAAAACGTTACGAAATTGCTCTAATGTCAGTTTGTTTTGTGCTGCGATATTTGAAACGACATTATTAATCGTTTCATCATCCATTCTGATGCCTGCGCGTTCGGCAAGTTGCAATTGCAAATGATCCAAAATTAGACGTTCTAGAATTTGTTTATTGAGAACTTCCATTGATGGTAGTTGAGCGCGTTGTTGTCGTAGTTGGTATATTACGCTTTTCACTCTACGGCTTAGCTCAGACTGGGTAATGACCTGATCATTGGCAATAACCAGAATTCTGTCTAGTTCGATAACTTTCTGATTTTTAATGCTCGAAGCGGCATTTAGGCTAAATATTGCCAGACCAGTTAAAAGTAATAATTTCAAAGATTTCATTATCTTACACTTCAATTGCTATTGGTTTGAAAAGTCTATAATAGCATTATTTATCAAAGGATCGATGAACTTCTGATCACCTACGCTGGATAAGCCTTTTAGAATCAACTCTAAAAACAATGTTCTCTCGTTTATAAGAACGGTTTTGCGCTGCATGATGCGAAAAGCCCAGCAACAATTGTCATATCGAAAGCCATAAACTTCTTCAACGAGTTTCTGGTTAAATTTGTCGTAATTGCGCCGACCAAATATTTGCCATTTCGCTGAAATTTTCCATTGTGATGAGATATCCAAGGATTCCGTTTTGTCTCGTTCATATCGATGCAGAAAATTTAATACGCCATCACGGGCTGTTTTATATTGAATTCGCGAGGTGCTGGTTCTTAAATCTCCAGTTTTTTCGTTGTATTGTAAGGTGCTGCCAAGGCTCCAAGCCGTTGATGGTTGGCTGGAGACATCAACAAAATAATCCGATGTTGACCCCGGACTATTATTGGTTTCAAAAAAATACTTTTGACCAACGCTGATGCTAAATAATGAGACACCGGAGTCAAGACGGTAAAAATGGCTGCTGAGTCCCAGTGTTAGTTCGTTGGCTGCAGGCACAAAATCGGCACCGGTATTGGTATCTTCACGAAATAATGTATTAAATGTTGAATCAACCCTAGTAGTATCAAAGTTTGGTAATTGCGATTGATCTTGTTCTGGTCGATACAAATAGAATATTCGGGGTTGGAGCGTGTGCAGAATCGGGATATTCATTAGTGAAGTATCACGTTCTAGGAATATACCGCTATCTAAACTAAATGTTGGTGTAAATCGACTGGGTTCTTTACTATATTGGATGCTTGGATTAGCTAAATCAGTACCCGGGTTATTTAAGTAATATTGGGTAAATCGTAGAGTGGCTTTTGGTTTAATATAAGCCGCTGCGCCTACCAGAGGATAATTGAAGGCAGGTTCGATATCGGTTCGAAAACCGGTCGGTGTTGTACTTCTGCCATTTCGTTGCGCGGTTGATTGATGATCAAAATAAACTACTTCACTGCGAAAAAAATAGTTTAATTGGTTATCTAATGGTACATTTTTATAATCCAGCGTTAATTGTGGCAAACGAGTATAAGGATCATCGCCACTCAAGGTTTGGTAACCCTGTAATTTTGTTTTAAATAACCAATCGATTCCTGTATATTGGATTTCGGCGCGTTGTTCAACGTGAGAAATACTGGCTTCTTCGAGCACGGCACTAAAATCAACCAGATATTGTGTATCACTATAGTAGGTTAAATCGACCGTACTATTCCAACCATTTTTATGATTGTAATTATTATTTATCGAGTAATATTCTCGATTAGCATTAAATTTTGCGTCATTTTGAATAAAACCAACATCTATTTCGCCGAAACTGTTTTGTGTTAAATATCGAAACTCTGTGTCAATTAATGTGCCGCGTTTGGTCATGTGACGAGGAGAAATGGTCGCATCATAATTGGGTGCTATATTCCAGTAATAGGGCAGTCGATATTCATCGCCATTATTATTGGAAGTGCCCCAGGTTGGAGCCATAAATCCAGAGAGTCTATCAATACCAAATGGAAAACGGAAATAGGGAAAATAAAAAATAGGAATATTTTGAAAACTCAACACGGCATTTTCTGCTGTTCCTTGATGGTTTTCATTATTCAGCTTTATAACACTGGCTTCAATTTTCCATGCTGAATTATTTTCAGGGCAGGTGGTATAACTGGTTTCTAAAAATTTAAGTTTTGATTTTGATTCTACTTTGATACTCGGTGTGGAACCTCGTGCACCATTATCAAATAAATAGTAATTGGCATTTCGAATTTCGCCTGTTTGATTTTTAACGTCTATATCAATTTTATCGCCATATACTTCGATTGAATTATTACTAAAGAATATATTGCCAGAAGCAAAAAGATAATCCTTGGTATTATCATATTGAAGTTTATCCGCTCGCAATATGTAATTTTTTTGAATGGCTTCAACGTTTCCAGTGAAAACACTGGTTGCCGCTTGGTTCATGCTGGCGCTTTCGGCTTTAATTTGGACACTTTTGGAATCCGCGGTAGATGTTCGTTGGTAATTTAAAAAATTGCTATCGGGGCGACGTAGTGATTCACCGCATAATTCATAGCGATTAGTTTGGGATAATATTTCTATTGCTTGCAGTTTGCCTGGAAAAAATACCTGTGCCGAATAGATTATAGCCAACACAATGAGGCTGTTAGACGATACTACTGTGCGCCGTAAATGTAAGAGCTTTTGATGAATCAACATTTCTCGAAAATTAACCTGTTACCGACACTAAAATATAGAGCAGTCCAATAAAAATTGGCTGGTGTAGCATGTAGATGTGCAGGCTGTGTTTTCCGCCAAAGGCAAATAGTTTAGCAATTTGTACATTAGATGACCAATTTTGGCATTTTTTAGCAAATGCCGATGTTTTATTTAGAAACACTAGTTTACCGAAAAATAGCCCAATTAACACGACACCAAACCAAGGAAATATCGGGACGTAATCTTCAGTAAGTGGTTTATGGCTCATTAGGCCAACCCATTGCAGGTATGGCTGATCAAATATCGGAAATTGATATAAGGCGCTAAAGATGACGATGATTGTGCCGAATATGAGATTTGTCCAATAAAAGCGGGTAAAAAACAGTGCTAACACCGTTGCAGCAGCGACAAAATGTAAAATACCAAAAAATATCATACTTTGAGGGTACATCAGGTAGCTTGATAGGCTGACTATTGTTGCATAACCTAAGATTAACGCCAGTCGTTTTAAATAATTTTTAACGTTGAGGCTTTTATTTGTCGCAATTGCCATGCTGATCCCCATTATAAATAGAAAACAGCTTACAATAATTGTTCTGAAATTTAGCCAAAAAGGGTCGCTATTAAAGTGCAGTGTTACAAATCCAAAATAGTTTAAATCAAAACAAAAATGATAAATAAACATTAATGCAATTGCGCCACCTCGGGCAACATCGATAATTTGAAAATGTGGTTTTTTATGCATAGTTTTAACTTATTTTGATTCTAGATTCGTTTTGTCGAATTCCTACAATTTATTTTACTATTATCTTATTAATTGATATTTTATTCAAAGTATAGCTGCACATTAAATTTATAAAATGGAATAATTTTGAAAGATTCACGCTTAGATTTACTAAAACAATGGTTAACACAATATCCGGAATTGAGTGGTTTTGAGCTCACTCCAGCGTCTTCAGATGCTAGTTTTCGTCGTTATTTTCGAGTTTCTGGTCAGCAACAAAGTTTTATTGCTATGGATGCGCCACCGGAAAAAGAAAATAGCGAGACTTTTGTTGCTATCGCAAATTTGTTATTTGAGGCAGGACTAAATGTTCCTGAAATATTTCAGTCGGATTTTGAAGCGGGTTTTTTCTTAATCAGTGATCTTGGTAGTGAGCAATATTTAGCAGCATTAAACAGCGAATCATTTGAAGCTTTGTACCAATCGGCGATTGAAAAATTAATTGATTTGCAATTAATTCCGAGTAATAAACTAACCAGTATACCGGCCTATGATAATAAATTACTCATGCTCGAAATGGAATTATTCCGTGATTGGTATTTAAAGCGGCATCTTAATATTAAATTAAGTGATTCGCAGAATAATGTGATATCCGCTGTTTTTAATACCTTGGCCGATTCGGCTCAAGCACAAAAACAGGTCTTAGTTCATCGGGATTATCATAGCCGTAATTTAATGACTAATGATTCAAAGCCCCGTAATCCCGGTGTTTTGGATTTTCAGGATGCGGTTATAGGTGCTTTTACGTATGATTTGGTTTCGTTATTGCGTGATTGTTATATTAATTGGCCTGAGCAGCAAGTAGAAAAACTGGCTTTTTATTATAAACAGCTTGCTGAACAGCAAAAGATAATTCCTGTTATTGATGATGCTGAATTTATTCAATATTTTGATTTAATGGGGATACAACGGCATTTAAAAGCGATTGGTATTTTTTCTCGATTAAATTACCGGGATAATAAACCAGCGTATTTAAATGATATTCCTCGGACAATGTCTTATCTGCAAAATATTTCAAAAAAATATGATGAGTTGTCGGAGTTAAATCTATTGTTAAATTCGGTTGTTATTGGTGCATAATAACATGCCAAAAGTGATGTTGTTAGCGGCTGGTCGCGGTGAACGAATGCGACCATTAACGGATAACACACCGAAGCCATTGCTTGAGATAAGCAATAACACCAGTTTAATTGAATTGCACATAAAGAATTTAAAGGCTCAAGGGTTCAATGATATTGTGATCAATATTGCTTGGCTTGGTGAAAAAATTATAGAGCGACTTGGTGATGGTCTTGATTATGGGGTTAACATTCAATATTCAAACGAATTTGATACTGCATTAGAAACGGCTGGTGGTATCGTGAAGGCATTACCGCTACTTGGCTCACACGCTTTTATTGTTATTAATTCGGATATTTATAGTGAGTTTGATTATAAACGACTAACCTTGAATCAAAATGAGTTAGCACAATTAATTCTGGTTCCAAATCCCGATTTTCATCCTGAGGGTGATTTTTTCATGAATAGCGGAAAACTGCATGCTACTGCAGGAGAAAAATTTACTTTTAGCGGCATTGCGATGTATCACCCTGATTTTTTTAAAGGGCTGGCTATTGAAATTCGAGCGCTGGCGCCATTGCTACGTAGCGCTATTGCACAGGGAAAAATATCGGCTCAAGTGTATTCGGGAAACTGGTTTGACATTGGCACAGTGGAACGCTTAAACGAAATTAAGTCGTATTTGTTAAAAAATTAAATTCTTAAATCGTCAATATACTTGATAATTTTTTCACACGCGTTACATATAGTGTATGGGCGATGAAATTGATACAAGTGAATTTTCGAAAAATGATGTTATTCGGTTTCGACAAAATTTAACAAACGAAACAGAGCATTTAGCCGGGATGTTTAATCGTGCCGATTTTGCTGCTGGTGGACAATCGGGAATTGAAATCGAAACTTGTCTAGTGGATGATTGTTATAACCCTTTGTGCATTAATGATAAGTTTTTAAAGGCACTCAATGATCCACTGGTTTCTTCAGAACTTGCTCAATTTAACGTAGAAATTAACAGCATTCCTCGAGATTTAACCGGGCATTTCCTAAGTTCGACTCACGTGGAATTAAATAGCATGTGGCGAAATTTTCATGAAGTAGCGCAAGAATTTGATGCAAAAGTATTGATGATTGGTATCTTGCCAACGTTGGATATTGATAGTTTAAGTTTAGCCAATTTATCAAAACTTAAACGTTATCGGGCGTTAAACCGTGAAACCATTCGATTACGCAGAGGTAAACCATTAAAATTGGATATAAATGGTGTCGAGCATTTAAGTGTGACGCACCGTAATGTGATGCTAGAAGCAGCAGCAACGTCGTTTCAAATTCACTTAATGCTCGATCCTAAAAAAGCCCACCTTTATTACAATGCGGCATTAAAATTATCTTCAGCGATGATTGCTCTGACGGCTAATTCACCCTTTTTATTTGGTAAAAATATTTGGTCAGAAACGCGTATTCCATTATTTGAACAAGCAGTTTCACTCGGTGGATTTGAGGGGGCAAGATTTGGTCCAATTCGCCGTGTTAGTTTTGGATCACGTTTTGTACAACACAGTTTAATGGAATTATTTTCGTCAAATTTAGATCACTATCCCATTTTATTACCGGTTAACTATGATTCGGTAGTATCAGAATTAAAACACCTGCGTTTACATAATGGTACTATTTGGCGTTGGAATCGCCCGATAGTGGGTTTTGATGATCGTGGTCAAGCACATTTACGATTGGAACATCGCGTTATAGCGGCAGGGCCGAGTATTATTGATACTATCGCCAATATGGCATTTTATCATGGTGCACTAGTAGGGTTGGCGGAGTTAGATACCAGTGAAATTAACGCAATTGATTTTGGAATAGTACGGGATAATTTTTATAAAGCCGCACAATTTGGACTTGATGCGACAATTATGGATACTAATGGTAAATTATGTAACATTAAAACCATTTTACAAGACACCTTATTACCATTAGCTAAATTAGGTTTAGAAAAATACCGTGTTGCTGATTCAGATATAAGTGAATATTTAGGAATTATTGAGCAACGTTTGGAAAATTCAATTAATGGCAGTCAGTGGCAACGTCGTTATCAAGAAAAGCACCAGTGTGATATGCATAAATTAACAAAAGCTTATTACGAGCGACAACAAGCCGGTGAGCCTGTACATAGTTGGACAATATAAAAAATAATGTTAACCATACTCGATAAACTACCCGAGGGCATTTTAAATTATGATGCCGAGCAGCTATATAAAATAGTAACGGGTCCAACCTTAATCCATATAGCCGGTGTACAAAAAGATCCAATTTTTATATCGGTATTGTTGCATGGCAATGAACATTCGGGTTGGCAAGCGGTCCAAAAATTATTAGCGGCATCCAATAATCAGCTACAGCGCTCAATTAGCCTTTTTATTGGTAATATTTCAGCCGCAAAACATTCACTGCGGCAATTGCCGGGACAATTGGATTACAATCGAATTTGGAATGGCCAGTCAGAAATGGTTGAGCATCAAATGGTGCGACAAGTTCTTGATGAAATGCGTTCTAAGAATGTTTTTGCGGCAGTTGATATTCATAATAATACTGGTAATAACCCGCATTATGCTTGTATTAATAGTTTAGATGATCATTTTAAATATTTTGCTCGATTATTTGGCCCATTAATCGTGTATTTCAAACAGCCAGATTCTGTATTATCCATCGCTTTTTCTGATTTATGTCCAACGGTAACCGTTGAATGCGGTCAATCCGGTGAGCCCGAAGGTATTAAACGTGTCGTTAGTTTTTTGTCTGATATTTTGTTGATGCAGCACTTTCCTCATACGGTGGTGGATGTTGAATTAATTTCAATTTATCAGACGATAGCAAGAATTAAAGTATCGAATCAAGTGAGTATTGGTTTTGGGGCAACGCAGTGTGATTTAAAATTTGATGAAGATCTTGAACAGTTTAATTTTAGAGAAATTCATGCAAATAGTCGTTTTGCCAAAATAACAGCAACAACTAGTCGGCAATTATTTGCTTACAATGATGATGGCCACGATGTGACACAAGAATACTTTTATATTGAAAACGGCTATATTTTAACTCGAATTCCGATTATACCCGCAATGTTAACGCAAAATATTGAGATCATTAAAAATGATTGTTTATGTTATTTAATGACTCAAATCGACTAAACAGGAAGGCAGTTTATAGGCATTTTTAGTGCTAATTGAGTGAAAAACTGGATTATTGTGTAATAAAATCATACACTTTATTAATATTTTCAATATTAACTTATTTTATATCATATGCTTAAAATACGTATTTTTACTTTAGTTTATTTATCGCTATTTAGCTTAAATATTAATGCCCAGATATCCTCCGTTGGTTATGTCTCTCAAATTCAACAACTCATTACGCAACAAAAATACAGCCAAGCGTTGGATTTGATTGATCAAAAATTGATCGATAGTATTAATAACCAAGAGTTACTGCATTTAAGAGCTAAAACGGAACTTAAATTAAATAAAACCCAACAAGCAATCGCTAGCTATAAATTAATAATAAAATTATACCCATCATCACCAATGGCCTATAACAATATTGCCGGAATTTATGCCAAACAAGGTAAATATGAGTTGGCAAAAAAAACATTGGAAAGGGGGATTAATACCAATAAAAGTTATGCTTTGTTACACAATAATATAAAGAGCATAAACTTTGAAATGGCCAGAGCATCGTATGTTAAGGCCCTACGACTAGGCACTAAAAAACACAGTGTTGATTTAAATGTGGCGAATTTAGACAATAATGCTAAGTTAATTAAAAATATAAAACCACAATTAGCACAACTGAATTCAAAAGCCGCTATCCAGAAAAAAACGGTTAGCTGGAAAACTAAAAAAAAGCTTGTTATAAATTCTTCGAAAGAGTCCGTTTTAGGGCTTAAAGATGAAGTGATAACTGCATTAAAAGGTTGGGCTGCTGCATGGTCGGCTCAAGATGTTAATTTATATTTATCCTTTTATAACAAACAGTTTTTGCCTGAAAATGGCACGGCAAAACGAGCTTGGGAATCTCAGCGGCAGGTTAGGTTGCTTAAGCCTCGATGGATTGAAGTTCGGTTAAGCGATTTTAGTTTCGAGATTCAGTCAGAGAATGAGGCTCAGGTTAAAGTGACACAAATGTATCGCTCAAATAGTTTTAAAGACAAATCGAAGAAGAAGTTTTTGTTAAAACGTTCTGATGACGGTTGGCAAATTTTAAGTGAAGTTAATTTTCAGGAATGAAACAAATGCCAAGATTTTTGATCAGTTATTTTCTTTTTATTATTATGTTGTCCACATCTCAAGCAGCATCTGAAAACTATTCAAACTCATCTAAAACCATTTTAGTTGCACTTGGCGTTCAACAAGCGTTAATTCCTCAATCGCAATTTAATAATAAAGTAATTAAAGAACTTAATCTTAAAATTAATGATTACCCTAAAAATTCAGAAGCAAACCTATTAAAAGTTTTATTTGAAATAGAGCAGGGGAATTTAAAAGCGGCTTTAGTCGATGTAAATAAATTAATAAAGTTATCGCCTAATTTTCATTTGGCATATTTAATTCGTGGCGACATATTATTGGCTCACTCGCAACTTATTGATGGTGTTGGTTCAAATTCTTATTTGAAATCATTAAGCCAAGAACAACAAAAAAAAATTAAACAGTTTCAAGATGAAACTAAATATCGGTTACGATCTTATCTTGAAAAAATAACGGATAAACGAATACCAAAACAATTATTACAATTAAGCGCGGCAATAAAAACGGCAATTGTTATTGATAAAAGCAACCATCGTTTATATGTTTATAAGCGCCAAAATAATAATTTGCCACCAAAATTGGTAGATGATTTTTATATTAGCACCGGTAAAAAACGAGGTGATAAATTTAAAAAAGGCGATCTACGAACTCCCGAAGGAGTCTATTTTATCACGTCATGGATACCGGATAATAAACTACCTGAAAAATACGGTATAGGTGCATTTCCAGTTAATTACCCAAATGAATTAGATGTTAAACTAGGAAAAACCGGTTATGGTATTTGGTTACACGGTATGCAACGAACTTTTTTTAGTCGTCCACCACTTGATAGTGAAGGCTGTGTGGTATTGTCTAATAATGATCTTAAAAAAATTCAACATTTGTTAGTCCCGGGTACGACCCCTGTTGTGATTACTGAAAACATTGATTGGATGAGCGAAAAAAATTGGTTTAACTTACAACGTAATGTTATTGCATCAATTAATCAATGGCGTGAAGATTGGCAGAGCATGAATGTTGAGAAATATTTAAGTCATTATTCAAATGATTTTTTTACTCGTTCTCACAATGCTCGCTCTTGGAAAACTAGAAAGCGTAATCTAGCTAAATCGAAAACGTATCAAAAAGTAACGTTAAGTGATGTATCGTTGTTTTTATATCCTTCTAGCAATAAGAAAAAATCGGATATTGTGGTGGTAAGGTTAAAGCAAAATTATAAGTCAAATAATTTTAATAGTGAAATGGAAAAACGTTTATATCTGCGTAAAGAAGCCAATAATCAATGGCAAATTTTATATGAAGGAAAGTGACGTTTCATTTTCCAGTTAATTTTTTAATATCTTAAAGAATACCATAACTGTCCCATATACTCGCGCAAAATAGATTTTGAGCTATGTAAACCACCGGCTGTTGGAATTAAGGATAATACCAGTGGTGTATGTTCAATGTGTGTGTCAAAGTTTAGCGGTGCGTTAATAACATCAAAGCCAACTTTTCTAAAAATAGCCTCTGAACGTTTTATATGAGAAAAATCAGTTACTAATATAATTTTAGTAATGTTCTCTTGTTTGAGCATTTCAAAACTAAGGTTGGCACTTTCTTTGGTATTGCGGCTATTTTCTTCGACCCATTTAACGTTGATATTAAAATCTTCTTGCAAGGATTGTTGCATTAATGATGCTTCGCTAGCACCACTACTTTTGTTATAGACAATGCCACCTGTAACTAAAATTGGAATTTTAGTTTTTCGATTTAAATAGGCACCGTATCGAATTCTCGCTAATGTTGCGACGGATACGGTGTCTTGATTATATTCGGGAGCTTCGCGATAACGGCCACCACTTAGGATGACAATGGCTTTGGCATCTGTTTTTGTTAAATCCGATTTGGATAATGCGGTTATATCATTATTGGGGTAATTAAGAAAACTGGCTGTTATTGGCATGCTTAAAACGATGAGTGATATAAAGCCTGAAAATAATAAGAATATGCCGGTTCGATAAAATCGGTTTACAATAAATAAACCAAAAAACATCATAATAAAATTGATGCTAGGTGGTAACAATAGGTTTTCGATTATACGGGTTATGATTAATTCCATTTATATTTTCTTCTTAATTAATAATTATTTATTTAATAATAGTGTTATTTTTTCGACTAATTTGTTTGCTATCAGAGCGAGGTTATCTGTTACACCAAAATCAATTAATTGTGTAATTTCGGCGTTGCTTACTCCGCAGGGGTTAATGTATTGGTATGGGGTTAAATCCATATCAACATTTAAAGCTAAGCCATGATAAGTGCCTTTTTGTTTTACACGTAACCCTAACGCGGCAATTTTTTTATTACCGACATAGACTCCCGGCGCATTAACATCACCCTGTGCTGTAATTTTATAATCGCTTAGTAGCTCAATAATCGCTTGCTCGATTAGACGCACCAGATTACGAATACCTAACTCACGTCTTTTAATATCAATTAACAGATAGACAACAATCTGTCCGGGTGCATGGTAGGTGACTTGTCCACCACGATCGGTTCGAACCACTGGAATATCGCATTCGGTAATAATATGTTCTATTTTACCATTAAATCCCAATGTAAAAACGGGATCGTGTTCGGTTACCCATATTTCGTCTATGGTTTTCTCGTGCCGGTTCGCGGTGAATTGCTGCATGCGCGTTACAATTGTTTGGTAAGGCTGACGACCAAGGAATTGCGTTTTTATCTCAGTGTTATTTGGATTGCTGGAGTTGTTAGCCATGAAATAATGCGAATAAGTCTAAGTTACTGTGACGGGTAATCGATAGATAAGGCTTGTTATAAACACATCGATACATGGTCACATGCCGTTAGCTCTAAGTAGATGTTATCTAATTGCTGTTTGTTGTTGGCCATAATAGTAACTGTTATTGAAATGTAAGTGCCTTGGGCACTTTTACGTGATTTAAAGGCATCTTCGTTTATATCATCGACATGACGATGAATTATTTCTCGAACTACTTGGTGTAATTCAGT
The DNA here is from genome assembly GCA_964514215.1 of uncultured Thioalkalispiraceae bacterium. GTDB lineage: Bacteria > Pseudomonadota > Gammaproteobacteria > UBA6429 > Thiohalophilaceae > CAYQUC01. Next base: position 19,923 of record CAZEPW010000036.1, read on the forward strand.
GGTGTCCTTGCCCATTATTTTGATAGGAAATGAACACGGAAATTCAAATAAGGTTTCTTCACTCACAGAGTTTTTCTTTATAGTCGTTAAAAGCCAAGTGTAATTTTTGCCATAATGGCCCGGGTTTGCCATTAGCAACGTTAATATTGTCTATTTTAGTAACGGGTAGTATATCTTTCATCGAGCTGGTTAACCAAATTTCATCGGCGGAGTTTAATAATGATTGAGCAATTGGCTGTTCCCGGATATCGAGTTTAATTTTTTGTAGTAATTCAACCACTAAATCGCGAGTGATGCCGGGTAAGACATTATTGGTTTTAGGTGGTGTGTAAATAATATTGTCTTTGATAATAAAAACATTGCTTGCCGCGCCTTCGGTAACAAATCCGTCTTTAATTAAAAGTGCTTCAACGGCATTTTTTTCTGAGGCTTGTTGACGAAGCAAAATGTTGGCTATTAGTGAGGTTGTCTTAATTTGACAATACTGCCATCGAATATCATCCATTGTGACAATAGCGACACCATTTTCGAGAACTGATTTATCTAATGCAGCCAATGGATTTGCCATGATAAATACCGTTGGTGAAATATTATCTGGAAAAGTATGATTTCGGGGAGCGACACCACGGGTTATTTGTAAATAGATGGATAGTGTGCCGGAGTTATTTTTAACGATGATGTTATTTAAAATTGTTAACCATTGCTCTGGTGAGTAAGGGTTTTTTATTTTTACGCTGGTTAAACTATTATTTAAGCGTTGCAAATGTTCTTCAAAACGAAACAGTTTGCCGCCAAATACTGGAATAACTTCATAGATGGCATCACCAAAAATAAAGCCTCGATCCAATACTGATACTTTGGCTTCATTTAAAGGTATAAAATTACCATTAAGATATACTGTTTGTGTTGTCATAGTATGATATTGAATTTAGTCAGTTATTATTAAAGAAACAACAATATGAATCCATCAACCAATCTACTCCACAATCCACCTTCTGGAATATCCGTTATTGCGACTAGTTTACGAGAGGCAAGTTTGTTTTTTCCAAGGTTTATTTCAAGTGTTCCGTATTGCTGGCCTTTGAATACTGGCGCTGAAATATTTTGATCGATACTCATCGTGGCTTTAATTTTATTGCGTTGGCCACGAGGGATCGTGACATAAAGTGGTTCGAGTAGCCCAAGTTGAATTTCATCTACTTCGCCTTTATAGATACGTCGTGCGGTTAACTGCTCGTTTGCTTTATATAACACGTGGCTTTCGTAAAATCGAAACCCATAGTTAAGTAATTTTCGACTGGCGCTCACGCGAAGTTTTTCTGATTTTGTTCCAACCACAATAGACACTAATCGCATGCCTTTATTTTCGGCGGAGGTTATTAAGCAATAACCGGCAGAATCGGTGTGGCCAGTTTTAATGCCATCAACTCTATCGTCTATCCATAAAAGCTTATTTCGGTTTGGCTGGGTGATGCCATTAAAGGTATATTCTTTTATGCTATACCATTTATAATATTCAGGAAAATTAGCAATAATTGCTCGAGCCAGTTTTGCTAAATCTGCGGCAGTTGTATAATGTTCTTTGTTTGGCCACCCGGTACTATTAACAAAATGCGTGTCTTTCATCCCTAAGGTGTCAGCATGTTTGTTCATTAAAGCTGCAAAAGTTTCTTCGCTGCCAGCAACATGCTCGGCTAATGCAACACTGGCATCATTACCAGATTGAACAATCATGCCCAGAATCAAGCTTTTAACATCAACACGTTTATTGACTTCAATAAACATTCTTGAGCCTTTCATGCGCCACGCTTTTTCACTAATTAAAACGTTATCGTCTAATTTAATGCTGCCATTTTTTAATTCAGTAAAGACGGCATAAGCTGTCATTATTTTAGTTAAGCTTGCAGGTTCAATGCGCTGATCGTCATTTTGTTTTGCTAATACTGTACCCGATTGGAAATCCATCAGTACGTATGCTTTAGCCGGTATTTTAGGTGCACTTGGTATCACCGCAGCAGCGGATACGAAGGTGTGCTGAAAGGTAAGGATAAAGCTTAGTAATAAAATAAGTGCTGAAAATTGTTTTTTAATCATGAGGTTTACGTTCTATGCCAGTATTAATATATAGGTGGTATATATCATATCATTATTTATAAAACCATGTAATTTTATCTAAGATGCTGAAAGTATTGCAGAAAATTGTTGTTTAGTTGATAACGACGTGGGGTAATTCAAAGCCCATATTTTTGACTTTTAGGGCTAATTTATCGGCTTCATTGACGCTATATATTGGGCCAATTTGAACCCGATAAATGCGTTGTTTAGAGGAGGTATCACTATTAATTCTAACATTCTCAAATTTGTAGGTTAATTTATTTAAAAGCTGTTGAGCGTTGGTATTGCTGATAAAAGCACCTACTTGCAAGTACATAATATATTCAGTTTTTTTGCTGGCTATCGAGCGTATCTTTATTGGTTTTTTAGGAATAGTGGCTCGTCTTTTGTTAAATTTTTTCGGGTCGATAACTTCAACCTCAACGACACCGGTGCCGGTTGCTACAATATTGAGTTTAGTCGCTGCGGCGTAAGATAAATCGATAATTCGATTGGCGTGAAACGGGCCACGATCATTTACTTTGACGATAATACTGCGGTTATTTTTAAGATTAGTCACTCTGACATAACTAGGCAGCGGTAAACTTTTATGGGCTGCTGTCATGGCATACATATTGTATTTTTCACCAGAGGATGTCGAGCGGCCATGAAATTTTTTGCCATACCATGATGCGATGCCTTTTTTACGATAATTTTTCGCGCTTGGCATCACGTAATAACGTTTACCATTAACCACGTAGGAGCGAGGATTTCCCTTGGCACTGCGTGGTTCTAATTTGGGGATGGCGTTTTGAATATGTGTTGCATCAAATCGACCATGAGGTGCGCTGTCTTTGCCCGGAGAAATTGGAATTCCCCGAGAGACACAGGCGCTTGTTAACAGCGCGATAAGGCTTATGAATAAAATATGAATTTGGGTTTTAGTAAACATAAAATTTATGTTGTTGTTAATGCCCGTTTTTTAAAATTGGCGTCTCATGATGCCGGTGCCGGTAAGTATTTTTTAGCCTTTTCTCCGTTACGAATGTATTCACTTAATTGAAAAACGGACATTGCGTATAAAATGCTGTGGTTATAGCGTGTAATGACATAAAAATTATCCCAGCCAACCCAATATTCAGGGCCATCTTTTGTTTCAAAACTCATAAAACTACCTTTAATATCTTTAGGTAGGCCTTCGGGTAATGCGACACCGTGTAATAATAAGTCTTTAGGAGACCACTGTGGTTTCATACTTTTACTTAGCAGTTTTTTAAAACGATTACCATAAACTTTAACTTTAGTGGCAATTGGCTGATCTTTTTTCCAGCCGTGGCGTACAAAATAATTGCTGACACTACCTATCACATCATGACGATTCGTCCATAAATTACGAGTGCCATCACCATCAAAGTCAATAGCGTATTCTCTGAAACTGCTGGGCATAAATTGTGGCATGCCCATCGCACCGGCATAGGAGCCAACTTGTTCTAAGGGGTCAATTTTTTCATCCCGAGTCATTAGTAAAAAATGCTCTAATTCGCTTTTAAAAAATTTACTGCGTGGTGGATAAGCAAAGGCGAGTGTGGATAGTGCATCGATTACTGGGTAGGAACCAACATTACCACCGTAGCGGGTTTCAACTCCAATAATGGATACTACAATTTCAGATGGAACACCGTATTTTTTAAATGCAGATTGAAGTATTGTGCTATTTTTTTTGTAAAATTCAGTGCCGCCTTTTATGCGTTTCTCGGTGACAAAGATAGGGCGGTAGTCATACCAAGGTTTACCTTCTGCCGGACGAGAAATAGCATCAAGTATTGATTGGTGTTTTTTGGTTTTTTCAAATAATTTAATTAAGTAGTCAGACTCAAATTGATGTTTTGTCGTCATATCATTAATAAATGATTGCAGCAATTTAGGATCATCCAATTCAATGGCTGGCAATGAATTAATTGCAATTAAATTAAAAGCACCCACAATAACAAATAGTTTGCGAACAAACTTATTTGATTTTTGTGTGAAAATATTTAATACCGATGTATTTTGAAATTTAATAAATTGTTCTATCATGACGTCATAAATTTTTTGTGTGTGTGAATAGACATAAGAATACCAAATGCAGCAAACAATGTAACAATTGATGTGCCACCGTAACTAACTAAAGGTAGTGGTACGCCAACAACGGGCAGTAATCCGGAGACCATTCCCATATTGACATAAACGTAAACAAAAAACGTCATTATTAATCCACCGGATAATAACCGACTGTATGTGTCTTGGGCTTGTGTTGCAATAAAACATCCTCGAACTATAATAAATAAATACAGAGCCAGTAAAACTAAGTTGCCAATAAAGCCAAATTCTTCGCTGTAGACAGAAAAAATAAAATCTGTTTTACGTTCAGGAATAAATTCAAGACGTGATTGAGTACCATTATTCCAGCCTTTACCATACACACCACCAGAGCCAATAGCAATAATGGATTGTATTATGTGATAACCGGCTCCGAGTTTGTCGCTTTCTGGATTTAAAAAAGTTAACACGCGTTTTTGTTGGTATTCGTGTAGTACATAATTCCAAATGAAGGGGGTGCTAGATGCAAAAATAAAGATGGCAATGAAGATTGTGCGCCAGCGTAAACCGGCTAAAATTAAAACGAAAAAACCCGAGCAGGCAATTAATAACGCGGTGCCGAGATCGGGCTGTTTTGCCACGAGTAAGGTTGGTATCACTAATATGATGCTGGCGATAAAAATTTTGGAGCGTGCTGGTGGTAATGGCATGTCGGCAAAATACCAGGCAATCATCATGGGCACCGCTAGTTTCATTATTTCCGATGGTTGAAATCGAAAACCGATAACTAACCAGCGCTGTGCGCCTTTACCAATGTCACCCAAGGGGGTTAACACTAGAATTAATAGCAATAAACCCAGCATAAATAACCACGGAGACCATGCTTTTATGGTGTGCGGTGAAATTTGTGCAAGGGCTATCATTATAGCAAACGCAAGTACTAGTCTGACGAGTTGCGCATTTATAACGTGCATGTTTTGTCCCGATGCACTATAAAGCACGGTTAAGCCGACACCAGTGAGGGTTAATAATGCAATGAATAATGGTAAGTCTATATGCAATTGAGAAAAGAGTCGCTTGCCTAGATTGAGTTTATTTTCATCAACAAAGCCGGTTCTTGAATTAACCTCCATTAGCGTTTTCCTTTATTTTAAGCTTAGGCTCAAGTTTCGTTTTATTTTTATGGCTGTGTGTTTTATCTAAATTTTTTAAATAATAATCCATCACTTTACGGGCAATAGGTGCGGCAATTGAGCCACCGTGACCACCGTTTTCGACAATCACTGCAACGGCAATTTCAGGATTTTTAACCGGAGCAAAGGAAATAAACAAGGCGTGATCCCGTAATTTTTTAGCCACTGTTTCTTCATTGTATTCTTCATCTTGTTTAATGCCAAAAACTTGCGCTGTTCCGGTTTTTCCGGCAATGGTGTAATCTAAATTTACATTTAAACGTCGCGCTGTGCCATGCAAGCTATGAATGACTTTTTTCATGGCTTTGATAATGGTCTCCCAGTGGCCATCGGTTTTATGTTGTATCGGAGCTTTGGTTTTACCGGTTATTAACTCTTTTGAGCCATCTTGGGGTGTTTCGATGGCGTGTACTAAATTAGGAGTTTTAAGTTCGCCTCGATTTGCTAAGGTTGCTGTTGCATTGGCGAGTTGTAGTGGGGTGGTGAGGGTGAAGCCTTGCCCGATACCGGTAATGAGTGTTTCACCCGGAAACCAAGGTAATTGTCGGTATTTTTTCTTCCAAGTGCGAGACGGTAATAGTCCCGACATTTCACCAAGTAAATCAATCCCTGTTTTTTTACCAAAGCCAAACTGCTTTAAATAATGGTGGATGTTATCAATACCCAATTGCAGCGATAGGTCATAAAAATACACGTCACAGGATTCAATGATTGCTTTTTCTAAACCGGTTTCTTTATGGCCAGTTTTTTTCCAATCGCGATAACGCCGTGGATCACCTTTTAGCATGTAATAACCGGGGCAATCGATCGCGTCACTGGCAAGCACTTGGTCTAACTCTAATCCTGCCAATGCTATAAACGGCTTAATTGTTGAGCCCGGTGGGTATTGGCCTTTGATCGCGCGGTTAAATAACGGTTGCTCCGAGGAGTTACTTAATTGTCGGTATTGTTTATTATCCAAACCATTAACGAATAAATTAGGATCAAAGGTTGGCATGCTGACTAATGCCAGTATCGCTCCTGTTTTTGGAATCATCGCAACTAACGCGCCATTATTGTTTTTAAATGCTTGTTCGGCTATTGCTTGTAAATTACTGTCTAAGTTTAAATAAAGATTTTTTCCGGGGATAGGTAATTTTCGTTCGATAACTTTTAATACTCGGCCTTGGGCATTGGTTTCTACGCGCTGAATGCCAACAGTGCCATGTAAAATGGATTCGTATTTTTTTTCGATACCGACTTTACCTATTCTACTGGTACCACGGTAATTTGATAATTCTAAGTTGCCGAGTTTATCGGCTGTTAAGCGCTGTAATTCTGATTCGGATATAATGGCCGCATAACCAATAACGTGTGAAGCTAATTTTCCAAGGGGGTAGTGGCGTGATAATTCTGCTTTAATTGATACCCCAGGTAGTAAATGTTTATTCACTGCAACTTTGGCAATTTCGTCTTCCGTTAAACGAAATCGAAGTGGCACTTCGGCAAATTTTCGTTGGTGCCGTCTGGATCGTTGGAACCGTCGAATATCTTCTTTGCTGAGTTGCACTAACTCGCCTAACTTTTTTAATGTTTGGTTTAAGTTTTCAGATAACTCGGGTATGACATTGAGTCTGTAATTGGGTAAGTTTTGTGCCATCACAATGCCATTGCGATCGTAAATCAAACCACGAATGGGAGTTATGGGTAAGATACTGAGTCGATTATTTTCAGATTGGGTGGTGTAGTATTGGCTGTTAAATATTTGTAAGTAAGCAAATTTTGCAATTAATACCGATAGTAATAACACAACAATCACTAATAAGATGATGATACGTTGGTTAATGAGTTGCGATTCACGAATGTGATCTTTAATCGCAGAAACCGCAGCACGACGCACCATAATATTAAGTCACTCGATTTTGGCGGCGGATGAAACGCATCAGCAAAAATATCCACGGCCAAAAAGCTGCCGTACTTAACGCCGGCAATAACATTAACCAAAGGTCGGTTTCATTACCGGTCATGCCTTTAATCCAATTGATTAAAATAATTTGTGTTGTTACTAACATAAAGATAGTTAGCGCTTGCTGGTGTAATGGCGAGATGCGAACGCGTTGGTGTACTTTTAATGTAATGTAGCCAACGATGGCAAATGCGAGTGCATGTTGACCGAGTAGTGTGCCAAGCACGACATCGAGAACTAAACCCAGAAACCAACCGGTGCTGACACCAATGCGTTGCGGTAAGGCTAAACACCAATAGACATAAACCATAAACAACCATTCAGGACGGGCATAGGCGAGTGATTCAGGTAGCGGAATTATTGTTAAAATAACAGCCACTAAAAACGAAATAATAATGGTACCACCACCACGATGTTTTAAAATTGTCATGGTAGATCCTGTTTGTCGTTTTGAGTGAACGGTTGTGTTGATTTGATGCGTGGCCAAATCAGTAATACTTGTCGACCTTGGGTTAAATTTGCAGTAGGTTCGGCAATGATTTTGGCAAAGGGCAAACTTGGATCGATACTGATATCACTCACTCGTGCAGCAGGGTAGCCCGTTGGATAAACACCACCCAAGCCGGATGTCACCAGTAAATCGCCAATTTTTATATCGGCATTATTTGGTAAATAGGGAATTTCTAATGGTGCTCCGGGCAGCCCGGTGCCCACTAGAATGGTGCGCAGGCCATTACGGTTAATTTGCACCGGTAAAGTATGGCTTGGATCAGTAATTAATATCGCCACACTATTTAAGAGATCGGTATAGGTAATTTGTCCCATCACACCTTGGGCATCAATCAGTGGTAACCCGGGTTTAACTTTGTAGCCGGGTTCGGCTTCATCGAGAGAGCCTTTGTTGAGTCGAATAAGGCGTTTATGAGGATCGAGAGCCACCGAAATTATTTCGGCCACTAGTTTTTTTTCACCGACTTTTTTTGATGATTGGAGTAATTCACGTAATCGGATATTTTCAGCCTGCAATGATGCTAGCTTTTGAAGTTGCATTTTGAGAAAATTGTTTTGAGTGCGCAAGGTGCCGTTTTCTTCTTGCAGGGTATCTCGGGAAACAAAGGTATCGGATGCCCAGATGCTGATTTCGGAAGGCAGGTTAACCACGTATTGTAAGGGGTAAACCAATATGGTAATTGCAGTTCGAACATTATCAACAGCACGGAATCGATGATCCATTACCATTAAAGTAATTGATAACACGATGAGTATGATTAACCGTGTTCCAATTGAAGTTCCTTGAATGAATAGAAGTTTAATTGGGTTTAGCCTGTCGTAATAGCATCAAAATTAGTGTTGCAAAATCAACAATTGGCGGTGTAAATTAAAATGTTACACGGCATCAACTAGTTTTGTTTTACATTATTGATAGTGTACATGAGAAATTACAAAAGACAAAAATTCACCGAATTATTGAATTTTTATGGCTTATGAGCTTCAAATTTAGAGGTATTTAGTCTGCGTTACTTGTTGCTGGTGATGTTAAAAACAAACTGCAAAAATAAACGCTATTTATTCTACGCTGAACAGATCACCGCCATGTTCGTCAATCATTTCGAGGGCTCGACCGCCACCCCGGGCAACACAGGTTAGTGGATCTTCGGCAATAATAACTGGTAGGCCGGTTTCTTCCATTAATAAACGATCCAAATCGTCTAGTAAGGCACCGCCACCGGTTAAAACCATGCCGCGTTCAGCAATATCGGAGGCTAGTTCGGGTGGTGTTTGTTCTAGCGCGGTTTTAACGGCACTAACAATTCCAGACAGCGGCTCTTGCAAGGCTTCTAAAATTTCATTGCTGTTTAATGTAAAACTACGCGGTATGCCTTCGGCCAGATTTCGGCCACGAACTTCCATTTCTTTGAGTTCATTTCCGGGGTAGGCAGTGCCAACCGTTTGTTTGATGCGTTCAGCGGTGGATTCACCGATTAAACTGCCATAATTACGTCGAACGTAATTAATAATTGCCTCATCAAAACGGTCGCCGCCGATTCGAACGGATGCTGAGTAGACAATGCCACTGAGTGAAATTACCGCAACTTCAGTTGTACCACCACCAATGTCCAAAACCATTGAACCACTGGCTTCACTGATGGGCATTCCAGCACCAATGGCGGCGGCCATCGGTTCTTCAATTAAAAATACTTCTCGTGCACCGGCACCTGCTGCTGATTCACGAATGGCGCGACGTTCAACTTGGGTTGAACCACACGGAACACAAATTAAAACTCTCGGGCTTGGACGAAAAAAGCGCGTTTCATGCACTTTTCGTATAAAATGCTGTAACATTTTTTCTGTGATGGTGAAATCGGCAATAACGCCATCTTTCATAGGACGAATGGCGACGATATTTCCGGGCGTTCGACCCAACATTTGTTTTGCTTCGGTTCCAACAGCGGCAATACTTTTTGGACCGCCAGGACCGCGTTCTTGTCGAATGGCAACTACGGAAGGTTCATTTAACACAATTCCTTCACCACCACGCACATAAATCAGGGTGTTAGCGGTGCCAAGATCGATAGAAATGTCGTTGGAAAATAGTCCTCGTAAGCGGTCAAATACCATATTATGTACAATGTCCTGAGTGTAAAATTGTTATTATTAGAAAACACGTACTTTACTCAACTTTAACTACTTTGGGCAAGTTACGAACTATGTTAATGTTAATATTTTGCCAACTATACCTAATTAATTAAAGCAATGGAGAAAATTCATGTCATTAGACAAAACTGACATAGAAAAGATAGCGCATTTAGCACGACTTGGCATCGATGAGGCTGATATTCCTGATTATGCTAAAAATCTATCCAACATCCTTGATCTGGTTGAACAAATGAATGGAGTGGATGACAGTAATGTGACTCCTATGGCGCACCCAATGGATGCCGGACAACGTTTGCGGGAAGACGTTATCACTGAAACGAATCAACGTGAAAAATTTCAAGCCATTGCACCCAATGTCGAAGATGGTTTGTATTTGGTGCCCAAGGTAATTGAATAATTCATATCAATAAATAAGTTAAGTCTTTATTCAGTATCAAGCAATACGCATAAGTATGAAAATTAGACAGTAACAACGGACAATAACGAAATGCACAGCAAAACAATCGCCGAGCTTAGTGAAATGCTCGCCAACAAAGAATGCTCAAGTGAAGAGCTGGTATCGTCTTCGCTCGCCAGAATTAAACAATATGATTCAACCTTAAATTCCATGATAACCGTTACCGAAGAACTTGCATTAACACAAGCTCGGGCAGCCGATGAACTACGTGCCAAAGGTAATGGCCATGCGTTAACAGGAATTCCATTAGCGCAAAAAGATATTTTTTGTACTGATGGTGTTAAAACCAGCTGTGGCTCTAAAATGCTGGATAATTTTATTTCACCGTATGATGCCAGTGTTATTTCTAACTTTAACGATGTTGCTGCCGTGATGGTGGGTAAAACCAACATGGATGAATTTGCGATGGGTTCATCAAACGAAACCAGTTTTTACGGTGCGGTTAAAAATCCTTGGGATACCAATACCGTTCCGGGGGGCTCATCGGGCGGCTCGGCTGCTGCTGTTGCGGCAAGATTAGTAGCCGGTTCCACTGGCACTGATACCGGTGGTTCGATTCGTCAACCGGCATCGTTATGCGGCATTACCGGATTAAAACCAACCTATGGCCGAGTATCGCGTTACGGCATGATTGCGTTTGCTTCAAGTTTAGATCAAGCCGGCCCCATGACTCAAACAGCGCAAGATGCCGCGATGTTATTAAATGTGATGGCCGGTTTTGATGAACGCGATTCTACTTGCATCGACAAACAAGTACCGGACTACACCAATAATTTGAATGACAGCATTAAGGGTTTAAAAATTGGTTTACCAAAAGAATATTTTGACGATGGTCTCGATGCCGATGTTGCGCGAGTGGTGCAAGCGGCATTAGACGAATATAAAAAACTCGGCGCTGAATTTGTTGATATCAGTTTACCCAATACACATTTAGCCGTACCGGCTTATTATGTGGTTGCGCCTGCTGAGTGTTCATCAAACTTATCGCGTTTTGATGGTGTTCGTTATGGTTATCGATGTGATAACCCTAAAGATTTAGACGATCTTTACACACGTTCGCGCGGCGAAGGTTTTGGCCCTGAAGTAAAACGCCGCATCATGATCGGTGCCTATGCTTTGTCATCGGGGTATTATGATGCTTATTATATAAAAGCCCAAAAAATGCGCCGCCTCATTAGTGATGATTTTACCAAAGCCTATGAAAAAGTGGATGTTATTATGGGGCCCACCACACCCACCACGGCTTTTAAGTTGGGTGAAAAATCCAATGATCCGGTGACCATGTATTTGTCCGATATTTATACCATTGCCGCCAACCTTGCCGGTTTGCCGGGCATCTCGATACCGGCTGGTTTTAGTCATAACATGCCCGTTGGCTTACAAATAATTGGCAATTATTTTGAAGAATCAAAATTACTCAACGTGGCACATCAATACCAGCAACAAAGCGAGTGGCACAGAGCCATTCCCGAGCAGTATAAATAATTAATTTGAGCATGCCTCAAGCTCAACGTTACATACAATTTTTAATTACCGTCAATTATTTATAGGTAAATAGAATATAGGAGCTGGAGTCTGAACAGACAAATTACGACCGTCTGCCGCAGGGACGCGGCAGTCGAGCAGCCATGGATGGCGAATAGCGTGTTGTAATTTGTCTGTTCAGATTTCAGATCCGGCTTTAAACTACACAATTTGTTTATGTGTAGTTCAAGCTTAGATAAATTAATAACAGAATTAGGTATAACATTATGGAATGGGAAACAGTTTTAGGGTTAGAAATTCACACGCAATTAGCGACTAAAACCAAAATATTTTCAGGTGCTGCAACACAATATGGTGCCCAAGCAAACACACAAGCCTGTGCAATAGACCTTGCGCTGCCGGGAATATTGCCTGTGTTAAACCATTCGGTGTTAAACATGGCGATTAAATTTGGTTTAGCCATTGGAGCCTACATTGAAAAAAAATCAGTGTTTGCCCGTAAAAATTATTTTTATCCTGATTTACCAAAAGGCTACCAAATTAGTCAAATGGACTTACCCATTGTGGGTGTCGGCAAAGTTGAGATTGAACTCGCCGATGGCAGCACTAAATCAATTGGTGTCACACGCGCCCATTTAGAAGAAGATGCCGGTAAGTCATTACACAAAGATTACCAAGGCATGACAGGAATTGATTTAAATCGAGCCGGCACACCATTATTAGAAATTGTATCCGAGCCCGATATGCGTTCAGCAGAAGAAGCGGTCGCCTACATGAAAAAAATTCATTCATTAGTTCGTTACTTGGAAATTAGTGATGGTAATATGCAGGAAGGATCGTTTCGCTGTGATGTGAACGTATCCGTTCGACCCAAAGGCCAACAAGAATATGGTACTCGCGCTGAATTAAAAAATATTAATTCATTCAAGTTTGTCGAAAAAGCAATTGAAGTTGAAGTGGAACGCCAAATTGATATTATTGAATCGGGTGGTACGATTAAACAAGAAACACGCTTATACGATGCCAATAAAAATGAAACGCGCCCGATGCGTTCCAAAGAAGAAGCAATGGACTATCGGTATTTTCCCGACCCGGATTTGCTCCCGGTTCATGTTGATGACGCTACGATAGCCGCTATTCGTGAAACATTACCCGAACTGCCCGATGCCAAACGTAAACGCTTTGAAACTGAATTTACGCTTTCCAGTTATGATGCCAATATTTTAACGTTGAGCCGAGATGTTGCCGATTACTTTGAAAGCGTCGCATCAAAAACCAATGATGCAAAATTATCGGTTAACTGGATCAATGGTGAATTGTTGGGTAATTTAAATAAAGAAAACAAATCAATATCCGATAGCCCGGTAACAGCCGACATGTTAGCCGGATTAATTAATCGCATAAAAGACAATACTATTTCAGGAAAAATTGCCAAAGAAGTTTTTGCCGCAATGTGGGCAGGCGAAGGTGATAGCGACAAAATTATTGATAACAAAGGTCTAAAACAAATTACCGATACCGGAGCCATTGAAGCTATTGTTGATGACATTATCGCAGCCAATCCCGAACAAGTTGAACAATTTAAAGCGGGCAAAGGAAAAGTCTTGGGTTTTTTTGTCGGGCAGGCAATGAAAGCCTCAAAAGGCAAAGCCAATCCGGCGCAATTAAATGCGTTGCTCAAACAAAAATTAAGTTAGTGACGGGCAGCACACAAGCCGATGTCACCGCTATAAAATATTTGAAATTTAGAATAATTTAACTAATCTTTATTTATATGCCCGATTCTTTACAACGATTCATCTTTGAAAATGCTAATATTCGCGGTGAAATCGTCAAACTCGATGCCACATGGCAAGCGATTCTATCGCGCCACGACTACCCTCAAGTTGTTGCAACGTTATTGGGGGAAATGATGGTTGCCGCAGCGTTGTTATCCGCCACGCTAAAATTTAACGGCAAATTAATTATTCAAATTCAAGGTGGCCATCCGATTAAATTAATGGTGGTTGAGTGCGATAGCGAAAATCATTTACGTGCTGTCGCACAATACGATGAAGGCATTCAAACCAGCATAAAATTATCCGAATTAGTTGGCGCAGGCAAATTAGTGATAACTTTAGATCCGGCAACCGGTGGTGAGCGATATCAAAGTATTGTCGATGTCACCGGAGAATCATTAGCCGATGCAATAACCGATTACTTGGTTCGCTCTGAACAACTCGATACCAATATCTGGTTAGCAGCAAATTCAAAATATGCTGCCGGTTTACTCATTCAAAAATTACCCAGCGACTCAGCAACCTTAGCCAAAAAAGAAATAATAACGAATGAGTTAGACACAAACGACTTAGATACATGGAATCGTATTCAACACCTATCCTCAACCATAACCAACGATGAACTACTGAACATCTCAGAGCAAGAAATTATCCACCGCTTATATCATGAAGAAGACGTTCGAGTTTTTGATAAAGAACCCATTTCATTTCGCTGCACTTGCTCACGCGAACGAGTCGCAACCATGCTGCGTAGCTTAGGCAGTAAAGAAGTGGTGAGTATTATCGAAGAACAAAAAATTATTGAAGTTGCCTGTGAATTTTGTAATCAAAAATACGAATTTGATTCAGTAGACTCCGAACAACTTTTTGCGTCAGATATAACCCATCCAACGACAACAACAAAACATTAATTGTATAAAAAAACAACTGTTTTGTCTTGAGCCAGAATCCAACATTCATACATCAAGGCTATCCTGTTATGCTACTATTTTTCCTTATCCCGAGTTTAAGTTTAGTATTGTTTAACTTTTGGTATCTAACAGCACATATTTTTCTATTAACAGCACTTTATACTATGAAATAAAATATTAAGTAGTGTTACATAATAATTATAGGTAGCATCAGCACTATTCAGGATGCTGTTTCAAGTCACGTTCGTTAAAATTCTTTTTGTGTTAAGTGTCATTAACCAGACGGAAAGACTGAATTCTAAAATTATAATTTAAATTAAATCAGTATTGATCAGGAGTTTAATATGCAGGACATGCAGGGTGGCTTATCGTTAATTTTTCAGGTACAGCACAGGTTAAAATTATTACTATTAATCGTGTTTTCTATCACTCTTGCATCCTGTGGCGGAGGCGGCGGTAGCAGTGTGCCACCACCACCACCACCACCAACCAATATCATTAAAACCGCAAGTTATTCCAATACCACTTGCGCCATCCAAGCCATTGCTGCTGAAACCAAAGGCAGCTTAACGTGTTGGGGGCAAATTCCTGATATAACCAATATTGATGCAACAGGCAATGCTGCACGAAGTTATCGAATACAAGCCACGCCAGAAGCTATGTCGACCGAAGCCAATTGGGTTGATGTTGCTGTGGGACGGGATCATATTTGTGGCATCAAAAGTGTTGCCGGTAACAATAGTTTACACTGCATGGGCTGGAATAATGTGGGTCAGCTAGGCTTGGCTTTAATTGACAATAAATTTACGAGTTACACTCGTGATAAATTTACTCCTTCAATGATTTTAGTGGATGATACATCCTCGTGGATAAGTTTAACGGCCGCTTTGGATCATACCTGCGGAATTTATGGTGCTAAAACGTTAAAGTGTTGGGGTGCTAATCGATTTGGCGTTCTTGCACAAAATTTACCCGCTCCTCAACAAGGCGATAATCCTAATAATCCTAGGTTAAACGTGTTTACTGAAATTGATAAAATCAATAGTGTGCTTAAAAGCGCTGCTGCTGTTGATGGTGGCTCGTGGGAAACAGTGAGTACGAATGATTTTCATACTTGTGGAATTAAACTTGATAATAGTCTTTGGTGCTGGGGTCGTAATAATGTAAAGCAGTTAGGTTTTGCATTGACAGATGCAATACCATTTAAAGAGTTTGTGACACAAGTGAGTCCGCCACTAACTGTTGATTCAAATAACACGTTATTGTTTGATCCTTCAACCGATGTTTGGATTGATGTTTCTGTGGGTGCTGTGCAAAGTTGCGCTATATCATCTGCAAGGCTAAATGTTTCAGATAAACAAGGTAAGTTATGGTGTTGGGGTAACAATACATTCAGTGAATTAGGCCAACCGCCTCAAAATCCATCTCCAGCAACAATTGGCTTACCTAATTTAACTCCGATTGGTTCCGCATCGGATTGGGTTAAGGTTATTGCGGGCCGAGCCCAAACCTGCGCAATAAATAATGTCGGTGAAACTTTTTGCTTTGGTTTTGATGCACCGGTACAGTTTAGTGGTTTTGGTTATCAGGTAACGGCTGTTGCTGGTCAAAATAGTGATTGGCAATCAATCACTCTGGGCTTTAACCATGCCTGTGGAATTAAGTCGGTAAATAGTGAAAATAAATTATTTTGTTGGGGACAACAACAATATTCACAACTAGGAACAAGCTTTAACTATAATAGTCTAATTCCAAATTTGGTTGTGGCCGATAGTATTCCTGCTGATGATCCTTATGTTTGGAAACAACTTGATACCGGTAGTACGCATAGCTGTGCGGTTAAAAATGATGGTACGTTATGGTGTTGGGGACGAAGCTATTCTGGACAATTAGGGCTTGGAGATGTCTTACCCAATGCAACTTTACAACAAGTTCAAACTAATTCAGTAACACCTTTTGATTGGGTTGACGTTAAAAGTAACTTTCGAACGACTTGCGCAAGAAAATCAAATAATACTGTATGGTGTTGGGGCTTTAATCAACGAACGCAGCAAGGTAATGGCTCAAGAGTTAATTCATTTTCACCAGTACAAACAACAGGAGCAGGAGCTGCAGTTGAAAATGATTGGGACGGCCTTTTTATAGGTGATTTTTTTAGTTGTGCTCAACGAGCCAATGATAATAATAGTGTATGGTGTTGGGGGTCTAATTCTTTTGGCCAGATAGCTCAAGTTCCTAAAGTTCCCCCTGCAAATACCTTTATTGCAACAAAGACATCTATTGTCCATAATCTTGCATGGAAAACCGGAAAGGTTTTTACCGGTAGTCGAGCTGTTTGCGCAATAGACACTAGTGATGAATTATATTGTTGGGGTGATAATAGCTTCAATCGAATTGATGCTAATGCAAATGCTGGCGTTGTCGTTAGCGCACCAAAATTGATGCCCATTCCCAGCGACGGAGGAATATGGATTTCAGCATACATAGGGGGAAATCCTCTAGTCCCACAAATAGGCAATAATATTAGTAATGGTCCTATTGTGCAACAAACTGCCGGTAGTTTTATGTGTGCTCTTTCCGGTCAAGCAGCAAATGCAACTCAGGGAGCCTTGTGGTGTTGGGGAGATAATGCGTTTGCCGCATTAGGTGCCACCACTACCGGACGATCAACACCAGTGACTGCGCCAGTTAATGTTAGTATTGAAAGTAATTTAATAACACAATGGCGGCAGGTGAGCGTGAGTGACAATAATGTGTGTGCAATTAAAGATGATGGCACATTGTGGTGTTGGGGTGGTTCTAATTTTCAAGGCGAGTTGGGTACAGGTTCAACCATTAAAGCAGTAACACCTGTTCAAGAAGCAACAAAATCACCTGATTGGGTTGCAGTTAAAACAGGCAGTCGCCATACGTGTGGTTTGCAATCGCAAAATGGTAAAACAGATTATTCGCTATGGTGTTGGGGCGGTACTCCGTATGAACGTCAGCTTGGTGATAGTCGTTTAGTAGATTTAAATCCAAAATTAATTCAGTAATATTAAGATAGCAACTCAATGATTTAAAGAGATATTTGAAGTATCCTTTTTTGTATTTTAAATACCTAAGATTTTATGGTAGATGTTTGACTGAATTTTACACTTAATTAATACTTTAGATGAGTTTATTTGCGTTAAATGGTTTTACTATGCGCTGAT
>CAZEPW010000037.1:0-36456 GCA_964514215.1 uncultured Thioalkalispiraceae bacterium
TAACGACTTAATTTGTTTATTTAAATTATATTTGCTTATCCCGAGTTCAGGTTACATAAGTTATTTAACACTTTTATTAAAATAAAATTAAATTTTGTGATGACACGCAAACATAAAAAATAAATTTCGCGTAAGTTACAAGCTCGAAAATTTATTTTTTATTTTTGAACTTTACGTTAGCAACACTTACCCCTGCTGTTTATTACAATATTTTTTTATAAGGATTTAGTGTTAAATTTTAATTACGGACAATATTATCAAATTAAACAATAGAAAAATTTGATGATTTCATTAGTCAAAATAAAAGGAAATAGTATGAATTTTACCAGAAAAATAAAGTTTGCATTTCTATCAATTTTACCACTTTTGTTTGTATCGCAATCCGCAATATCCGCGCAAGACGAATTATCAGTTATGGTGCTCGGTTCAGGTGGACCTGTTGCAAAAGCAAGCGGACGAGCTAGTGCATCCTATATGATATTTACAGACGGCAATCCACGTGTATTAATGGACGTTGGTGGCGGATCATTTCAACGTCTGGCTGCAAGTGGTTTTAATATTAATGACATGGAATACATTCTTTTATCCCATCTTCATTTAGATCATTCTGGTGACATGAGTTCAATCATCAAAACTGTTTATTTTCATAACCCACTAGCAGGTACTCGCCGCAGTAATCCCATTCACATTTATGGCCCTATAAACAACCCGCAAAACACTGACTACTCCACTACAATTGATTACGCCGATGGTCATTATGCAGAACCCGATGGGACTGAGCGGTATTTAAGAAACTTTGTAAGACAAATTACTCAAGGCACCAGTCGTTTTAATTATTTAGCTCACAACTTAAATGCGACCGTACAAGGCGCGGCTATAGAGGAAGTATTGCGCACCAATGATGGTTTAGTCATTACAGCCATTGCGGTTACTCATGGAACAGTTCCAGCTGTTGCTTTTCGTGTAGAGTATAAAGGTAATAGCATTGTTTATTCTGGTGATACATCATCAGCTAGTGATAACATGATTACTTTAGCACAAAATGCGGATATCTTAATTTATGATACGGCTCTTACTGATACATTACCACCAAGCCCATTTTTCCGATCACTGCATACGACGCCAACACGAATAGGTGAAGTCGCATCTCAGGCTAATGTTAAAAACCTAGTTCTTTCTCACATAACACCGATAACTGAACCACGAATCGCGGAAGTAATGGCATCAATTCGTAACCAAGGTTATACCGGCCTAATGGTTGAAGCAAATGACTTGGATCGCTATGATTTACCGGCAGCAAATTAATTAATCGTAACATCACTATAAATGGTTGGGTATACAACAGTATATTCCAACCATTTACTGAATTTAGTTAAATAACTTTCGACACTTCCCTAACCACTTAACAATGCCACCGCCATTACTGCAACCCCTTCACTACGCCCAGTAAAACCCATATGTTCAGTTGTAGTCGCTTTTACATTAACACAACTCAAGCCAGTATCGAGATCAGATGATAGGTTAAGTTGCATATCATCAATGTGAGATGCCATTTTGGGCTCTTGAGCAACAATGGTTATATCAACATTTTCTATTCTATAATTTCGTTCATGCATAAGTTTAACGACATGCTTTAATAATATTCGACTATCGATATTTTTATACTCATCTTTAGTATCAGGAAAATGATGACCGATATCACCCATCCCCATCGCCCCAAGTAAAGAATCGCAAAGTGCATGAATCAAAACATCGCCATCAGAATGAGCTAGAAAAGTTTTATTATACGGAATTGTAACGCCACCTAAGATGATGTCTGTGCCATTAGTGAATTTATGAGCATCAAAACCATTACCGATTCTAAACATAGTTATTACTTCCTATTAATTCTTATTTTACAACACAGAATAATTACTTAACTTCATTTATATAAAACTCAGCTAAACTTAAATCTTCTGGATGTGTTATTTTTATATTTTTTGCGCTACCTTCAATTAATAAAGGCTGATAACCCTTTGCTTCAAGCGCAGAGGCTTCATCGGTTATATTTAATTTGCTTTCAATAGCGGATTGTAATGCATCATATAACATGCCGTAACGAAACATTTGTGGTGTTAAAGCATGCCATAGGTATTGGCGTTCTGTCGTATGTAAGATTTTTCCATAAGAGTTAGCACGTTTCATGGTATCACGCACGGGAGTAGCCAATAAGCCACCGATATCATCTTGTTTAACTTTTGCAATTAATTTTGAAATATCTGTCACTGATAAACACGGGCGAGCAGCATCATGGACTAACACCCAATCATTTGTACAACACTTATCGGATAAAATCTTTAGAGCATTAAAAACAGATTCAAATCGTTCAGCGCCACCTTGAACGGTAATAATTTCTTTGTTATTTATTGATTGATAATTTGGCCAATATTCATCAGCACTGGATATAGCAACCGCTACCCCCTGAATGGTATTATGAGAGCACAATTTTTCTAGGGTATGATCTAGGATGGTTTTATCACCAATTTTCAAATATTGCTTAGGAATCGTTTGTTGCATTCTAGCACCAACACCCGCAGCGGGAACAATGCACCAGTAACACTCCTCAGCTTGTGGGTTATTATCTGGCATATTATTTTTTAGTCGACTGCTGTGGATCAACAAGTTGAATAAATGTCTCTCCTTCCTTTATCATTCCAAGTTCACTGCGAGCGCGCTCTTCTACAGCTTGCTTGCCTTTCTTCAAATCTATAACTTCACCAGCTAAAGCGCTGTTTCGTTCTTTTAGCTTTTGATTTTCAGTTTTTTGAATTCCAATCGAATTTTCTAATTTCCATACTGATATCAAACTGCTCTCACCAAACCATAAATCATATTGCAAGATCAAAATTAAAATTATCAGTATGGTAATTAGAATTTTCATATACTAAGCTTTATCTTTAGTCACTCAAATGTTTAAATGAGGCTTTACCTGGATAAATAGCTTTATCTCCTAATATTTGTTCAATCCGTAATAATTGATTATATTTTGCTACGCGATCAGAACGTGACATTGAACCAGTTTTAATTTGACCAGCAGCAGTCGCTACAGCCAAATCAGATATTGTTGTATCTTCTGTTTCACCTGAACGATGTGATATTACTGCGGTATAACCCGACTTTTTGGCTAATTCAATTGCCGCCAAGGTTTCTGTTAGTGTGCCAATTTGATTCACTTTAATTAAAATTGAGTTTGCGATATTTTTATCAATACCTTGTTGAAATATTTTAGTATTCGTTACAAATAAATCATCCCCCACAAGTTGAACTTTATCTCCTAAGCGTTCTGTTAATAATTTCCAACCATCCCAATCACCTTCATCTAACCCGTCTTCTATACTAATAATCGGGTATTTGTCTACCCATGATTCTAATACATCGATAAATTCTGAAGAGCTTAATACTTTACCTTCTGAACTAAGGTGGTATTTACCGTCTTTGTAAAACTCACTACTAGCCGCATCGATACCAATAAAAATATCTACACCGGGTTTATATCCGGCTTTTTCAATAGCTTCTATAATAACTTCAAGCGCCGACTCATTCGATGGTAAATCAGGAGCAAAGCCACCTTCGTCACCAACTGCAGTATTCATGCCTTTTGCACTTAATACTGATTTTAAGTTATGAAATACTTCAGCACCGTATCGTACCGCTTCTGAAAAATTTGGTGCGCCAACAGGGATAATCATAAACTCTTGTAAGTCAACACTGTTATCAGCATGTGAACCACCATTAATAATATTCATCATTGGTACGGGTAATGTATAGTTACCATCTTTTGAAAGATAAGCAAATAGTTCTTTTTGTTCTGCTTGAGCAGCCGCTTTTGCACAAGCTAATGACACGGCTAATAATGCATTAGCACCAAGCTTGGCTTTATTTTCTGTGCCGTCTAACGCTAACATAATGTTATCAATGGCTTCTTGTTGTGTTACATCTTTGCCTTTGAGTGCATTATTAATATCGGTATTAATATTTTTTACAGCGGTTAAGACCCCTTTACCCAAGTATCGAGATTTATCACCATCGCGTAGTTCAATCGCTTCACGTGAACCTGTTGATGCACCTGATGGTACTGCAGCACGTCCCATTATTCCGGATGTTAAAAACACATCGGCTTCTACTGTAGGATTCCCTCGTGAATCGATAACTTCACGTGCAATAATTTTTTCGATATTTGTTTTTGACATTTATTTGCTTTCCTGATTGCTATTGCTGTTTTAATGTTTAATTATTTCTAAATCCATATCCAGAACTTTACTGAGATGATGTTTTATAGGTTCGATGAACAATTGTATACTTTTTTTGTTACATAAAGTCGTGTTCGATAAATCCGGCTGATTTAACTGCGTTATCAATTGCTTTTAATGTTACTAGCAATTCTTTTATCCGATCTAGTGGCCATGAATTTGGGCCGTCACTTAATGCCTTGGCCGGATCGGGATGTGTTTCCATAAACACTCCAGCTACACCAGCGGCAATTGCTGCGCGAGCAAGCACTGGAACGTATTCACGTTGCCCACCAGAGGTACCACCTTGGCCACCAGGTTGTTGCACTGAATGAGTTGCGTCAAAGACCACAGGACATTGAGTTTCACGCATTGTTGCTAAGCCTCTCATATCAGACACTAAGGTATTATACCCAAACGACACGCCTCGATCACATACCATTATTTGTTCATTACCCACTTCTTTGGCTTTCGCGACAACATTAATCATATCACTCGGTGCTAAAAACTGCCCTTTTTTGATATTAACCGGTAGCTTTTGGGAGGCGACATTTTGTATAAAATTAGTTTGTCGACATAAAAATGCCGGCGTTTGCAAAACATCAACCACGGCTGCCACTTCATTTAACGGTGTGTCTTCATGCACATCGGTTAATACTGGCACTGCAATTTGATCTTTTACTTTTTGTAAAATTGCTAAACCTTTATCAATTCCCGGGCCACGGTAACTTTTGCTCGAGGTGCGATTTGCTTTATCGTATGATGCTTTAAAGATAAAAGGAATTTCTAATTGCTTGGTTATTTCGGCTAATTCGCCAGCTGTATCTAGAATTAATTGTTCACTTTCGATAACACATGGACCTGCGATCAAAAAAAATGGTCGTTCAATTCCTACTTCAAATCCATTTAACTTCATAAAGCCGCCGTTTTTGTTGACTCATTATTTGAGTCTTTATTAGATTGTTCTTGTTGTCGATACTGTCTAGCAGCTGAGATAAAGCCACTAAACAATAAGTGTCCGTCGCGCGGCGTCGAAGTAAATTCAGGATGAAATTGACAACCCACGAACCACGGATGTTCATTGACTTCGACAACTTCTATTAAGTTTCCATCAATTGATTTTCCGGTAAATTGTAAACCGGCATTTCCTAATTGCTCAAGATAGTTATTATTAAATTCAAATCGATGACGATGTCGTTCTATAATTTCATCGCTATTATAACATTGATGAATAACACTACCTTTGGTTAGATTGCACGATTGCCCGCCTAACCGCATAGTACCACCAAGATCCGATTCAGAATCACGACGCTCAACAGTACCGTCTTCAGTTTGCCATTCCGTTATTAAACCAATAACAGGATGTGCGGTATCTTTATTAAACTCGGTACTATGTGCATCAGTTAAACCGGCAACATTACGTGCATATTCAATAACAGCAACTTGCATTCCCAAACAAATTCCTAAATAAGGAACTTTATTTTCTCTAGCGTATTTAACTGCAGTAATTTTTCCTTCCACACCGCGTTCACCAAAACCACCGGGGACTAAAATGCCATCCATCGATTTAAGAACATCAACACCTTCGCGTTCGATTTGTTCTGAATCAATATATGTTAACTTAACTTTCGTTAATGTATGTATACCTGCATGAATTAAAGCTTCAGATAATGATTTATACGATTCAGTTAGTTCTACATATTTACCAACCATTGCAATATTAACCTCACCGGTTGGATTTTCCATTGCCTTAACAACATCATCCCATTCGGATAAATTAACTGGTTTTGTTTTTAATCCTAATTTTTCAGTAACAATATCATCGAGGCCTTGTTGTTGCAGTAATCTTGGGATTTTATAGATGCTATCAACATCAACGACTGAAATAACCGCACGAGCTTCAACATTAGTAAACAATGCAATCTTGGCTTTTTCATCATCAGGCAATTCACGATCAGAACGACATAATAAAATATCGGGTTGAATTCCGATAGAACGCAGTTCTTTAACCGAATGTTGCGTTGGTTTTGTTTTTAATTCACCTGCAGTCGGGATATACGGTAATAAAGTTAAATGCAGATAAAGAACATTATCGTGACCAAGTTCGACTCCCATTTGCCTTATTGCTTCTAAAAAAGGTAATGACTCGATATCACCAACAGTACCGCCAATTTCAACCATAGCAACATCCATACCTTGTGCTCCGGCTTTTACCGAACGAATAATTTCATCAGTGATATGTGGAATGACTTGTACCGTTGCGCCTAGGTATTCACCTCGCCTTTCTTTACGAATAACACGTTCGTAAATAGTACCTGTTGTGAAATTATTGGACTGACGCATCGATGTGCGAACAAAACGTTCGTAATGCCCTAGGTCTAAATCTGTTTCTGCGCCATCTTCCGTCACAAAAACTTCACCATGCTGAAATGGGCTCATAGTTCCAGGATCGACATTGATATACGGATCCAACTTTAACAAAGTCATCTTTAACCCACGAGACTCCAGTAGTGATGCCAAAGAAGCACCCGCTATTCCTTTACCCAGTGATGATACAACACCACCTGTTACAAAAATATATTTTGTCATTAATTTGCCACTTTACTTAATTTGCTAAATTATTAGCGTAATCCTATGATATTATTGAAGAATTTTCATAGGGCAATAGATTTCAATAGAATGATGATACTGGAGCTTACCTCACTCTATTTTCGTTGTTTTCGGTGCTTTTTTCAATCCTTGATGGTTGTTTTGCTTTATAAATATTCACTCTCAATTGATATACCGAGCTCATCTGGACCAACAACATAAGGCTCACATAAACAGTAACCCACTATTTGAACTATTTCATTGCCAATACAAACTAGCGGAATTTGAGATCGCATCCAAGGAGGCACAGCCCATTCTTGAAAAAGCTTCTTCAAGCTATGATGATTCGCTCGCCCTCGCGGTTGACAGCGCTCACCTCCCTCTCGATATCGAATGGTTAGCACGCCATCGGTTATTAACGACTGCTTAATTCCTTGTCCTAATGTTTCTCTTGAAATTAATCGCTGTTGCGGTAATTCTAGAGCATTTGATATTAACCAACGTTGCGGTTTTAATGGCTTATTCACTTTTTCTGCTGCTAATACATATAAAACACCACGATAACGACAAACTTTCGTGTTTTGCCAGCTCACTTTTGGCTGACTATCACATGCAGCTGGAATAACCTCATTAAGAATTCTATTTAAATGTGCACTATTAATTGCATCAAAATCATTAAGTTGCTCTATCCAATAGCGCAATAGATTTTTTTGCCGCGCGATACTCAATTGCCCAAGCTTAGAAATTAATAACCCTAAATTTTCTTTTGCCTGAACCGCTACGTAATCAACGTGAGCTAGCTCGCGTAAACATTCAACCGCTTCAGCTTGATGTTGCGTCACGCGCGCCAGTGTTTTAGATACTGATGGCCAACGTTGTTTTAATACCGGCAACACCTCATGGCGAATACGGTTTCGATCAAACCGTATATCCGTATTACTCGGATCTTCTATCCAATGCAATTGATGCTGTTTAGCATAGTTCTTAATTGCTAACTGGCTGATATTAAGAAAAGGACGTAATACCGTATTGCCTCCCAGTAATTTCATAACAGGCATCGCGCTCAAGCCTCGAGGGCCAGCACCGCGTATTAACTGCAATAATAATGTTTCAGCTTGATCATCTTGGTGATGTGCTACCAACAGAATATCTTTTTTGGGTAAAAACTCTGAAAATGCCTGATAACGCGCTTCACGTGCAGCAGCCTCGGGGCTTTGTCCTGCTTGTGCAGTTGCATTTACTTCAAGTAATTGATAATGAACATTTAACTCAAGACAAACTTTAGCACAATGTTCACTCCATTTATCAGCACTGGCTTGCAAGCCATGATGCACATGAATAGCCGCTACTTCAAAATTAAATTCATTCAACTCCGATTTCGACAGCAACGATAAAACATGTAATAAAACGTGAGAATCGCAGCCGCCACTAAATGCAACCCAATAACGTTTGGCCTTTGGGTAATTTTTTAGTGTTGCTAGCAATTCATCGGTGAGAATCATGCAAAGTATTAAGTAACAATAATAGTTACTTGAGCAAAACTATTACTCGCTAAATTGTCCATAAGACATTAAGCGTTCATATCTTTTCTCAAGTAAGGCATTAATAGGTAAGGTACCCAAAATTTCAAGACTATTTAATAAAGCAGTCTTAACACGTTGCGCAGTTAATTCAAGATTTCGATGCGCACCACCTAAAGGTTCTTCTATAATTTCTTCAACAAAACCCAATTCTTTTAATCGCGGTGCAGTTAAGCCCATGGCCTCGGCCGCATCGGCTGCTTTTTCTGAAGATTTCCATAAAATAGAAGCACAACCTTCAGGAGAAATCACTGAATATGTGCTGTATTGTAACATTAATAATCTATCACCAACGCCAATAGCTAAAGCCCCACCAGAACCACCTTCACCTATTACCGTTGAAATTATTGGTGTTTTTAATTGTGACATCACCAATAAATTTTTTGCAATAGCCTCGCTTTGGCCTCGTTCTTCAGCACCAACACCTGGATAAGCACCGGGAGTATCGATAAATGTTAACACCGGTAATTTATAACGCTCAGCCATTTCCATTAACCGTAATGCTTTACGATAGCCTTCAGGACGAGGCATACCAAAGTTACGACGTATTTTTTCCTTAGTATCACGACCTTTTTGTTGGCCAACAATCATCACTGGTTGGCCATCAATCCGAGCCATGCCACCAACAATCGCAGCATCATCAGCATAGGCTCGATCACCATGTAATTCTTCAAAATCAGTAAATATTAAATTGATGTAATCCAACAAATAAGGACGCTGTGGATGTCGTGCTAATTGTGAGATTTGAGCTGACTTTAAGCTTGAAAATATGGTTTCAGTTAAATCGCGACTTTTCGACTGCAGTCGGCTGATCTCATCGCTAATATTAATTTCATTATCTGACCCCACAAATCGTAACTCATCAATTTTAGCCTCTAAATCAGCAATGGGTTGTTCAAATTCTAAAAAATTCATATTCATACGATAAAGCTCACTTATAATAGTCTTATTATCAACAACTTAGCACAATATAGTGATGTTGTATATAGGTTAATTGCAAGTACCAGTTACTCCAATTAATACCATTAAATCATTAGCTTGTTATTTTAACACGATTTTAAAAATCTGACCGGAAACATATAACTAAATCTGTATTGGAGTTGGATAAACGGTATATGACTAGGTTTTGTCTAAGTAGTTTAAACTCGAGATGCCGGCTCAAAACACTACCGGCATGACGGTGAGAATCAAGATCTTAATTAGCCCCGTCACTCCCGTGCGCTTTTAACGGGAGTCCACTACCACCAATATCGAAATAATAAACTTATTCCGAATAACTAAAGATACCGGCTGTAAATGCGACAAGCATTTATTAACACTACCGGCATGACGATGATAATCAACCCCGTCACTCCCGTACGCTTTTAACGGGAGTCCACCGCCACTAATATCAAATAATAAATTAATAAATTAATAAATTAGTTTCACGCTATTTTCACCTGCGAGTTTTTTTAAACGATGTAATAGTTCTTCAGTTGGATGAACACGCCATGCTTGACCTAAGTTTAACTTTGCTTGTGCATCTTCTCGTTTATAATCGACCACTACAGGACAAAAGCCTTCTTTAAACGGAGTTAATGTTTGTGCTAATTCACTCACAAAACCATTTACTTTATCGGAACTTTCAAGTTGAACTTCAAGGCGTTTCGCATAATTCTCTCGCGCTTGATCAATATCGAATATATTACGACAACTAACTTTATAACCACCGCTATAATCATCAATACTAACTTCACCTTCAATAACGATTAACCTGTCCTTTGCCAAGTTATCTCGACAGCGTTCATAGACATCAGAAAAAACGGCTAGCTCAATTCGTGCACTGCGATCATCAATGGTAATAAAAGCCATGCGATCACCACGTCGAGTATTCATCGTGCGCATTGCAATAATTAAACCAGCAACAATAACCAATTGATCTTTTTTTGGTTTTAACTCAACAATACGTGAACTGGTGAAGTTTGATAGTTCTTCTAAATAACGATTAATAGGATGTCCGGTTAAATATAATCCCAACGTTTGTTTTTCACAGGACAGTCGTTGTTCTTCACCCCATTCATCTTGGATGTTATAACTTCCAGGGCCAGTATCATTAACTTCGGTTGTTTCACCAAATAAATCATTTTGTCCTAACCGTGAGTTACGACTGTATTGTTCTGCAATTTTAACCGCACCGCCAAGAGTTGCCATTAAGGTTGACCGTGTTTGTTTAAAAACATCTAAAGCACCAGCCATAATTAAACCTTCAAACGTTCGCTTATTAACTTTTTTCAAATCGATTCGACGGCATAAATCAAATAAATCATGATAATCACCATTTTGTTCACGCTCATCACTGATATTATCAATTGCGGCTTCACCAACCCCTTTAATTGCTCCAAGGCCATAGACAATAGTGGCATTATTCAACACGGTAAAACGATGCGAACATAAATTAACATTGGGTGCTTCAACTTTTAAATTCATATCACGACATTCATCGATCAAAATCACAACTTTATCAGTATTGTCCATGTCGGCTGATAATACCGCCGCCATGAATTCAGCAGGGAAATGTGCTTTTAACCAAGCAGTTTGATATGACACCAAGGCATAAGCAGCTGAATGAGATTTATTAAAACCGTAACCTGCAAACTTTTCCATTAAGTCAAAGATATAAGTCGCAACACTTTCTTCAACATGATTTTTAACCGCACCGTCGGTAAAAATAACACGTTGCTTGGCCATTTCTTCCGGTTTTTTCTTACCCATTGCACGCCGCAGCATATCCGCAGCACCCAAGGTATAACCTGCCAAAACCTGCGCAATTTGCATAACCTGTTCTTGATATAAAATAACGCCGTAAGTTGGTTTTAAAATTGGTTCAAGATCTGGATGTGGATAAACGACCTTGGCACGCCCATGTTTTCGATTGATAAAATCATCAACCATACCCGACTGCAAAGGCCCGGGTCTAAATAACGCAACTAAAGCAATAATGTCTTCAAAATCATCGGGCTGTAAGCGTTTTATTAAATCTTTCATGCCGCGTGATTCAAGTTGAAATACCGCGGTTGTTTGACTGGCTTTTAATAAAACAAAACTGGCTTTATCATCAAGCGGAATAGTTTCGATATCAACTATATCATCGCCATTTAGTTTACGCGTTTTATTAACGCTCTGTAACGCCCAATCAATGATCGTTAGCGTACGTAAACCAAGGAAATCAAATTTCACCAAACCAACAGCTTCAACATCATCTTTATCAAGCTGGGTTACAATACTACTCGAATCTTGTTCACAATAAAGTGGTGTAAAATCAGTTAATTTTGAAGGTGCAATAACAACACCACCGGCATGTTTACCTGCGTTTCGTTTTAATCCTTCGAGTTTTTTAGCCAGATCAATTAACTCTTGAACTTCATCATCTTGTTCATAAAGATCGCGTAATGCTTCTTCCTGTTCAAGTGCTTTATCAAGAGTGATTCCAATTTCAAACGGAATTAATTTCGCGAGACGATCAACAAAACCATAGGGTTGAGCCAATACCCGTCCGGCATCGCGTATTACGGCTTTTGCAGCCATTGAGCCATAAGTTATAATTTGTGATACTTTTTCACGGCCATAGGTTTTGGCAACATATTCTATAACGCGATCACGACCTTCCATACAAAAATCGATATCAAAATCAGGCATTGAAACCCGCTCTGGATTCAAAAACCGTTCGAACAGCAATTCATATTTAATCGGATCTAAATCGGTGATGGTTAAAGCATAAGCAACCAAAGAACCCGCGCCCGACCCCCGCCCGGGCCCAACGGGGATGAGCTGTTCTTTTGCCCATTTAATAAAATCCGATACAATTAAAAAATAACCCGGAAAACCCATTTGATTAATCACATCAAGTTCAAGAGCTAAACGCTCATCATACACTTTACGAATTTCGGGAAAATCGGGGGCAGTAACATCAAATAAAAATGCTAAACGTTTTTCAAGACCAAGTTTAGATTCTTGAGCTAAAAAATCTTCAATACGCATTCCACTAGGAATCGGATAATTAGGGAGAAAATTTTCTCCTAATGTTAATTCTAAATTGCAGCGCATTGCGATGTTGACCGTATTCTCGATAGCCTCGGGAATATCGGAAAATAATTCAATCATCTCTGCAGGTGATTTTAAATACTGTTTTGGGCTATAGTTTTTCGGGCGACGCGGATCATCCAGAGTTCGTCCCTGATTAATACACACTCGCGCTTCATGAGCATCAAAATCATCTTCTACTAAAAATTGAGTATCGTTTGTAGCGACCACCGGCACATCAAATTTAAGTGCCAAATCAATCGCTAAATGCAAATAGTCTTCTTCTTGGGCTCGCCCGGTTCGTTGTAATTCCAGATAAAAGTTATTTGGAAACAATGCCAACCATTTTTGTAATAAACGCTGAGCATCATCGATATTGTTATTTATTAGACATTCACCAATATTACCACGACAACCACCAGATAATGCAATTAAACCATCGCTATAGCCTTCTAACCATGCCATATTAAGCATTGGCAAACCACGACGCTGGCCTTCCATAAAACATCTAGAAATAAGGTGGGTCATATTTCGATAACCCGATATGTCTTTACAAAGCAAAACAATACGACTTGGCGAAATTGAATTATCATCTTCATGCACCCAAAGCTCGGCGCCAATGATGGGTTTAATACCGGCTGCTTGTGCTGCCCGATAAAACTTCACCATCGCGAACATGTTATTTTGATCGGTCACCGCAACAGCCGGCATACCGGCATCCACGGTGGCTTTGATCAACGGTTTAATGCGGATCAAACCATCACTAATGGAATACTCAGAGTGCAGATGAAGGTGAACGAAATTATTTTGCATCGTATTAAGTTAACATGAAAAAAAAGCCAACAGTATAAAATTAATTTTTTTTTTAAAATATTATCAATAAGGTAAAAACAGTTAATAAGCCGTTGATAAAATTATCATTTTTTAACTTTCAATGGCTTACAGCGGTATTCGATAAAACTCAAATCGTCAGGTTTACTGGGATTAGGTAAATTTTCAGTTGTCATGCGCTCGCAAGCTTTCGTTTTCAGATGAATAGCTGATTTTTTTATCGGATCCTTTCGACAATATTCAATTATTTCATCAATATGCAGGTTATCGAACAGTCCATCTGATGCGATTAAAACTGAATCACGAGCGGCTAATTGTACCGTAGGCCCAATTGAAATGTGCATATTACTGTCACCAATCATATTTGACACCAAATGACGTTCTTCGTGTTGCATTGCTTCCTGCTCACCAAGCACACCGGCCTCAACCGCATAACCAACAGGGGAATGAGAAATGGTTTGCAACTTCACCTTGCCCCGCTGTCCTACGACTAAAATCATCGAATCCCCCACATGATATGTGCGAACATGGTTATCGTGAATTTCAGCAATAGCAACTGTGGTATAGGCTCCTATCCCTAAAGCCAACACCTCATTATTGGCATTTTCGATTCCATTTAAAATAGCATCACGCAATTCCAATTTATTCTGGATACCCTTTAACACGGCTTTATTAATACTTTGCACCGTAATTGAAGATGCCAATGCTCCGGCTCGCATGCCACCGGCACCATCGGCTACGATTAACACACACGATTTACTATCAACCGGAATAATAGCCAATGAATCTTCATTAACAGAGTCTTTAAAGGGATCTCGGATTGAAAAAAGAGCCACCGAACCCGAAGCAATATTTTGGTAATAACAGTCACTTGAATCATTTTCAGTAATTATTAAACTCATTAAGCCGATATTCCTAACTCATTCCCAATCTAATAATTCAAGATGTTCACGCAGTTGACCGGCACTACGAAATTTTTTTAAAATTAAAGTCCGCTTTAAACCATTACAAATATACTTGGCTTGCACGGGTAATTTGGCATAATATTTTTTACCGCCAACTATATCATAAAATAATCGAACCAGATCAACCACGTCATCATGTATATTAGCCTTCTTTGGTGCACCACACATATACATGTCTAATAATTTGCAATCAAAACCCAAACCATAACGCCGCACCATGACATTTTCTGTGTGCAAATCACCATGATACTCACCCAAATAATGGATGTTTTCCATGCCTTTTGCTAATGCGTGTAATAAGTGCAAAGCCTGAAAAATATCCAAACGTTTGCCAGGTTGATTTGATAAAAACTCACTCAACAATTCACCTTCAACATAATCTGAAATTAAAAATGAAATAGGTTGATTTTTAAAACTAATAATATCTTGGGTATGATAGTGAATTAAAATTGGGCACTGACGTAATTTATGTAATTTTTTAGCATAAAATAATAAGTTACGATTTTTAGGATTACGCTGCGGGAAAAAAAACTTAGCGGCACGTTCTATACCCGTGGTACATTCTCTAACAAGATAGACTTCACCTTCCCAACCAGCGCCCAAACGCGCCACCACTTCATATTTCCGCGCTAAAATTCGACCCGTTTGAAAATCAAAACTGTCGATATCAGATTTTGCCATTATCTAATGATTCCATTTTTAGTGTCCTTTAAGCATAGCAGTTGTTATTATATGTTCTATTCATCAGCAATATTTTAAGGATTAATATGCGCTTATTACATACCATGCTGCGTGTTGGCGATTTACAACGATCAATTGATTTTTATACCAAAATTTTAGGCATGACATTATTACGCCAAAAAGATTATCCAGAAGGAAAGTTTACCCTTGCTTTTGTTGGTTATGGTGACGAAACAGACAATACCGCTATAGAATTAACCCATAACTGGGATACTAACGATTACGAACTCGGTAATGGTTTTGGCCACCTAGCCATCGAAGTTGCTGATGTTTACCAAGCAACAGCCAATATTAAAGCACAGGGTGGGAAGATTTTACGTGATGCAGGCCCCATGAATGCCGGTAGTACTATCATTGCATTTGTAGAAGATCCCGATGGTTATGAAATTGAATTACTTGGACCAAAAGAATAACACTCCAATTCAAAAATTATATTCTGGATTCGGTTAATGAATTAAATTGCGTTTTTAAAAAATT
Organism: uncultured Thioalkalispiraceae bacterium; assembly: GCA_964514215.1. Lineage (GTDB taxonomy): Bacteria > Pseudomonadota > Gammaproteobacteria > UBA6429 > Thiohalophilaceae > CAYQUC01. The sequence goes on from CAZEPW010000037.1 coordinate 15,511, forward strand.
CATTTGATCCGATAAAATACGACGATTACGTAACACTAAATATTCTGCCATATTCGGCACAAAAGGCACCGCCAATAACGGCATATGAGCTTGATCAGGAGTACGACAACCTTTTCGCGTATTGCATTTTTTACATGCCGTAATAACATTCGACCAAGAATCTTTACCACCTTGAGCCACCGGCACAATATGATCTCGGGTTAATTTTTTTTCTGTTGACTGTTTACCACAATACAAACAAATATGTTGATCTCGTCGAAACAACTCACGATTATTTAACGGTGGAATGCGTTTATTATAGGCATATTTATTTTCACCTCGAACTGCGATAATCGAATTCAACTCAACCGTCGTTTGCATACCAGATAACCGAGAATAACCACCGTGCAAAATAAATCGATGTTCACCTGTCGTCCACACAATTCTATTTCTAGCATGCAAGCAAATGGCTTCTTGCCACGCAATCCATTTCATTGGTGTGCCATTGGCATCAAGCCTTAAAATTAGTGGGAAACGAATATCCACGAAACTACCTTTTTTAAACTATCAATAAAATTATAAATTACCTTAGGGGGTTATTGCTTGATGAAGCACAGATTAACAAGTAATGTGATTTGATACTCCACAATAATAAGTAAAGCTCATTTTCAAAATTATTCCTTATATTTTCAGTATAATTTAGTAATTACTTGGTATTCTCCAGCACCCGCTTCACCGGCCCAAAACTCAATCGATGAATCTCGGTAATACCCAACGCATTTATTGCCGCAATATGTTGCTTAGTAGGATAGCCTTTGTGTTTCGCTAAACCATAGCCAGGATAAATTTTGTCGTAATCCTTCATTTCATTATCCCGTGCAACTTTGGCAATAATTGAAGCTGCACTAATACAAGCAACACTAGCATCGCCTTTTATTATTGCTTGAGACGGACAGGGTAGATCCGGACAACGATTACCATCAACTTGGGCAAATTCAGCCATAGGCTGGAGCTGCAAAACGGCTCTTTTCATCGCCAATAAACTAGCCTGAAGAATATTGATATCATCAATTTCCTCTACCTCAGCTCGACCAATCGCCCAACATAATGCTTTGTTTTTAATTTCAATGGCTAAATTTTCTCGTTTTTTCTCAGATAAGACTTTTGAGTCCATTAAGCCTTCAATTGGTCGTTTCGGGTCTAAAACAACGGCAGCCGCCACCACTGGACCGGCTAAAGGCCCCCGTCCGACCTCATCAACACCAGCTATATACTTATAATCTTGTAAATTGTGCATTTAACTCACTGTTTAATTATCATCCGAAATTAGAGATAAGCTAGTATATCGAATTAATTCGATAAACAAATCTATTTTACTCAAAAACGGTATTTTGATGTGAACATACAATGCTTTAAATCAACTCAACTGATAATCAAAGTGCTAAATTCTACTTTCAGTGTTGATATTTGATACAATACTATCTACATACAAATAAGCCAGATGAGCATCATGCAAACCATAAAAACTGCCGTAATTGGTGTTGGATACCTTGGTAAATTCCACGCCGAAAAATACCACAATATCCCTAATAGCGAACTAATAGCTGTTGTTGATGCGAATACTCAAGTAGCACAAGACATCGCTAACAAGTTTAATGTTCAAGCCTTAACAAATTATGAAGAATTAAAAGATAAAGTGGATGCCGTTAGTATCGTTGTGCCGACACAACTACATTTTGATACTGCAAAGTTTTTTCTTGAAAATGGCATTCATGTTTTGGTTGAAAAACCAATAACCACAACTGTTGAACAAGCATCCATTTTAGTCGAGCTAGCGCAAAAGAATAAACTGGTCTTTCAAGTTGGACATTTAGAGCGTTTCAATCCAGCAATCTTAGCATTAGAAGATATTATCAAACAGCCACTATTTATTGAATCACATCGTGTTGCTCCATTTAATCCTCGTGGAGCGGATGTTAATGTCATTTTAGATTTAATGATTCACGATATCGATATTATTATGAACATGGTTAAATCCAAAGTTACTCACATTGATGCTAATGGTGTAAAAGTTTTATCAAACGATATTGATATCGCCAATACCCGTTTACAATTTGAATGTGGTTGCGTAGCAAATGTCACAGCAAGTCGAGCAGGACTCAAATCTGAACGCAAAATGCGCTTATTTCAAGCAGATGCTTATATTGCGATTGACTTCCAAAATAAAAAATTAGGCATTCACCGCAAAGGTAATGGCGAAATGCACCCGGGTGTCTCAAATATTGAAAGTGAAGAACAAACATTTGATCAAGGTGATGCGCTACTTAGTGAAATTGAATCATTTTTAGGTGCCATAACAAATAAAACACCCCCCATAGTGAGTGGTGTTGATGGTCAACTTGCATTAGAAACCGCATTACAGATTACCGCTTTATTGAAGCAAAATAATTAAATAACGAAAAAAGGACTAACTACATGATCCCGATGGTTGATCTAAAAACCCAATACAACGATCTAAAATCAGAAATTGATCAAAATATTTTAACAGCACTTGGAAACGCGCAGTTTGTATTAGGGCCAAACGTCAAAGAGTTTGAACTTGAAGCTGCAAAATATTTAAGCGTTAAACATGCCATTAGTTGTGCTTCGGGAACTGATGCACTGCACCTAGCACTAATAGCAGCAGGTATTGGCGAAGGCGATGAAGTCATTACCACTTCATTTACATTTATCGCAACCGCTGAAGCAATTTGTTATGTTGGAGCTAAACCGGTTTTTGTAGACATACTTCCAGACTCATTTAATATCGATCCAGAATGTATTCAAGCTGCAATCACAGCTAAGACTAAAGCCATTTTACCAGTGCATATTTTTGGTCAACCTGCAAATATGGATGCCATCATGAAAATCGCACAAGATAATTCATTAAAAGTAATCGAAGATTGCGCGCAATCATTTGGTGCCGATATAAATGACAAAATGACCGGCGGTATTGGTTTAGCTGGTTGTCACAGTTTTTTTCCCAGCAAAAATCTTGGTTGTTACGGTGACGGTGGTATGATCACAACCAATGACGATAGTATTGCAGAGAAATTACTAAGCTTACGTAATCATGGCAGTAATGTACGTTACCATCATGATATTATTGGTTACAATAGTCGTCTTGATGAACTACAAGCTGTTATTCTTCGAGCTAAATTAAAAAATATTGCTTCTTATAATAAAAATAGACGACGTGTTGGGCTTTTATATAGCAAATTATTAAAAGAGTTTGTGCAGCCTCCCGTTGAAGATGGCATCGGTACTCACGTTTATCACCAATACACATTATTAACCGATAAACGCGATCAAATAATGGAAGCTTTATCTAAACATAATATTGCTTGCGCAATTTATTATCCTATCCCATTACATAAACAAAATGTCTTTAAAGACCTTTGTGCAAACCTTAATTTGCCGGTTACCGATAAAGTCGTAGCGCAGTGTATGTCATTGCCGGTATTTCCGGAGTTATCAGATGAACAAGTCAAATCCATTGTTGATGTTATAGGACAATGCTTCTAAATAAATGAACAAAAATGTCATGATCATTGCAGGTGAAGCATCAGGCGATCTTCACGGTGCACAATTAGTTCGACAAGTTAAGAAACTTGATTCCGATGTAAATTTTTTTGGTATTGGTGGCTCCAACATGGGGGCCGCCGGTGTTGATATTAGAATCGATGCTTCAAAGCTAGCTGTCATTGGCTTAGTAGAAGTCATTAAGCATTATAGACGACTCGTTTCATATTTAAATGAAATGAAAGACCTGCTTAAATCACAGCGACCGGATCTATTAATTTTAATTGATTACCCAGGATTTAATCTACGGCTTGCTAAAGCAGCTAAAGCACTTAAAATAAAAGTTTTATTTTATATTAGTCCTCAGGTATGGGCTTGGCGCAAAGGTCGAATAAAAAAAATTGGTGAATCAATTGATATGATGGCCGTTATATTTGATTTTGAAACGAAGTTTTATGAAGACTATAATATTCCTGTTCGATTTGTCGGACATCCCTTAACCGATGAAATACCAAAAAAATATAATAAAATTGACATCATTAATAGTCTCGAACTTGATCCTAGTAATAAAATTTTAGGGTTATTTCCGGGCAGCCGAAAAAGTGAAATTAAAAATTTATTACCGGTATTGCTCGAATCTGCCCAGCGGTTACACAAACAAGATAATGACTTACAGTTTCTTATCCCGCTCGCATCCACAATAACTCATGAAGACCTTGCTCCATTTTTAAAAGATATAGATATACCAATAAAAATAATTGACCATAATAGTACCGCAGCAATTCAAGCCTGCACCGCAATTATTACGGCTTCGGGCACCGTTACACTCGAAATTGCTTTATCGGGAATCCCTATGGTTGTTATTTATAAAATTGCATCTCTAAGTTATTACATTTTACGCATGATGATTCATTTAGATCATTTAGCGCTATGCAATATCGTAGCAAATCAACGTATCGTTCCTGAACTGATACAACACCAAGCCAATTCTGATGAAATCGTAAATGAAATTGAAAAAATATTGTATTACGATAATTATTCTTCTTCAATTATCGAAAAACTAAATTCAGTTAGACAGCATTTAGGACAATCAGGTAATGGTATTTTAGTGGCTGAGTTAGCATTAGAGATGTTAGGCCGTCGCTAGCGTTCTATTATAAAACTTGCTGGGGTTCGTAAACTCAGCCCTATCTACAATATCAACCGATATCAAAAACTAGCGTAGAATACTTCTTTTTGAATTTTGCAGGAACTCATGCATGGTTTTTACTTCGTCACAACTATCAGCTATTTTTGCTATTTCTTTTTTTGCATCGTCAAAACTTAATCCTGTTCGATATAAATGCTTATAGACATTTTTAATATTTTTAATAACATCAGCCGATAAGTTTAAACGTTTTAAGCCTTCAGAATTTATTCCACAAGGATGAGCAGGTGTTCCAGACACCATTAAATAAGGTGGAACATCTTTAGAAATTGAACTTCCCATCGCCGTAAAAACATTATTTCCAATAGCACAAAATTGATGTACCAAGGTAAAACCACCTAATATAACTCCGTCACCTACCGTAACATGTCCTGCTAATGTAGCGTTGTTAGAAAAAACAACATTGTTACCAATAATACAGTCGTGGGCGATATGAATATATGCCATTAACCAATTATTATTTCCAATTTTTGTTATCCCCCCGCCATGTTGCGTCCCTCTATTAATCGTAACAAATTCACGTATGGTATTACCATCACCAATTTCTAAACTCGACTGCTCATTATGAAATTTTTTGTCTTGGGGAATTTCACCAATTGATGAAAATTGAAATATTTGGTTATCCGCACCAATAGTTGTTGGGCCATTAATAACCACGTGCGGCCCAATCCAAGTATTTGCTCCAATACTAACATTGGGGCCAATCACACTATAAGGACCAATAGTGGCTGACTCATCAATATTTGCTTTGGGATCAATGACGGCTAAACGATCAATACTCACTGATCAATTCTCACTCTGTTCACAATTAAAAATTGTTATGCTTCTTTTTCGACACACATGATTTCAGCACTAACGACGTGCTCACCGTCAACTGAAGCGATACAATTGAATTTCCACACACCACGTTTTGTTGTAACAACTTCTGCTTCTAACTGCAGTCTATCACCAGGTCCCACGGGCATTTTAAATCTGACATTATCAATTCCAACTAAATAATATAGTTTATTATCATCCGGTTTACGATCGGAAGACTTAAAAGCCAATATTCCAGTTGCTTGCGCAAGGGCTTCAATAATCAACACACCAGGCATCACAGGTTTTTGTGGAAAGTGACCAGTAAAATAAGGTTCATTGTAAGTCACATTTTTAAAACCAACCAGCTTCTTCCCAGATTCAAAATCAGTTACTCTATCAATTAATAAAAATGGATAGCGATGTGGCAAATATTGTAAAATCTCATTTATATCTAATAACATACTGTATTGCTTATCCTTTATTTTTTTAATTGTTTAATCGTTTTCTCTAGATCTTTAATCTGACGTGCCATATCATCTAATTTTTTAAACCTAAAGTTACTTTTTTGCCACTGTCTAAATGGCTCTAACGGTGTCCCAGAAGAATACACGCCAGCCTCTTTAACGCTCTGAAAAACATTACTCGCTCCAGTAAACGTTACATTATCAGCAATTTCAATATGGCCCGATATTCCAACTTGGCCTGCAAACATGCAGTTTTTACCAATTACCGCACTACCAGCAATTCCAACACAACCGGCAATTGCTGAATTTTCACCAATGCTGACATTATGGGCAACATGGATAAGGTTATCCATAATAACACCATTTTCGATAACCGTATTCTCAATTGCACCACGATCAATTACTACATTAGAGCCAATTTGGACGTCGTCACCGATCCTGACAATCCCAAGTTGTGGAATTTTCACCCAACGTCCATTTTCATTAGCATTTCCAAAGCCGTCAGAGCCAATTACGGTTCCAGAGTCAATAATACAACGTTTACCAATCAAACTACCATGTTTTATGACAACATTAGGGTAGATTCGAGAATCTTCGCCGATATTACAATCTTGACCAATATAACAACCCGATTCAATAATGGTGTTTTTACCAATAATAACGTTTTCTGCAATAACACTATTTGCACCAATACTGCAGTTATCTGCAATTTTTGCCGAATTATGAATAACAGCAGTAGCGTGATGCTGGCCGCTAGAAACGGGTAATGGGTGCAAAATTGTCGCTATTTTGGCATACGCCACCAATGGATCGTTTACAGTAATGCAATTGCCCGAATAACTGTCAGAGTCAATCTCTTTTAAGATAACTGCACTTGCCTTGGTATTCGCTAGTTTATTCTTAAATTTACTACTCGATAAAAAACTAATTTGTCCTTCGACCGCAGCAGTTAAAGTAGAAACTGAGTTTACAACGCAATTAGGATCACCAACAACTTCACCATTAACAATTATTGAAAGTTCAAGAAGACTTGCACTCACTTTGTTTGCACTCCTAACTATTATTCTTATTTCAAATCACTTGTTTTCAGAATATTTTTTGCGTAGCATTTTTAAAACTTCAGCAGTCACATCAACACGTTTATTAGCAAATAAAACCGATTCACCTAATATTGCATCATAGTTATTTTTTTTGGCGTAATTCACTATTGTTTTAAAAACTAATTTTTGTAATTTATTTAACTCGTCATTACGCTTAATATTTAAATCTTCATTAAATTCTTGTTTTGCGCGTTTTATATCGCGTTGTAGAATAAAAATTTCCCTTTCTTTTTTTGTTTTATCTTCACGACTAATAAATGTTGCAGTTTTACTAAAAGCTTTTTCTAATTTACTTAATTTTTTTTCATTTTTTGCAATTGCTTTTTCTCTGGGTGCAAATAAATTTTGTAATTTTTCACGAGCAGAATCAGCTTGTGGAGCATCTCTCATAACCGCAGATGTATCAACAAAGCCAAGCTTTAATTCATCAGCTGCGACTTCGAATGAACTAACAAACAGAAACACTATCACAAATAGTAGATTATATTTCATTGATGCCTCCTTTTCTAAAATGCTGAGCCTAAAGTAAACTGAAATGACTGTAAATCATCAGTTGGTTGTTGATCGATTGCGGCGGCAAGGCTAAACCTTAATATCCCTATAGGAGCTAACCAAATTGCAGATACCCCATATGATGATCTAACATCGGCTAAATCAACCCTGTCTTGTTGAGCATAAACAAATCCTGAATCAACAAACAAGCTAAACCGAAAACCTGAAGAATTATTATCACTAGCACTAGGTAAAACTAATTCAATATTTGATAATATTCTCGAGCTTCCCCCAATGGAAATACCCAATTCCTTGGTATTTGGACTACCAACGCTACCTGAATTATAGCCCCGAACTGAGCGACTACCACCTACAAAATAGTTTTTATAAGGAGGTAATCTACTGGTATCACCATAACCCTTACCTGCTGCCAATTCAAGATTAGCCATTACTGTCCAATCGGAAGCAAAGGTAAAAAAGTGTCTAGTCTGAAAACCAACTTTATAATACTCAAGATCACCACCAGGAACGGCTATTTCAGTTGTTACTCGTGTTTTATTGCCTTTGGTGGCGAATAAGCTTCGATCACGATTATCAAATTGCCAGCTACTCGACACCGTATACGTTGCAAACTGACGACCATTTTCATCAGTAAAATCAATTATTGACTGCACAGTGTTAGATCCGGTAACCAATTCGGTATCTTCATAACCCAAAGAAAAATTCATAAATTGATTTTCAGTTAACGGAATCCCAAAGTTTAAACTACCACCTAAACTATTGGTGACATAATTAACAATATTCGTTCTGGAAGTATCAACCTGCCTTGAAAACAGTGTAAACCCTCGACTAACACCATCAAGCGTGTAATATGGATCATTAATACTCAAGCTATAGCGTTTGGTAACTTGGCTATTATCAATATTAATCGCAACGCGTTTACCTGTTCCAACGAAGTTATCTTGAGATAAACCAAAGTTTAAAATAACACCTTGAGTATCGGAAAAACCAAGACCCGCCGTAATTTGTCCAGTTGGACGTTCACTGACTTTGTAATTCACGTCAACTTGATCATTTGTTCCTGCTACAGGCGGTGTTTCCACATTAACCGATTCAAAAAAACCCAAACGATTTAATCTTGTTCTAGATTGAGCAACTTTATCAGTAGACAACCAACCATTTTCCATTTGACGTATTTCTCGTCTAACAACTTCATCTTTAGTTTTAGTATTACCACTAATATTAACTCGGCGAACATAAACCCGCCGACCTGGATCAATATACAAATTTAAAGCCACTGATTTTGAGTCTTGATCAATATCAGGAATTACATTTACGTTTGAAAATGCATAACCCAAAGATGAAAGTTTTTCTGTTATATTAGATCGACTTTTCGAAGTTTTTTTACGTGAAAAAATATCATTTATTTGTATTGGAACGAGTTTTCTAATTTCACTTTCTTCAACAATAAAGTCACCGATAAGTTTAACTTCGCTAACATTATAACTCTCTCCTTCACTAACATTAATTGTAATATAAATATCTTCTTTATCGGGAGATATCGATACTTGAGTTGAGTTTATTGCAAAATTAATATATCCACGATCTAAATAATATGACTTCAAGATTTCTAAGTCACCTGATAAAAGCTGTTTTGAATATTGTTTTTTTCCACCAAAAAAACCTGTTCCAGCTGATTCAAATTTACTCAATAACTCTTCATCATTATATTTTTTATTTCCTACTATTGTAATAGCATGAATTTCTGCTGAATCACCTTCAGCAATTTTAATTTCTACTTTAACGCGATTTCGCTCGAGAACAGTTATTTCAGTATCAACTTTTACACTGTATTTTCCTAGACTATAATACTGTCTTTTTAATTCTTGCTTCATTCGCTCTAAAACAGAAGGATCAAAAACACGACCTTTTATTAAACCAATTTGTTTAAGGACGTTTTCTAGTGAGTCAGTTTGAATATCATCATTACCTTCAAATTTAATCTCTGATATTGCCGGACGTTCTGCTACAAATATAACTAAAACATCACCTTCTCGTTCAAAGTGAATATCTTTAAATGAACCGGTTTTATATAAAGCATTAATAGCCTGACTGCTTAACTTACTAGTAAAATTATCACCAATTTTGATTGGTAAATAATTAAAAACTGTTCCTAGGGAAATTCGTTGTAATCCTTCAAGTCGAATATCGCGCACCTTAAATTCATCAAATGAATATGCATTTGATAAAACACATGATCCGAAAACAATTAACCCTAATTTATTAAACTTATACATTTCTAATTACTACTACCTTAATAAACCTAAAATATCATTATAAAATGCAATACTCATCAGCATAACCAATATTAATATCCCTACTCGCTGTCCTATCATTTCAAAATTTTCAGATACGGGACTGCCCTTAACCATCTCAATTAAATAATTAAAAAGATGCCCACCATCAAGTATTGGAATTGGAAATAAATTAATCATCCCCAAACTAATACTAACAACAGCTAAAAAACTAATAAAAGTAGAAAATCCAGAGCTTGCAGTCATTCCTGCATATTTTGCAATCGTTATTGGACCACTTATTTTATTAATCGACACTGAACCGTTTAACATTTTTCCAAAAGTAATTAACATTAATTTGCTATTAACCCAAACCTTATCTAATGCTTGAGGCACAGCCTGAAATACAGAATAGCGATATTCCACTTTCATTGAATCCGGATATTTTCCTGAGCTGGATTTTAAACCAATTTGTCCAAACGTTTTACCATTACTAACTACTTGCGCCGGTGTAACCTGAATGTTGATATTAATTGAATTTCGTTGCACAACAACATCGAGCTGTTCTCCCGGACGAGAACTGATATAATTAATTAATTCTCCTGTACCTTCAATATTGATACCATCGATTTTTAGAATAATATCACCAACTTTAAAGCCAGCTTTAATTGCAGGTTTATCGGCTATTAAATCGGTTATAGTTGGTGGTTCAGTCGGTCGCCAAGGCAAAATACCAACAGCTCGGTAATAATTTGTTAATGCAGCATCAGGATCGATATTACTAAAATCCAATTTATATTCTGAAATAATACCTGATTTATCTTTTGCTTTTAGACTTATAACAGCTTGATCTAATAATGCCGGTAGCATTGAACTAATTGCAACACTAATAACAGGAGTATCTTTTCCCTCAACCGATATAATTTCAAAACCTTTCTGTAAACCGGCCTTTGCAGCAGGTGAATCAACAATAATTTCACCGATGATTGGTTTTAAATCTGTCACACTAACCACAAACATTAACCAAAAAGCAAAAACAGCAAAAATAAAATTAAATGCCGGCCCCGCAAAAACAACAGCAAACCGTTTAAATACCGATTGTCTGTTAAATGCTCGATGTACTTCAGATGGTGCAACATTTGAATCACGTTCATCAAGCATTTTCACATAACCACCAAGTGGTATCGCAGCAAGCACAAACTCGATATTATCCTTACTAAAACGTCGAGAATACAGCGGTTTACCAAAACCTATGGAAAATCGAAGTACCTTGATACCTAATTTTCTAGCAACCCAATAATGTCCAAATTCATGAAATGCAATTAAAATCGTAATAGCAATAATAAAATAAAAAAAGTTACTAATAATATTTAACATCAACTAACCTTTGCCATACTTTGATTAATAACATCCTGCGCTATTTTTCTCGCAACAAGATCGCTCTCAACAATAACCTCAAGACTTTTAGCTTGTTGAATGGTTGCAGTGTGTAATACACGCTCAACAATATTAGCTATATCAATAAATCGAATATTTGAATTCAAAAACTCACTAACGGCAATTTCATTTGCGGCATTTAATACAGTACACGCGGTTCCACCCGTTTCCATTGCTTCACGAGCAAGTTTCAAACATGGAAAACGTTTTTCATCAGGAGCTTCAAAATCCAATCGAGCTAAAGCGATAATATCCAAATCAGCTACACCCGAATCGATTCTTCGAGGCCATGCTAAGGCATTTGCGATAGGCGTTCGCATATCAGGGTGACCCAATTGCGCTAAAACCGAGCCATCTTTATATTGTACCATTGAATGGACAACACTTTGAGGATGTACAACCACCTCAATTTGATCGGAGCTTGCTTGAAATAACCACTTAGCTTCAATAATTTCCAATCCCTTATTCATCATTGTTGCAGAATCAACTGATATTTTTCGCCCCATACTCCAATTTGGATGCGCGCATGCTTGATCCGGAGTTATATTTTCTAAGTCACTAATAACGGTATTTCTAAAGGGGCCGCCAGAACCAGTAAGATAAATTTTATTAACACCATTCTTAGACAATCCATCAGAAAAATTTTGCGGAAGACATTGAAAAATTGCATTGTGCTCACTATCAATCGGTAATAATACCGCTGAATGTTGTTTAACTTCATTCATGAATAACTCACCAGACATCACTAGTGATTCTTTATTTGCCAATAAGATATGCTTTCCTGCTCGCGCAGCGGCGATGGATGATTGCAAACCAGCAGCGCCAACAATCGCAGCCATCACATATTTAGTTTCTGCTAGTGAAGCAACGATATTTAAAGAGTCATGTCCGCTTAACACTGTAATCTCGAAATCTACATTTTTAAACTTAGCTTCCAGCAAAACAGCTGCATCAGCATCAACCATTACGGCATACTGTGGTTTAAATTCAACACATTGAGTATATAGACGTTCGACTTGTTGATGTGCTGTCAGCGCAATAACTTTATATTTGTCAGCATTTACCCGAATAACATCTAACGTACTTAACCCTATTGAGCCAGTAGAACCGAGTATAGAAATCCCTTCTTTGTACGAAGTATTTTCTAAACTCATTCAGGAATTCCCATAACCATCAGACATAATAAAAATATTGGAGCAGCAGCGGTTAAGCTATCGATCCTATCTAAAATACCACCATGTCCGGGTAAAATATTTGAGCTATCTTTTCTATCAGCTTCGCGCTTATAACGGCTTTCCAAAAGATCCCCTAATATTGAAAATAAAACTGTGGCCATCGATAAAATAACAATTGCAAATGCCTGCACTGTCGGAAAATCATCTTTAATCGTGACCAACACGGTATATATTGAAGTAGCAACAAGTGCTCCCCACACACCTTCCCAAGATTTACCCGGGCTAACACGCATTGCTAATTTTGTTTTGCCCCATTTTTTACCGGTAAAATAGGCGGCACTATCGGCAACCCACAATAATAATAATAAACCAAACAAATAACCGGGGCCATAACGATCATCATTACGTAACACTATTATTGCAATAAAGGGGACGATTATAATTAAAACCCCCATTAAACCATGTCGGGCTTTAAATGTTAATTTTGGATAGGTCATTCCGGCATAACCGAGGACATAATAAAACATCATTAGCCATACAATAAATGCAAGTCCTAAAATCAATAATAATAAATTATAATTTGGAGCTACAACCAAAAGCCCAATTAACATCATAACAAGAATAAAAGCAATATAAGCTGCTTGAGTTACAATTGTTTTTAAGCCTATTAAGCGCGCCCACTCCCATGAGGCTAATAAAAAAACAAAACCTGTAAACAATGTAAAATACATATTAGGTAATTTAAATATTGCCAAAATAACTAATGGCGCTAATATAACTGCTGTTAATATTCGTAATTTAAGCATTTTTAAGTTGATCTACCTGCTCGCCTGTATGTCCAAACCGTCGTTGTCTTTGCATGTAATTTTGAATTGCTTTTTCAATTTCTGTCTCATTGAAATCCGGCCAAAGTGTATTTGTAAAATACAGTTCGGTGTATGCCAATTGCCATAATAAAAAATTACTTATTCGTTCTTCACCGCCTGTTCTGATGAATAAATCAGGTTCAGGCAAGCAATTTAAACTCACCCGTTCCGATATGCTCTTTTCACTGATATCATCCTTTGAAAGCTTACCTTGTTCGATATCAGTCACTAGCTGTTTAACGGCATTAGTAATATCCCAACGTCCACCGTAATTTGCTGCGATAGATAACATCAAACCTGTATTTGATTTTGTTAATTCTTCAGATGAAGCAATTTTATTCTGTAATTTTTCTGAAAATACTGTTCTATCACCTATAAATCGCATACAAACATTATTTTCATTTAAACTTTTCACTTCTTTTTCTAATGCGGAGAAAAATAACGCCATTAATGAACTAACTTCCTTTTTTGGTCTTTGCCAATTTTCACTGGAAAATGCGAATATAGTTAATGCTTTAATTGAATTTTTCGCGCAATATTGCACAATATCACGAACCACTTTCACACCACTTTTGTGGCCGGCAACTCTTGGTAATAATCGTTTTTTTGCCCAACGACCATTACCATCCATAATGATAGCAATATGTTTAGGGTAGTCTCCATGAACAGTGTTATTATTCTCTGAGTGGCTGATATTCGTCATGCCATATCCATGGATCAAATAATTTTATCAAAAGTAATAATAGAAATTAAATTTCCATTAAATCTTTTTCTTTATTTTCTAAATGCTGATCAATTATTGAAATACATTTATCAGTTAATTTTTGAATTTCATCTTGAGCTTTATGATCATCATCCTCTGTAATTTCTTTATCTTTAAGTAATGATTTAAAATCACTAATAGCATCTCGTCTTATATTACGGATTGCAACTTTGCCAGATTCACCTTCCTGACGAACAATTTTAATCATATCCTTACGTCGCTCTTCAGTTAAAGGCGGTAACGGAATTCGAATGATATCGCCTGCGGTCGCAGGATTTAATCCAAGATTCGAATTCATTATGGCTTTTTCTACAACTGAAATAAGCGTTTTTTCCCAAACCGAAATAGATAATGTCCGAGAATCTTGTACTGTTATATTTGCAACCTGACTCAATGGCACTTGAGAGCCATAATAATCAACTGTAATATGATCTAACAAACTTGGATGGGCTCTGCCAGTACGAACTTTAGTTAGTTCCTGCCGTAACGATTCAATACTCTTGTTCATACGAATATCTGCATCATTTAGAATTTCATTTATCATAATTCACCTATATTACTGAACGATTGTACCTAAGCTTTCACCGGCTAATATTCTTAATAACGCTCCATCTTCATTCATATTAAAAACACGAATGGGTAAATTGTTATCACGACATAAAACAATTGCTGTAGTATCCATAACCGCCAATTTATCAGCTATAACCTGATCGTAAGTTAATTCATCGAATCGCGTTGCCGTTTTATCCAATTTTGGATCTGCTGAATAAACACCATCAACATTAGTACCTTTAAGAACTATATCAGCATGAATTTCAATACCACGTAAACTAGCAGCGGTATCAGTTGTAAAAAAAGGATTCCCAGTGCCTGCTGCAAAAACTACAACCCGAGATTTCTCTAAATGACGAATAGCTCTACGACGAATATAATCTTCACAAACCTGATGGATTGGAAGTGCAGACATAACCCGCACTTCCAAACCTTCTCGCTCTAACCCATCTTGTAACGCTAATGCATTAATCACAGTTGCTAGCATTCCCATGTGATCAGCACTAGCCCGGTCCATACCTTCTGTCGCTAAACTTACGCCACGAAAAATATTACCGCCACCAATAACCAAAGCTACTTGAATATTTAAATTAACTAGTTGTGAAACTTCTGTCGCTATTTTATTTATAATAGCAGAGTCAATTCCAAACTCTCCTTTCCCCATTAAAGCTTCACCGCTTAATTTAAGCAGTATTCGTTGGTATTTTGGTTTACTCACTGGAATCCTTATTTTTATTAACTGCCTTTCGCTTGAGCCATAACTTCTTCAGCAAAATTATCTACTTTCTTTTCAATACCATCACCTAACTCAAATCGAACAAATGATTCTATTGTGACATTTTTAGACTTGAGTAGTTTTTCAATAGTTTGATCAGGATCTTTAACAAATGGTTGACCAAGTAATGTCACTTCTTTTAAGTATTTGTTAATTTTACCTTCAACCATTTTTTCAATGATATTATCAGGTTTACCACTACTAGCCGCTTCAGCTAAATAAATTTCTTTTTCTCTATTTAAAATTTCCGGATCAACTTGATCCGCACTGACACAAATTGGCTTGCTAGCAGCAATATGCATCGCAACATCTTTAGCAAGCTCAAGATTATCGGATGATGAACTAGCAACCACACCAATTCGATTACCATGACTATAATGTCCTAACACCCCAGTGCTACTAACAATTTCAAAACGTCGAACACTAATATTTTCACCAATTTTGGCGATTAAGTTTTTTCGTGTCTCTTCAACTGTTACACCAGAACTCAATTTTAAATTGTTAAGTTCGTCTACTGTGGCGGGTTTATTTGATAAAGCGCATTGAGCTACTTCGTCTGCAAACTGACTAAAATTCTCATCTTTTGCAGCAAAATCAGTTTCGCAATTGATTTCAATAATAACTGCTGTTTTATTATCAGCAGTTAAAGCAATAACAATTTTTCCTTCTGCAGCAACTCGGCTACTCTTTTTATCTGCTTTTGCTTGACCTGTTTTTCGTAAATGATCAATTGCAGCTTCCATATCACCATTAACTTCTGTTAATGCTTTTTTACATTCCATCATACCTGAGCCAGTGCGTTCACGTAGCTCTTTTACTTGTGCGGCAGTAATAGCCATAGTGCTATAACCTCTCGAATCTTAATTAAAATATTTTAATAAATTACTAAACTACAACACACTCATACACAGTTTAAATATTGGTATGAGTGTGAAGTATATTAAAGTATTTATTACTCAGATACATTCTCAGACTTAGCGTCACTATCAACGGTATCATCTGCTGGTTGTTTCGCAGCAGGTTTTGCT
Source organism: uncultured Thioalkalispiraceae bacterium (assembly GCA_964514215.1). Taxonomy (GTDB): domain Bacteria; phylum Pseudomonadota; class Gammaproteobacteria; order UBA6429; family Thiohalophilaceae; genus CAYQUC01. The sequence continues at coordinate 32,002 of CAZEPW010000037.1, forward strand.
TTTTTCTTAACTTTACTAGACTGTGTATCGAGTTCTACAAAATCATCGTCAGAACCTGCTCCGGGAACCGATACTGATTCACGACCATTGATAACCGCATCAGCGGCACCTTTAGTGTATAAAGTGATAGCACGAATAGCATCATCATTACCTGGGATTAAGTAATCAACACCATTTGGGCTATTGTTAGTATCAACAACGCCAATAACAGGAATACCGAGTTTTATTGCTTCAGTAATGGCTATTTTTTCATGACCAACATCAACAACAAAAATAACGTCTGGTAAGCCAGCCATATCTTTAATTCCACCTAAACTACGATCCAATTTAATTTTTTCACGAGTCAGTGTTAAAACTTCCTTTTTACTCAACTTCTCAAACGTTCCATCAGAATCCATGGCTTCTAATTCTTTTAAACGTTTAATTGACTGTTTCACAGTTTTATAATTCGTTAACATGCCACCTAACCAACGATGATTAACATAAGGCATATCACACCGACTAGCTTGTTCTTTGACAACATCTTGTGCTGAACGCTTAGTCCCAACAAATAAAACTTTACCGCGTTTCGATACCATTGAACCAATAAAGTTCATTGCATCTTGATACATTGGTAAGGTCTTTTCTAAATTAATAATATGAATTTTATTACGATCACCAAAGATATATGGTGCCATTTTTGGATTCCAGAACCGTGTTTGATGACCAAAATGGACACCCGCTTCTAGCATCTGACGCATAGTTACATCAGTCATGTACTTCTCCTAATTTTATTGGGTTTAACCTCCACACAAAGAAAATGCCTACTTCAATTATAAATACTCGAAGAACCCGGACGATATCTCATCTAAGTGTGTGCGAATTTACTCAATTTCTTGAGCATTTATGTATTTCGCATATTTTACTCAATATGCGCGCGTTTTATACCATATCTAGCCATTTTCGACAATGCTTGTGTTGGTAACTTGCTGATTTACTAGCTAACATAAGTAAAATAAGGTACAAAGGTTCGATTAACAGTCCGCAAGAGAAAGATATGCCCATAACGATAAAATCCCCTGAAGAAATCGCTAAAATGCGAATAGCTGGCCGACTGGCAGCACAAGTACTGGAGATGATTGAACCTCACGTAAAAGCAGGTATAACAACCGAAGAATTGGATACTATTTGTCATCATTATATCGTTGATGTACAAAAAGCCATCCCTGCACCACTGAATTACCATGGTTTTCCTAAGTCTATCTGTACTTCCGTCAATCATGTCGTCTGTCATGGTATTCCATCAAATAAACGATTGAAAAATAACGATATTATTAATATTGATATTACCGTTATAAAGGATGAATATCATGGCGATACCAGTAAAATGTTTTTCATTGGAGAACCTTCAATCCAGGCAAAACGAATTGCCCAAATTAGCCAAGATTGCTTAAGATTAGGCATTGAACAAGTAAAACCCGGTGCACATCTCGGTGATATTGGGCATGCCATTCAACAGTATGCCGAAGCAAAGCATTGCTCAGTTGTTAGAGAATATTGCGGTCATGGAATTGGTAAAGTCTTTCACGAAGACCCTCAAGTATTGCATTATGGTAATGCCGGAACCGGTGAACAACTTGACGCTGGTATGATTTTTACTATCGAGCCAATGATAAATATCGGTAAACGAAATGTTAAATTACTTAAAGACGACTGGACGGTGGTAACTAAAGATCGTTCTCTCTCCGCTCAATGGGAACATACCATTTTAGTGACAGAAACCGGTTATGAAGTGTTAACGAAACGCGAAGAAGAAAATTTTTAACTAAAATGATAAATGATCAAGAGTTGTATAATGCAGTTACAATTGACGATGGGCTTCTTAATCAACAATACCCTCTAAAACCCTTTACGACATCCCTCAAAAATGCCACTACGATATTAAACGAGCGATTTCATGCCGGGCGCACGGCAAATGAATTAATACATTCTCGCGCGGCTGTAATTGATTATTTATTAATTCGAGCATGGAATTTCTTTATTAAAAACAATTCGAACTGTTGTTTAGTTGCTGTTGGTGGCTACGGTCGTAGTGAACTACATCCCCATTCCGATATTGATATTATGATTATTGTTAGTCATGTAAAAAATATCCCAAAAGATGCTGTAGAAAAATTTATAACCTTTTTATGGGATATGCACTTAAATGTCGGCCACAGTGTTAGAACTCCTACTGAATGTGCATCCCAAGCAAAAAATGACATTACAATTGCAACCAACATGCAAGAATCAAGATTACTGGTTGGCGAACAAAGCTTATTTGATAAGCAAAAAAAAACCTGTTCTCCAAAAAAGATTTGGAATAGTAAAGATTTTTTTAATGCCAAGTGGGATGAACAAAAGAACCGGTATGCTAAATATAATGATACAGCATATAACCTAGAGCCCAACATAAAAGAAGGGCCTGGTGGATTACGCGATATTCAAACTATTTCGTGGGTAACTAAAAGACATTTCGGCTCTGAAAATCCCGAACAGCTTGTTAATATAGGTTTTCTAACGTCACAGGAATTAACAACATTAATTACCGGCCAATCATTTTTGTGGAAAGTACGTTATGGCTTGCACCTATTAGCTGAACGCCGTGAAGATAGATTATTATTTGATTTTCAACGTGTGCTGGCGAAGCAATTTGGCTATCAAGATGATAAAAATAAATTAGCCGTTGAGCATTTCATGAAGGACTATTATCGAACAATAATGGAACTCAGCAGACTCAATGAAATGTTATTACAGCTATTCCAAGAAGAAATTTTATTTAAATCAAAAAAAAGTAATGTTATTAAATTAAATTCCAGATTCAATATCCAAAATGGTTTTATTGAAACGGCTAATGATCAAATTTTTATTGACAATCCATCAGCATTACTCGAGATTTTTTTAATTCAAGCTCAACACCCCGAATTAAACGGTGTTCGAGCCAATACAATTCGCACCATCCGAGAAAACCTATATTTAATTGACGCGGGTTTTCGTGATGATTTGAGAAACAAAATATTGTTCATGGAAATACTTCGTCAACGCGCAGGTGTTACCCATGAACTAAGACGTATGAATAGTTACGGTATTTTAGCAGCATACTTACCAGCATTTAATGAAATCGTCGGACAAATGCAACATGACTTATTTCATGTTTATACGGTAGACCAACATACTTTATTTGTCATTCGAAATATTAGACGATATACCGTTCAAGAATTTTCTCACGAATATCCATTATGCAGCAGTATCATTAAAAATTTAGCAAAACAGGAAATTTTAATTTTAGCTGGACTCTTTCATGACATTTCTAAAGGCCAAGGAGGTGATCACTCGACTCTAGGTGCTAAAGTCGCATTCGAGTTTTGTCAAAAACATAATCTAAATAACTACGATTCTGAGTTAGTTGAATGGTTGGTGTTTAATCACCTAATCATGTCCGTCACGGCACAAAAAAAGGATATACAAGATATTGAGGTTATTAAAGAATTTGCAGATTTAGTTGGCGATCAATACCGACTCGATCTGATCTTTTTGTTGACCGTATCCGACATTAGAGCAACCAGCCCCAAAGTATGGAACTCATGGAAATATACACTGTTATCTAATCTCTATATCTCTACTAAACAATTTTTAAAAGACGAAACTAAGGGTGAACGAAACCAAATAACATCGGTAACCAGAATTAAAGCAGATTTATTAACCATGTTAAAAATAACAGAGACTGAGAAAGAAAATTATTTGAAACTTTGGTCTAAGTTATCCAATGAATATTTTATTCAATGTGAATATACTGAAATCCTAAAGCAGTCTGAATTAATACTTCATAATAAAAACAACAAAGAAGCAGTAATAAGCATTGAACGAGCAACGGAACATTCCGGCACCATTGTATTTATTTATGCTAAAAACAATATAGGTTTATTATCATTAATTACAGCAGTATTCGAGCAATTAAATATAAGTGTCGTTAATGCTAGAATTTATAAAACCACAGATAATTTTATTTTGGCATCATTTATTATTCTTGAAATTAATAGAGATGCGATATTTGATTCGATCAGAATTCAAAATATCAATTCAAGTTTAAATAAATACCTAAACTCCACAACATTATCAAACTCCATTGAAATAAGCCGCAATGTACCCCGACAGTTAAAACACTTTTCATTTCATCCTGAGGTTATTTTTAGTGAAGACAAAAATAAACGCCATTCCATCATGGAAGTGATAGCATTTGATCAACCCGGAATTTTATCAGCGATATGTGCCACAATGGATGCCTGCGGTGTGGAATTAATATCAGCTAGAATCGCAACCTATGGTGAACGTGTTAACGATATTTTTTATATTACAAGTTCTGATGAAAAATTATTGCCCGGTCAAAAAACCTTACTCTGTCTTAAAAATTCAATTATTGATGTTTTGTCAAATTAA
>CAZEPW010000038.1:0-36416 GCA_964514215.1 uncultured Thioalkalispiraceae bacterium
TGTGTCCCTATAAATGTGTATTACGCGTTATTTTACCGTCACTGTCAATCTGATCGTGAATAAAAACTGAAATTTAAGATAAAACCACGATGGTTTAATTTATTGTTGAATAGAGTCGTACATTAGATGTGAGTTACGCTCAAAAGCACACTAAAATCGATAAAATAAGTCAACAAATGGGCCTTCTTTATCAAATCGACGATTTTCGGCGGCATCGAGCTGGTATTGTTGTTGTTCCCAGCCACCGGACACACCAAAGATATTATCAATTTGATAGCTCAATTTAGCTCGATATTCGCTTAATTCACGTGTTTTGTAATTAAAATAACTGCCCTCAACACTGGCGGTCATACCCGACAACGGTAACTCAAACAATGCAGAAGCCGAAACCATTGGATAGGCACCATAATGTGTACGATAACGGCTTTGATCTTGCTGTAGTGATTCGTACTTTTGCTCAATAAACTTAAAATTAACCCCTAAATCAATACTAAGCCATCGATGATTTGATAACAAATTAGGCAAACGATCGCCAACTGCGTAATAAATGGTTGCATCATATTGCCCTAGATTATATCCAGTGCCCAATTCGGTTCCCGAGAAGTTTTTAACACCCAATGTTTCATTACTGTGAGCTAGACGTTGGCTGACCCCGGTTTCTTCCCGATAACGAAAATTTAAATGATAAGATGAAGCTTTACTTGGATTATTTGATACCACCGCCGCATTCACTTCAGGCAACCTTAAATCATATAAGTCTGAGGCAGACACAGAATTAATACACACAAAAATAGCGGCAACACCCAGTAACACCGTACTACGCAACGTAAATATTTTAGTAACCGTTTCGGATTTTCTTTTTTTCATCGAATGCGATACCTTCGCAAGCCTTCCATTAGCTTTAAAGTTAAAACCTATCATGTAATTATACCGTCTAATCAGGGGGAACGCTAAAATTATTTATGTGTTTTATTCTAACCACTTACATCAATAACCACAGTGATCACATTCACTAATTTGCTTTTTAAAATAATGAAAAGTAGGACTAAACCCACAAAACCAATAGAAACTTATTTAATTGTTTCTGTTTTTTAAATGTAGTCAACAATTGTTTAGTTATCTGTAGAATAGTCACAAATACAGCAATTATATTTACTCATTATTGAGCTAGCTGGCACAGTTTATGTCACATTAAATCTAGAATGAGTCCAATTTAAGGGTATTTCTACGGATAAGCTATCTCTTCCAATGCGCTGACACGTTGGTGAGTATATTGATAAAGCCCTTTAGATAAGTTTCCAGAATTTTTTGCTTTCTCATAGGCAAGTTTTGCCTGCGATTCGTTTCCTAGCGCTTCAAGTGAAATAGCAAGACCTAACCACCACACACCATGATTTTTACGCAGTGTTAATAGCGTGCCATAAAGTGTTGCAGCTTCTTGGTGTTGTTTATTTTTTTGATACAATGCCGCAAGCAAAGCATGGTAGTCTGGATCAGCCTGCTGCGATGGAGGGTTTCTTAATAGCACAGCAATTGCCGTCACCGTTTCATTCTGTTCCATCAATATTCGGGCATAGAGCTTTGCAAAAATAAAATGTGCTGGCGCTATGCGCATGCCATATTGCAATAAAGTGCGAGCTTCAACAATGCGACCATTTTTAATATAAATTCCCGCTAATAACTCTCGCGCTTTAATATGCCCCGGCAAAAGCATTAAGGCATTGCGTAATTCATCTTGCGCTTTAATGGAATTTTTTGCCAATAAATATTCATATGCCGTTTTATAATTAATTTCTGCTCGTTGCTCCGTTGTTAATTCTCGAATACGCTTATGAACAACCCTTTCACTACTCGTATCAGGTTCCCTAATGACTGTTGATGCTACTGCAGTTTTTACTTTTATTGGTTTTTGTTTGATAACATTAGTTTGTTTAGTTTTAACAGGCACTATTATATTTTTAGCCGGCTTACTCTTACGATTAGTCACCGAGTCATCGTATTCTAAGCTAAACTGACTGGTTTGAAGAGCTGCGCTAGGATATTCAGATGAGGGTTCAGTTACTGCTGCAACCGTCTTGGATATAATAATGCCGATAGTAATCAGAATAACAACAAACAACATAAAATAAACGACCAGCTCAACTTTAGTGAATCTAGAAAATTTCGAAATAATATTGAACTCTTGAAATAACATGGAATCATGAGCATTTCCTTGTGCCCGACGCGCCTCAAGATCATGTAACATTTGGTTTATCACACTCATTCACTATTCTCCATTGCGCGGCTATTAATAACTATGATGCCACAAAATACGAACTGGCCAAGGTAATTGCCAATAACGATGCTATTGCGACACTATTACGTAATAAATATCGAATGTTAATTAATTGCGTTGAGGTTTCTTCCGTATCATTAATAGCAATATCGATAAAATCTGGCTCTACCGTTTTACTGCCCCGGCCATAAGCAATTAATAATGCCTTATGCGATAAAATATTAATTAAACGCGGGATACCGTTACTGGCTTTATATAAATGTTGTAATGCTGTTGGATGAAATAAATTCATTCCCATATAACCGGCAACACGTAATCGATGTTGTAAATAAACATCCATGCCTTGTCGATCAATTGGTTCTAAATTATAAGAAAATACAATTCGTTGTCGTAACTGTCGAACTGAACGGTGGCTTAAACGTTCATTTAATTCAGGTTGACCAAATAACACCACTTGCAATAATTTGGATTTTTCAGTTTCAATATTTGTTAGCAAGCGTAACGCCTCAAGAGTATCATCCGGCATCGCTTGAGCCTCATCCAAACACAATACAACGCGATGTCCCTGTTGCGTTAAAGAAATTAATTGCTCACTAATTTTATTCATAATTAAATGCTGGTGAGTGTAGCGATTGATATCAATGCCCAATTCCTGAGCTACAGCCAAATACAATCCCATCGGCGTTAATAATGGATTAGGAACATACACCGTTAAAAATTCGTCATCCAACATATTTAATAATCGTCGGCACAAAATGGTTTTACCAATGCCAACCTCCCCTGTCACTTTAATAAAGCCCTCACCAGTTCGTAGGGCCACTACCAAAGTGTTTAATGCATTTGAATAATGCCCATAAGTAAAAAAATAATCGGTATCCGGAGATAAGGAAAAAGGTAATGTTGTTAAACCAAAATGTTGTTGATACATAGGTGTTACCTGATACTTAAATTATTAAAGTTCGATTTTGAGTTACGAATATTGTTGTTCCATTGCGTGTTGCTTTCAACAATAATTGGCTTCACAAGAATAACCAGCTCGCTTTTTTTATTGATTTTTTGCGTATGTCGAAACAAAGCACCAATCAAAGGAATATCACCTAATAACGGCACCGAGGCTTCCCGATTTTGTATTGAGTTTTGCATTAAACCACCAATCACAACCACCTGACCATTGTGCGCACGGATAATGCTATCGGACTCTCGTATCGTGCTATTAGCCAGTGGAATTTTAAGTGAAGTGGTTGCCGATACGTCAACCGCTTTTATTTTTTCAACAACATTACTCACCGTAGGATGAATGTGTAAAATCACAACACCATCATCACTGATTTGCGGAATGACATCGAGCGCAACACCCGAGAAAAACGGCGTAAACTCGACATTATTTTGCACATTGCTGGTGGACGATGAGGTATTAGTATTAGTCGTTAAATCCGTTATAAAAAATTCATCAACGCCAACTTTAATAACTGCTTTTTGGTTATTAATAGTTGAAATCCGGGGACTTGATAATACTTGCACTTCACCCTGGCTTTTTAACAACTCGATAAAAGCAGCAAAACCACTACCTAAATTTAATGCCAAACTAAACACACCACCAAATGCCGACGTTGCTGTGCCATTAACCTGACTTAGCGCAGAAGGATCCAAATTACCTGTGTTACCATCAATAATACTTTGTCCATTATCAAATATACTACCACCACCGGTTAAACCAAATAAAACTTTATCATTACCACTTTGATTCAATGCCGCCCAATTAATTCCAGTTTGATAAGAATCATTTAATTCTACTTCTAAAATCTTGGTTTCTAAAATAACTTGTCGTTGTACGCTGATTTGGGTTTCGTCCAGATAAGTTTCAATAACCCTTAACTCAGAACTTAACGCTCTTACCACAACTATTCCAGATTGAGCATTAACCACCACCGAGCGATTTTCTTTTTCAGGTAAAAGTGCTTTTAGCGACACTTCAAGCTCCGTCCAAAAATCAGATTTATATAAAGTAGCAACTGAACTTCCTGAAACAGACTGACGTGATTTGGTTGATTGGGAAGCCGATCCAGAATTAAAATTAGTATTGGAATTAGAACTGGAGCCAGAATTAGAGGACTCGGTAACTTGCCCTGAACTCACCTGCATGTTTGAATTTCCAGTTCGGTTAACGCTAAGGTAATTCACCTTGAATATTTTAGTGCGCAAAATATTAGGGAACACCTGATAAGTATTTTCAGATAAAACAAAATCATAGCCTAAAACATCACGGGTTACTTCCATAACATCCGCAACATTAACATTTTTAAGCTCTAAGGTTATTTTGCCTTTAATACCCGGATGCAACACCATATTCATCGCAGTACCATCAACCAATCCCATAAAAAACTGCTTAGCCTTAACTGCATTTACTTTTATATCAAAACGATTACTATCTTTAGTATTGCTATTACCAACACTTATTTCTGGAATACCGAGACTAATAGCCGGTACTAAAGCATTGGTAATATCATCTAATTTTGTTTCAGGTTTATTGAGTTTATTATTATCATCAATGCCACTGTTTAATATTGTATTGATTTCATCCAGTAAAGGTTTTTTGTCGTTATTATCACCTTGGGTAGCACAAGACATCAGTAACAAAGTTATCAACAAAACAGTAATATTTAAATTTTTACCAACACTATTCATTTTATTATTAATCCAAGTTTATCTTGATACTTTGTTAACTTTCATTTTTTTAAACATATAAACTTTAAACAATTGATCATTTTTTTTTAACGTAACATATAACGAATAAACATTAATTAACGTTGCACCATTAATGTTTTCACCACGCCGAATCAATTTACCATTGATAGTTGCTATTTCCCGATCAGCCGAAATCAAGGTGCTGTTTAAACGCCAGGCTGAATATTTAGCAACAGATATTTTTTTATGTGTCTTAACTTCAACACCGGGTGGTCGTGTTGGATCAACAAATGCTTTAGCCTCTACAGACTCAATAAGCGTAACCTGCACGATAACAGCTAACATCAAAATCCAATATAAGTGATGAAAATTAGACACCAACCCAACCTTTTTTTAAGCTCAAGGTAAACACAGTAATGACAATTCTAGCAACAGGATATTGCTCTACATCCAACGTCACATTATCCCAATATAAATCCCATGGCATTTTTTCAATGGCCTCAAGATAGTTCAGGGTATTTAAATAATTCCCAGTAAACGTAATTCTCACCGGATGTCGATAAACTACCGCCATTGATTCAAGCTGTTGTTCAGGAATATCATCAGTGACACTACTAATAGTATTTGTTGTTGAAATATTTTCTGCAGAAATATTTTCACCTGCAAAATCAAACATGGATTCAGGTTTTAATTTTTCTAAACTTAACAACGTTAAACTGGTATTATTTTTAAAAATATCTTTTAACATTAAAGTCATTTTTTTAGGGCTGATTAAGCCTTTCATTTTTTTAGTTAACTTATTATCTAAAACCTCAATTTTAGCCATATAGCGATTTTTTTGTTTTTTTAGCTTGGCATTTGGATTGTTGACAGTTCTATCTCGATACGCGCTAATTTCAGAGTTTAAGGTGGCATTTTTTTGTTGCTTGGTTTTAATTAAATTATTAATCTTACTGTCTTGCAATGTCGACTCATCAAAAATTAATAGCTGCCATGCTGAAAATAACAACACAAATAATAAACCAGCAACCATAATTTTTTCTCTTTGCTGCAAGGCATCAAATTTTGTGTTAATTTGTTTGATGTAATCAGTCATGGTTTGTTACTTTAAATTGTGTATCAACATAAAAATCAACTCGTAACGGATTTTTTTTTCTTTTAAGTTGAAATGTTTGGAAATTAGTTCCTTGAAAAACTTTTTCGTCTGATAACTTCTTTAAAAAATCTGGAATTAATTCAGGCTGAAACGCACTACCCGTTAAACCAATATTTTTACCACCACTACTAATATTTAAATTCCTTAACCACAACCCCGGTACATTTTGTTCTGATAGCCCCCTAAAAAAACTTGAAAAACCGTTAGAGTTACCAAAAGACTGCCCACTCAAGGCATCTAGCACTTGTTGCTTGATAACAATATCTTTTTTAAAACTAGCCACTTGCTGTTGCAATCTATTGTCCACCACCATTGATGGTGCACTTTGCTGCACTTTTGCCAATGATAGCTCTAATTTTTTCTGTTGAATTTTTAAGTTGGCTAAATAACCTTGCTGTTGCTGCGCCATGAAATAATCGTAACTCGACAAGCTAACTAATAAGACTAAAATGATCAAAAACACCTTTTGTACATTTTTCGCACAAAGCAATTCAGTCCGAATATGAAACTCGGATTGGTAGAGGTTAATTTGTTGTGTTAGCTGTAGTCCCATGACCCTATATATCGGCAGCGATACATAAGATGTTTAGGTTAACTAAGCTAATTTCCCGATGAATAGTAGTAACATATCGGCAAAGAAAATTTCTTAGGGGGTGTTATTAAATACAACAAACATTTATTTTATGTGGAAATCACAAAGGTATTTATTTAAGAATGAAACAAACTAAAAACAAACGCTATTCCAGCCATACTTTTGAGCCAGAATCACTGGAGATTAACGTAATGCCGCGCCAACAGCATAAAAAGTATCGGCTTGGAGTTGATAAGGTATGGGCTCCTCTGTTGAAAAAATGATATTAAAATCGAGCATTTTTGTTTTTATACCAAGCTGATTTCGAAAATAATCTTTTATTTCAGAAACCTCATAATCAAATGGCGCAAGATATAAAGCGTTGATTTGCGGTTGATTGTATTGGCTTTCATAATAATCAAGTGAACGTTGAATCTCCAACACCATTCTTTCAAGAGACTCTACTATCGCATCTGAGTTGGATTCCACCATCAGTAATGAATTGTCGCTATTATTCTTTGCGTCTAACTCTTGCTGGTGGACATTGGACATTAATGCCTCAAAGCCTGTTTCTAATTCACGCGATAGATACAATTTTCCCTGTCGGGTAATTGTTAATAAACTGTTTTTACTATTGATTGATAAAATAGCAACACCACTTTGATCTTCGGGAAGTAAGGCTGCAAAATTACGTTGCGCCATATCGGGAATATCGATAGCGGACAAATTCGAGCCGCAGAGTTCATTTAATTTAACGATATCATTAATTTTATCTCGTTTAACCACCACCGCGTATATCATCGGACTGCGTTTTAACTCTTTTAAATTAGGTATTTCAATGACATCAATAACGGCATCGTCAATATCAAAGTTTATCATGTCTTTCACTTTCCAGCGTGCCGCTTCTTTTAATTCAGAAGATTCTACTTGAGGAGACTCAATTAACAACAACTGACGATCCTGTTGCTCAATGGTTGTATTTAGCACAAAATTTTTCGTATTTAGCTTTCTCGAGACACTTTTAAACATTGCCAACACGTTGTCTTGAAGATTCTGTGCATTATAATCACCACGTTCGCACAACAATAACCGTGGTTGTTGCTCGGGGCTACAACTTACCTGTGCAATAGCAATACTATTATCGGTGAATTCAACTCCAAGTATGGGATTCTTGGATTGCGGTTTTTTTACGAAATTAAACAGTGTCCTAAACCTCAACGATGAATGGCATATTCAATCAGTATAGGACGTAATTATCGATGTTACAGTACTATTTTAATCATCTGCGTTTGAATCGCCAGACTCATTCGGTTTTTTGACGATATGAATTTCTCGCTGAGGGAAGGGTATTGATACATTATTTTCACGAAATACTCGTTCAATAGCAAAGTTTAAATCACTAATGATAGTTAATCGCTTATCAATATTGTAAATATAACAACGTAACTCAAAATCCAGACTGCTTGCCCCAAAAGCCATAAAATGCACTACCGGATCAGATATTACAGCGTTATTTTGGATAACATCGGAATGATCATGCGCAATTTGCAATAATAAGTCGCGCACTAATTCGGTATTCGTACCATAAGCAACACCAATAGGAACTCGAAGCCGGCCACTGTGATCACGCAACATCCAATTGGTCACCGTGCCCGATATAATCTCAGAATTAGGAACAATAACATCGGCACGATCAAATGTTTGTATGTGCGTCGAACGAATACTAATGCGTTTAACATTGCCCTCTGTTTCCCCAACTACAATCCAATCACCAGTTTTAATCGGTCGTTCAAATAATAAAATCAAACCGGATATAAAATTATTAACAACATTTTGTAAACCAAAACCAATACCAACGGATAATGCCCCAGCCACGATTGCCAGTTTAGAAAAATCCATGCCTATAAAACTGAGAGCAAAAATAAATGCGACCAAAATGCCAAGGTAACCACTGATGGTTGCCATTGACTCACGGGCGCTGCGTGTCATATTGGTTTTTGGCAACCAATTTTTTTCTAGCCTGCGCTTAAACCAACTATTGAGTAATAAAATTATCGAAAAAACAACAATGGCTTCAAAAATTTGAATAGGAACTAATTTAACAGAACCAATAGTAACACCTTCAATAATTTTGCTTAATAACAGCTCAGTATAAGTATCGGGGATTTGCCAAATTAATATTAGTAAACTAATAAAACCAATCCACATTGTTAAGCTGACTATCAAGCGCACCCAAATTAAACCCTGAATTCGTTTATCTGTCCCCACTCCTAACCAATTTCGCACTCGCAATGCCATTGGAATGCTGCCTTTATCCAGACTATCCATAAATTCAGAAACTAAAATAGATAACACAGAATAAAAACCGAGCAACAATAATGAACCAATAACCACTTCAACAATATAAAGAGATAAATTACGATAACCTATCCACTCGGCAACTAGCGCTAAAATAAATATTAATGTCAGACTCATCCTAACGATTAATTTATTACCAATTTTATGAAAATAACCCAGTAACCAAATAACCCAAACGATATTTAATACAAAAATGGTGCCGAATAATCCTCGTGAGATTAACAATATAGCTTCCGGCAAATCATGGAAAAATAAAGTAGAAAATAACAGGTATCCTAAAAATATTAAGGCTCCTAAAACTTTTAATCGGTGTACCAAATTAACTGCTTTTTGTTTAGTTTTAGGTTCGTATTTATAAATCGATAATGATGAGTTTAAGAAAAAATGAATAATAATATTAATGCCAATAACAATGGCCAGTCCATTTAAAAAAATAACAATAAAAGGTTTTGGGGTAATATCAAGGTTAATAACATTAAAAAAAACAACCGCAAACAATATCGCTGGTGCAAATTTAATATACCGCTCCGCTGTCATTATCAACGCGCAGGTTAGTTGGCTTGCCAATAACGGTTTAGGATTATGATTTTTAGTCCAAGCCGATATTTTGATACTGTAATAATGGCTAATTAAAAATATAACAACTAATAAAATAGCCAAAATACTTATATTGGATATTTTTAAATCCATTAAACCACTATGCTCTAATACAAACTTCTTTAGAGCTTGAGTCCATAACGAGGGATTATCCCAATTATTTGCAATTGATATAAAAAAATTAGGCCCTTGAGCCAATAATTGCTGTGCTAATTTTTTTTGTTTAACTGAATTAATTTTATTACTCAATTCTTCGGTGCGTAATAATATCACTTTACAACTGGCCAAATAATTTTTTAAATTAGATTCTTGTTTTAATAAATCAACTCTTTTATTAGCAACAGTTAAGGCTTCACCTTTTGCTTTACCCCCAAGCAATTTAATATTTTCCTCTAACTCGAGAATGGTTTTTTCTTTTTCTGCAACACACGCGATTGCCCATGCACGGTGTATTTTTATTTTTTCAAAATACTCACCTAATTTATCTAAACGTAATGATTTCCTTTTAAATTCACGTTCGGTTTTATCTAAAACTTTGTTAATAATAGTAGGGTTTAATGTTTCATCGCTAACAGTATCGTTAGTTTTAGCATAAGCTGAGCTTAAAAATAACGACAATAATAAAATAAATAAAAAATAACGATAATTAGTATACAATTTCATAAATTAACTCAATAAAACCGGCAATGCATAATGTGCCATGATGCCTAAATAAATACTAAGACCAACCCAATTATTATTTAAAAAAGCTTTTAAGCACAACGTTTTGTCTCTATCTTTAATTAAGTATTGCTGATAGATAAAAAAACAACTCGCGACTATCAGGCCAAGGTAATAATACCAACCCAGGTTAAACTCATTGCCCAATAATAAAAAACCAAAAATTAATAATATTTGAAAACCAGCTAATATTATTTTATCTGCATCACCAAATAGAATTGCTGTTGATTTAACACCAATTTTTAAATCATCGTCTCGATCAACCATGGCATACATAGTATCGTAGATAACCGTCCAAACCACGGTTAAGACGTAGATCAACCAAGCTTGTTTTGGAATTTCACCCGTTTGAGCTGCAAATGCCATTGGCACCGAGCAAGCAAAAGCCATGCCGAGCACTACTTGAGGCAAATGGGTATGACGCTTCATAAATGGATATAAGCTAGCAAGTCCGAGCGCAGCAAATGACAAATAGATGGTAAGCACGTTTAATTGCAGTACTAATATAAAAGCGAGGGAAACTAATGCAAAAAATAAAATAAATGCTTCACGCTTGGTTACCTTGCCAGATGTGATTGGCCGCTGTTTGGTTCGTTCCACGTGCAAATCTATTTTACGATCTGCAATGTCATTGATAACACAGCCTGCGGCACGCATTAGAATCACTCCAATTATAAAAATAATTAAAACAACTAAATCCGGGGTGCCTTGTGCCGCGAGCCATAAAGCCCATAATGTCGGCCATAACAATAAAAATATGCCAATGGGTCGGTTAAAACGCATTAATATAAAATACAGTTTTAATTTGTCTACCATATAAAACCAGCCTTATGCCTTTCGATATTGACAGTGTAATATATTGGGTAAAAAAACTTCATTAACTAATAGCGGTTTTTGTTTGCCAATATAAAAAATTGAGCGCCTTCCCCATATTTCTTCTTGTTTACACTCATATTCAGACATTGCAATTGCAAAAATATCATGTTGTGATGTTATGCGGGCAATTTCTAGTTCATCGCGCTGCATATTCGGATCTGAAAATAATATTGCACCTAGGGGTTTAGTGCCCAACACGGCTAAATGACGTTGTTTTCCGGTTAAAGTTTCACGTGGCAAAATGGTTCTGGCATAAACCCAAGGTTCTGCACCGCAATATAACAGCACTTCCCGAATTAAGGCATATTCAGCCGGATTTTGCCGTAACCGTAACGATTCGTTGAGCATTGGAATTGCCCACCGTTGTCGAACCACCTGAACTCTAAATTGTTCGGCACAGGCATTAATAATTTGTTTGGTTAATGAACCACTATCGTGCAACCAACATGAAAATGCTTTTGGAATATCATCACCAAGCCATTGATATTTTGGTTTCCAAATAGGCTCATTGGCGTGCCGGCCAATATTATGCAAGCTATTGTATTGTTTGGTTTTCATTATGCATTACCATAATACATCGCATTACCCATCCAGCGTTTGATGATTGGCAATATAGCATCGGAATTGCCTTTAACCATGCTATTGGCTAATGCCTGGACATGGGGCAACATCTCGGAATCACGTTGTATGTCGGCAATTTTTAATTGCCACGCTCCCGTTTGGCGCGTTCCCAACACTTCACCGGGACCGCGTAATTCCAAATCTTTTTGTGCTAAATAAAACCCATCATTTGATTCGCGCATTGCGGTGAGTCGCTCATTGCCTATTTTTGATAATGGGCCGCGGTACATTAAAACACAGGCGCTCGCCTGATCACCCCGACCTACTCTACCGCGCAATTGGTGCAATTGTGCTAAACCAAATCGTTCTGCGTTTTCGATAATCATTAAACTGGCATTGGGAACATCAACCCCCACTTCGATGACCGTTGTCGCGACCAATAAATCAATACGACCGGCTTTGAATTGCGCCATCACTTGTTCTTTTTGAGCTGACTTTAACCGACCATGAACCAGCCCAATATTAATGTCCGGTAACGATTCAGCTAATAAATTGGCAGTATCTTCTGCCGCTTCACATTGTAATGATTCTGATTCTTCGACTAAAGCACACACCCAATAAACCTGTCGCTTATTTTTGCAGGCCTGATGTACTCGATCAATAACGTCGGCTCGACGTTGATCACTTAATACCACCGTCTCAACGGGTTTGCGCCCCGGTGGTAACTCATCGATAATCGAACAGTCCAAATCAGCATAACTGGTCATGGCTAAGGTTCGAGGTATTGGTGTTGCTGTCATGATAAGCTGATGCGGATAAAAATTTTCATGCTTACCTTTTTCACGCAACGCTAACCGTTGGTGAACGCCAAAACGATGTTGTTCATCAATAATAACTAAAGCCAAATTTTTAAAAATAACATCTTCTTGAAACAAAGCATGGGTGCCAATCACAATATCAAAATCACCATTTTTGATGTTTTCTAATGCCTGTCGTTTTTCAGCAACTTTCATTTTTCCGGATAACCAACCAACGTTTATGTCCAATGGTTTAAACCACGCTAAAAAATTTGAATAATGTTGCTCTGCAAGAATTTCAGTAGGAGCCATCATGGCAACTTGATAATGTTCGGCTATTGCGTGTAGTGCGGCAACAGCAGCAACGACTGTTTTACCAGAACCAACATCACCTTGTACTAAACGTTGCATTGGGTAATTATTTTTCATATCGGATTCTATTTCGATAATGACACGTTGTTGTGCTTGAGTTAGCAAGAAGGGCAATAAATCTAAAAAATGCGACACCAAGTTATTATCTGGCGCTAATGGATAACATTTTAACTTTTGAACTTCTTCGCGAAACCGCGCCATACTTAAATAATGAGCGAGTAACTCTTCATAAGATAAGCGTTTTTGGGTTTGGTGGACACCTTCTTTTAATATATCAACCGGCGCATCCGGTGGCGGTCGATGTACATATAATAAAGATTCATCGAGTTTTGGAAAGTTTAAGCTAGCTAGATCTTCATCTGACACAAATTCATCCAGTTGAATTTTGCCTTGGCGTAACATCGCCACCACTTGGTCGCTAATATTGCGAATACGTATTTGATGCAAACCATCGGTTGTTGGATAAACTGCCGTTAAAAACTCATCAACTGGAGTGACTATCTCCGTTTCAGGCATATTATCAGAAATGCGTTCATATTCCGGGTGTATCATTTCATAACCACCCGAACCACGCCGAACTGTGCCATAACATTTAATTTTTGTACCACGTTCTAAGTTATTTTTTTGAGCCGCACTGAAATTAAAAAATCGTAGTGTTAATGACCCCGTGCCATCATGGATACGAGATAACATCATGCGACGACGGCCAAACTTAATTTCAGTTAGCTGCACTTCGCCAATCACAACACATTCGTCATCTTTTCGTAAACTACCAATAGGCACCACACGCGTTCGGTCTTCATAACGCAGCGGTAAATGAAACAATAAATCTTGAATAGTATGGATTGATAATTTAGCGAGTTTTTCCTGAACCTTGGGGCCGATGCCTTTTAGGTTTAATAGTGAGTCGGAACTGTCTGGTGCGATTGGCATATTACTCTAAGCAACCATAAACAATCCAAGCCACTGCCAATGCTACATGAATGGTAATTAGAGTATTGCTTTTGTTCAGTAGTAGGTTCATATCCATTTTGCAACAAAATATTTTAACTTACACTTCTAACACTGCGTCCATTTCGACCGAGGCATCTTTTGGTAATGATGCTACACCAATTGCGGCTCTAGCAGGATAGGGCTCGGCTAAGTATTCAGCCATGATTTCATTAACGAATGGAAAGTTTGCCATATCGGTTAAAAAAATATTTAACTTAACGATAGAATTTAAATCACCACCAGCAGCACTGGCCACGGCGTTTAAATTTTTAAAAACTTGGTGTATTTGATCTTTAATATCGCCGGTCACTAATTCCATTGATTCCGGTATTAGCGGTATTTGACCCGACATATAAACAGTTGAACCTACTTTAACTGCTTGAGAATAGGTTCCAATGGCCTGAGGGGCTTTATCGGTGTGAATTATTTCTTTGGCCATGCTGTTATCTCCTGATAGTATTATTTTTACCTAAAATCGTAACATGCTATATTATGCTAATGTTTGATTTATTTTAATTCAGGTTATAGTAGCAAATTTGAGTTTTTAGGTGGCTTTTATTTATTCATTCTGAATAAGTTTGCGTAACAAAATTAAATTTCAATTCCAAAAAGGCTTAACGTCTAACCCGGCTAATCCGATACACTAATTTTAACCGTCTCACATGTCGAATAACATTTGCTAAGTGTTTTCTATCTTTAACGGCGATTAAAAATGATATTGCAGAATGAATGCCATCACGCTCATCCATGTTTACGTTTTCAATATTGGCATCTTTCTCTGCCACGGCAGCCGCCACAGTTGCTAGAATGCCACGTTGATTTTTTACCATCATCTTAATTTCAACCAGAAAATTACCATCAACTTCGGGTTCCCATTGAATATCGATCCACTTTTCAGGTTTATCAACAAATTCTTGGGCATTATTACAATCTTGTGCATGCACAACAATACCGCGTCCTGCTGAAACATAAGCAATAATACTATCACCGGGAATGGGTCGGCAACAGCGAGCAAATTGCACCACGGTATTTTCGGTGCCTTTGATATAAAGTGGATTTTTCAATTCCTGTCTAGACTTAGAATCAGCAGATAATACTTTTTCATTGTCATCACCAATGATAATACGTGCAGCAACAAAAGCTAATTGATTACCTAGGCCAATTTCTTCATAAATTTTATTCATATCAGAATAATTTAATTGCGTTAAAACTTTATCTATTTTTTCATCGGATAAGGTTCTTACACTTTCGCCGCAAACGCTTAAACATTTATCCAATAAACGTTTACCAAGATTGATGGACTCTTCTTTTTGCAGGTTTTTCAAATAATGTCGGATATTACTGCGTGCTTTTACAGTGTTCACAAAATCAAGCCAGACTGGATTCGGATTAGCACCCGAGGCGGTTATTATTTCTATTTTTTGTCCGTTATACAGCTTAGTACGTAGCGGCATTAATACGCGATCTATCTTAACGGCGACACATTGATTACCCACATCGGTATGAACCGCATAAGCAAAATCAACCGCGGTTGCACCACGCGGTAATTCTAAAATATCACCTTTTGGAGTAAAGATATAAACTTCGTCTGGAAATAAATCGATTTTGACATTTTCCAGAAACTCCATTGAGTTTCCAGCAAATTGCTGCATTTCCAACAAGTTTTTTAACCATTGCCGCGCTCGAATTTGTGCGCTATTACCGGTGTTATTACCCGTTTTATACAACCAATGTGCAGCAATACCAGCATTGGCTACTTTATCCATATCTGTAGTTCTTATTTGCACCTCAAGACTTAAACCTTTGGGTGAAAACAATACCGTGTGTAACGATTGATACCCGTTGGTTTTGGGGATAGCGATATAATCTTTAAATCGTCCAGGAACGGGTTTATATAAATTATGGATAACACCTAACACGCGATAACACATGTCGACTGAATCGACCAAAATACGAAATGCAAAAACATCCATCACATCATTAAACGATAATGCCTTGCTGTACATCTTTAAGTAGATGCTATACAAATGTTTTTCACGTCCAATAACACTGGCTTCGATGCCTTCTTGTTTTAAACGTTCTTGAATACTAATTTCAATTTTAGTAACAACTTCTTTACGATGACCACCCGCTTTACGAACCGATTCTTTTAATATTCGACAACGCATTGGATACAGCGCAACAAAACCGAGTTCTTCTAATTCTAAACGGATATTATTCATGCCCAAACGCATTGCTATAGGTGCGTAGATTTCTAACGTCTCACGTGCAATTTTACGTCGCTTATCGGGACGCAAAGCACCGAGGGTGCGCATATTATGCAATCGATCGGCAAGTTTAACTAAAATAACACGAATGTCTTGCACCATGGCAAGCATCATTTTGCGAAAATTTTCGGCTTGTGCTTCGGCTTTGGATTCAAATTGAATGTTGGTTAGCTTGCTAACGCCATCAACAAGATCGGCAACTTCATCACCAAACAAGTTGGCAATTTCATCTTTGGCGTGTTTGGTATCTTCAATAACATCGTGCAGGATGGCTGCGATAATACTTTTGTGATCCATGCGCATTTCAGCAAGGATTCGTGCGGCAGCTAATGGGTGATAAATGTAGGGTTCGCCCGACATACGATGTTGGCCATCGTGTGCCTCGGCACCAAATAAATAAGCTTGGTATACTTCGGTAACTTGATCATGCTTGAGGTATTTCTCAAGCATGGAACACAG
This sequence comes from uncultured Thioalkalispiraceae bacterium, assembly GCA_964514215.1. Classification (GTDB taxonomy): domain Bacteria; phylum Pseudomonadota; class Gammaproteobacteria; order UBA6429; family Thiohalophilaceae; genus CAYQUC01. The sequence continues at coordinate 16,688 of CAZEPW010000038.1, forward strand.
ATCACTAATTAAGAAGACATCATTGCTATCCCTGTATTCAGGTACGGCCATGTCGGTGTTACTTATGGTGCTTCAGATTCACCTGCGTCACTGTCAACATCGGTGCTGTTAGGCTCAGCCGGTGATGATGTTGCAGCAGAATCACTTTTCATGAATGCAGAATTTAATAAATCTGCTGAAAAACCCGAATTGTCAGTTACGGTATCTTCAGGAACAGGAACAACAACATCAGCAACATTTGCCTGAGGTTCAGCATTCACCTCTTCAACAGGAGCAGAACCACCGAGAATATCGTTACTTGCTGCAAGCAAGGCTTCAACTTGACTAGCAAGCAATTCATCGCTGCTTAATGATTCTCCAGTTTCAGACGCAGTGGTCAGCTCTGCAGTGTCATCAGTCATTAAGAATTCTTCTTCGACTTCTTCATCAACTTCAACCTCGGTTAAGATTGATGCAGTAACATGCCCTTCGGCAATCTCACGCAAAGCCATGACGGTTACTTTGTCGTTATCCCACTCCAGCATCGGAGGTTTACCATTCGCTAATTGCCGAGCACGTTTTGACGCAACTAACACTAATTCAAATCGGTTATCTACATTTTCTAAACAATCTTCTACGGTAACACGTGCCATTTTGACTCCTAGCGATACTTATATAAGGGTATGTGCAGAAAGGTTACAAGCGATCTGAACCTTCCGATAATGTGATGACTTTGTTAATTTTCTAATACTATCTTGCAAAGTCAGATGCTTGCTATTTTAAGCATTTAATTACTATTTTGCTACCAGTTCCGCTAATTTATTGCATAAATTCAACTGTTGTAGCGTCATCCGGTATTGTTGAGCACCAATAACAAGCTCCAACTCACTCAGTGCCCGCTCAAAATCATCATTAATAATCAGATAATCAAACTCATCATAGTGACTCATTTCACTGACGGCATCGGCCATTCGACGGTTAATGATCTCATCACTATCTTGCCCTCGGCCGGTTAAACGTTGTTGTAATGCCTGTTTTGACGGTGGCATGATGAAAATACCAACGCAATTGGGCATTAACTTTTTCACTTGGCGTGCGCCCTGCCAATCAATTTCCAAAATAACATCATTGCCAGTGGCAAGTTGTTGCTCTAACGCTTGTCGCGAAGTTCCATAAAAATTACCAAAAACTTGCGCATATTCCAGAAAATCGTCATTTTTAACCATTTTTTGAAAATCTGTCTGACTGCTAAAATGATAGTGCTGGCCGTCCACCTCAGCATCTCGCGGCTGGCGCGTGGTGTGTGAAACACTGAGCTGAATAGTGTTACTTTTTTGTAATAACGCAGCAATTAAGCTGGTTTTTCCGGCTCCTGAAGGCGCAGCAATCACCACTAATGAACCTGTTTGTTGTGTGTTAGTAGTCACTATAATTTACCATTAAATCAACCCATTACCTTAGTTTTAGCGAAACAACGCGCTAGGGATATTTACTCTATATTTTGTACCTGCTCTCGAATTTGTTCTATTAGCACTTTCAACTCTACCGAGAAATTCGTTGTTTCAGTATCTGCAGATTTGGAACCCAGAGTATTTGCTTCACGATTAAGCTCTTGCATCAAAAAATCGAGCCGTCGCCCCATGGCTTTTTCTTCAGACAAAACGCGTTTAATTTCACCTATATGAGTTGATAATCGATCCATTTCTTCATCAACATCCATTTTTTGAACCATATAAGCCACTTCCTGAGCAAACCGGTTCTCATCCAACTCAAGTTGACTGTCTTTTAACTTTGATAAAATTTTATCGCGCATCAAATTATTTACTTGAGGTAAACGTTCACGAACGGCAGCGACAATCGTATCCATTTTTTCACAACGCGAGTGAATAATGTCACCAAGCTTTTCGCCCTCACGTTGACGACTTTCAACTAACTCATCAATTGCAGAGTCCAGTATTAGCAGGAAAGCTTTATGTAATTCATCGTTATTGGTTTCAGGTGTGGTCAGCACATCCGGCCAGCGTAGAATTTCTATTGAATTTATCATTGCAGGATTACCGATTAAAGCATCGATTTCTTGACAGGCTGTGACCACTTTTGCAGCCAATTCCTTATTTATTATAATGTTATTATTTTCTGTTTGTGCAGATTGCAGGCGCAGCGATAAATCCAATTTTCCCCGCCGGATTTTGGCGGATATTCGTTCTCGAATTTTAGATTCAATACTGCGCAGCTCTTCGGGTAGGCGTAAATTCATTTCCAAAAACCGGTGATTTACTGAGCGTAATTCTAGGCTCATGGCTCCCCAGGCTGCACTCGTTTCTTGTCGCGCGAACGCCGTCATGCTTAAAACCATATTCAATCACCTGTTATGTTATTGTTTACATTATACTAAATGCACACTTAAAAATATAACACTATTAATACCCTGTATTAAAATAATCGCTCAATTGATTTTTTATCACAATCAAAGCCGTAGTTTTGATCACCTGAACAACAAAAACAGCTATGATAAGCTTATCAACTACAAGGAATGTAAATTTTGATTAATACCAGTGTTAAGAGATTTTGATTTGAATAAACCGCTACCAAATGGCACAAACATTGATAATTACGAAATCCTCTCAGTATTAGGCGGTGGTGGTTTTAGTGTTGTATATTTAGCCAATGAAATTGGACATAAAGGCTATAGCACGCAAGTTGTTATTAAAGAATACATGCCCAACAAACTGGCTTCACGCGCACCTAATTTTTTAGTAACGGCAAACTCCGATAAAAACCGCGAACGTTTTGCGCACGGACGACGCTTATTTTTTCAAGAAGCCAGCACCCTTGCGAATTTAAAACATCCCAATATTGTCAATGTCACCAACTTTTTTCGTGGCAATGGCACGGTATATATGGTGATGGATTATGAAGAAGGCTCGAATTTACACGCTTATATAAAAAAATACCGAAAAAATCTCAGTGAAGAATTTATTCGAACCGTTTTTATGCCTTTAATGGCCGGCCTACAAAAAATTCATTCTCAGGGTCTGCTACATTTAGACATTAAGCCGGGAAATATCCACATTCGACAAGGCGGCAGTCCATTATTGCTTGATTTTGGTGCCGTGCATGAAATGATGCATTCCCGCCAAGATCAAACAACTCAGGTGATCACACCGGGCTATTCACCAATAGAACAATTGGATCCCGGAGGTTATGTTGGACCTTGGACCGACATTTATGCGCTTGGTGCAACCATGCGAACTTGTATTGAAGGCAAACAACCTATTTCGTCTATCAATAGAAGAGAGCGAGATACCTTAAAACCTGCGATGCAAGCTTTTAAAAAATTGTATACCCAAAACTTGTTAGAAACCATTGATTGGGCAATGGAAGTTGATCCATTATTGCGGCCACAAAATCTTGAACAGATTTTTGCAAAATTAAACAGTGTTGATTGGGAGAAAGAAGAAAAGCAACGATCAAAAAATCGTTTTTTCTTCTTGTAGGATAAAAATAAAAATGCAATATACAATAACAACAACCAACCAACAAGGTGACCGAAAATACAACCAAGACAGAATAACGGTTTTGGAAACGGATGATTGTATTTTACTGGTGTTAGCCGATGGCATTGGCGGAAAAAAAGGCGGCGATCTCGCAGCTCAAACATTAGTGGATACGGTTACCAATATTTTTGAAACATCAACCACCCCCATTGACGATCCAAAACGCTACCTAACCAATATATTACGCGTTGCACATAATGCTGTAACCACCATGGGGAAAAACCACCAACCCAAAATCGAACCTGGCACCACAGCAGTATTATGCTTAATTCAATATGATAACGCCTATTGGGCACACGTAGGTGATAGTCGATTTTATTTATTCAGAGAAGGTCTATCGCTTTATCGAACTAAAGATCATTCCTATGTTGAAGAATTATACCAACGCGGTAAAATTAGTTTGGACAAACGGCAAGGCCATCCCATGCGGGGTTATATCACGCAATGCATTGGACACATGCAAGTCATGCCAACCATCGATGTTAGTGATGAAGTTGCTCTACTCAAAGGTGATATTTTATTATTATGTACCGATGGTTTATGGGAACCATTAGATGATGCTGTCATTGGTGAAGTTCTCAGTGGTATGGAATTAGAACGCGCATTATCAAAATTAACCGAACAAGCATTACAAGCAAGCTCGCCTCATGCCGATAATACCAGCGCCATCGCCATAAGGATAAATTCGCTAACCAAAGGCTTGCACCAAAAAGAAGAAGAACAGGAAAAACAACAAGAAGCAAAAGAAAAAGTTCATGAGTTGGATCTTGCCATTCGAAATATTGAAGATGTACTCGAAGAATACAAACACGAAATTGATTAAAATTAAAGACTGGATCTACTAATAAATTACAAACTATTACGAATTTTTATTAATATAATCTATTTAAGAAAATTTATTTTCTAATAGCACATTAGGTAAATTAAAAACATAAACATTTAACATAGAGTATAATGTTTACCGATTAATGTTGATTCAAATTTTGAGTAAACCGTAGCTAACAGCAATACAGCAAACAAGTTACACTAAATAAAGGAAATTACTATGCGTCCCAGCGGTCGTGCGTTAGATGAATTACGCAATATTAAAATAACAAGAAATTATACACGTCATGCTGAAGGTTCAGTTTTAATAGAGTGTGGCGATACCAAAGTTTTGTGCACAGCGTCGGTTGAAGAACGTGTCCCGGGGTTTTTACGTGGTAAAAATCAAGGTTGGATTACAGCCGAATACGGTATGTTGCCTCGCTCCACCGGCAGTCGGATGGGACGTGAAGCAGCTCGAGGCAAACAAGGTGGTCGAACCGTTGAAATTCAACGATTAATTGGTCGCTCACTACGCGCAGCTGTTGATTTAAAAAAATTAGGTGAAAACAGCATTACAATCGATTGTGATGTTCTCCAAGCCGATGGCGGCACCCGAACCGCATCAATAACCGGTGCTTATGTTGCCTTAGTTGACGCGGTTAATTATTTATTAGAGAAAAAAGTCATCAAAGAAAATCCAATAATTAATCATATTGCAGCAATTTCAGTCGGCATTTATAATGGTGAAGCCGTGCTTGATTTAGATTATGATGAAGACTCAAATTGTGAAACGGATATGAATGTTATCATGAACAACGACAACAATTTTATCGAAATACAAGGCACAGCCGAAGGAGCTGCTTTTAGCGAAGACGAGCTTAGCAAATTATTAGCCGTTGCAAAAAAAGGCATCTCTGAATTAATTGAAAAACAAACACAAGCCTTAGCAAACTAAATTGAGCTAACATGACAAACACCCAGTTTACTAAAATAGTACTCGCGAGTAATAACCAAGGTAAGGTTCGCGAAATTTCACAAATGGTCGCCGAATTTGAATTACAGGTTGTGCCTCAGTCTGATTTTAATGTTCCGGATGCCGATGAAACCGGCCTCACCTTCGTTGAAAATGCTATTTTAAAAGCACGCCATGCGGCCAAACTCACCGGCTTGCCCGCTATTGCAGATGATTCCGGAATCGAAGTTGATTATCTAAAAGGCGCTCCCGGAATCTATTCAGCACGTTACTCTGGTATGGGTGCGAGTGATCAACAAAACCTAGACAAAATGCTGCTGGCGCTAAAAGATGTACCAGCGGCGCAACGACTCGCGCGCTTTCAATGCTTAATGGTTTTTATGCGACATGCCGACGACCCAACCCCCTTTATAGCCCAAGGAACTTGGCAAGGTGTTATCACTGAAACCCCAATGGGTGAAAATGGTTTTGGATACGACCCCATATTTTATGTCACACAACATAAGTGCACCTCGGCACAGTTAACACCCGAGATTAAAAATAGCTTATCACACCGAGGCCAAGCACTTAAAAAATTAATTCAGTTCTTAGGCCAACAATAAATGACAAACTGCGCTAAACCAATAATGCAGTATTTTTTAATTCTCCTTAGCTTATCAATAGCAACCATTAGTACTGCTTCTACCCAAGATGTTTTCAAAGAATATAAAAACCGTTTACTACAAATAAGAATTATTGATAAATCCACTGCTGCAAAATCGACTATCGGCAGTGGATTTTATATTAATAACAGTGGATTTATTGTCACCAACTACCACGTTATTGAACGCGTAATTTATCGACCAGAACAATATCGAATTGAAGTTGAAAACAGCGAGGAGCTAGCAATAGCCGCTATCTTAATTAACGTTGATGTTATTCATGATTTGGCATTATTAAAAATTGAAAACAACAAACTCAACACACCCTATTTAAAATTACTATCGTCAATCGCCAAAAAAGGCAAACGTATTTATTCTTTAGGAAACCCGCACGATCTCGGAATGACCATTGTTGAAGGCACCTATAATGGTTTTACTGATGACACCGAGCATGAAAGAATATTACTAACCAGTTCAATAAACCCCGGCATGAGTGGTGGTCCATCGATAACCAATAAAGGCGAAATTATTGGCGTTAATGTTGCAACTGCTGGCAACCAAATTGGCTTTTTAGTGCCAGCCAAATACGTTGCTGAACTAATCAAAAAGCAAACTATCAGCAAGGATTTTATTAACGATGTCACCAGCCAATTGCTGACAAACCAAGAACAATACATGCAGAAAATAAATAACGCTGCAATCAAAACCACCCAATTAGCAAAATTTAGCGTGCCCGATAAACTATCGTCGTATATTACCTGCTGGGGCGACTCGACAGATGATAACGATCGTCCATACCAATCCAGCAGCCGAACCTGTTCAACCAAAAATAATATTTATATTAGCCGCGGGTTTGAGACCGGTGAAATAAAATACACACATTATTATATTCACAGCACAGAAATGAATCGCTATCAGTTTCATGCACTACTACAACATTATTTTTCAGGTCCCGAATACTCATTTTCTGGTCGCAAAGACGATATGACCGAATTTCGCTGTCAAACAAATTTTGTAAAAAGTAATTCAATATTATTTAAAACGGCATTGTGCTTACGAACCTATAAAAAACTCGCTGGCTTATATGATGTTGTGCTACATGCCATGACCTTAAACAGTGATGATAATGCGTTGCAAACCACGCTATCACTATCGGGTGTCAGTTATGACAATGCCATTTCATTTGCTCATTCTTATTTGGAGGCATTTAAATGGAACAATCCTTGAGTCTGCAAATTCCATTTATTGTTGAAATACTCGACCGTTTTGGAAAGGTGCGACAACGGATTCGTATTGATAAATATCCCATCACTATTGGCCGGGCTTATCATAATGATATCATTATAGACGACCCCTACATTTCACCAATTCACCTGCAATTGGATAATAATAGCAATAACATATTCACCGTCAAAGATAATAATTCTGAAAATGGTCTTTTTAGTGTTGCGCCATTAAAACAACATGATAATTTAATCATTCATGACAATCTACGCGTGCGTATTGGTCACACCGACATACGGTTTAGAAGTTTAAATTATCCGGTTAAAGAAACCGCCTTACAACGTAGCACCCCAAGTAAACTCAGCATGTTAGCAACCAATTTTTATTCGTTTGTATTTGTTTGGTTGTTTACCGGATTAATTTTAGTATTCGATGAATATCTGGCCGAAATTGGTAAAACCAGTATTAAAACGATTTTTTTTAGTGTTGTCGCGATGTATTTATTGTTCTCCGCGTGGGCAGGACTATGGTCGATTGCCAGTAAAATAATGACACATCGGTTTTACTTTACTTTTCATGCCGTAATCATTTCGCTCATGGTATTTGCATTAACCATTATTGAAGTGCTCAGTGAAAATATTGAATTTGCTTTTTCACTGGTGGATTTTTCGTGGCTTATTTTAGTAATAAGCACCTTAGTATTAACCATTGCACTCATTTACGGCCATTTAAGTTTTAGTAGCACACTATCAAAAAACAAAATATTTTTGGCCGCATTGTTATCTGCCGGTTCGATTAATTTAGTGGTTCATCTAACCCACTATCTTGGGAAACCGGAATACAGTTCACACTTGGTTTATTCTAAATCAATAAAAGCACCAAATTTTATTATGAGCAATATAAGCAGTAGTAATCATTTTTTTGCCTCTGCTGTTAATTTAAAAGATCAAGTAGACTCACTCATCGTTAAAAAATAATTACTATTTGTATTCGATCTAATGATTCAATTTACGACACTTCCGCCATTATCGCTTTACATTCACTTTCCGTGGTGTGTTAAAAAATGTCCCTATTGTGATTTTAATTCACACCAACAAAAATCTGACTTTAACGAACAAGCCTATATTGACTGCCTATTAAAAGATGTTGAACTTGCACTACCAGCAATTTGGGGACGCTCAATTCATTCCGTTTTTATGGGTGGCGGCACGCCCAGTTTATTTTCACCAGAATCAATGAATAGACTACTAGCACAACTACGTTCACTATTAGCAATTCATCCGCAAGTTGAAATAACCATGGAAGCAAACCCCGGAACATTTGATTTTGGCGAAAACACCGAAAAATTTCGAGAATTTAACCATGCCGGTATAAACCGTTTATCCATTGGCGTGCAAAGTTTTAATGATACTCAGCTAATGGCGCTCGGTCGAATTCACACTAATTCTCAAGCACTAACCGCAATCGAAACAGCACAACAAGCTGGTTTTAACAGCATCAATCTCGACCTGATGTATGGTCTGCCACAACAATCAATAAAACAAGCACTAGCAGATATTCAAACCGCAGTGGATACCCAAGTCGAACATATTTCACATTATCAACTAACCATCGAACCCAATACTTTATTTTTTAATTCACCACCAACATTGCCCGATGACGATGATAGTTGGCAAATGCAAGAAAAGTGTCAAGCAATTTTAGCTAAACATAATTATTTGCATTATGAAATTTCTGCTTACTCAACTAAAAAACAACAATGTAAACACAATTTAAATTATTGGAATTTTGGTGATTACTTAGGAATTGGTGCCGGAGCCCATAGCAAAATCAGTAACGCGCAGTTTCAAACCATAAACCGTGAATGGCGTGTTAAAAATCCTCGTGAATATATGGAAAAAGTCATGCTTGGCTCACACATTGGCGGCACTTCAACTTTATCGCGTCACGATATTGGGCTAGAATTTATAATGAATGCATTGCGCTTAACTGATGGTTTTGACATTGAAACGTTTAATCGCCACACCGGGTGTCAAATTAATTTAATAAACAAAGCATTAAATGAAGCCGAAAAAAATAACTGGATTACCCGAGACATCAAAAAAATCCAAACAACTGAAATTGGCAAACGTTATTTAAATGATGTAATGGCGCTTTTTGTCGTAGATTAATAGTGATAACTTAGGTTAGAGTCATGCTCGTTATTGCAACCGTTTTCTGCCCCTATTGTGGCGAAAATTTTGAAACTCAAGTAGATTGTTCTATTGATAGTTCAGTGGAACCACAACATTATATTGAAGATTGTTATGTTTGCTGCCAACCCATTATGTTTAATGTGAGAGCAGATAGTGATGGCAACTTACTAAACCTCACAACGGAACAAGAAAATGGCTAATAAAAATAAAACGGCTAGAACACAATACGATGATATTAAAGCATTCGAGACCAAAGATAATTCTACAATACGTGAATTATTACACCCCAATAGCCACGCCATTACTAAAACCAGCTTAGCAGAGGCCATTGTCGCAATAAATAGCCAAACACTATTACACCAACACCACCGCACTGAAGAAATGTATCACATCACTAAAGGCACAGGTTTGATGACCTTAGCGCAAGATAATTTTGAAGTTAACGTTGGTGATTCCATTTGTATTTTACCGGGCACGGCACACTGTATCAAAAATATCGGCACTCAAGCATTACACTTATTGTGCATTTGCAGCCCAGCCTATCAACATGACGATACTGAATTATTAAACAATAACGCGACTCTATAATTAACGACACTACAGATAAACACAATATATAAAATTAATTTAAAATAAAAATCAGGATAACAACACTATGCGTATCGGAATTGATTTAGGCGGCACTAAAATTGAAGGTATTGCACTTGATAATAACGGTAAAGAATTATTTCGTAAACGTGTTGCAACACCACAATATGATTATGATGCAACGGTGCTAGCCGTTGTAGAATTGGTTAATACTATTGAACAACATACCGCAGCCACTGGCTCAGTTGGAATGGGAATTCCCGGAGCCATTTCACCGGCCACGGGCTTCGTTAAAAATGCCAACTCCACTTGGTTAATTGGCCGTGCACTGCAAACGGATTTATCGGATAAATTAAACCGCGAAATTCGCATTAGCAATGATGCTAATTGTTTTGTGATGTCGGAAGCAACCGACGGTGCCGCGGCCGGTGAACACTGCGTGTTTGGTGTTATTATCGGCACGGGCACCGGTGGTGGTATTGTTATTAATGGCAATATTCTCACCGGCATTAATGCCATTGGCGGTGAATGGGGACATAACCCACTACCGTGGCCAGACGATAATGAACGTCTTATTGCCGAGTGTTATTGTGGCAAGCAAGATTGCATCGAAACCTACTTATCGGGCACCGGTTTTGAACGCGACCATCAACTTATTACCGGTCAATCACTATCGTCGCCAGATATTATTACCGCAGCCGAGCAAAATAACAAAGGCGCCCTTGCCAGCCTAGAGCGTTATGAACGACGAATGGCTAAAGCATTAGCAAGTATTATTAATATAATTGATCCCGATGTCATTGTATTAGGTGGCGGTATGTCAAACGTTACGCGCCTATATACTAATGTGCCTAAACTTTGGCACGAGTATGTATTTTCTGATCAGGTCGCGACTAAACTAGTCGCTCCACAGTATGGTGATTCGAGCGGTGTTCGTGGGGCAGCTTGGCTTTGGCCGAAAACTGAATAGCTTTAAAGTAACCTGAGCTTGAGATAAGCAATTATGTTGCTCAGAAATAAAATCAACGCAAAAATATAAAGCTGTTTTTGTGATTATTTCATACGGATAAATTGAATATAAAATATTAATTGGTTTTTGTAAAAATTAAATCCCACACCCCATGACCAAGACGATGGCCGCGTTGTTCAAATTTTGTGATTGGCCGATAGTCCGGTCGCTCTGAATAATTATTCTTCCCGGCTTGGTTGTTAAAACCCTCAGCGACATTCATTTCTTTCATCATGTGCTGTGCATAATGCTGCCAGTCGGTGGCCATGTGAAAAAAACCACCAGACTGTAATTTTTTTCGTAATAATTGAATGAATGCAGGCTGCACTAAGCGTCGCTTGTGGTGCTTGCGTTTATGCCAAGGATCAGGGAAAAATAAAAAAGCACCCGATAATGATTCATCAGGAACCATATTTTTAAGCACGTCCATAACGTCATAACAAACTATGCGTACATTTTTGTAATTATTTTTTTCAACTTGCAATAATAAACTACCGACACCCGGTCGATGCACTTCAACCCCAATATGATTATGTTCGGGATTTAACGCTGCCATGTGCACCACACTGGTGCCAGTGCCAAAACCAATATCAATAAAAGTATCGGCTGAACGCCCAAACTCGGCAACAAGATCTAACTGTTGCGGTTGATATTCTATTCCAAACTTGGGATATAACTCGTGCATCGCACGAGCCTGTGACGAAGTAAGCCGGCCTTCACGGCGCACATAACTTTTGATGCGCCGCAATATTCGACCGTCTTTATTTTTTTCTACTGTCATTCCATTACACCGACAAAACTACAACAGCACCTAGAGAAAATAGTAATGGCGCAGCCTAAAAAAACGTTCCATCAATCGGTGATGATGCGCTGGCATATAATTTTCGTGGCATCCGGCCAGCAAGATAGGCTTCACGCCCTGCTTCAATGGCTTTTTTCATTGCTGAAGCCATCAACACTGGATTTTGCGCCCCGGCAATGGCTGTGTTCATTAGCACCCCGTCACACCCTAGCTCCATTGCTTGCGCCGCATCGGATGCAGTGCCAACACCGGCATCAACCAAAATCGGAACCGTGGCGTTTTCGATAATTAATTTTATATTGTACGGGTTTCGGATACCCAAACCTGAACCAATCGGTGCCGCCAATGGCATAACGGCAACACAACCTATTTCTTCTAATTTTTTCGCCGTGATTGGATCATCGGTGGTATACACCATCACTTTAAAACCATCATCAACCAACACTTGGGCGGCTTTTAAAGTTTCTGTGATATCCGGAAACAAGGTTTTTTGATCGCCCAACACTTCAAGTTTTACCAAATTGTGGCCATCTAATAATTCCCGCGCTAAACGGCAAGTGCGAATCGCATCGTCGGCAGTATAACAACCCGCCGTGTTGGGTAAGATGGTATATTTATCCATTGGCACGACATCAAGTAAATTAGGCTCATTTGGATCCTGTCCAATGTTGGTTCGACGAATGGCCACGGTAATAATCTCTGCACCACTGGCCTCGGTTGCCAATTTTGTTTCTGTCAGATCTTTATATTTACCCGAGCCAACCAATAAACGTGAAGCATAAGAAACGCCATCAATGACCAGAGAATCATCATGGTTACTTGTTTTTGAGGTAATGTCAGTTGCTGCAGTATTCATGTTGTTGCTTGATCCTATTTAAAAATATATAAAAATTTGATGTTATCAGATGTTGGTGAGTACCCACATCTAACCACCGCCAATGGCACGAACGATTTCAATTTTATCACCATCTGCAATAAAAGTTTGGTCGTAATTGCTACGCGGCACAATTTCCTGATTTAACTCAACTGCAACCCGCTTTCCAGCAAAACCCATGTCTGCTAATAATTGTTGGGTAGTATAATTTGAGTTAACACTTTTCGTTTCACCATTAACCGTAATATTCATGTGGAATCCTGTACTGTTTATATCCAATAATATTCGCGATATATTGTCGTTCTATCAGCTAAACCACTGAAATATATAAAATAAAAAACTAGCTGTTTAGTGAGATTAGCATTATCATCCGACTTGTAACAAGGATGTTGCTGTACTAAACCCATTAAACAAGCTATTTATTTAACTTAAAAATAAGAAAAAAGGTGCAACCAATCATATGGACAATACCATAGATTACATATCCGCTGATACTGCCCAAACCCTTGATGGCCTATTTAGAGCCAGAGTGCAACAAAGCCCTAACAAAACAGCCTATCGCCGTTATTTACGTGATGCAAAAATCTGGCAGGACTTAACATGGTCTGAAATGGCTGAAATTATTGCTCGGTGGCAACAATCAATCGAAACGCTAACTCTCAAGCCTGGTGACACAATTGCAATATTATTACGCAATTGCCCTGAATGGGTTGCAATAGAACATGCCGCATTAGGGTTAGGTCTGGTAGTTGTACCATTGTATGTTGATGATCGACCAGATAACGCCGCTTACATCTTGCAAAATGCTGGCATCAAAGCCTTATTTGTACAAGAAGTTTCTAAATGGCAACAAATTAAAGAAGCCGAACCCAATTGCGTTGCAAATTTAAAAGGCGTTATTATCATCGATGATAACCCCAGCTTTATCACCACCGACCCAGACGACAACATTATTTTTTATGCCAATAACTGGCTCTCAAATGAACCTTCAGAATTAAAACAGCGCCAAGGCAAACCAACGGATTTAGCAACCATCGTCTACACCTCGGGCACCACCGGAAAACCAAAAGGCGTGATGCTAAGCCATCACAATATTCTATTTGATGCCGAAGCCGCGTTAAAAACATTTGATATACAACCAAACCAATTATTTTTATCGTTCTTACCACTATCCCATATGTTTGAACGCACCGTGGGTTATTATATTCCAATGATGTGTGATGGCGTGGTGGCGTATTCTCGTTCGATTCAATCACTCGCTGATGACATGGTCAACTTAAAGCCTAACGTGCTAGTCGCCGTGCCACGAATTTTTGAACGCATCTACGATAAAATATATCAAAACTTAAATAAACAATCGCCCGTTAAACGCATATTATTCAATCGAACCATTGCCATCGGTTGGCACCGATTTTTAATGCAACAAGGCAAAGCTAGTTGGCGCCCAAGCCAAAGCTTATGGCCAATGCTCGATAAACTCGTCGCCAAAAAACTAAGGCAACGACTCGGAGGCGAGCTAGTCTTAATCGCCAGTGGGGGTGCCGCCTTACCGCCGACCGTTGCGAAAGTATTTATCAGCATGGGACTGAATATCATCCAAGGTTATGGCATGACCGAAACCAGCCCGATTATTAGTGGCAATACTGCCGATAAAAACGATCCAAGCAGTGTCGGCATGCCGCTGCCCGGCATAGAAATTAGCACCGATGATAATAACCAACTGCTCGTTAAAAGCCCGGCCAACATGTTAGGTTATTGGAATAACGAAACCGCCACCAATGAAATTTTAAATTCAGAAGGTTGGTTACAAACTGGCGATATCGTCAAAATTGAAAATGAACACATCTATATCACCGGTCGCAGCAAAGATATTTTGGTGTTATCAAACGGTGAAAAAGTTCCGCCATCCGACATGGAATCGGCTATCACCATTCACCCGTATTTTGAACAAGCGCTGATTATTGGCGAAGGCCGCTCTTATCTATCGGCACTGATTGTTTTAAACCCTGAAACCATTAAAGAGCTTGCTCACAAATTTACTATTGCTGAAAATACGACAGATGAATTTCAATCACGTGCGGTGCAATCCGTATTGTTAAAACAAATTAGTTTGCAACTACGCGACTTTCCCGGTTATGCCAAAATTCGACGGCTCACCGTGCTACTTGAACCGTGGACAATTGATAACGGCATGATGACCCCAACACTCAAAATAAAACGCGCGATAGTGCTTAAAAACTACGCCAAACAAGTAGAAGCGATGTATCAATAACATCATTGTATTTTGGGTGGAACGAGCCACCCATTTTAATACAGCTCAACACTAAACGCGCCAATACACAACCACGTAAAATAAGTCTACACGATACAAAGTTATTCATGTTAAATTCAGCTAGCTTGGCTACACTTACAAAGCCAAAGCCCAAGAATTGAGACACGATAACGGCTATTTTTTAAAACTCAAACGTTAAAATAACCGTCATTCCGGTAATGGTTCTAACCCGGAATTCAGAGTTAAAACCTCAAAATGATGGGCTTAACGAAACCCCGTTGACACTAACGTTAAAATCAGAAAAAACCATGAAAAAAACCATTAAAATAATCAGTATCACCGTTGGCTTTATCCTAATACTACTCATTGCCGGGCCACTGGTTGTCGCAATGATTTTTGATCCCAACGACTACAAACCCGAAATCACCAAACTGGTGCAAGAACAAACCGGCCGTCAATTAACAATAAACGGTGACTTAAACTACAGCGTTTTTCCGTGGCTAGGGCTAAGCCTTGGACAATTATCCTTGAGTAACAGCAGCGCTCCCGGTTTTTCCAAAAAACCCTTTGCTGAAATAAAATCAGCCGATGTGCGCATTAAGATAATGCCATTGTTTAGCAGCAAGATTGAAGTGGATAAAATTGTGCTAGCCGGACTTGCGCTGTCACTGGAAAAAAATAAACAAGGCATTAGCAACTGGGATGATTTAATCACCAAAACCGCGAGCAATAACAGCAATAAACCAAACGAAAAATCTCACCGCAAATCAAGCCCAGCAAAAACACCACCAAGCGACAAAACACCATTAATATTACCCGCCATTGCCGGCATTGAATTAATCGATGCCAACATCAATTGGCAAGACAAACAGCTTGGACAACAATACCAGTTAAACGATTTTAATTTCACCACAGGCATTATTGCAAACAATACCCCAAGCAACATTGATATTAATTTCTCATTTAAAGCCAAGCAACCCGATATTTCGGGCTCAACAAAATTATTAGCAACAGTAACATTTAATATTGAAAAACAAAAAATTGAATTAAGCAACATTAAATTGATTCAACAATTAAATCAAAAAATACAAAAGCCCGATAATATTGAACTGGTGCTAACGGCCGATTCAATTAAAGCCGATTTAACAGCAGAAACGGCCGCCATATCAACATTGCAAATTGCCAGCTTGGGCGTAAAATTAAACGTGTCACTCACCGCCAATAACATATTAAGCAAATTAAAAGCCAGCGGCACATTATCAAGCAATGACATTAATCCCAAAGCATTATTAAACAGCCTGCAAATCACCTTGCCTAAAATGGCTGACAGCCGCGCTTTAGAAAAAACCAAATTCGATATTCGTTTTTCGGCCACCCCGAATAGCATTAAAATTTCGACACTAAAACTAACACTCGATGACAGCAACTTGAACGGTAAAATTGCGCTGACTAATTTTACTAAGCCTAAACTGCGCTACACCTTAAATTTAAATGAAATCAACGTCGACCGTTATCTACCACCGCCAGTGCCACCAGTGGCCGCCGCTAATGCAAAAAAATCTGCTACAACATCACCCACATTGGCTAACCCCCAAGAACAACCCCTACCAATCCCCGTTGCATTATTACGCAGTTTGGATATTAAAGGCAGCTTTAGCTTGGGCAAGGCCATCGTTTCAAAATTAAAATCAAGTGATATTAAACTAAACGTCACCGCAAAAAATGGTGCTATTCGGCTAAACCCAATGTCGGCAAAAATGTATGGTGGCCAATATCAAGGGAATATATCACTCAATGTCCAGAAAAAAATTCCAGTGATAACCTTAAATGAAAAAATTACCGGAGTATCCTTTGCGCCATTAGTAAGTGATTTTATGGGCGAAGATTATATTTCAGGCAAAGGCAACGCTTCGGCGAAATTAACAACCAAAGGCTTAAAAATTTCAGCGCTAACCAAAAACCTAAATGGTACAGTTGCGTTTAATATTAAAAATTCAAAAATAAAATACCTCAACCCTGTTTACCTTGCTAAAAAATCAGGCTACAAATTAATAAAAAAAGAATTTAAAGAAAAACAACGTTTTGATAACCCCGATGTTTTTAAAGTAATGAAAGGTTCGTTTCAAATTAAAAACGGCATCGCACATAATCGTGATTTTATAACCGAATCACGCGACGTTAATCTCGATGGCAAAGGTTATGTCGATTTGGTTAAACGCTATATTAACTATGATGCTCGTATTATATTCCAAAAAGATTTAAAAATTGGTAATGACTTTGTGGACAGACAATTAAAACCACTAACCAAGCACCCTATTCCATTTCCAATCAGCGGACCATTTGATAACATTCAATATAACGAATGGGCAGTGCTAGCCGAATTAACCAAATTACACGAACAAAAAGCCAAGCTAGCAGTAAAAAATAAAGTTGATGCCGAAAAAAAGAAACTCACTGAAAAAAAGAAAAAAGCAGAACAAGATTTAAAAAAACGCTTAGAAAAAGATCTTAAAAAGAAATTAGGTAATTTATTTAAATAATAATGAATAGTATTCAATTTTTAGTTAGCACATTAATAATAACATTAACCATTAGTAATAGCCTTGCAGGTGAAGTCATCACATCATTTGTCGATGAAGATGATGACCATTACATTATTCGCGTGGATATGCGGATTAATGCCGAAATAGATGATGTGTATCGGCATTTAGCCGATTTGAAAAACATTCACAAATTAAACGACACCATCGTTAGCAGCATCGTAAAATACTCCAAAGACAAAAAACACGAAGTCGAAGTCAGCACCAGTGGCTGTGTCTTGTTTTTTTGCACCGAACAAGTGCAATATCAACGCGTCACCGAGCTTGATAATGGTTATATTATGATCCACCTTGATCCAACAAAAAGTGATTTTGTATCCGGCCAAATTCTCTGGCAAGTCTTCGCTGAAAACAATCAAACCCGCGTGGTGTTTGCTGCAGATTTTGAGCCAGATTTTTGGATCCCCCCTTTAATCGGGCCATGGATATTAACCGATATTTTTTTAAAAGAAAGCCAAGAAACCATAAACGAACTTGAAAAACTCGCCCAAGCCAGCAAACGCGCCCGACTAATAAAATCCAGATTAATAAAACAAGGCAAATTAAGAAGCTTGCGCTAATCCACGATAACAACTTCACCTAATAAGCATCTCACCGTACAATAGCGTCATGAGTGAAATACAATTTAGTGCTAAAATAATAAACTGGTACAAAAAACACGGTCGTTTCAACCTGCCGTGGCAACAAAACCGATCCTTATACCGCGTTTGGGTGTCTGAAATTATGCTACAACAAACCCAAGTCAGTACCGTTATTCCGTATTTTGAAAATTTCATGAACCGCTTTTCAAACATCGAAGCATTAGCGCAAGCCAAGCAAGACGAAGTTTTACATCATTGGACCGGTTTAGGTTATTACGCCCGTGGCCGTAATTTGCATAAAGCCGCGCAGCTTATCGTTGAACAACATGGTGGTCAGTTTCCAACTAAATTTGAACAAGTACTCGCATTGCCCGGTATTGGTCGCTCAACAGCAGCAGCGATTCTGGCACAAGCATTAAATCAATCCCACGCCATTCTCGATGGCAATGTTAAACGCGTACTCGCCCGCTATCATGTTATCGAAGGCTGGTATGGCAATAAGGCCGTCAGCGATACACTCTGGCAATTATCAGAACAGCTCACCCCAAAAACCAATTGTGCAGATTACACCCAAGCCATCATGGATTTGGGCGCGACAGTCTGCACTCGCAGCAAACCCGACTGTGACATTTGCCCTCTAAACACACACTGCAAAGCCTTTGCACAAGGCAACCCCACAGACTACCCCGGTAAAAAACCCAAAAAAGACTACCCGATAAAATCCACCACCATGATGATTTTAGAACAAGACGGTAAAATTTTACTTTACCAGCGCCCACCCGCCGGTATTTGGGGCAGCCTTTGGAGTTTTCCAGAATGCCCTAGCGATCAAGAGCCGACACACTGGTGCCAACAAAACCTCGGGCTGAGCATCACCACAACACGCACACTGCCCAAAATTCACCACAAGTTTAGCCATTATCAGCTCGATATCAGCCCACAATTGGCACAAATTCAGCCACAAAACCAATCCAGCATGGTGATGGAAAACCACCCCCATGTCTGGTATAACACACGCCAACCGGAAACAATTGGACTACCCGCACCGGTAAAAACACTGATAGAAACGCTTTTTAATACACATTAATGAATTGGAGTAACAGCATGTCACGAATGGTCGAGTGCATTTTATTAAAAAAACAAGCCCAAGGCTTAGAACGCAGCCCCTACCCCGGTGAGCTCGGCCAACGAATCTTTGACAATGTTAGCCAAGAAGCCTGGCAACAATGGCTCGCCCAACAAACCATGCTCATGAACGAAAAACGACTCAGCCCAATGAAGCCCGAAGACCGAAAGTTCCTCGAAGGTGAAATGGAAAAATTCTTCTTTGGTGAAGGTTCAGCCAAAGTCGATGGCTATATTGCCCCCACAAATTAACGCTAAACCCTTGACTTGTGAGCGCTTGACCTGTCTAATACGGCGCTCAGATAATATTTATTCTCTGAGATTGTGGTTTTTAGCTCAAAGCCTAACACTTTGTTTTTTATAGTTAATTTAAAACACCACAAACCACAAGTGTCAAAATGGCCGGATAGCTCAGTCGGTAGAGCAGTGGACTGAAAATCCTCGTGTGGGTGGTTCGATTCCACCTCCGGCCACCATTTAACTTCTTGTTTTTAAAAAACTT